>JAGFIT010000025.1 GCA_024103385.1 Vicingus serpentipes
GATGTTAGTAGTTTCATCACAAGGAGCAGTACCTACGGTATAAGTTAGGGTGTAATCCCCCAATCCAGGAGCTGTAAATGTAGTACCAGTAACCCCAGGTCCTGACCAAGTACCTCCAGTAGTACCAGCCTCATAAGTGGTTAAATCAATCGTGCTACTAGATGCTATACATAGCGTATCGTGGGTTAAAGTTAGAGTTGGATCCACACTTGGAAATGTATCAATAACATTAACTGTTATAGTTGTATCGCATGTTGGAAAAGCAGTATTGGTAATGGTCACGTTGTATGTCCCTGGTGTTAATCCTGTCGCTAAAGAATCTGTCTGAGCTAATGGATCATCCCATAGATATGTAAAATGACTTCCACATGGAGGAGTAACATAGGCATAACCCGTTGTTGTGTCACAAGGGTCAGTAAAATAACCTGAACTAGCAAATCCATTAAACGGAGGACAACCAGGATTTGATATCCCAGGGCCTGCTGTATGTATAACAGGACAAATGGTAACGTCACCACACCCGAATTGACCTGTCAAATCGATACAAACAGTGATTATATCTCCTGGAGTATAACATCCTGCTCCACCTGTCCTTATCGAATTACTTATTAAATTACAATTATCATCATAAGTGGCTCTTGGAGGCGTTCCTCCAGCTGAATTACAGCCACCTCCAGGAGGGAGGTTGCTTTGATTGACTGAGCTAGTACTACATCCACTTATAGAAAAAGATACTGAAGCATCTTCTCCAACAGCAGGCACTTCATATTCAAAACAAACCAAAGGAGTAGCAGATGTAATCGTGTAACACCATCCATTTGTTTGTGCTGTTGCTGTACTCACAGGCCAAGCACCCGATTGGAAAAATGGTCCTATTGTATTTGGACAATTAAATCCCCCACCTGCTACATCATAAGGACAGTTAGCAGCTGTTTCACCTGTATTCGCTACTCCATCACCACAACACCCCACAAAAAGTAATGTTTCACAAGGAGAAAATTCTGAAGTACCATCACCAGCTAAGTGAGCAGTAGCAGAAACAGTTGTTCCAACTAAAGAGCCACTGTAAGACCAATTTCCAGCACCATTAGCAGTAACAGATGCTACATAATTTTTCCCTTCACAACAAGTGGTATTAGTAAAAATCTCTACGCGAGCACCAGAAGGTGCTGTACCTTCTACAAAAGATGTAGTTACAGTTGCTCCATTAATTACAGGAGCAGCAATATTGTTGTTTCCTCCACTAGTATGTACAATTCCTTTTCCAGATCCTCCCAATTGATTATTGCAAAAGATACTGTTTAAGTGAATGTCATTTTGATCTTCTTGGTGAACTCGGATACCTTCTAGTCCATTATAAGCAATAATATTTCCTCTTCCTGCTGTGGTACTACCAATTTGTACATTATCAGCATTAGAGTAGATTCCGTTTTGTACGTTTCCACGATTCAATGTTCCTGAGATATCAGTACCAATGTAATTATTTCTAATAGTATAATCTACTGATGTAGCACCTCGTAGATCTATTCCATGACCTCCATTAGCAGAAATAATATTACGGGAACTAGCTAAATTTCCTCCAACAACTAAGGTTGGACCTGTACCTCCACCAAAATAAACACCATTTAAATCATTTCCAATAGCAATGGTTCCCGAAATGTCCAACCCAATTATGTTTCCTTCAATTACTGCACTAGCAGAAGTGCCTCCTCCTGTTTGAATACCGTTTCCTCCGTTTCCAGAGATTATGTTCCCTTCACCTGCTCCATTACCTCCAATTTGTATCCCCCCACTTGTTCCAGTATGAGCTACTCCATGACTCCCGTTACCAAAATCTACCGTGCCCGTTATATCAACTCCAATATGATTTCCTTCAATAACATTTCCATCAGTACTTGTACCTGAAAGATTAATTCCAATACCACTATTACAAGAAACAATATTCATGTGTGCAGCTGTATTTCCCCCAATATTATTGTTATCAGCACCTGTTCCACTAATATTAAGCCCATCACCACCATTACCAAGGCAAGCTGTTCCAGTTATATCTACACCAATGTAATTTCCATAAATACCAGACCCTACTAATCCTGTTCCTGCGATTAATATTCCTGTACCCGTATTTCCTGAAACCAAATTACCTTCACCTAAAGTAGTTCCTCCTAAATTTTGTATGCTTACACTAGTGCCATTAATACGAATTCCATCTCCTCCATTCGGTATTGCTGTTGTGCCTAAATAATCTACTCCAACATAATTGGCTTGAATAGAGGTACTAGAAATACTTCCATCTATATGAATTCCATGTGAGACACAACCATTAATTACATTGCCTTTATTTAATGCCCCAATAGTTGGATTGGTTTCGGTTACATAAATTCCTTTATTAAAGTTGTTGATTAATAAACCGTATACTTCACAGTTAGGGGCATCAATCCTTATTCCGTTGCCAGTTCCTGTACCAATGATAATAATTTTTGGACTCGTACCGGTGTACCCATTTGCTGGCTGAGTAGTACCATCAATAATAGTGTTTTCTCCATTAGCAGTACCGGCATCGCTAATTGTTGGTAAAGCAGATGCTAAATTAATAGTATGCGGTGCTATTCCTGGAATATTAAAAACAATATTATCTCCACCAGCACCTGTATTGGCATCCAATATTGCTTGACGAAGTGATCCAGCACCAGCATTATTAGTATTGGTGACTGTAAAAGTAGCAGCATTTAATGTTATTACGGAAATGAACAAAGACAAAAAGATAATCCCCTTCATTTTAAGGCTGTAATTATTTTTCATAAATCAATATTTAAGTTATAAGAGCTGTTACAGTAAGACGTAATTTAGTAAGAAAAGTTGCATTTAGCTGTCCCCAACAATTAATATATTATTTTGTTAGCTTCATCTTATCAAAGTAAAAGAACCTTCTTTTTCGTATTTTATATCATCCAGTCCAACAGCTTTAATAATATAAAAGTAAGTTCCTTCAGAAGCCTCAGCTGCGCTAGGTGTTCTTCCATCCCAAAAACCAGCAGGATCATTCCATGAATACAGCAATTGTCCCCATCTATTATAAATTTCAGCTTCAACCGTTCTAAGGTTAACACCATCTACAGTAAATACATCATTCGAGCCATCTCCGTTTGGAGTAAAGACATTAGGAATTAATATAGAAGAAGGGGAACAAGTCCCAACTGCTTCAACCGTTAATGTTGTAACGGTAATATTTTGACAATCCCCATTAAAAATAGTATCATTATAAGTTCCTGCTGTAAATTGATTTGCCCCTTCCAGAAAAACACTCTCTCCTTCACAAATGTTAATCGTATCCGTTGTAAATACAGGAGGAGTAATGTTAGGAACAACAACCGTAATTGTTGTATCACAATTTGCTAAAGAATCATTGGTAACTACAACAGTGTATGTTCCTGGTGTTAATCCTGTAGCCATAGAGTCTGTTTGTGTTAATGGGTCATCCCATAAATAGGAAAAATGATTACCACATGGAGGCGTAACAAGACCCACCCCGGAAGTTGAATCACAAAGATCAGCTAAAGAACCTAGCGGGCTAATATTAAAAGGAGCGCACCCAGCACTTGTCCCTCCTGGTCCTGCGGTCTGTATTACAGGACAAATTGTCATTGATCCACAAAGAGTGTCTGTTAAACCGATACAGACTGTAATGATGTCACCAGGGGTATAACATCCTGCTCCACCTGTTCTTATAGAATTACTTATTAAATTACAAGCATTGTCGTAAGTGGCTCTAATTCCACCTCCAGCAGAGTTGCACCCTCCTCCTGGAGGATTGTTGCCTTGATTTACCGTACTACTGTTGCATCCACTTATCGTAAAAGATACCGAAGCTGTATCTCCGATATTAGGCACTTCATATTCAAAACAAACAATGGAAGGATATGGAGAGGTAAAGGTGTAACACCATCCATTAGATTGAGCTACAGCACTACTCACAGGCCAAAAACCAGACTTAAAAAATGTTCCAACAGTATTCGGACAATTAAACCCTCCTCCTGCACAATCATAAGGACAATTAGTCGCATTTTCCCCTGCTAAAGAGTCACAAACTCCATCCCCACAACATTGTGCTTGTAAAAGCTCGGTAATCATCATAAAACTCATTAGTATAAATAAGCTTTTTATTCCTGTTTTAATTTTAATCATACTTTCTTTTTATTAATATTTATCGTTGTTATAAAGATGCTTTTTTTAAGCAAAAAGTTGCATCTACTCCGTATTTTTATTGTTTTATTTCCTTAAAGCTTTTAGTAATTTTTATCAGTTAAATCTCGCACTTCCTCTGCCAGATTTCATAGAACCAGGATTAATAAACGTAAGCGTAACTTCAAACCCTCCGATACTGTTACTTGCTGTCCTTAATCCTGACAAATTTGAATCATAGCTAAACATAATCTTCCAATTGGAGACTTCATACCCTACCGATGGTATTAACGCATCTCCGTATCTTGCATGGAGCCCAATATATACAGCGGATGATTGTAACATTCCTGTATACTGTGAATCAAACCCTAATTTATATCTAATCAAAGATCCTAGCAGAATTTCTTGATTGGGTCCTTGTCTTTGGTAAATTAAATTCGGTTGAAATGACGTATTTGAATTTGGAACTGAAATATTACTTTCTCCATGAAAAGAGAGTTTTCCATATAAATCATCTGGAGTATCTCCGTATTTTAAAGTTTGTGAGCCAACATGTTGGTAAACAGCTCCCAGTTTTAATGAAAAATTATCCTGATTCACTATCCGTTTTACTGATTCTGAATACACCCATGCTAAACCCACATTTAAATCCATCCCCACAAATCCTGTATTGTAGCTGCTTATTTCTCCTGTTGGAGCCTCCACGTTATAATAATCAGGAGCATCTTTATCATATTGATTGTCCCAAATCATTTCTCCTCCCATACTTCTCTGTTCTACTCCTCCTTGAAACCCTACCATCAAATGTTGTTTCTCGCTTAATCCGATAATTCCACTTAAAGACAATACCACATTTGTAATTCCCATCTTAGTGTCTCCTGACACATCTCTATAAACACCAAGCCCTGTTCCTAAAGAAAAATTTCCTCCTCTTTTCTCCATCATTCGCATATCAAAAGCTGCGCCATAAGTCGTATAAGGACTCGCTACTGTCATCCATTGGTTTCTGTAAGCCAACATCGCTCGTTGAGCTCCTCCAAAAACTCCAGTCAATGCAGGATTGTACATCATTGGTGTATTGTAATATTGTGAAAAATGAATGTCTTGCCCTGATAAATCAAGAACCAATAACACTCCTATTAATAGGTATAATATCTTTTTCATACTTTTTCTTTTTGTGCCGTTTTTATCTTACCAGGGTAACATTCCCTTTTTGTTCAATCACTTCATCTGTGACCATTACCGCTCTAACATAATAAACAAAAACTGCAGCATTCATGTCCTGCCCTCTAAATCGACCATCCCAACCTTCATCTTTATCGCTTGTTTCAAATACTTTTTCTCCCCAACGGCTATAAATAACCATAGAAAGAGATTTAATTCCTTTACCTCTCACAAAAAACACATCGTTACTTCCATCCCCATTTGGAGAAAAGATGTTAGGTAAAAAAATGTGGAAGTCACAGTTTAGCAATATATCTTCTATTGTAGCAAATGATGTAGCTGTACAGCCTACAGAATCTGTTACAACAAGGGTATAGGTTCCTGCTGGCAACTCCGATATGTTTGCGGTACTTTCTCCTGAATCCCAATTGTAATCAAAAGGAGCAGTTCCTCCTGTAACAATAGTGTTTACACTTCCTTCTTCATTAAAACAACTATCATTTTTTGCTATTAATGTAAGTATTGGATTACTGCTTACTATAATGTCTATTGTATCGCTATCTGCACAATTACCTGTTCCCACGCTATAAATAATTTCATGCGTTCCTGCACCCGCAACACTCGGAGAAAAAACCCCTGCAGTAACACCTGTACCACTCCATGTTCCTCCGCCATCAACTACAGATAATGTAACTGAAAGGTCATTTTCACAGTATGGCCCAACGGGAGTTATTGTCGCATCTGATTGATCCGTAATAGTGATAGATACACTAGAGGTTGCTGGACAAGTACCAGTAGTAGTATAAGTCACTGTGTATAATCCTCCTCCGGTTCCACTAACATCTAATTCTCCAGTAACTGAATTAATAACTCCTCCATTGTCAATTGTAAATACTCCTCCGTTTAACCCTGTTATTGTTGGGGTTGGGTTAGCATCATTTAAACAATAAACATTAGTTGTGTAACTAAATGTAGCGTCATCTGTTGCCTCAATGGTTACAAAAATCGTTAAAGTATCTGGACAGTTTACGCTAGGTGTGGTATATAATACCCCATAAGTACCTGGTGTACTCGCACTTAAGTCTATTGCTCCTGTTCCTGCTATAAGGCTTAATCCTGCTGGTGTACTGGTAAATGTTCCTCCTGATTTCCCCGTTATCGTTGGAGTAGGATCGACACCGTTTTGACAATAATTAGATGATGTATAACTAAATGTAGCGTCTTCCATTGCCTCAATGGTTACAAAAACCGTTAAAGTATCTGGACAGTTTACGCTAGGTGTGGTATACAACACTCCATATGTGCCTGGTGTACTCGCGCTTAAGTCAATCACTCCTGTTCCTGCCGTAAGGCTTAATCCTGCTGGTGTACTGGTAAATGTTCCTCCTGATGTCCCTGTTATCGTTGGGGTAGGATCAACTTCATTTTGACAGTAATTGGATGCTGAATAACTAAACGTAGCATCATCGTTTGCATCAACCGTTACAAAAACCGTCAATGTATCTGGACAGTTTACGCTAGGTGTGGTATATAACACCCCATAAGTGCCTGGTGTACTTGCACTTAAATCTATTACTCCAGTTCCTGCTGTAAGGCTTAACCCTACTGGTGTACTTGTAAACATTCCTCCTGCTGTCCCTGTTATCGTTGGGGCAGGATCAACATCATTTTGACAGTAAGTAGCTGCTGAATAATTAAACGTAGCATCATCGGTTGTCTCAATCGTTACAAAAACCGTCAATGTATCTGGACAGTTTACGCTAGGGGTAGTATATAACACCCCATAAGTGCCTGGTGTACTTGCGCTTAAATCAATTGCACCTGTTCCTGCTGTAAGGCTTAGTCCTGCAGGCGTACTTGTAAATGTTCCTCCGCTTGTTCCTGTTATCGTTGGGGTAGGATCTAAACCTGTTTGACAATAACTGGTAGCTGAATAATTAAACGTAGCGTCATCTAAAGCTTCAATAGTAACAAACACCGTTAGAGTGTCTTGACAACTCGCACTTGGCGTAGTGTACAGCACCCCATAAGTACCTGGTGTACTCGCGCTTAAATCTATTACTCCTGTTCCTGCCGTAAGGCTTAATCCTGCTGGTGTACTTGTAAATGTGCCTCCGCTTGTCCCTGATATCGTTGGCGTAGGATCAACTTCATTTTGACAATAGCTTGATGCTGAATAATTAAACGTAGCGTCTTCAAAACTAGTTACAGTCACAAATACCGTCAAGGTATCTGGGCAACTTCCACTAGGAGTAGTGTACAGCACTCCGTATGTTCCTGGTGTACTCGCACTTAAATCAATTACTCCCGTTCCTGCTGTAAGGCTTAATCCTGCTGGTGTACTTGTAAATGTACCTCCACTTGTTCCTGTTATCGTTGGTGTAGGATCTGGTTCTGTTTGACAATAACTTGATGTTGAATAATTAAACGTAGCATCTTCTGTTGCATCGATAGTTACAAATACCGTTAAAGTATCTTGACAACTCGCGCTTGGCGTAGTATACAATACTCCATAAGTTCCTGGTGTACTAGCACTTAAATCTATTACTCCAGTTCCTGCTGTAAGGCTTAACCCTACTGGTGTACTCGTAAATGTTCCGCCTGCTGTCCCTGATATCGTTGGTGTAGGATCAACTTCATTTTGACAGTAATTCGATGCTGAATAATTAAACATAGCATCTTCTGTTGCTGTTACCGTTACAAACACCGTTAAGGTGTCTCCACAGCTAGCATTTGGCGTAGTGTACAATACTCCATAAGTTCCTGGTGTACTAGCGCTTAAATCTATTACTCCAGTTCCTGCTGTAAGGCTTAACCCTACTGGTGTACTCGTAAATGTTCCTCCTCCTGTTCCCGATATCGTTGGGGTAGGATCAACTTCATTTTGACAGTAAGTAGCTGCTGAATAATTAAAGGTAGCGTCTTCTGCTGCTGTTACTGTAACCGTCATTGTGGTATCATCAGTCCCGTTATCGTCTGTCACTTGCAAAGTCATATTAAAAGTTCCTGGAGAATTATAGCATATACTTCCTGGATTTTGCCCTGTAGCACTTGTTGGCGTTCCACTCGGAAAGCTCCAATTCCAAGCATTAACATTTGTTCCTGTGCTGTTATCTGTGAATGTAATACAATCTCCTACGCAAATAGAAGTATCTGAAGGGGTAAATGAAGCCACTAAAGGAATTATTGTACAAGGATCCGTTATTGAGAACGTTTCTGTTGCCGTACATCCATTTTCTCCTGTCACTGTAACATCATAAGTCCCAGCAATCAAGCTACTTACATCTTCTGTAGTGTCACCTGTAGACCATAAATAACTATAGGTTAAAGGCAATACCCCACGGACACGAATATTATCAAAAGCTATTTGCCTTAAACTTGAACCACTTGCATTCAAACTAATTCTAACCTCTATAGAATTACCTGTTACAGGAACGCTATAACAAAAATCTTGAAAATCACTGGCTAATGCTATTCCATCCCCTATACCATCGTTATTATTATCTTCCGCTAAAACACCGGAGGGGTTTGGTTCAAATGCTTTGAGTGTATTCCATCCCCCTCCATCTACATTATATTCTATTGTAATATGATTTGCTCCAGCATATCCTGAAGTGTACCCTAACGCAAGTAATGCACATATTTCTATATTTGTATATCCTGTTATTGTTTGAGGAGCGAGTGTTAAACTCAAATCTGCGGGAACACCACCAAAACCACCCCATCTAGCAGCAAAATAATAAGAACCTTCTTCATTCGTGGGATCTGGATTAAAGCTTATAGAGCCATCATCACCTCTTTTGAAGAAATAGTGAGTACTATTATGTCCTGATGAGCTCAATGTATATCTAGAACCTTCTCCGTCTGTTTCAAAACCTTCCGCGGCAATTACTTGAGGAGAAAGACTCCCTCCCCCACTTACTGATATGTCTATTGCACCATCATTGCCTCCACATGTCGTAGCATCTGTTACAGTAAAACTATCTATTGTCACAACTATAGGCTGTGCAATAATTGTTGTGTCTCTTTCCACACAACCCGCTCCATCTGTTACAGTAACATAGTAGCTTCCTCCCGCTAAATTTACAGCCGTAGGAGTTGTTTGCCCATCAGACCATAAATAAGAGTAAGTTGGTGTTCCTCCTGTTATTGTTGTACTAATAGAACCGTCATCGCTACACCCTGCATCACTTCCTGTAAGCGTAAATGTTAAGGCTGGATTAACTTGTACATCTATAGTATCACTGTTTTGGCAATTTTCATGGTTAGTAATGGTCACATAATAAGTGCCTGTGGAATTGACTGTAATGGTTTTAGTGGTATCCCCTGTTGACCAAAGGTAAGAAACAGCATCAACATTATTGGCTGTTAAGTCTAATGATGTTCCGCAAAATATGGTATCATTTCCATTGTTTATTGTAACAGGTGGGTAAGTTATTTCTACAGTGGCAAAAAGAGTATCATTAATCCCTCCATTATAAATGATTAGCTGAACATTATAAGTTCCTTCAGTGCTATAAAAGTGTTGTGCCGTATCAGTGGTTGCGTAATTATTAGGACCAGAAGCAGGGTCATCAAAATCCCATAATATAGAATCAACAAAACTACCTTGTGCGTAATAAAAATTGGTGGTGTCTCCAGGACAGGTTCCATCAAAAGTTATAGAGGGATCATCAAAATAAGACTGTATAAATACAGGGAGCCCATATTTAGCATTGTATCCAGATCCCAAATCTACCCCTTGGTGATCGAACCCACAAGCATTACCCACAGCAGTTTGGTTAGGGTCATTAATAACACCTAGGTATCTGTTTAAGTATTGAGCAACATATATTTTTTTATCTGGCCCCATTTGAAGCAACCCACAAGCTTGTATAGAGGAATAGTGAGTTCTCATATTAACCGTACTATTTATAATGGAATCTCTATCCCAAACACTTACATCTAGTTGAACCATTGTGTTTGATCCCATTTGAGCAAAATATAATTTGGTTTCATCTGGTGAAAACTCTACTCCATAAGGAGTTCCTGACGATCCACCCGGTGAAGATAAAGGGAAGTCTGTATCATTAAAAAGCATAGCGTTAGCTAATACTCCTGTTGCTCTATCAAAATCAAAAATTTCTACACGGCCAGGTCCACCTATACAGGCAACCAACTTTCCTCCTTTAGAAGAAACTTTCATCGCCCCCCTCACTCCATCAGATGCTGTGCCATGTACCGTACCGATATTAGTTACCACAGGAACCGGGTTTATCCCCGCAGGAGTAACTAAATAGGACCTATAATTTGCAGTCCCACCCTCATGGCAGATAACCCAAATATCTCTACCATTAGCGTGTTTCGTTGCCGTTATTTTTTCTGTAGAAAAATTAAATAATTGTTGATTTTTTTGTGCAACAACCACATCTCCCATACCTCCATTAAGGTTCATGTCAACTAAGGTGTATTCGAATACTGGATTTGCAAATGGTCCTACAACAAAAATGTAATATTGTGTATTACTTCCAGGTATTGGAACAATAACCCCAGAATTGGTAGATGTCCTAGTAGCCCCTCCACTTAACCCCGCCCCATTAGGCATTACGTTATGATTTCTATCCCAAACATCAAAACCATCAGTATAGAATAATAAGTTCCCATCTTTATCTGAAATGGTACAACTCCCTTCTCCATCTCCTCCATTCATTTGGGTGTTATGAGATACTGCTGGCGGAGAACCAACATTGAAATCTAATTCCGACAGGTTAAATAAAGCCCAATTATTAGCTTCTTTAAATTGTACTTGGGATAATAATATACTAGGCAGCAATAAACAAAACGCCAAAGTGAAAATAGTTGCTTTTTTTACCATAACAAAAAAGTAGTTAAGATTGTGTTTAGTTAAACTAAACTAGTCCTACTATTTTTAATAAAAAAAGCTAATTCTCTTATTAGTTATGCTTCCAAAAAGCTTTTTGCTTTAGAAATTTCCTTGTTAAATACTTTTAGAATCGTAATTTAATTAAGACCTGTAACTTACATATTCTTGGTACTTTCTATTAGAAAATGATTTCATGGCATCTTCAAAAGAAACTTGATCAATTTTAACCCTAAACCATGCCAAAATATTGAAATGAGAGATGATTTTTCTTTCATTGGGAGCGGCTAAAATTGCCAACAATTTTTTCTCTTCAGCTTGTAAAAAAGCTTTTTTCTCTTTTTGAGAAACTTTTAATAATGCTTTAAAAAAAGAAATGAACCATTCTTCAAAAAGGTAATTTTCAGTTTGTTTCTTTAAATAACGAGTTAAAGATTCATAAAAATACTCAATACTGGTTTTATCCTCATTTTCATAATGAATAAGCAAATTCATAATTCTAGCAAAACGAAAAATATCTGATCGATAAACTGTATTCTCTTGGCTTATAATTAAGTTATTGTATTGCAATGCTTTTTTATACTGCCCTGATGCAAAAAACAAATAGCATAAATTGCTATAGATTACTGATTTAAACAGCCTATTTATTTTTCTATCATTCTTCTTTAAGCCTTCTTCTATGTTTTCTACCAAACTTAACCCCTTTTTTAAGTTAGGCATTCTTAAATACAAATCTAATCGATTGGAAGAAAAATATTCAAACCGTTTAATGTCTATTTGCTCCGTATTCGGGTCTATTTCTTCCATCTTTGAATAATAATACTCCGCTTTTTCGTATTCTCCGAGCCCCGCACAATTAAGCGCGTAATTATTTAAACACGTTAAATAGTTTAGTTGCTCAGCATCTTTCATCGCAGGGTAATCTTCATACAAAGTCAAATTCCTTTTCTGATAAAAATTTACATTCTTATTGTCTTCTAAATATCCATAATAACTAGCATATATAGTGTTAAAAGTATATTTAGAGTGATATGAAGTTGCCAATGAATAATCACTTAAAAGCGGACTATCTATTAATTCTTTTAGCTTATCATCATTTTCTTTTGAACGTAATGTCCCTACTTTTTTAGTAAAGTTAAATAGTGATTTATTCAGTTTTTGAAACTCCCTTTCTAACTTTAAGTTGTTAATAGCTTCTTCTTGTTGAATAGACAATTCTTTCTCCATTTTTAATGCATTTTTATCCTCTAATTGAGAAAGAGAAAGAATATACCAAGTAAGTACATCTATCTTAAAGTTCTGGTTATCTACCATTTCAGCATCCTTTAATGTCTTTTTAGCCAAAATAACACATTGATCAAAAAGTGCCTTATTATACAGGTTTTCAATTTGATTAATTGCTTTTCTAATTTTAATAGTAGGAGATCTTGTTGAATGATAGGCCTCTAAGCTTTTTAAAATAGTATCATAGAGGTAGTTTTTTAATCGAGAAGGGTGTTCCGTAAAGTTTATTTTCTTTTCTACCTTCTCAATAGGTTTTCCTTCACTTTTTACAATTAAATCAAAAAGCTGTAGACATAACTTATTGTCCTTCCCTATACGTTTAGCAATGTAAAGTTTAAAGTACCTTCTTTCAGAACTAGAAAGAGAATAAATGAGGTCATATAAATGTGTAGATGTCTTTTTCATAAATTAAATAACTTTCTTTAAATAATGCTCATGGTTCCCTTTACAAGAAGATATATATCTAATTGCTTCTTCATAGGAAACACCATCTATTTTAGTTCTAAACCACGATAAAATGTTAAAAGTATCAATAATATTTTCTTGTTTCTTTTTTAGAATTGATAATACCTTTTCTTCTTCTTCTCGTAAAAAATCTTTTTTCTCGTGTTCCTTGATTTGAATTAATTTTTCAAAAAACAGAAAAAACCAAGCTTCAAATTCTTTTACTTCCCCTCGTTGTTCTAGGTGTTTTTTACTTAAATTGAAGGAGCGAATTGTCTCCTCTCTATTTCCTATTTCATATTGAATAAGCGGTTCTCTCATCCATGCGTAATTAAATATTTCTGAAGTATGTGTTACGCTCTTTTCTTCTTCTTGAATAAGCTCATTGTACTTCAGTGCTTTTTTATGTTCTCCTGCCGCAAAAAACAAAAAAGCTAAATTAGAATAAATAACTATTCTAAAATTATGCCTCATTTCTTCAGCGTGCTTTTCTAATCCCGTTTCAATAAAGTTGACCATATTTAATGCTTTTTCAAAATTTGGAAGCGTTAAATAAGTATTTAATTTATTAGCTGCTAACGATTCAAATATTTGAACAATTACTGCCTTTCTGTGAGGGACATATTCTTCCATTCTCTTAAAACAAGCTTCAGCTGTTTGAAAATCATAAAATACATTACTAATAACTGCATAATTATTGAGCACATCAATAAATATAGATTCTCTTAACACTTTAATTTCAGGGTAATTATCATACAGTTTTAACAATTTCTCAAAATATTCTTTTGCTTTTTTAATTTTTCCTAAATACTGATAAGCATAAGCATGAATACTTATGAAATATAACTTAGAATAAAAAGTAGTTGCTAAAGAGTAATCCTTCATCAATGGGGTATCTAGTATTTTTAAAATTTCTTCATTTTTTAATCGCTGAAAAGAAGGTTCTACGTTTTGTGATAGGGCAGACATCTTGTTTAATATCTTTGAGTATTCTTTTTCTAGTTTTAATCGATCTATTGTTTCTGCTTGCTGAGCTTGTAATTTTTCCGCCAACTTATTGTTCTTTTCTCCTCCTACAGATAAAAGATTATTAATATACCAGTATAAAATTTGAATTTTAAACGTTTCTTCATCGATTTTTTCAGCGTCTTTTAACGCTTTTTTGGTCAATACCAAACTCTGTTTAAATAACTTTCTATCATACAAATTTTCTATTCGATTAATTTGCTTTCGTATTTTTATTCTAAAAGATGTTTTAGCATGGTAATCTTCCATGCTATTTAAAATACTTTCGTAGAGGTAATTTTTTAATCGAGAAGGGTACTCTGTAAAATCAATCTTTTTTTCTATTTTTTCAATCGCTTTTCCTTCGGATTTGGCAATTAAATCAAAAAGCTGAATACATAACTTATTTTCTTTGCCAATCTGTTTAGCAACATCTAATTTAAAGTACCTTTTTTCAGAACTAGTCATGGAATGAATAAGGTCATATAAGTGTGATGAGAATTTATTCGCCATTAAAAAAAGTTTACACGAAAATAATCAAATAAATTGAAACCCAAGCTTTGTTTCAGCATCATCCATGACTTAAATTGAACTGTTAAACCTTCTTTTATTGTGCTGCAAAACCGTAATTTACACCCCTGTCAATCAAACACAAAAACCAAACATGTTTTCCTTAGAATTTCAGCTACATATTATGTTTTAGTGAAAAAATAATTTCTCTATTAATCCCATAAAAGATTATTTTTTTACCCTTTTTCAATAATTTAAGTCCAACAAAAAGGTAACTATTTAAAAGATTTCATTTTTCTACCTGTCCTTTTATAGCGTACTTTGTCATTAGTAATAAACGGACCTATCCATAGGTGTATTTATTAAAAAATTAGAGCCATGGAATCTTTTGTGAAAACTTGTTTTTCTATGATGTATCAAAAGAATGACATTTCTTATGTAGAAAAAATTTTTGCGCTTGTTGTTACCTTATGTATATTATCGGTATTAATTGTTTTTTCTTTATTTAATCTCATAAGTAATTAAATTATAATTTATCCCTGAAAAAGTCTCCCTCCTCCCCAAACCATAATAGTTAGTAGTGTTAGTGTTTAAGTTTAAGGAGGGGGCTTTTTTATTTAGGAAATAATACTATATCCCCTGTTTATAAATGGATTGTTATTTTTTCGTTAAAAAAAATCTCTGTTAAATAATAGTTCTACATTTGCTTTATAAATTTTTAAATTTATGCGTACTTCTTTAAGTATAATACTTATAACAGCTTTTTTAATCAATGTTGCATATAGTGGTAGAGTACTAGCTAATAATCGTTGTGGTCAAATCGAATTTTCTTACAATCATCAAAATAATTCAACTAAGGAGGCAATTAATAATTTAAAAAAAGAATTAAATTTAAATTTATTACTAGAAGAAACTTTCGAAGAAGAAACTGATGAAGACAATTTACATTTATTATTTTTCCTTATTCCCTATTTAAATCTTGAAATTGAAACATTTTCAAGTAATTCAATTCATTACAGTGATTTTATCCGTTTTGTAGAAACAGCCCCTTTATTCTTAAAGTTCTGCTGTATTAAAATTCCTTCATAACAAATATTCAGCTCATAAATAATTGAGTTGAGAATTAATTAGAAAAGTCTTTATTCAAAGACTAACATTACTGTACCCCAGATTTTAAAATCTAATAAATTGTTTCATGAAAAAAGTATTATTATCAATAAGCGTAATTGCTTTATTAATTAGTGTTGGGTGTAATTCAAAACACAATAAAGAGCACCATGAGAACGCTAAGTTTTTAGTTACAACTCCATTAAAAAAAGACACTATAATTTCTAAAGACTATGTATGTCAAATTCGCTCTATTCAACACATTGAATTAAGAGCGCTTGAAAAAGGATATTTACAAAATATATATGTAGATGAAGGGCAATTTGTTAAAAAAGGTCAGCTATTGTTCCAAATTATGCCTGCTATGTACCAAGCTGAATTACAAAAAGCTCAAGCTGAAGCGAATTTTGCTGAAATAGAATACCAAAACACTAAAGTCTTAGCTGATAGTAACATTGTATCTGCAAACGAATTGGCTTTAGCAAAAGCTAAACTACAAAAAGCTCAAGCTGAAATGTCAATGGCTCAAGTTCATTTAGATTTTACCTCCATTAAAGCTCCTTTTGATGGTATAGTTGGTCGATTTCATGTAAGGTTAGGGAGTCTTCTTGATGAGGGAGAACTATTAACAGAGCTTTCCGATAATAGTCAAATGTGGGTCTATTTTAATATGCCTGAGGCCGAATACTTAGATTATAAAACTGAAATAAAAAAAGACAGTTTACAGCAAGTATATCTTTTGATGGCAAACAATAAACCTTTTGAGCATCCAGGAGTAATCGAAACTATTGAATCTGATTTTAACAATGAAACAGGGAACATTGCTTTTAGAGCAAATTTTTCTAATCCAAAAAAATTATTGCGACATGGAGAAACAGGAAGTATCCAAATTCCTGAGACACATAAAGGAGCATTAATTATTCCTCAAAAAGCCACCTTTGAAATTTTAGATTATCAGTATGTTTTTGTTGTCGATAAAAACAATATCATTCAATCAAGAAAAATTACTATTGAAGAAGAACTTCCACATCTTTATATAATAAAAGATGGATTATCTGTAAATGACAAAATTTTGATTGAAGGTTTACGAAAAGTAAACAATAAAGATAAAATAGTTTATGATTTTGTGAAGCCAGAAGAAGTATTATCACATTTAGATTTATACGCAGAATAATATAAATACACTAAAAACTAAAAATTATGTTTAGCAAAATTATACACCGCCCAGTGTTTGCGATAGTGATTTCTATTATTATCGTTTTTACAGGTACTTTGGCTATCAAACAGCTACCAATATCTCAATTCCCAGAAATAGCACCTACTACGGTAAATATTTTTATAGCTTACCCTGGAGCTAGTGCAGACGTATTGGTTAAATCTACTTTAACCACTTTGGAAAATTCCATTAATGGTGTTCAAGACATGAGGTACATGACTACAGATGCCACTAGTGCTGGAGAAGCAACACTCAGCATCATCTTTGAACCCGGAACAGATCCCAACCAAGCTGTAATAAGGGTAAAAACAAGGGTTGATCAGGTAATGCCTCTTTTACCAGAATTAGTACAACGTGAAGGCGTAATTATTACCCCTATGCGACCAAGTATGTTAATGAAAATAAACCTATTTAGTAAGAATAAAGATGCCGATGAAAAATTTCTTTACAACTATGCTTACACCAAAATGATTCCTGAAATACAGCGAATTAAAGGAGTTGCCAGAGCACAAATATTGGGCAGTAGAAAGTATGCTATGCGAGTATGGTTAAACCCTGATCGTATGCGAGCTTATGAAATTTCCGTTGAAGAAGTAATGGATGCATTAGCAGAACAAAGTATTGTAGGACGACCAGGAAGGTTAGGAAGAAGCTCTGGAATTGCTGCTCAATCATTGGAATATGTATTAACCTACAAAGGAAGATATAACAAAGAAAAAGAGTATGAGGACATTATCATTAGAGCCAATAAAGAAGGTGAAAGCATACACTTAAAAGATATTGCTAAAGTTGAGCTGGGAAGTGAATTCTTTGATATCTACTCTAATCTAGATGGAGACCCATCTTCTGCAATTGTGCTAAAACAAACTTATGGAAGTAATGCCAGTGCAGTAATTGATAGAGTAAAAGAAAAATTAGAAGAAATGAAAGCTTCCTTTCCTCCCGGAATGGATTATAAATTTAGTTATGATGTTTCAAGATTTTTAGATGCTTCTATTGAGCAAGTAATCCATACCTTAAGAGATGCTTTTTTATTAGTAGCTTTAGTAGTATTTCTATTCTTAGGGGATTGGAGATCTACTTTAATCCCAATATTAGCCGTACCTGTTTCTTTGATTGGGGCATTTTTTGTGATACAAATGTTCGGGTTTTCTATCAACTTAATTACCTTATTTGCATTAGTGTTAGCAATTGGTATTGTTGTCGATGATGCTATTGTGGTAGTGGAAGCCGTCCATGCCAAAATAGAAGAAGAACATCTAACGCCTTATAATGCTGTAAAAAAAGTAATGGGTGAAATTAGTGGTGCTATCATCGCAATTACTTTGGTAATGGTTTCTGTATTTGTCCCTATTGCATTTATGTCAGGACCCGTGGGAACTTTTTATCGGCAATTCTCTATCACCATGGCAAGTTCGATTGTCATTTCTGCTTTAATTGCACTTACATTAACGCCTGTTCTTTGTGCCATGATATTAAAAAACAACCATGGAAAGGAAAGAAAAAAATCACCAATTAACCAATTTATAGATTGGTTTAATAGAAGGTTTGAAAAATTTACAGGGAGATATGTTAATCTACTAAAGTTAATTGTAAATAGAAAGGTCATCACTTTCGGTGTTTTAATTGTATTTGGAATAGGAATTATTGGTATTAATAAAATTCTTCCAGCAGGTTTTGTTCCAGGAGAAGATCAAGGAACTATTTATGCAATAATCCAAACACCTCCAGGATCCACTCTAGAAAGAACTAATCAAGTAGCTGAAAAACTTCAAGAGCTATGTGAAGATGTGGAAGGAGTTGAATCTGTAGCCTCTTTTGCTGGGTATGAGATTATGACCGAAGGTAGAGGGTCAAACGCTGGTACTTGCTTAATTAACTTAAAAGATTGGTCAGAGCGCGAACATTCTGTACATGAAATTATGGAAGAGCTGGAAGAAAAATCTCAAAACCTTGGAGCAATTATCGAATATTTTGAACCGCCAGCAGTACCCGGTTTTGGTTCCTCAGGAGGTTTTTCATTACGTATGTTAGATAAAACAACCAATACCGATTATCATAAATTCGATAAAATAAACCAAGATTTTATGGCTGCATTAAAGAAACGTAAAGAGTTAGCTGGTTTATTCACCTTTTTTGCGGCTAACTACCCACAATATGAATTAGAAATCGATAATAAACTAGCGATGCAGAAAGGTGTTTCTATTGGTAAAGCAATGGAAAACCTAAACATCTTGATTGGGAGTACTTACGAGCAAGGATTCATTAAGTTTGGACGTTTTTTCAAAGTGTATGTACAATCAGGCCCTGAATTCAGGAGGTTACCCTCTGACATTTTAAAGTTGTTTGTAAAAAATGAAGAAGGAGAAATGGTGCCTTACTCTTCCTTTATGAAGATGGTAAAGAAGCAAGGTCCTAATGAAATTACTCGATTTAACATGTACAACTCAGCATCTATTCGAGGACTTCCTGCAAAAGGCTACACTTCAGCTGATGCCATTCAAGCTATACGCGAAGTAGCAAAAGAATCTTTGCCAAAAGATTATGACATCGCTTGGGAAGGACTTTCTTATGATGAAGCTGGTCGTGGAAATGAAGCTTTATATATTTTTATTATCGTTCTCATTTTCGTGTACCTAGTATTAGCAGCTCAATACGAGAGTTTCTTACTCCCCTTAGCTGTGATATTATCTCTCCCTATTGGAATATTTGGTTCGTTTTTACTGCTCAAATTCATGGGATTAGCAAACGATATTTATGCTCAAGTGGGTCTTATTATGTTAGTAGGATTACTCGGTAAAAATGCAGTATTAATTGTTGAGTTTGCTGTACAAAAACACCGAGAAGGAGCTAGCATAATTGATGCGGCTATAGAAGGAGCAAGAGTAAGGTTTAGACCTATATTAATGACCTCTTTTGCCTTTATTGCTGGGTTAATTCCTTTAATAATTGCGACAGGTGCGGGCGCAATTGGAAACAGAACAATCGGAGCATCAGCAATGGGTGGAATGGTTTTAGGTTCTTTCGCAATTATTATTATTCCTGGATTATATTATGTTTTTGCAAAAATGGCAGAAGGTCGTGACCTTATTAAAAACGAGGTTAGTGAACCGTTATCTGAAACTTATGTGAGATCCAGTGAAGAACATAGTGCAGCCCAAGAAAACCTGAAAGCAACTAATAGCCTATTAAGAAGATTGTTAAGTAGAAAAAGAAAGAAAAAGTAACTTAAAAAATCAGCAAAATGTTAAAACGAACAATATATATATGCTTAGGAATTGCTTTTATATCGCTGACTTTTTCAGCCTGTAAAACACCTGGCTTAGTTAACAGGACAGAAAACAAAACACTACCTGCGAGCTTCAGCAACTCACAGGATACAACCAATACTGCTAAGGTAAAATGGAAAGAATATTTTACTGACCCTTATCTAGTCGCATTGATTGATACCGCTCTAAATAATAACCAAGAATTAAACATTGTGTTACAAGAAATAGAAATTTCAAGAACAGAGATAAGAGCAAAAAAAGGGGAATATTTACCAAGCATTGGACTGCAAGGCGGTGCCGAAATAGAAAAAGTAGGCAGGTACACTAGTCAAGGTGCAAATGATGCAAATACAGATATCAGATCTGGAGAAGAGTTTCCAGAACCCTTACCAAACTTTATGCTTGGCGCTTATGCAAATTGGGAAATAGATGTTTGGAAAAAACTGCGTAACGGTAAAAAAGCGGCTGTAAACAGGTATTTATCAAGTGTAGAAGGAAAAAACTTTATGGTAACTACATTGATTGCAGAAATTGCTAATTCCTATTATGAATTGTTGGCTCTCGATAATCAATTAGAAATTGTAAATAAGAATATCGAAATACAAAGCAATGCATTAAGTATTGTAAAACTTCAAAAAGAAGCTGCTATTGTTAATGAGCTAGCTGTAAAAAGATTTGAAGCTCAACTATTAAATACAAAAAGTCTTCAGTTCGATATTTTACAAAACATTGTAGAAGTAGAAAATCGCATCAATTTTTTAGTCGGACGTTTTCCTCAAACCATAACAAGAAATGCTCAAAATTTTACCAATTTAGTGCCCAATACTATTTATGCTGGCATTCCATCACAAGTATTGGATAACCGTCCAGACATTAAACAAGCTGAAATGGAACTAGAAGCTGCCAAACTGGATGTGAAATCAGCAAAAGCGCATTTTTATCCTTCATTGGGTATTTCAGCAGGGGTTGGATTTCAAGCATTTAAACCAGGTCTATTGTTGGAAACTCCAGAATCTATGATTTATTCAATAATAGGAGATTTAACTGCTCCACTAATTAATAGAAACGCCATAAAAGCAACTTATTACAGTGCCAGTTTCAAACAAATTCAGGCAGTTTATAATTATGAGCGAACCATTTTAAACGCTTACATCGAAATAACCAACCAACTTTCTAAAATTAATAATTTAGAAAAAAGCTATGAACTAAAATCACAAGAAGTAGCAGCATTAACCGAATCGATTACTATCTCCAACAACCTTTTTAAGTCGGCAAGAGCAGATTATATGGAAGTATTATTAACCCAGCGAGATGCACTAGAATCTAAATTTGAATTAATAGAAACTAAAAAACAACAAATGAATGCTATGGTAAATATTTATCAAGCACTTGGTGGGGGATGGAATTAAGATTTTGCATAATAATAGTTTTAGTTAATAATCGATAGGGGAAGTGCAAAAATTTTCTAAATACCTATCAAAACACCTGCTTTCAGTATACAAACTGATCGCAGGTGTTTCCTTACCTCCTCTTTTAATAATAATTTTAGTTAAAAAATAATTATGTACATAGCAATAGGAGTCATGTTTGTTCTAGGATATATTGCAATAGCATTGGAACACCCCCTTAAAATAGATAAAGCAGCATCTGCATTATTTACAGCAGTAATTTGTTGGGTGTTATTAATTTTAGGTAAAAATTATATATTCCCTAACCTGGGAGAAGAGGCTGTCTACTTTATTGGAGAAGATTTAATGCATCATCTTAGTGAAATATCTGGAATTCTTTTCTTTTTATTAGGTGCAATGACAATTGTAGAATTAGTAGATGCTCATGGAGGGTTTTCCTTAATAACAGATCGAATTACGACACTTAAAAAAAGTAAATTATTAATTATTCTTTCGGTAGTTACTTTCTTTATGAGTGCCGCATTAGATAATTTAACCACAGCCATTGTAATGGCAACCTTATTAAAGAAATTAATAGGTAGTAAAAAAGATTTATGGCTGTTTGCAGGTGTAGTAATTATTGCCGCTAATGCAGGAGGAGCCTGGTCGCCAATTGGTGATGTAACAACAATTATGCTTTGGATTGGAGGGCAAGTTACAGCAGCTAATATTGTGCTAAAACTTTTAATACCAAGTATGGTTTGCCTAACTCTTCCTCTAATTATTATGAGTCATAAAATGAAAGGGAATATCGAATCTCCTGTTAAAAATGAAGACGGCAGTCACGAAGCGAGTATTCCATTAAAAGAAAAAAAGTTAGTCCTTTATTTAGGTTTGGGAGCTTTATTATTTGTTCCTATATTTAAAACAGTTACTCATTTGCCCCCTTTTATGGGGGTACTACTGGGGTTAAGTATATTGTGGGCAACGACAGAGTTAATTCATCGAAAAAAAGAAGCCCATAAAAAAAGGTCACTTTCTATCGGGGTTGTTTTAGAAAAAGTAGATACTGCAAGTATTTTATTCTTTTTAGGAATATTATTAGCTGTAGCAGCTTTACAAACCGCAGGTCATTTAACTCAATTGGCAAACCTTTTACAAGCAAGTATCGGAAACATTTGGATTATTAATATCTTAATTGGATTTCTTTCTTCTGTTGTAGATAATGTTCCATTAGTTGCTGGAGCTATTGGAATGTATAATCTAAGTATGTTTCCTCAAGACCATACTTTTTGGGAACTTCTAGCCTATTGTGCAGGAACAGGAGGCAGTTGTTTAATTATAGGGTCTGCTGCTGGAGTTGCCATTATGGGGGTTCTTAAAATAGACTTTGTATGGTATCTTAAAAACATAACATTACTTGCAGTAAGTGGTTATTTGTCGGGTGTACTTACTTTTTGGTTAATGAATTTGATAATATAAAAAATAACGCTATGAGTTTTTTATGGTATCTTCGTTAATGTGAAAAAAGTAATTAGTATATCACTTTTAATCTGTTTGGTTCTCCCCTTTATAGGAACAGTTAGTTGGTTGCAGTACCATAAAAAAGTTGTACGTAGGCAAATTAAACATCAGATTATTGCTGGCATTGATAAAAGTGAATTAGTATTACTTTCTTTTACAAAAGAAGAAGCTGAACAACTAAAATGGAAGCACTCTAAAGAATTTGGATTTAATGGAAGCATGTATGATGTTGTTGAAGCTGATACCACAGAAAACACTATTAATTACTGGTGTTGGTGGGATTACAAAGAAACCAACCTCAACAAAGAATTGTACAGTTTGTTGGCAGACTTTTTAGGAAATGACCCAAAAAATAAAGATGCCAAAACGCGATTTGCGAACTTTTGTCAGTCACTTTTCTACTCTACCAACAAACCTTGGGAAGCAATAAACATAGATTCTTACGAAGAAAAAAATAGTTATTACATTTCAGAATATACTTCATTATATTTTCCACCACCTACCCCTCCACCAAAAAACTATTCCTAAATTTTCTTATCCAGTTCTTTCATCTTATAAGATGAAAGAATTATAGTATCTATTAATGCTCATTTCAAATAAGTTGAAATGAGACTATTCTATTATTAAAAAAATATAAAATGAAAACATATTTTATGTTGTCGGCATTTTTTATGCTGTCAATTAATGCGTGGTGTCAACAACAATTAAAAGGAAAAGTATTTGATGCCGAAACAAATAGCCCACTTATTGGAGCAACTATAAAAACTTCTGATAAAAAAGTTACGGTAACCGATAATAATGGTGCTTTTAGTATTAACTGTAGTGAGTCTCTTGAATTAAGTATTTCATATATTGGTTACACTACCCAAAAACAAGTAATACAAAACTGTAATGAAGAAGTGACTATTAATTTATCCATTGTTAAAAATGAATTAAACGAAGTTGAAATAACTGCTACTTCAACCAAAGAAAAAATGCAGTTACAACAACCTAAAGCTATTGTTAAGCTCGACAATACAGAGTTAAAAAGAGGAACAGGTTTATATTTAGATGATGCTATTAATGCCAACGTACCAGGTGTTTTTATGCAACGTAGAACTGCCTCTGCTGGTCAGCAATTTAATATTAGAGGCTATGGAAATGGTCTTGGTTTTAAAGGTGCAAACAATAACTTTGATGGACAGGGTTCAAAAGTTTATTTAAACGGTATTGCAATTACTGATGCTGAAGGCATTACCTTAATGGATGATATCGATTTTGGATCTATTGATAAGGTTGAAATAAGTAAAGGGCCTTCAGGAACTCTTTATGGTTTAGCAATTGCCGGTGTAGTTAATTTACAAACCCAAAAAGCAGAAAAAAATAAAACAAGCATTGGGCAAGATTTTATGGCAGGAAGTTATGGACTGCTAAGAACTACAACTCGTTTATCTATTGGCGGAGAAAAATCTTCTTTATTAATTAACTATGGCCGTCAACAATTCGATGGATTTATGGTTCATACAAAATCTCACAAAGATTTTGTTAATTTAATGGGTGATTTTGTACTCAATGAAAAACAAAGTATTACTACTTATGTTGGCTACAGCGATAGTTATGATGAGCGAAATGGAGAATTAACTGATGTACAATACGATTCATTAGATTATTCGGGGAATACAAGATACATCGACAATAATGCACACTCTGCAGTAAAAACTTTTAGAGCAGGTGTTGGACATACTTACCACTTCAATAAAAACATAGCTAATACCACGTCATTTTTTGGATCATCCCAAAACATGGATAACAGCTCTGCCGGAGGATGGAGTGATAAAGCCCCATTAAACTATGGTTTACGTTCTACTTTTGATATGGATTTTAACTTATCAGATGGTATTAAGTTAAGTAGTATTACCGGTATCGAATTGCAAAAAATGAATACTATAGCTAATAGTTATAGCATGATTCCGGATAGTA
Source organism: Vicingus serpentipes (assembly GCA_024103385.1). Taxonomy (GTDB): domain Bacteria; phylum Bacteroidota; class Bacteroidia; order Flavobacteriales_E; family Vicingaceae. The sequence goes on from JAGFIT010000025.1 coordinate 24,910, forward strand.
CTAACTTAAATGGATACAATATCATAGGTTCTCTTAGAAGCATTGCTGCAACTTCAAGTGCAACAGCCTCTTACTTTACACAATGGACCTTAGGTTTACCTAAAAACTTTAGTATTACAGCTGGTGTTGGTATCAGTAACATGACACTTAGTTTACAAGATAGATTATGGGCAAATACCAATAATCATCCTGGCAACACCACTCCACAGGAATATAGAAAAACATATAGCAACTTAGTATCTCCAACATTTTCTATCAATAAAAAGATAAGCGAAGTAGCTTCTATTTATGGTACTTATTCTGTTGGATACAAAGCTCCTGTAAGTTCTCAATTTTATATTCCAACAACAGGAGAAGTAAATGAAGGTTTAGTCCCTGAAAAAGGAACACAAATAGAAGTGGGTACAAAAGGTAGCTTCTTAGAAAATCGTTTGTATTATTCTATCGCTGTATTTAATGCCAAATTTGAGGATAAAATGACAGCTGTATCTGTTCAAAACCCTCAAAATACAGTGACTTTATACTCCTATGTTGCTAATGGTGGGTCTTTAAACAATAATGGATTAGAAGTTTTGGTAAAATATGAATTGATGAAGAGCAACAAAGGATTTATTAAATCATTAAGTCCCTTTGCAAACTTTACATTTTCAGATTTTAAGTATGAGAATTTCCAATATCAAACCAAAGGAAAAAACTCACTTAACCAAGATAGTTTAATTGTTAATGATTATAGTGGGAACCAAGTTGCAGGAGTTCCTCCAATTGTATTTAATGTTGGTTTAGATATAGATACAAAAATTGGAATCTATGGTAATATCAACTACAACTACCGTGATGCAATGTACTATACATCAGATGAATTAAATCAAACTTCGAGTTATGGTTTAGTTAATGCTAAACTGGGTTTTAGAAAAACCATTAAACATTTTGGCTTTGATATTTATGGAGGTGCTAGTAACATTACTGGAACTCAATATTACTATATGGTATTTTTAAATCAGTTGCCTGATGCATACATACCGGCTCCTTACGAAATAAATTATTTCGGTGGAGTTAACCTTAAATATTTGTTTTAGTTCAACAATAAAGTCGGAGGAAATATGAAAAATTCCTCCGACTTTTAAAATATATCTTATGAAAAAAATAATCCTTTTATCATTCATTTCCGCTATATGTTTTGGTTGTGGAAGATTTGACAATAAAGATGAAAAACAAGAAAATAAAGAACGAATAGTTTTAATTTCTAAACAATACTGTGAAATAATACATGCCTTAAATGCAGAAGAAAATGTAGTAGCTGTAGATATTTCAAGCGTATATCCACCAAAAGTAAAAGAATTACCTACTGTCGGTTATCACAGAGCACTAAGTTTAGAAGGCTTATTAGCAGCTAAACCAACCTTAATTATGCACAATGGCTTAAAATCGCTGGGACCAGATCATATTGTAAAACAATTACAAGATTTACAGATTCCTATGAAAGAATTTGATACTAAAAGTGAAGACATTGAAAGTACAAAAGCACTTATTCAGGAAATGGGAAATTATTTCAAAAAAACAGCTAAAGCTGATTCATTGTGCACAAAACTTGATGCTGACATGAAACTTGCCATGGAAAATGTAACTCAATATGTTGATACCCCAAAAGTATTAGTGATTCATTTTGGTAGAGCATCTAATGTATATTTAGTAATGACCAAAAAAGGAACAGCAGCAAAAATGGTAGAATGGGCTGGTGGAACAATGGCTGTTACTGATACTTCTGGTATGAGACACCTATCAGCAGAAGTAGTTACACAATACGATCCTGATGTTATTCTGTTAACTGATTTTGGTTATGACCGTCTAGGTTCTAACGAAAAAATACAAGAGTTACCAGGTGTATCTAGCACAACTGCTGCAAGAAATAACAAAATTTACAGAGTTAATGAATGTGACTTGGTTTACTTAGGTCCAAGAACTGGAGAAATAACCTTAGAACTTCAAAAACTGATACATCAATAATGAAAAAAATCTATTTGATATTAGTTTTATTAACCATTGTTGCGGTTATTATTTCTATCCGTTATGGAGCTGTCGACTTATCATTGAAGGAAATTTTAAGTGCACTAAACAAATGGTTTACAGATAACCCAGACCTAACACTAAACGAACGGATTTTACTAGAAATAAGATTACCAAGAGCCTTATTAACATTAATTGTAGGAAGCAGTTTAGCCGTTGGAGGAGTTTTAATGCAAGGCTTATTTTTAAATCCAATTGTAGAACCTGGTTTAATAGGCACATCGAGTGGAGCAGCCTTTGGTGCTGCTCTTTACTTTGTGTTAGGAGCAACCTTTAGCTTTAATACCGGTGAATGGACCTTACCTATTGCAGCTTGTATTGGAGCCATGCTTTCTACATTTCTGGTATTTATGTTTGCCGAATCTAAAAAGCAAAATAAAAGTTCCATTACCAGTTTATTATTAATTGGTATTGCCATCAACGCTTTATTTTTAAGTGGGGTAGGTTTTCTAGCCTACATTGCCCGAGATCCACAAGCCAGATCTATTACCTTTTGGAATTTAGGAACACTTTCAGGAAGCAATTGGCATGCTGTAATTATAGTAGGTATTACTTCGGTAATTTGTATTTTAATTGGATTAAGATATGCCAAACAACTTAATGCATTAATGCTTGGGACTTCCGAAGCAAAAAATTTAGGTGTAAATGTAAAAGCATTAAAAATTAAAGTATTAATTGTAAATGTAATATTAGTAGCAGTTGCCACTTCTTTTACAGGTATTATTGGCTTTGTAGGTTTAGTGGTCCCTCATTTACTTCGTATATTAAAAGGTTCAGATAACCGTTACCTTATAATTGGAAGTGTCTTAATGGGTGGTCTTTTACTAAGTGTTGCCGACATCTTAGCTCGTTTACTTTTAGCTCCGGCAGAACTACCTATTGGAATTGTAACCACTGCTGTTGGTGCTCCTGTTTTTATTTATTTATTACGCAAAAACGAATATTATTTTTAAGATGTTAAAAGCCGAAAACATATCCTATCAAATAGATAATAAAACCCTTCTTAACAATATTTCTATTGAATTTAACACAGGCGAAACAACTTTAATTGTAGGGGCTAATGGCGCAGGAAAATCTACCCTAATAAAAGTGTTAAGTAAAGAATTAAACCCAACTGCCGGCACAATTACTTTTAACAAACAACCTATCCAGTCATTTAAAACAAGTGAATTAGCTAAAGTAAGAGCTGTTTTATCTCAAAGTAATGAACTTGCTTTTCCGTTATTAGTAGAAGAAGTTATTATGATGGGACGTTATCCACATTTTGATAATAAACCTGCTGCAACTGATATTGCTATTTGCAAGCAAGCAATGGAACTATTTGATATAACTAAATTTAAGGATAGAAATTTTTTAACGTTGAGTGGTGGAGAAAAACAGCGTGTGCATTTTGCAAGAATTGTAGCCCAAATATGGAACAATAACACAACTGAAACTAAATTGTTATTTTTAGATGAACCCCTCACCTTTTTAGACATTCGTTTTCAGTTAGACTTTATGAATATTGTAAAAGAATTTATCAAACAACAAAACCTAATTATTATAGGTGTATTACACGATTTAAACTTAGCCATTAAATATGCGGATAAGATTTTGTTATTGGACAATGGAAACCTTTTAAAGTATGGAACTCCAAAAGAAGTACTCACATCAGAAAATATTGAAAAAACTTTTAAAATAACTCCTCATCTATATCAAAAAAATAAAGAAGAGACTTACTTAATTTTCTAATAATAACCGTTTAATTAATCGGTATTGATGATGTAACAATAAAATTGTTACTTTGCGTTGCACTTTTATTAGCAATTTTAAGTTTGAAAAAACTCATCAGCATATTTCTATTGATTTGTATCATTTTTCCATTTGTGGGAAGTGTAGGTTGGTTAACCTATCAAAAACAAAAAGTTAAAAAACAAATTAAGCGTGAGATTATTGCTAGTATTGATAAAAGTGAATTGGTACAATTAACTTTTACAAAAGATCAATTAGAAACAGAATTAGAATGGGAACACTCCAAAGAATTTGAGTACAACCACCAAATGTACGATATTGTTGAAGCTGACACTACCGAGAATATTATTACCTATTGGTGTTGGTGGGATACTGAAGAAACAGAGTTAAATCAAAAACTAAAAAAAACCTTAGCTAATTTTTTAAACAACGATACCAAAAACAAAGAAACCAAAACGCGTTTTGCTAACTTTTACCAATCACTTTTTCATTCTAAAACAGAAGCTTGGAAAGCTCTTAATAAACAAGTAAGCAAAACCAACAACTTTGCTTATATTTTTAATTACTCTTCATTACATTTTCCACCAACTACTCCACCACCAAATTATAGTTAAACATTTTTACAAACCATACCTGTTCGTTTTTAAACAAAGTAAAAACGAATGGAAAACAATTGTTTAACCTATAATTTACACAATGAAAAAATTGATTTTATTATGGTTAACACTTGCTATGTATTGCATAAGTAATGCACAAGTAGTAACCATAAAAGATAAAGAAACAGCACAACCATTAGAATTGGTTACGCTGATAAGTGAAGAACCCAAAGCGTTTGCCACAACAAATGCTAAAGGACAAGCAGATATTTCTAAATTTTCGGGAATAGAAAAAATTGAAATTCGCTTATTGGGCTATTCACCTATAACAAAAAGCTATGCTGAAATTGAAGCCAATAACTTTATTGTTGAGCTAGAAATTTTTGGCGTTCAAATGGATGAAGTTATTGTTTCTGGAACTCGATGGAGCCAGAGCACCAAAGACCTTACCGCAAAAGTAACAAGCATTAATGCTAAAAATGTAGCCTTACAAAACCCACAAACCGCTGCCGATTTATTGGGTACTTCTGATGAAGTATTTATACAAAAAAGTCAGCAAGGAGGAGGAAGTCCTATGATTAGAGGTTTTGCTACTAACCGCTTGCTTTATACCGTTGATGGTATAAGAATGAACACAGCTATTTTTAGAGCAGGAAACATTCAAAATGTCATCTCCTTAGATCCATTTGCAACAGAAAATACCGAAGTACTTTTTGGTCCAAGCTCTGTAATTTATGGAAGTGATGCCATAGGAGGAGTAATGAGTTTTAAAACACTAAGCCCTCAACTTTCATTAACCGAAGGCGAAGAATTAATTACAGGTAAAGCCATAACCCGTTACTCATCTGCCAACAATGAAAAAACAGCACATTTTGACATTAACATTGGATGGAAAAAATGGGCTATAGTTTCCAGTATTTCTTCGAATAATTATGATAACCTTAAAATGGGAACTCATGGCCCTAAGGAATATTTACGACCGTTTTACGTGCAACAGCAAAATGGTTTTGATGCAATTATTACAAATGAAGACCCTTTAATCCAAAACCCATCTGGTTATACTCAGCTCAATATGATGCAAAAATTGAGGTTTAAACCTAATGAAAAATGGGATATTGAATACGGTTTTCATTATTCTGAAACATCAAATTATTCACGTTACGATAGACATATTCGTTATAAAAACGGATTGCCTCGTTATGGCGAATGGTACTATGGCCCGCAAATATGGTTAATGAACAATTTAAACATCACTAATAAAAGCGAAAACTTTTTGTACGACCAAATGACTGTTCGTTTAGCACAACAGTACTTTGAAGAAAGTAGAGTTAGCAGAGACATCAACAAATCTGACCGAGAAAATCGAGTAGAAAAAGTAGATGCCTACTCTGTAAATATTGATTTCAATAAAAACATTGGTAAAAAAAATGAATTGTTCTATGGTTTAGAAGCCGTACAAAACGAAGTAAATTCTATTGGAACCAACGATGATATCTCTACAGGAGAAACCGTTGAAGGTCCTGCCCGATATCCACAATCTACTTGGGCATCTTATGCCGCTTACCTCAACACACAAATACACTTAGGCCAAAAAGTAATGATGCAAGCAGGAGTTCGATACAATATGTTTCTGTTAGATGCTCAATTTGATACTACTTTTTATCCATTTCCTTTTACTGAAGCAAACCTAAGTAATGCTGCCACAACCGGTAGTTTAGGGTTTAGCTACCGACCAACAGAAAAATGGGCATTCAGTACCAATGCTTCCACAGGTTTTCGTTCTCCGAATGTAGATGATATTGGTAAAGTGTTTGATTCCGAACCAGGTGCTGTAGTCGTTCCTAATCCGGATTTAGAAGCTGAATATGCTTACAACATTGATTTCGGTATTGCTAAAGTTTTCGGTAATTCGGTAAAAGTTGATGCAACTGCTTTTTATACCTTATTAGATAATGCTTTAGTTAGACGAGATTTTACCTTAAACGGGCAAGACAGTATAATTTATGATGGCGATTTAAGTCAGGTTCAAGCTATACAAAATGCTGCTGTAGCAAATGTTTATGGAATACAGGCAGGTTTTGAAATTAAATTAGCTTCGGGCTTTAGTTTTTCTTCTCGCTTTAATTATCAGGTTGGTGAAGAAGAGTTAGACGATGGTACAACTAGTCCATCTCGACACGCTGCTCCTTGGTTTGGAACAGCACGTTTAACATATAGCAAAAACAAAGTAAATGTACAATTTTATGGCGTTTATAGCGATAAAAAAGTTTTTGATGATTTACCAGAAAGTGAAAAATCAAAAACAGAAATTTATGCCATCGATAAAAATGGTGACCCATACTCTCCTTCATGGTATACACTTAATTTTAAAGCCATGTATAAAATATCCGACCACTTTACCGCTAATGCCGGTTTAGAAAATATTACCGACCAGCGTTACAGACCTTATAGCTCAGGTATTGTTGCTCCCGGCAGAAATTTCATTATTTCGCTACGAGCTAATTTTTAGTTTATAAAACACTTTAATTTTTAACCTGCTATTCCATAATGGAATAGCAGGTTTTTTTATTATACTAAGCCCATTTAAATCAGAGCCCCCTTTCAGTAAAATCAACAGCAATGAAAAACCCCAAAGAAATAGTAAAAAAATTTCTTCGGGGTTTGAATTATTTAATGTTGTCCCACAAGGATTCGAACCTTGAATGACGGTACCAAAAACCGGAGTGTTACCATTACACCATGGGACATTAAGGTCGGCAAATGTAATAAAATATTTTTTCCGCCCAAAACAATTTTTAACATCAATTAACATCCTTTAACGAGAAATACTTTAGAATTTCATATTTTCGTGAACTGGAAATATTTAATGCTATGAACTACAAAAAATTAAATAACATTATAGGCTGGGTAATATGGGCAATAGCCTCATTTGTTTACATCTCTACATTAGAGCCTACCACTAGTTTTTGGGATTGTGGTGAATTTATCGCTACTGCATATAATTTAGAAGTTGGTCACCCACCAGGAGCTCCTTTATTTATGTTAATTGGAAGATTTTTTACCATGTTCGCTTCTAACGAAACAGCAGCTTATGCCATCAACATGCTCTCTGCATTAAGTAGTTCTTTTACGATTTTATTTTTATTTTGGTCCATTACCGCTGTTATTAAAAAATTAGCGCTTAAAACAGGCGAACTCACCTCAGATAAAACCATTGCCATTTTTGGTGCTGCCGTTGTGGGTTCCCTAGCTTATACTTTTTCTGATTCTTTTTGGTTTTCTGCCGTAGAGGGGGAAGTGTATGCCATGTCATCATTATTTACTGCCGTTGTGTTTTGGGCAATACTAAAATGGGAGTCGGTAGCTTCTGAAAAACACAGTACAAGATGGATGGTGCTTATTGCTTATTTAATGGGTTTATCAATAGGTGTTCACTTATTAAACTTACTTGCCATACCTGCTATGGTATTTTTATACTACTTTAAAACACGAGAATTAAACGCAAAAAATTTAGGTGTCGCCACTTTGTTTTCGGTATTGGTATTAGGAATTGTACAGTTTGGAATTATTCCAGGCACCTATAGTTTAGCCTCTAAATTTGAATTGCTTTTTGTCAATTCAATGGGAATGCCTTTTAATTCTGGAATGATTTTTTATTTCATGCTAATTGCTGGGCTGGTTGCCTGGGGATTGTATTACACTCAAAAAAATGATAAAGTGTTACTCAACACTATTTTATTGTGTTTTACTGTGATTTTAGTAGGTTATTCTACCTACAGCGTTATCATGGCAAGATCTGCTGCCAACCCACCAATGGATGAAAACAATCCTGAAAATGTTTTTAGCTTACTATCATACTTAAACCGTGAACAATATGGAGAAGCTCCTTTTTTAACAGGACAATATTTTAACACTCCGTTAGATGCAAGAGAACCTTATAAAGAAGGAAAAGCGACCTATTTTCAAAACAAAAAAACAGGTAAATACGAAATCGTTAATAAGGGAAATAAAAACAAACCTAATTATGATGAGAAAACATCCGGCTTTTTACCTAGAATGTGGAGTGCTCAATCGCATCATATTAGAGACTACAAAGCTTGGACTGATTATAAAGGAAAAAACAAACGAGCATCCAATGGACAAACAATAAAGATCCCTACTTTCGGAGAAAATTTAGCTTTCTTATTTAACTATCAATGGGGTCATATTTACTGGCGTTACTTCATGTGGAATTTTGTTGGTCGACAAACAGATGTGCAAAACACACAACCAGGAGATGTAGTTAATGGTAATTGGATAAGCGGAATTCCACCAATTGATGCTATTCGTTTAGGCAACCAAAGTAAATTACCAAAAAGTACAACCAATAATCCTGGTCACAATACGTATTATTTCTTGCCATTAATTTTGGGATTAATAGGATTAATCTATCAGTTTATGAAAGACCCGAAAGACTGGTTAGTTTTAGGATTATTGTTCTTTTTTACGGGGTTGATGATTAATTTCTACACCAACCCTCCTTCACCTCAACCAAGGGAAAGAGATTACGCTTATGTAGGCTCTTTTTATGTGTTTGCAATATGGATTGCTATAGGTGCTTATGCCTTATTTGAATCCTTAAGTAAAAAAGCACCACAAAAATTAAGTGCAATAGCCGTTTCTATTGTTTGCTTACTTGCCGTACCAACATTAATGGCTACTCAAAATTGGGATGATCATGATCGTTCTAAGCGTTACACGGCTAGAGATTTTGCTAAAAATTATTTGAATTCTTGTGCTCCTAATGCTATTTTATTTACCAATGGGGATAATGACACCTTCCCATTATGGTATGTGCAAGACGTAGAAAGGTACCGAACTGATGTTAGAGTAGTTAACTTAAGTTTACTTAACACTGATTGGTACATTGAACAAATGCGAAGAAAAGCCTGGATTGCTGACGGTATTCCTCAGCGTATTCCAGAAGAAAAAATACGTCAAGGAACCAATGACTACTTACCAATATATGAAAAACCTGGAGTAACTGGGTATAGAGATGTAGATGAAATTATCGCTTTTGTGATAGATGATACTCCTAAGTCAAAAGTTGGTGTAGGTCAAGGTCAAAATCAAGTGGATTATATCCCTACTAAAAACTTTAAGATATCGGTTGATAAAGCAACTGTTTTAGCTAACGGAACAGTCTCTCCAGATAAAGCTGACCGAATAGTAGAAAATGTGGAATGGACGATAAACAAAAGCTACGTTATGAAAAATGATTTAATCATTTTAGATATTTTGGCAGCTAACGATTGGAAAAGACCTATTTACTTTGCAATTACTACAGGCGCTGATAGTTATTTGGGATTAACTGATTACTTCCAGTTGGAAGGATTAGCATATCGATTAGTTCCTTTTAAAGCACAAAGTTTTGATGGGCAAACTGGAGAGGTAAATACTGAAATTATGTATGAAAACTTGATGAATAAGTTTCTTTGGGGAGGAATGAAAGAAAGTAAAATTTATATGGATGAAAACAATCGAAGAATGTGTATGAATTTTAGAAACAATTATGCACGATTAGCTCAAGAATTTATTCGCTTAGGAAAAAATGATAAAGCAGAAGAAGTCTTAGACATGAGTGTTTCCTCTATTCCAGAAAGCATTGTGCCTTATGATTATTTTATGCTGTCTTCTGTAGAATTATACTACCGTATTGGACAATATGAAAAAGGGAATAGTATCGTTCGTAGCTTAGTGGATCGATATGAAGATGAATTAATCTATTATTTATCGTTAAAAGGTGATGCTAAAAAATCAGTAAAAGACGAAACAGACCGATCAAAGTACATCCTTCAACAATTAATTATATTGACTAATGAAAAATACAAAGAATCTGGATTAGGAGAAGAAATGCAAGCTCGCTTTGTGAATATCAACAGTTTATTAATGAACCAAGGAAGCTAATAATGAAAAAGGCATTGAGAAAAATTTTAGGAAAACTAGGATTATATGCATTTGCGATAGGGATTGAGAATAAAATTATTACACTCTTCAGTAAAAAAGAGCGAAAATCTTTTTACAAACATTTTCTTAAAGAAGGCGATTTATGTTTTGATGTTGGAGCTAACTTGGGAAACAGAACTGTTATTTTTTTGGAGTTAGGAGCAAAAGTAGTTGCTGTAGAACCTCAAAAAGAATGTTACGAATATTTATCAAAACGTTTTGGCAATAAAATAGAGCTCGTAAAATATGGATTAGGAGAAAAAGAGAGCGTTGAAAAATTGTATGTTTCTGATTTATCAGCAATATCTTCATTCTCAAAAGAGCACGTTGAAGTAATGCAGGAAGAACGATTTAAAGGGGTAAATTGGGACAATTCTATTGATATTCAAATGACCACACTCGACCATTTAATTGAAAAATATGGTGTTCCTCAATTTTGTAAAATTGATGTTGAAGGATATGAATATGATGTGTTAAAAGGTCTCTCAAAACCTCTAAAAACATTATCTTTAGAATATATTGTTCCTGAAAACTTACCTATTTTAATTAATTGCATTGAGCATTTAAGTAATTTAGGAACAATTGAATGTAATTATTCTGCAGCAGAAAAAATGAACTTTGCTTTACCTAATTGGATTTCTGGCAACGAGATGATTACTCACATTCAATCCAAAGAATTTATAGATACCTCCTGGGGAGATGTCTATATTCAATTTGTATAAATTTATCTTATGAATGGTTTCATAGAACGGTATAAAAAAATCAGAAAAAAGGGATTTCTTGAACAAAAGTATAAAGGGAAATACGCTTTTGTTGGTGTTGGAAATCATTCTGTAAATAATTTGTATCCCATTCTTAACTACTTACGTGTAAATCTTAAGTACATTGTTGTAAAAAGTCAGGATACATTAGAATTACTCGAAGGTCGATTTTCTCAAAGTACTGCAACTACTAATTTAAATGATGCCCTTTCCGATAATGAAATAAAAGGTGTTTTTGTTTCTGCCAATCCTACTGCACATTTCAATATTGCTAAAGAGGTAATGAAGAGCAATAAGTCTCTTTTTATTGAAAAACCCCCTTGTGCTTCACTAGATGAATTACAAGAGTTAATTACTATAGAACAAACAAGTAGTAGTATAGTTTTAACTGGCTTACAACGCAGGTATTCTCCTGTTTACAACATTCTATCCAACAAAGTTAAAGATGCCAGCTATTACACGCTAAAGTATAAAACAGGCGCTTATCCTGAAGGTGATGAGTTATTAGATTTGTTTATTCACCCTTTAGATGCTTTGTTTTATTTATTTGGTGACGGTACAATAGTATCTACCAAAGTAATTAAAGGTAATGGTGTTATTACCTATTTGTCTCAAATCGTTCACAAAAATGGGGTTATTGGAAGTATTGAATTTTCAACCGATTACTCTTGGAGTGAAGCTCAAGATATTTTAACAATAAGTACTCCTCAAGGCGAGTACATTACTGAGAATACTTCTAAATTGAGTTTTGTAACAAAACCCAAAGTAGCATTAAAAATTCCACTGGAAAAAATAAAAGGGTTCCATTCTCAAACAACCATTCTTTACGCACAAAATAGTTTTTTGCCTGTTAAAGAGCATAACCAACTCTTTGCTGCTGGTTATTATAACGAATTGGAAACTTTCGTGAAAATTTGTGAAAACAAAGGGAATACGAATAACTCCTCATTAAAAGAATTACTCCCTACATATAAAGCTATTGAACAATTAAGAAAGGCGAAGGGCTAAGCATAAGAAGCTTCTGTTTCCTTCATGTATTGCTTGTATGTCTTCTTTTTGTCTGCCTCCCATTGGTAGTTGCCAAACATTTTTTCAGTTACTGTTTTACCAAAATACTTCTCAAACATACGGTGTAAAACCACATCATATTTTCTGTGAAAGTTAACCCAACAACCATTACAATTGTGTTGATAATGTTTTTGCGTTTTTTTAGTCTCTTCGTCATTTATAATTTCATCTAACGACTTTTCAAACAAATTACCAATTTTTACCCCCAAGTTCTGACATAAAGGAACGTCTCCATTTGGCAAAATACTTATAGAGTCAATAATACTGTTACATGACATTTTTAAATCTCCTTTTTTCCACTCGTCATACAATACTAAAAAGTCGTAATTTTCTTTAAACTCCTTGATAATTGGAGGTATTTTGTCTTTAAAGTTTCCGTCCTTTAAATCTGTATAAATGGGCTTTTCTACTACCTCTGTTACTTCTAGTTCTTTATCTCCATCTACATAATTAGGAATTTGCACTTCAACTGTTTTCGATGCTATTCCTGTTTCATGTGCTTTATCATCGGTATCAAAGAAATCCATATCATTATAAACTCCAACCCGCATATCAACCCCTTCTTTTTTACAAACTTCAGCAACATGCTTCATGTCATCAAAATTGTTATACGGAGAAAGGGTAAACATAGTAGAAATAGGCACCACATCCTTTAGCTCTTGAATAACTCTAATAACTCTATCATATCCATCTTTACCTCTCATGTGTTTATATGCTTCTTTACCTCCATCTAAAGAAATATACAATCGTTTTGGTGGGAATTTTTTCACCGCCTCTATTAAACTGTCTGGCTTTAAGCAATTAGAGAGTAAATCAAAATTAGGGTGATTTTTAGTAAACCATTCCATTATTGGCAATGCCTCAGGGTGCAATAAAAACTCTCCTCCTTCAAGACCGATAGCAGTATCTTTTGAAATGGCTTTACTGCTCATTATCTCTTTAATTTTATCTAAAGAAAGGTATTTTACTGGTCGTTTTGCCCAAATATTACAATGCTTACACATTGAATCACACAAATCAGTGGCATAAATCATTACTGTAGAAAGCTTTCTGTTTCCAATATTAGATTTATTGTTTGCAAACTTTTTTGCTCTACTTACATAATCTTTTAATCCATACATCGTTTATTCTCCTTTTTGACAAAGCTACTAAAAATCTAATCATTTAGATTCATTCCAAATAGCCAATTAACAAACCCAAAATCTTATCCTACAACTTTTCTACCTCTCTTCTTTAAAAATGCGTTTAAAAAGATGGTGGCAATCACTATTATTGTCCCCATATAAAAACCGAAAGACATTGTTTCTGATTCTGGCCATATAATTAATGCCAAAACAATAGAATAAATCGGCTCTAAATTTATCGAGATAGATACTGTATAAGGAGATATTTTTTTCATCACCTCAACACTTACGATAAATGCAAAAGCGGTACACAGCGTGCCTAGTATAACTAACCATTTTATATCAGTCGGTGCTATTTTGTATGCATCTACATCCCCTCCATTAACCACCATTAAATAAAGTGAAACTAAAATAAAAGCCCCTAACAATTCGTAAAAAGAAATGGTTTTCGCATTGGTGTCTTTTATCCAAATCCCATTGAGCACCGTCATCCATGAAGCTAACACAGCAGCCAATATACTCAATAACATTCCTGCCAAATACTTAAACTCAAAGCTGAATATAAAATAAAGCCCTACAACGATAAGTAATCCAAAAATAAACTCATACGGTTTTATTTTTCTTTTAAAATAAAACGGTTCTATAAGAGAGGTGAAAAGTGTGCTACTAGAAATACACACTAAAGCTACCGAAACATTTGATTGTTTAATTGCTTCAAAAAAAGCTACCCAATGAACCGCCAAAATAGCACCTGTTAGTAATATATTTTGAAGTTGTTTCTTGCTAATTTTTAGGGAGTGTCCTTTAAAAAAGAAATAAAGCAATAAAGCAACTACAGCAATGCCCACTCGATACCAAACCAATAAATAAGAATCTGCTGATATTAACTTGCCCAATATTCCTGTTAACCCAAAAATGAGAACCGTAAGATGAAGCCAAATATGGTGCTTATACGCTTGTAACATGTCTTGCCAAATGTAAATTAAATATTGATTGCTTTCCTCTTTTAACGGTTTAAAATAATCGTTACATTTGGATAGCTATTCGCAACAAAATGAAACTAATTAAGCACTCCTTTTTTTTACTAATTATTACAAGCATAATTTCTTGTCATCCAGGTTCTCCTGAAGAAAAGGACAACATCTACTTTTCTCAAATCATTAAAACCGATAAAGGGATTATAAGAGGGGTTAATTTAAATGATGAGATAACTCATATTAAAAAAAAGGAAAGTAAGCGCGCAATTGTTACCGAAACAAACACCATTTTGGAATATGAATATAAGTTAAAAGATAAGGGAACCTATGTTGTAACCTACCAATTTGATCAACAAGGTTGTTATGAAATTGATGTGGATATTTACCTCTCATCTCCTGATTTTATTAATGATGCCCAAAAAACATTAAACTCTTTTTTTAGGGATAAATATGGCTCCCCAACACAAGGCGACAGCTTGTTGGTATGGAAAAATAAACAGAAAACAATGACCATAGAACTGGACTACTTAAATAAATCTGAAGGCGAAATGATGTTAACCATTTTCGCCAACGAATAACTTAATGCCTCAATTATGAAAAAATTAATTCCTATTGTTACCTTATTGTGCTTGTTTTCATGTGGAGAAAGCGGAAACTCCTACGAGCAGGTTACCTCACTAAAAACCATCTCTCAAAGAGTAGCAGACCTTAACAAGTCTTCCATAGAAATTAAAGAACTGGAAGAAAAAGCTGCATTATCAAAACAAGACAACGATTATTTAGAATACGAGTACCCTATTCGGGAGGATGAAATGTATGTAGTCAGCTATCGCTTTGATGATGCTGGTTGTTTTGAAATAGGATTAGATACTTATTTTAACCAGCCCGAAGATGCTCAAAATGTTGTTGATGGAATCACAAAAGACTTATCATTGAACAAATCTTTTGAAACGCCCAGCAAAGAAAAGAACATCTATCGCTGGATGAGTGTAGATAAAGCCGTTTCTATAGAGCTAGATTTTCAACATGCAGAAAGGGGAATGATTTCTGTTACTCTTTTTGCAAACAAATAGCCTAATAAAAGCTCTTTTTAACCTTCTATTTCTTTCGTATCACTCTCTCCTATATTGGTAACTCCTCCCGAAATAATGAACTTCATAATCTCTGCTGAAGAACCTTCGATTGGGGTAACATTTTCTTTAGGAACAACTATCAAATTTCCTGTTACTGCATAAGAAAAAGGAATATAAACACCTATCTTGTCTTTTGAAATTCCTAATTGAGTTAAGTCTTTTTGGGTGATGAAACCTATTCGCTCTACATTTCCTTCCATTTTTACCAAAACGGCTTCTGTAAAGCGTTTTTTCTTTCCAACAAATGCTGAGAGCAAATCCTTCACCGAAGAATAAATAATTTTTATTAATGGTACTCGATCTAGGATTTTCTCCAACCTAAAAAACTGTTGAGACAATAAAGCACTTCCTACAAAACCAACAAACGTTACTCCTCCTAATATAATTAATATCCCCAAACCTGGAACATCTACATGAACCCAGCTATCTATTGCAATAACAGCTTCTACAACCACATAAATAGTTGCTGTAATAGGAACCAAGTACAGCAAACCTTGTAAAAAATAACTTATCAATTTTTTCATATCACTCCTTTTTTAATTCTTCTTGCAAGCGTTTCGTCAACGAAGATACTACCAAATCGTAAGAATCATCTATCCATTGGTAGATTAATTTTTCTGGCACATCGCTAAAAACAGCAACACTGTTCCAATGTTTTTTACTCATATGATACCCTGGGGTTACTCCTTGAAATTCTTCCCGTAATGTTATCGCTTTTTCTGGGTCACATTTCAAATTAACAAATTCAAAGCTGTCAATGTTGACTAAGGCAAACATCTTTCCCATTACTTTAAAAACAAGCGTTGATTCATCAAAAGGAAACCCTTCCGTTACTCCTTTTTTACTTATACAATAATCCCTAAGCGCTTCTATGTTCATTTGTATTTATATGGAAGAACTGTGGAGTATTTATCTTTAGATATCACCACCATCGAGTACATATTTCTAATTTCTTCTATCAATGATAATTTATTTTTTACCAATTCATCAAAAGCAGCAATGTCTTTTACGATTATCTTTAATAAATAATCAGCTTGCCCAGTAACATTATAACACTCTGTTACCTCGTCTATTTTATTGATTTTATCAACAAAATTGGCAATGGCATTTTCTCTTTGCCGAATTAATGAAACCTGCATATAAGCTGTAAGTCCCAAGTTTAATTTTGATTCATCCACCAAAGCATGGTAGCTTTTTATAAAGCCATTACTTTCTAGTTTTTTTACCCGCTCTAATGTTGGTGCGGGAGAAAGCCCAATATCTTTAGAGAGTTGTAAATTGGTGACTTTTCCATTTTCTTGTAAGCGTTTTAAGATGCTTAAATCCAATTGATCCAATTTCATTGTTTCCTATATTTTTAAAATATTCTTTTACTAAATCAAAAATAACGAAATTAAAGTTGGGTTTTTGTTTTTATATAAGGTAAAGCGTAAGCCTGTATTTCGTGTCTGTTTTCCAATATTTTACATTATATTTGAGAATTACAGCGCGAATAAAGATTACTAGTTTTTTATTCGGATGTTATATTCAATACAAAAAGAAATAATAAAAATATGGCAAAAACACAGATAACAAGTCCACAAACGCCTATTCCAAAAACTTCTGGACTTTTCTCTACAGAAGAATATAAAAAAGGAGATGTTAAGATAAAACAAGAAATAGGTGAACAATTAAATAAATATCTTTTAAAAGGTGCTGGATATTTAATAACAACTGTTTTAGGAGGGGTGATTGTCGTTGTTTGGGGAATGCGAGGAGAAATAAGTGAAATAAAAGGGAAACTTGCAGTACCTGACAAATATTTAGAAATTGTTGATAAAAGACTTAGTAAACTGGAAAAAGAAAATAACGAGCTTCAGACTATAAATTATCAGCTTGAAATTGATAAGGTGAAATTAGAATTTGAATTAAAAAATAAAAATAAAAATGGGAATTAAAATAGGAAATCTTGACGTAGCAAACGAAGTTATTGAGCTTCACTTTCAAGTTTTAAGAACTCAGTTATTGCTTGAAGAAATAATAACTAGAAATAAATTAACCAATTTACCCAATCAACAAGAAATGGTTGCTCTTGAAAATAGAGTGATTGACCTTCTTAATCAGAAATTTCCAGGAATGGGAATTCAAAAGAAATAAATCATATAACATTCTATATATAATGTGCCTTGCCGCGAACGTTTTAGTGTTATGAAGCTTGGGTAGTAAATGTCATGTTTTGCTAGTGCTTTTTAATCTTTACACCCACCTTAATCCTCCCTCAAGGGAGGAGCTTTCTCCCCTTGAGGGGAGACCGAGAGGGGTGTTTCCCCACAAAAATTATTACTTTTAAGCATTGAACAAACTAAACGCACATTACATATAGTGGCGTTGTGGTGCATTAAATAATATGAAAAATATAATTCAATTAATTGGAATAATTCTTCTCATGAGTTGTAGCACCTCTAATGATAGTGGATCAATGGATGCAATCTCGAATCAGGTTTCTGATCAATCTCCTAAGAAGGAAGAACAGATAAAAGAAACTGAAGAAATTGTCTTTTTCGACATTTCCAATTCAGAGTTTAAGACTGAGTTCAAAGAAAGTACAAAACACTATTTCTCTAATCTAGAAACTGAAGACCATTTTGAGATCTACATACCAATAGGCAACATCAACAAGACAATAAGTTATATTACTATTAAAAATAACAATGGAGATACTATCTTCCAAGATTCGTTTAACACCCAAGAATGGATATATAGCTATGCATTGGACAGAATTAAATCTGACGAAGAAGTAATTACCCATATTAAGGAAAGGATATCTAAAACCTTAGAGGAAAAATCGTTTATAAACTTTGACACACTAGAAGAACCTAATTTTGCTTCACTTCCTGAAGACCCTGAAGTTTATGAATCATGCAGAGACCAAAAACTACCTCTTTTCATGTATACGACTGGTGCGGAAAGCTCTGTAATTATAGGTTATTCAATTAAGATAAAGAAAGCTGTTGACCTCTTCTATTGCTGCTAAATAACCACGTACCACAACAATTTCTATATTTCATTATATGGCTGATTACTGTACATTTTGGTTTCAACAAAACGAAAACATAGGGTTGTCGTTATGAGTGATATTATAACATGCTGGCACACTCCCGATAACTATCGGGATGCCTAGCTTTTCTAAAACAACATTTCATTCTTCAACATTGTTTTTTCAAGACAAAATGTTGACTATGTCAACATAAAATAAAAAATCGCCAACTGGAATAGAAGAGGATTTGATATAGATTTAAGAAAAGTATTTACATGTTTTTAACAGTGAAGGAGACTCTTCTATTCAACTGTCTTCCTTCTTCGGTATCATTAGTAGCCACCGGCATGGTTTCACCATATCCTTTTGCCGTTAAACGATTCGATTTAATACCATTTTCAGTTAGGTAACTTACCACAGCATCGGCTCTGTTTTGAGACAAGGTTAAGTTATCATCATCCGATCCAATATTATCTGTATGCCCACTCAACTCAATGCTAATTCCCAGATTATCGTTCAATAGTTTTATCAACCTTTTCAGCTCGGGGTAAGATTCTTCTTTCAACGTAGCTTTCCCGAGCTCAAAAAAGATGTTGTTCAAACGAATGGTTTGTTCTTTTTCAATAGGAGCCAAATAAAGGTTTCTTTCTATTTCTTGATATTCTTTTAAATTGGATAAATCTAAGTTTTCGGTAATGGAATAATACTTGTCTGCATTGGCCATAAAGCCATAGTTCTTCCCAAAAGGCAATACGATTTTATAAACATTGTCTTCAGGGCTAGTTACGGCTGTTCCCATTTCCTCCCCTGAAGGTAATAATTCGTAGTTAATATTGGCTTTAATTGGCTCTCCTGTTTTCTTGTCAAAAACCTTCCCATAAACCAAAACTACAGGCTCTGGTTTTGCTGCTGTTGGCATTTTTATTCTGAATATATCACTCTTCCCTAAACTGTTGTTGGAAGATGAAAAATATGCGTATTCTCCAGCAGCATCAATACTAAAATAAGCATCAAACTCAGGGGTATTTATTTTATTTCCCATATTTACAGGGGTACTCCAATTGGTCCAAGTATCATCTAGCCTTTTTGTCATCCAAACGTCAGCATCACCATACCCTTTAAGACCATCTGAAACATAATATAACGTTTTATCATCAGCAGCTAAAAAAGGACCAAATTCACCTCCTTTGGTATTGACAACGTTTCCTAAATTTAGGGGTTTACTCCATTCGTTTTCCTTTTCTTTAAATGATACCCATAAATCTTTTTCTCCAAATCCTTTTTTCTTTTCAATGGCCATTAACAAAAATCTCCCACTATTTGACAAATAATAATTTACATACTGATTTTGGTTCTCGAATTTTTCAATTACTTGTGCTTTAGGAAAAGCCCAGCCCCCTCTTTGTCGCCAGCTCACAGAACAACCTCCACCAGTAATTGAACCATCAAAATAACGATAAAGGTTAGATAACAAAATGGTGTTCCCATCGGGAGAAATAGATTGTACAGATGTGGATGAACCTTGAACATTTAAAGGTGTTCCTATGTTTTTAGCGTATGTCCACGACCCGTCAGCTTTTAAGTTTGAATACCAAATGTTGTTTTTCCCATTATTATTCTCTGGATAGCGGGTGATAAATAAAGTTTTCCCATCGGGAGAAATTTTTGGAGAAGTTTCACTAAATTCTGAATTGACTTGAGTCCCTAAATTTTCAGGTTCAGCATCAAATTGAATGACAGAAAAATCCTGTGAGAATATGTTTGTACTCCAAAAGAGAAAAATTAATAAATAGTTTATTTTTTTCATAAAGTGTGATTTTAAAAGTGCCACAAAATACTTTGTGGCACTTTAACTAACTAAATAAAACTAACCGATACTTATTGTTTTAATGGATCAAACTTGCCAAACCAAATGTTATTTCCCCATCGTTCATTTCCTTTAAGTCCTCCTTTTCTTTCTCTAGCACAGTAAACGATTTGCTTACCGCCATTGATACTAAAATAAGGCAAATCTTTTCCTTTTCCATCATCTTCTAAATCAATGTATAAATAGAAATCTTCACCCCCGAAAGTTTTAAAATCGGAAATAGAGCCTGCGGCAACATCAATTTTACCCAGTTTTCCTTGGTATAAAGGAGTATAAACACATGTTGTTGTTGTTGTCCTTGTTCCCGCCAAATAGTTTGTTGACGATTCTGAACTACAATCTACGTCTATATCTTTACATAAAAAAACATTCCAATATAAATCGTTAGGATTAGTTGGAGACTCAAAAATGGTAAACTCTGAAGGGTACGATTTTGCTCCTCCTGCACCACCTAGCAATCCTGCTGATTTAGCGGTATTTTCTACGCCATAATAACGTTTAAAGGTTCCTGTTTTATCAAATTGAAACATTAATAAGTCCTTATAAACTCGCCCCTTTACATCTCCTACATTGTCCATTTTAAAGTCTTGCCCACTAATAAATACATCCCCATTACTGGTAATACTAACTCCATTTAACACAAATTTCTTACCGTCAAATTCTCTTAACTTTTTCTGTCCAGCGGGCTTAACTCCCTTAGCGTTAATATCATCAATAGATACCGCTGAAACAAATTCTGCTTTTCCTCCACTTAATTTAACTACTTGCAAGTA
The DNA here is from genome assembly GCA_024103385.1 of Vicingus serpentipes. Taxonomy (GTDB): domain Bacteria; phylum Bacteroidota; class Bacteroidia; order Flavobacteriales_E; family Vicingaceae. The sequence continues at coordinate 46,005 of JAGFIT010000025.1, forward strand.
GCCAAATTTCATAGACTCTAAAGTATTCATTCGTTGTTCTGAAGTTCCTGCTCCAGGGTAGGCATCAGCAGTAAGACAGAAAGGAGGCTTAGTGAATTTTTTCTCTGGTTTATCAATGTTCCCAGGCCCATATAAATAAACATCATTTCCCACATAATAAGCATCAAAAATTGCCCATTCATTACATTTCGTATTGAAATTATATCTTTCTGTAATATTTCCTGTTCCGTCAACTCTGATAAAAGTTAATTGGGTTGGATCATCAGCCTGCACCTTTCCCATTCCTTGTCCGCCATAATTTGCAAAAACCATTACCCATTCATCTCTATCCGATAATTCAGCAGAATATAATAAAGCTTGAGGATGATCAAAAGTTAAAGGTATTTTTTTCTTAATATTTAAATCTTTATCGATATGCATAATTTGATACTCTCTACTAGCTTCTTTAGCCATAGCCATAATCCCTTTATTGATTAATGCACACACTAATAATTCCCCTGTTTCTGACAAATCACGGTGTGAAGTATAATATAATTTTCTTTTTTTATCTCCCCCATCAGAATCCATTTCTTTTGGTTTTTCTTTCGCTAAAAGGGTTTTTGTTATTTCATAACCACCTTTCCACCAGTTCCATTCGTAAACATATTGTGTTTTTTTCAACACCAATTTACCCATCATGTTTCCTTCGGCAGTAACACCTGTTACCTCCCAATAATCTCCTTTATAGGTTTTAGTTTTGGACTTTTTGCCTTTTAGTTTTCTTTCTGATTCCTTAAAGTTATTAAGTAATTGGAAATCATAATCAAATTGATACACTTCATACTCTACCTTTCTGGCTTTATCTTTTGTAACAAAAACCATATCAAATTGTTGTTTCGTATCATCTACAACAACATTTCCTAAATAACCTTTGTTTTTTGATTTTCCCGTTAATTCAACTGTTTTTTCTTGCGCTAAACTTTGAGCAGAAATAGTTGAACTAAAAAAAGTTCCTAAGGCAATTACCCCTATAATTAATTTTGCTTTTTTCATCTTTTTTGTTTTTATTTTTCTATGACTTAATTTCGATTAACTTATTTTTTATCGCCTTTTGCATGGCTTCCATTTTATTATGAACTTCTAATTTTTTATATATGTTCTCAATATGTTTACGAACAGTTGAAGGACTAATAGCTAATTGAACAGCTATATCAATATAATTTAATCCTTTAAGATAAAGGGTTAGTACTTCTTTTTCTCTTTCTGAAATGAGGTTTTTATTCAAAATATGAGTTAAACTTATTGTAGGAACAAAGATGTAATGCTCAGACAGATATATCAATACGGCATTTGACGTATTTTATTCAACAAGCAATGAGTAACTACTTCCTTTTTGCTATCTAGCAACAGTAAGAAAAATGCTATCTCTACAAAATGTTGTGTTTCGTAGCTTTTTGTATCGCTTCTATTTTATTATGAACCTGCAGTTTTTTGTAGATGTTTTCTATGTGCTTTCTAACTGTAGATGGACTTATAAATAAGTTGTTCGCAATTTGTTGGTAATTCAGTCCTTTTGATAATTGATCTAAAATTTCCGTTTCACGTTTACTTAATTTAATTTCTTCTACTTGCTTTTTTTCAGAAGTTATTTTTTCTGGAAAACGTAATATATTAAGGGCTTTTAATGCAACCGAAGGAGTCATGGCTGCACCCCCTTGCATCACATCAATAATGGATTTGTATAATTCTTCAGGGTTGGTCTCTTTTAGTAAGTACCCATCAGCTCCTGCTTGTATTGCATTAAAAATATTATCATCATCATCAAATACGGTAAGCATTAATATTTTTATATGAGGGTATTTGTTTTTAACATACTCTGTGGTTTGAATCCCATTCATTTCTGGCATTTGAATATCCATTAAAATAACATCAATGTTATGGTCTTGTTCTAGTTTTCCAATAAACTCATTGCCATTTGCTCCTCTATACTTAAATTTTAAATCATCAAAAAAAGATATTTTTTCTTCAATACTTTTGGCTAAAAAAATATTGTCTTCTGCTATTGCTATTTTTATCATACGAGATTGATTATGTGAAGACTCCAAAATTAGGAGGATAATTTAAAATAATAGGTACGGCATTTGCCTTATTTAAAGGAAAGAAGACTTGTTCATTATCAATATTATCTCTGTCCCTTTTTCTGGTGCAGAGTGAATTTTAAAGTCTGCATCAATTGCAGCAGCCCTATTTTTCATGTTTTCTAACCCATTGCCCAGCTGAATTGTACTAAGATCAAAACCAATTCCATCATCTTTAATGGTTATTATAACTTGCTCTTTTGTTTCAGAAATGGTAAGAGTAATTTTTGTAGCGGCAGCGTATTTTATGCCATTATTAATGGCTTCTTGCACTATTCGATAAATATTTACTGCCTGAATAGCATTCAATTGAAAATTGGTAACAGATGTAATGTTAAAATTAAAATGAGTTTGTTCTTTTGTAAGTTTAGCCGTTTCAACATAATTGTGTAATCGAGAAGCTAAATTCTCAAACGATATTTCATCTTTATTTAAAGCCCAAATAGTATCCCTTAGCTGAGTAATCGTTACTTGTGTAAAGTCACTAATTTGAGTTAATTTTTTTTGTAATTGCTCATCCGAGCTTTTAAATAAGAACTTGATACTATCTACCGATGAAATAATAAAAGTGAGTTGAGACCCTATATTATCATGTAAATCTCCCGAAATCCTTAATCTTTCTTGATGTATTTTTTGTTGAATTTCAATTTTTCTAAGTCGCGCCTTTAATTTTCTTTGTGCTAAATACCTAACAAGCAAAACTATAATAGATATAAGTATAATTGCCTCCAGTAATATAAACCACCAAGTCAACCAAAATGGAGGAAGTACGTTTAAGGTTATTTTTTTTACTTCACCTTTCCACACGCCTTGTTCATTAGAGCTTTTTATTTGCAAAACATATTTCCCGTAAGCTAAATTAGAATAGGTAATAGTTCTATTTGTTGCATTTATTTCTACCCAATCTTCATCAAACCCTTCTAACTTATACTTATATTTTACCGCTAATGGATTTCTATAATTCAGTGATGAGACCTCTATAGAGAAAACTTTATCCGAATGATATAAATTGATTTGGTTAAAATTGGATACATCTGTAATCTTCCTTTTAGAGAAATCATCCACCTCCTTGTAATTAATTTTTAGATCCGTAATTTTTAAAGGGATAGGGTTGGAAGTAGTATTAATAATGTTTTTAGGGTTAAAAATCACTAAGCCCTTTGGGGTACCAAAAAACAATTCTCCTGCTTCATTTTTATAGCAAGAATTAATAGCAAATTCATTAAAAATCAATCCGTCTGTTGATGAAAAATTCGTGAATGTTTTTTTTTCAGGATTAAAACAACTTAATCCTTTATTAGTGCTGAGCCATAAATTCTGATTGTCATCAGCAAGAATACCTGAAATGACGTTGTTCGCCAACCCTTCTTTTTCTGTATAATAAGAAAATTTATTGTGTGTATCTAAATGATTTAGCCCACCACCAAAAGAAGCAATCCAAAGACCATGGTTGGGTTGATAAATAAAACCTGTAGCAAACATAAAATTAAAGCCTAAGCCTTCCATATTTTTGTTATAGCGATAATTCAAAAAGTTATTGGTTTCGGGGAGGTACTTACTAAACCCATTATTAGAGCCAAACCATAAATTGCCATCGGCTGTCTGTTTCATTGAAAGAATATAAGTAGCAGAAATGCTCATTGTATCATTTTCTACTGGAAAATAAGATGCTTGCAATTCCCCCTTTATATTAAGTTTATATATCCCATTAAATGTGGTTACCCAAATTTGATTTTTTGTCATTAATAAATTTGTTATGGTATTAGCAGTTTTACTAGAAGAATTTATATCTAGTTTAACTATGAAGTTGGTCGTTTTAGAAACCTTAAAAAGCCCATCAGATGATCCAAAGAAATAATCATCAGGGGTTTCAGCTATACAAGAAATTCTAGCATTGGACAGTTTTTCATTTGTTGCATATAACTTATAAATAGTGTCTATAGATTCATGCGCAAAATTGTTACTAGTAAAATAAAGTCCTTTTTTGAGATGAATTTTAAACACTCCTTCATTAGTTCCAATGAGGTAGTCGTTATTGTCATCTTCATAAATAGACCAGACCAGATTACTTTTTAACCCATGAGTTTCATTTAAAAACTTAAACTGCTCGGTTTTCCAATCATAAATATTTACTCCTTTATTAGCTGTTCCAACCCACATTAATCCTGAATTGTCTTTATATATATGATGTATAAAATTGTAGGAAATCCCTTTTTCGTTTTCAGCAGTAGCCTTTAAGTGTGTTATAATAGTGCCATGCCGGTCTATAATAAACAACCCATCGTTAGTAGCCACCCAAATATTATTATGAAAATCTGTTGCGATAGACATAATTTTAAGGAGATTTTTTGAAAGCAATTCTATTTGTTTAATATGATGAGATTTTTTATCCCATTTAAATAACCCTTTATCATTTCCAAACCAAATATTTCCATCTTTCGATTCAAGCAAGCCATTGCTCATATTCCAATCATTATGAAAAGCAGTATCCATTAAATAAGAATAATTATTTACCGTTATTCCTAATGAATCCTGAGTGATTCTTTCTCCATTTTTCCCAGCAATCACATTATAACTACCTTTTATGTTCGAGTACGATAGAATTTTTTTGTTCTCCTGTAGATACACAAAAGAACTAGTATACTCAATACTATCAGGGATTTGATAAATACTATCCTGAAATAGAATTTCTATCGTTTTCTTAGTAGCAAAGACCTTGTACGCTTGATTGTGTTGGGAGTATCGATTTTTATAAACCCGTACACAATTGCCAGTAGTGGGATTTAATCGGTTTATTCCGTCTCGTGTTGTGCACCAGATATTACCTCTACTATCTTCTGCAATGGTTAAAATAAAATTATCTGAAAGACTGTTAGTGTCATTAATCTGTTTTCTATAGTGTATAAATTTATACCCATCATACTTGTTTAGCCCATCTTGAGTTCCTAACCAAATAAATCCATTATGATCCTGAAAAATATAATTTACAGAGTTTTGAGATAACCCATCTTCAACAGAAAATCGCTGAAACCGATAACTATTTTGAGAAGAAGAGAAAGCAACTTCAAAAAGAAGGAAAAAAAGGATTGTGTTTTTCTTTATGATTTTAACCAAAATCACTAAACTAAAGAGCAGATTTAAACTGTTCTAAAAAGCGAATATCCCCTTCTGAGTACAACCTTAAATCATTTACTTTATATTTCAACATAGCGATACGTTCAATGCCCATTCCAAAAGCAAATCCGGTATACTTTTTACTGTCTATCCCACAATTTTCCAACACATTAGGATCCACCATTCCACATCCCAAAATTTCTAAGAACCCAGTATATTTACAAACGTTACAACCCTTTCCTGAACAAACAGAGCAGCTAACATCCATCTCAGCACTAGGCTCCGTAAAAGGGAAATAAGAAGGTCTTAATCTAATTTCTGTTTCTTCTCCAAACATTTCTTTGGCAAAATATAGAAGTGTTTGTTTTAAATCAGCAAAAGAAACATCTTCAGCAATGTACAACCCTTCTACTTGATGAAAAAAACAATGAGCTCTTGCAGAAATAGCCTCATTTCTATAAACCCTTCCTGGAGAAAGTGTTCTAATTGGAGGTTTTGAATTTTCCATTATCCTAACCTGAACAGAAGAAGTGTGTGTTCTTAAAGCAATATCTCCACTCTCGCTTTTTACAAAGAAAGTATCTTGCATATCTCTCGCAGGATGCTCTGGCGGAAAATTTAGTGCAGAAAAGTTATGCCAATCATCTTCAATTTCTGGTCCTTCTGAAACGGTAAATCCAATTCTTGAAAAAATATCAATAATTTCATTTCGCACGATGGATATTGGATGTCTACTTCCTACTTCAAGGGGAAATGGCGTTCTGCTTAAGTCTTGCTCATTATTATTGAAATTAACTCCTGCCCCTTCTATTTGAGCTTTAAACTCATCAAACTTATCTTGGGCTTTATCCTTAAGATCATTAATTAGTTGTCCTACTTCTTTTTTCTCTTCATTAGGTACATTTTTAAAATCTGCAAATAAGCCCTTTATCTTTCCCTTACTTCCTAATAAACTAATTCGAAAGTTTTCAAGCTGTTCTTTATTTTCTGCTTTAAACCCTTCTACTTCACTTAATAGTGTATTAATTTTCTCTCTCATAGGTCATGCTATTTCTTAACCATCTTAATAGTCATCTTAATATCTTCTTTAGGCCGATCTCCTCTACCTTTATCTACTGCAGCTATTTTATCTATCACCTCTAAGCCTTCTGTTACTTCTCCAAAAATAGTATATTCCATATCTAAATGAGGAACACCTCCAATTGTTTCATAAATATTATACTGTTCCTCTGTGTAAGTAATAACTTTTTCTCTTTTCATTAAAAATTTATCCAATTCTTCTCTGGTATATTTTTTCCCTTGAACTATATAAAACTGGGATCCATTAGATGCTTTATCTGGATTCACGCTATCTCCCATTCTGGCAGCAGCCAATGCCCCCTTTTTATGGATGAAACTATTGTTAAATTCTGCAGGAATTGTATATCCTGGCCCTCCATTTCCAAGCATTTCTCCCTTCTTAGCATTTTTTGAATCAGGATCTCCTCCTTGTATCATAAATCCCTCTATCACCCTGTGAAACAAGGTGCTGTCATAAAATCCTTCACTCACTAATTTTATAAAATTATCGCGATGCAAAGGGGTTTCATTATACAGTTGCAACTTAATATCTCCATATTCCGTAGAAATAAGAACTTTCGCTGGTTTCTTATTTTTCTGTGCTAAGGCATTGATACTTAAGAATGTTATCAAAACCAATAGAAGAGAAAGTTTTTTATTTGTCATCAATATTGTTTACATTTGTTGATTACAATATTAAGTATTAATATACAATTGTAAAATTTACATTGGCTAAAATTAAAAAAACATGAAACAGCAATACTTATACTTTATAGGGATTATAGCAATTGTAGGGATTATTTCTTGTGCAAAGGAAAGAGCGCCTGAGTTGCGTGTACATGTTCAAGAAGCAGGTGGAGCTCCTGCAGTAGGAGCGTCAGTTCATGCTTGGCCAGGTAATGATACCCTAACCGGTCAAACAGGTAGTGGAATTCGGAACGATGCGGAAATGGATAAAACTGGAACTACTGATGCAAATGGTGATGTTACTTTTAACTTTAAATACTCCGTTGTTCTAGATGTAGATGTTGTATATATTAAATCCTCGTTAGACACTGCTATGAACACTGTTAATGATACACTTTATGGATCTAAAGTTGTAAAAATTGAATCTGTAAGACAACGCAGTAAAGAAAACGTTTACAATGAATCCATAGTGGTTCAATAACTCATAAATCGAAATAATCCACAATCGCTTTTTTCAATAAGCTTTTTTGTGCATCCCCCTCAATATTGTTGGGGATTTTTTTTATGTTTTTAAAATGGGGCCACCCGTCATCATCTTTCCCAATAAATTGATAATAACCATACTTGCCTAATACCGTACATAAACCAATATGTATAATATCTACCTTTTCTTCTTTAGAAAAATTTCGATCATTTTTTCCTAACTCTTGTAGGCCTATAATAAACAATATCGTTTGCTCATCTATTCGTTCTCCAAAGCGTTGTTCAATAAACGCCTCTATTTTTTCCCATTCTTGTATTAATTCTTTATCCATTGTGCTAAATTACTGCTTGTTTACTATAAACAATTCATCTTTAATAAATATTTCATGTATTCTAATAACATCAAGCATATTCTGATAGTTTTGCCGTATTATGAATTATTTTGATATCGCTATCGTTATTCCTCTAATATGGGGCGGTTATAAGGGGTTTCGGAAAGGTTTTATTATTGAAGTTGCCTCTTTTATTGCTTTAGGATTAGGAATATGGGGAGGAGTTAAGTTTTCTGCTCTTTCTGCTAAATACCTAAGTGAAGTGTTTGAGATTTCCGAGAAAGTGATGCCTTTAATTTCTTTTTCAGTCACCTTTATTCTAATTGTAATAGCTGTTTTTCTAATCGCCAGAATAATTGAAAGAATCATTAAAATTGTTGCCCTAGGATTTATTAATAAAGCTGCTGGAGCTATTTTTGGTATGCTTAAATTCGGATTAATTATCAGCGTTGTTATTAACTTGGTGAGCACTATCAATGCTGAAGTAGAATTTATTGATTCCGAGATGAAGGGTTCTTCTTTATTGTATGAGCCCATCAGCAAAATAAGTACTGTTGTTATTCCAGGAATAAAAGAACTCAACTTTAACACCATAGTAGATAATACTATAATGAAAGAAGCCTCTTCAAAAGTAGAAGAGGCCTCAAGTTGATGTTTACTTTACTTTTATAACAACATCATTTAACGGTATTGATGTTCCTGTCGCATCCTGAGCAAATATTTTCGTGAAATACACCATATCGTTTCTTCTCAATCTTCCTAAATCTCCTCTATCTTCCATAGATATGGCGCTCCCATGCCTAATTTTATCATTAAAAATCTGAACCCCTCCTCTCCAAACTTCAATTTTATATTTCACAACATCTATCCGAAGTCCTTGAAATACAAAACTCGGATCATATTTCGCTTTTACTTTTGTGTGTGTTTTAAGTTGAATAGCTCTTTCTGCTGCCGCGTTGACAGAAATGTCGCCTATTTCTGCAATCGGTCTCGGCAATTTCTTTACTACAAAGGACATTGACCCCATATTTCTAACTTCTCCATTTTCCATTGTTGCGCTAACTCTCACCTCAACATTTCGTGGAGAATTATTACTCAATTTCACCTCGTACTTCCCGCTTGCTGTTTTCGTTATTTTATTTTCAGCACCTGTTATCGTTGCTTTAATATTTTCTGAAGCTACTCCAGGAACAGAAATAGAAACTGGGTTTTTTGGGCCAATGTAAAACACATTCATCTTATCTGGAGAAACCACAAGACTGGGTTTAGCAACAATATATTCTGATTTAAAAGGAAAATTTTCTACTCCTCCTGTTGGTGTTTTTAATCTTAACACCCCTTCGTAACTAAAAATACCTTCTTTAGATGTTGGCACAATGTATTCCCCCAAACCATTATTAACAGGAACTGAATCTGCTATCGAAATTAAGTCATTTTTTACCGAATCATACTTTCCAATTAATATTTCAGGGTTTTGAGTGGTACTAAATGCAGCTAAAAAAATATCCGATTTGTACTCTTCTCCCAACAAAACATAATTAGAAGAAGGTATTACCTTAGTAACAATCGTATCAAAATTAAATTCCTTTTTCCCAGCAGCTTGTAAAAGTGTATTTACCACATCATATTCTACCTTTTTAACATCGGTCTGAATTTTAGATAAGATGGTTATTGTTGCTGCTAGAGGAGTATGATAAAAATTGCCCATTTCCCACGGCTCAATTCCAGAAGCTGTTTTTACATTTTCCGTTTTTAAATCAATCTTCAGCTTTCCTCTTTCTTTTTCACTAAATAAGGATAACACTGTTTGTTTATATGTCGCTAACCTATCTTTTAACTCTCGAGCTAATCCGTTTGATCCGTCTTCACTTTGTCCTATCATTATATTCGTTGGAATATCATAATTGTCTTTCCCTTTAGCATATTTTAGTTGCAACGTATCTGCTTCCGATTTGGTTATTTTCTCCGTTTCTTGTAACAATTTAGATTGCACCTCCTTTAAATATAAAATCATCTCTTTTGAAGCCTCTTTTGCTTTTTGCGCTTTTTCCCACAGAGGGGTGACTTTAACTGGATCAAATGTTTTTGCCTGATTGAAATCAGCATAAAGGGTGGTGTTTTTTTCATCATAATTGACGACTGAACTTTCTAAACTGGTATTTATTAAAATGAATGCATCCAAAATATCTTTAGATACGTTTAGGGCGAGTAACGCTGTTAATACTAAATACATCATCCCAATCATTTTTTGACGTGGTGGCAAGTTTCCTCCTGACATGGTGTTAAGTTTTAAATGATACAATACTTTTTTATTAGGGGTATTATTTTCCCTGTTCATTAAGTTGTTTACTTAATTAAAAAAAGTATCGCTGCGCAGGATACCAGAATCTAGTTTTAAAGTCGAATATTAAAAATTCGGATAGGTAAATCAAAGATTCTACTTATAGAATACCGTATTCTAAAAAAGATACATTTCTTTATTAAAAAAAGAATATGTTTAAGTTCTTTGTACCTTTGCTATGTTAAATCAAAAACCATGAGTAAACAAATAGCAATAATTGGCGCAGGAAATTTAGGCGTTTCATTAGCTGAAGGATTAGTTGCTTCTAATCAATATCGTCCTGAAGACTTTATTTTAACTCGAAGACAACTATCAAAAATCCAACATTTAGAAGAAAAAGGATATACATTAACCTCTAATAATATTGAAGCTGTAAAAAAAGCTTCTATTGTGGTAATTAGTGTATTGCCTCAAAAAATTGATACTGTTCTCCAAGAAATAAAAAGTGCTGTAACTTCTAAGCAACTGATTATTTCTTTAGTGACAGGGATAAGGGTTGATCAAATACAAGAAAAACTAGGAGAAGGTATTCCTATCGTTCGTGCTATGCCAAATACTGCGCTAGCCATTAGGGAATCTATGACTTGTATTGCAACGACACAACAATGGTCAGAATACCAACAACAAGTAAAATCAATTTTTGAAAATGTAGGAGAAACTGTAATCATTAATGAAGAACAAATGACTTCCGCTACCGCACTTTGTGCTTGTGGTATTGCCTTCTTTTTAAGAGCTATAAGAGCCGCTTCACAGGGGGGGAATGAAATTGATTTTCATTCTGAAGAAGCATTAAAAATGGCTGCGCAAACAGCTAAAGGAGCTGCAAGTTTGTTAATCGCTAATAAATCGCACCCAGAAGATGAAATTGACAAAGTAACTTCGCCTAAAGGTTGTACAATTGCTGGATTAAATGAAATGGAACACAATGGCTTTAGCTCTTCTTTTATAAAGGGAATTGTTACTTCAGCTAAACAGGCCAAAGAGCTTTATAGTAAATAATGAAAATGATAAAATCCATATTAGAATTTAAACTGATTCAGTTAGATGACTTTAATTTATCTGTTTACAACCTGTTTATTGTTCTTCTTATCTTTTTTGTTGTTAAAGGAATCACACATAGTATTGATGTCTTCATTAAAAAACGGTTAGAAAAAGATGGGGCAACTGTTTTATCCGAAGGAAGAAGTAGGTCCATCACTCAAATTTTTAAATATATCGTTTATGTCTTAGGCTTTTTTCTAATGATTAAAAGTTTAGGTATTAATATCGATTTAATTTTAGGTGTTTTTGCTGCTCTAGGATTAGGGGTTGGGTTTGCCTTGCAAGATGTTTTTAAAGATCTAATCTCAGGCATTATCATCTTGTTCGAAGGCAACGTTTCTATTGGTGATATTTTAGAAGTAGATGGTTTAATTGGGTCTGTTAAAGAAATTAAATTAAGGACATCTCTAATAAGAACTAGAGATGGTGTATATATGGTTATTCCCAACTCAAGGATAGTGAACGAAAAAGTAATTAACTGGACTACGAATAACACGATAACACGATTTCATGTTGCCGTTGGTGTTGCTTACGGATCAGATGTTGAAAAAGTGAAGGATTTATTGTTAAAAAGCGCTCATGAAAATAACATGGTGACTAAAAGGCCTGCTCCTGTTGTGTTTTTTACTGACTTTGGTGATTCTGCTCTTATGTTTGAATTGCTTTTTTGGATAACCAACACCTGGGAGATCAATATGATAAAAAGTGATTTACGCTTTAAAATAGACCAGCTATTTAGAGAAAACAGCATCCAAATTCCTTTTCCACAAAGAGACGTACATCTTATCGAAAAATAGAAAGTGAACATTAATAACTTATTAAATCAATTTTTAATTTGGAGGGTAAAACACATTCAACACAAACATTTTGTGTTGTTTTTGAGCTTAATTGTAGGCTTACTTTCTGGTTTTGCTGTTATTTTGATAAAAAACAGTGTTCATTTTATTAAAAGTTTATTGACTTATAGGTTCGTAACAGAATACCATAACTATTTATTTTTCCTTTACCCTATAGTGGGGTTATCTCTCACGTTAGTTTTTATAAAATATATTATCAAACAACCTGTTGGTCATGGTATTCCTGGTGTATTGTATGCTATTTCTAAAAAAAACAGCATCATAAAACCTTTTAAAATGTTTTCCTCCATTATTGCTAGTGCCTTAACGGTTGGTTTTGGTGGTTCTGTTGGATTAGAGGGACCAACCGTTGCGACCAATAGTGCTATTGGCTCTAATGTCGGTCGCTTCTTTAAACTAGATTATAAAACTGTCACTTTGCTTGTAGGTTGTGGTGCTGCAGGCGCGATGTCTGGAATTTTTAATGCTCCAATAGCGGCATTGGTTTTTGTGTTAGAAGTGTTTATGTTTGATTTGTCATTAACTTCTATGATTCCCTTTTTAATGGCCTCTGTTTCGGCAGCATTAAGTTCCAGAATGATGTTAGGAGATGAAGTGCTTTTTGATATTTCCATACAAGATCATTTTTTAGTAGCAGATGTTCCTTTTTATATTCTATTGGGAGTGTTTACCGGATTAATTTCCGTTTATTTTAATAAAACTTTTTGGTTGGTTGATTCCTTGTTTGAAAAAATAAAAAGACAACGCGACAAGCTTCTTGTTGGTGGAATTCTTTTGGGTGTTTTAATCTTTTTTGTTCCTCCTTTATATGGTGAAGGTTTTAAAACAATTAATTCTTTGCTAGCAGGCAACTACAAAGAAATTGTGAATCAAAGTTTGTTTTTTGATCAGAGAAATAACCTACTAATTATCATCGGGCTTATTTTTGCTTTAGTGTTATTAAAGGTGGTTGCTTCCGCAATTACCTTTGGTGCAGGGGGGATTGGAGGTATTTTTGCTCCTTCATTATTTATGGGAGCTTCTAGCGGTTTTGTATTTGCTAAAACGCTAAATCATTTAGGGTTAACACATTTATCTGAAAGTAATTTTACACTAGTAGGTATGGCCGGGTTAATTGCGGGAGTTCTTCATGCTCCATTAACCTCTTTATTCTTAATAGCAGAAATAACTAGAGGGTATGAATTAATTATTCCACTAATGATTACAGCAGCTATTGCTTATTTAACTTCCAAATACTTTGTTCCTCACTCTGTTTACAACATGCAATTAGCAAAAAGAGGACAGCTATTAACTAGGCATAAAGATAAGGCTGTTTTAACATTAATGAAACTTCACTCAGAAGTGGAGAAAGATTTTAATATTCTTACCCCTGGCCTTTCTTTAGGAAGCATGGTAAAAGTAATTGCAAAATCTAAAAGAAACTTATTTCCTGTGGTTGGTGAAGACGGTATGCTACATGGTATTGTAACGTTAGATAATATTCGTGAAATCATGTTTAAGCCTGAACTGTATGATAATGTGTTTATTGAAAGCTTAATGACGCAACCTGCCACTTTTGTATCTTCCAATGACTCAATGGATGAAGTAATGGAAAAATTTACAGCAACTAATGCATGGAACTTACCAGTTATCGACAACAAAAAGTATGTAGGTTTTGTGTCTAAGTCAAAATTGTTTAATGCTTACCGTAAAGTGTTAATTGATTTTTCTGATGAATAGTTTTTTAATAATGATAGATATCATTGTTTGAGATAATTTGTTTTCCCATTTTTGTTAAAAATTAAAAAGAAAGGGTATGAAAAAAAGAACTTTAAGTATTGTAGCTTTCAGTGCAATATTTGCATTTGCTACTTTGACTTCTTGTGGTGGTGGTAATCATCAAAAAGAAGTAACTCAAGAGGAAACTACTACTGAAGAAGATGTTGTGGAAAAAGTTGTAGAAGAAACTGTAGCGAAACCTACACAAGCTGGAGCAGACTTGTTTAAAGCTAATGCTTGCGTGGCTTGTCATCAAGAAGACAGAAAAATAGTTGGTCCTTCATTAAAAGACATTGCCACAGGTTATACTGACAATACGGAAGGATTGATTGCTTTTTTAGCAGGTGAAGGTGAAGCGATTATTGATCCTTCTCAAGCAGCTGTTATGGCTCCTCAAATAGAAACAACAAAAGCAATGAGTAATGAAGAAAGAACTTCCATTGCTGATTATATTATGAGTACTAAATGATCGCCATTTAAGCTTATTATGATTTTAGAAAAGTCTTGTTCGAAAAAACAAGACTTTTCTTTTAGATTAAACAACCTATATGCAGATATATTAGAAAATATAGCGACTCATCAAGTTGGTAATTTTTTTAAAAAAGAGCCCTCCTTTAATTATCCCAAATCAATAGTTAATTAATTGCTCTTCCATGTTTTCAGGAAGAGCTCGGTCTTCGTACTCTTGTGTTCGAAGTTGAGGCTCAAAACCAGCTTCTTGAATGGCTTCTTGAATACCTTTTGCTGTAAATCGATGAGGAGCCCCAGCTGCAGAAACTACATTCTCTTCAATCATTATCGAACCAAAATCATTCGCTCCAGCATGTAAGCATATTTGAGCCGTTTTTTTACCCACCGTTAACCATGACGCTTGAATGTTTTCAATATTAGGCAACATTATTCTACTCAAAGCAATCATTCTAATGTATTCATCATCTGTCACATTATTAGATACTCCTTTTACTTTTTTCAGTAAGGTTCCATCATCCATAAACGGCCAAGGAATAAACGCTAAAAATCCTTTTGAATTCTCTGGCTTTTCACTCTGAACTTCTCTTAATAGTGCCAAATGCTCAAAACGCTCTGCAATGGTTTCAATATGTCCAAACATCATTGTCGCAGAGGTAGTAATGTTTAATTGATGTGCAGCTCTCATCACATCCAGCCATTCTCTTCCTGTACATTTTCCTTTAGAAATTAACCTTCGAACTCTATCATTCAAAATTTCTGCTCCAGCTCCTGGTAAAGAATCCAATCCTGCAGTGTTCAATTCTTGAAGTACTTCCGTATGTGTTAATCCTTCTAGTTTACTAATGTGAGCTATTTCTGGTGGGCCTAAAGAGTGTAATTTAATATCAGGAAACATTTCTTTAATCCCCTTAAAAGTATCTTTATAAAATTGTAACCCTAACTCTGGATGATGTCCTCCTTGGAGCAAAAGTTGGTTCCCTCCATATTTAATCGTTTCTTCTATCTTCTCTTTATACTCTTCCATTGAAGTAACATAAGCCTCCTCATGACCTGGAACTCTGTAAAAATTACAAAACTTACAATTAGCTATGCAAACATTGGTCGTATTTAAGTTCCTATCAATAATCCATGTTACCTTATTATGTTTTTTATGCTGTTTCTTCAACTCATTTCCCACCAGCATCAACTCAGCAATAGACGCATTATGAAACAAAAACTCACCTTCCTCCGCAGATAAAAATGTTTGGTTTAGTGCTTTTTCTAATAATGTTCCTACTTGCATAGTGTTACTATTATTTCCCTTTATTATGCTTAAATTCGCTTTTTCAAAAATACAACTATTTAGCCATGGAAATAAAAAAAGCGAGCAAAATTGGTGTCAATGATAATGTGGCATATCTCATCTCTTCTGAAAAAGATATCTCTGTTGCTTCTCTCTCTAAAGAAGAGATTAATTACGTAAAAAAAGAGTTAAAAGCGGAAAACAAACAAATTGAAATTAATCGATTGTCTAGCGTTATTTATATTGTGCTGTTGGATAAAGACAATGATTATAAAGCTGCTGAAAAGGCTAGAATAGCTGCAAGTAACTTAGTTACATCATTAAATAGTTCAAAAATCACTTCTATTACTATTACTACTAAACCCTCTATATTTTCATCCTTTATAGAAGGACTGTTATTATCTAACTATCAATTTTTAAAATACTTTTCAGAGAAAAAGGCAAACACTCTTAAAACTGTTAAAATTGTTGGTCCTATGAGTAATTCTGAATTAGAAGAAATTCAAACTATTGCTGCAGGGACAAATTACGCAAAAGATTTAGTCAACGAACCACAATCATACTTAACTGCTACTCAAATAGCGAAAGAAATTAAAAAACTAGGGAAGGAAGCTGGTTTTAGAGTAGAGGTATTTAGTAAACCGAAAATTAAAGCCTTAAAAATGGGCGGCTTATTAGCCGTGAATCAAGGAAGTATAGAGCCTCCTACTTTTTCCATTTTGGAGTGGAAACCCAAAAATGCTAAAAACAAAAAACCTATTATTCTGGTAGGAAAAGGCGTTGTTTATGATACTGGAGGATTAAGTTTAAAGCCTACTGCCAACTCTATGGATTTTATGAAGTGCGACATGGGGGGCGCTGCTTCTGTAATTGGTGGTTTATATGCCATTGCTAAAAATAAATTGCCTTTTCATGTTATTGGCTTAGTGCCTGCAACAGATAATCGCCCTAGCGGTAATGCTTATGCTCCTGGAGATGTAATTACCATGCACAACAAAAAAAGCGTAGAAGTTTTAAATACAGACGCTGAAGGGCGTTTAATTTTAGCAGATGCTTTAAGTTATGCTCAAAAGTACAAACCAGAAGTGGTATTGGATGTTGCCACATTAACTGGAGCAGCAGCAGCAGCTATTGGTCATTATGGAATTGTAGCAATGGGAAATGTTGATGAAAAAACCATGAACAAATTAAAAGCAAGCGGAAACAATGTCTACGAACGAATTGTTGAATTTCCTTTTTGGGACGAATACAACGAACAATTAAAATCAAGTATTGCAGATATCACCAACTTGGGTAATGGAGCTGGAGGAGCAATTACAGCCGGGAAGTTTTTAGAAAATTTTACTGATTATCCCTACATTCATTTAGATATTGCAGGACCTGCTTTTCTTAAAAAACCTGTTAATTATGTTTCTCAAGGAGGAACAGGGGTGGGCGTTCGCTTATTTTATGATTTTATTAAGAACTATGCTAGTTGATATGTTTAAGAGTTTATTAGGTTAAAAGTTTAAAAACAGATGAAAATTTATTCTTTCGAAAAACTAAAGGTTTGGCAACAAGCTCGAATGTTATCCAAAAGCATTTATCTAATTACCAAATCTTTTCCTGATGAGGAAAAATATGGGTTAACAAGTCAATTAAAAAGGGCATCCATTTCCGTTTGCTCTAATTTAGCCGATGGAAGTTCAAGACATTCTTTTAAAGATAAAGCTAGATTTACTGAAATCGCTTACAGCAGTTTGACGGAAATTCTAAATCAATTAATTATTTCTTCTGATTTAGGTTTTTTGACAACTCAAGAATATGAAAAACTAAGATTACAAATCGAAGAAATTAGTAACATGCTTAATGGTTTAAGAAAAAGTCAACTTAATAGTATTAACAACTAACCATATAGCCTTTTAAACTTATAAACTCAAAATGAAAAAAATTAAAATAGGAATATCCATAGGAGATATTAACGGTATTGGAATGGAGGTAATTATTAAAACCTTTATGGACAATCGTATGTTGGATTTCTGCACTCCTATTGTTTATGGATCCTCTAAACTAGCTGCTAAACACAGAAAAGCATTAGAAATTAATGATTTTAGCTTTCATAAAATAAAATCCATTGATGAGGCTAACCCTAAAAAAGCCAATCTAATAGAGTGTTGGCAAGAAGATGTAGAAGTTGCTTTTGGAGAAGCGAATACCGATGGAGGAAAGTACGCATTGATTTCATTAGAGCATGCTTCAAAAGATTTATTTGAAAATAAGATTGATGCACTAGTAACTGCTCCTATTAACAAAGACAACATCCAAAGTGAAACTTTTAACTTTCCTGGTCATACTGAATACTTAAGCGACAAGTTTGAAGGAAGCTCACTCATGTTAATGGTAAGTGATAACTTAAAAATTGGAGTAGTTACCAATCATATCCCTCTATCTGAAGTTGCAAAAACGTTAACTGCTGATAGTATTTTTTCTAAACTAAAAATTTTAAAAAATTCTTTAGTAAAAGATTTTTCGTGTACCAATCCCAGGATAGCTGTGCTGGGATTAAATCCTCATGCAGGAGATAACGGGTTATTGGGCAAAGAAGAAGAAGAAATAATTACTCCTGCTATTAATAATGCGAAAAGTATTGGTATAAATGCTTTTGGTCCTTATCCCGCTGATGGCTTTTTTGGTTCTGGAAATTACCGAAAGTTTGATGCCATCTTAGCCATGTATCACGACCAGGGATTGATTCCTTTTAAATCCCTTTCATTTGGTGAAGGCGTTAATTTTACTGCTGGGCTAAATATTACCCGAACTTCTCCAGATCATGGGGTGGCCTATGAAATAGCTGGAAAAAATATGGCTTCTGAAAGCTCTTTTAGAGCTGCTATTTACATGGCCTGCGATATCTATAAAAATAGAACTCTAAATCAAGAAATAAATGAAGACCCATTAAAAATAAAAAGAGTAGATTGATTTTTTAATTCATTATTAAAATTAATTATCGCTAGGAATCCTCTTTTTCGTGAAGTTTTCCCTGTTAATTTTTTTCATTATTTAGGTTTTTTTCGTTAAATTTACGTTGCATTACTTTACTACTAACACTACTTTTTAAATCTATTATGAAAAAAATCTACTCTTTTTTAGCTCTTGCCTTAATTATCATTAGCCAAGCTGCTGCTCAAAATACATCCCCTCAACAAAATGTGCCTGCTTTTAATGGAAAATTAATTGCCAATTCCGATCAGCCCTTGATGACATCACAAAAAGCACTTAGCACTAAATTTTTAAACTATGATGTGTACTCCATAGATGTGAGCGCCATCACTAATTTAATAACACAAAATAACACCAACAATAAAAAAGAGAGTTCATTTGCCATCAATTTAGGAGAAAAATACAATTGGGAGATGACAATTACTCCCTATGACATAAGAAGTAAAAACTATACATTAAGAGAAAGTAACTCTTCGGGTATTATAGAACATCCTCGATCAGCTGTTTTTACCTATAAAGGAGCTTTAACCAATGGCGAAAAAAATGAAGTAAGGCTATCCTTCAGAAATGGATATATATCTGGTTTTATTCGTGATAATGGTAGAGAAATTTCCATAGAGCCTTTAAACCGATTTGACAAAAATGCCCCTAATGACCAATTTGTTGTTTATCAATCTTCCGATTTAGTAGATCAACATGTTAGTTGTGAAACCTTTGGAGAAAACGATGACAATCATTTCTTTGACCAAGAGGAACGAGTAAAAGAATCTAGAATAAATGATAAGGGAGAGAAAAAAGCTTGCCAAGAAACAGAAATTGCATTGGCATGTGATCATACCTTCTTTCAGGCACAATCGAGCAGTGTTGCTCAAGCAGAAGGGGAAATGATAGAGACTCTTTTCCTTGTTGATGCCATGTATGCTTCTTTGGATATTCGTTATAAGCTGGTGGAAATATATATCGATTTAAACAATGCGATAACAGGTGCAGGAACTACTAATAATAATACTATATTGAATAATTTTATTTCTTGGGGTCCTACTGGGTTCATTAATACACATGATGTTGCTTCTTACTGGACAGAAAGAGATATTTGTGGCTCAGACTGTAATGTTGTAGGAACAGCTATAATAGGTGCTATATGTACTTCTCAACGATATAACATTATTGAACATTATACTACTTCTCAAACTTTATTAAAAATTGATCAAGCTCATGAATTAGGCCACAACTGGAACGCACAACATGTTTCCGGAACCGACTTTGTTATGCTTCCTACATTAAGTAGTACAAACATCAATTGGAGCAACACCTCAACGAACTCTATTACTAATCATAAAAATAGTAGATCTTGTTTATCTGGAGCTTCTCCATGTCCAGTTGCCGCAACTGTCCCCGACTTCAGTGCTCATACTGTTTCTTCTTGTGATGGCACAATCGCTTTTACCGATTTAAGTACTGGGAATACCTATCGATGGCTTTGGAATTTTGGTGATGGTTCCGGTTTTGTTTTTTTAAAGCACCCCGTGCACACTTTTCCAAATGGAACTTACAGTGTTAGTTTAAGGGTTTATGACCCCAATGGTTTTTATATAGAAAACAAAACTTCATACATCACAGTAAGCCAGCCTGCTGGGCCTACGGGAACTAATGGCAACCGTTGTGGTACAGGCAGCGTTACCTTGTCCGCTACAGGGACAAACACTATTCGATGGTATGATGCTCCAACTGGAGGAACGTTATTAGGTACGGGTTCTACTTATGCAACTCCTTCTATATCATCAACTACCACTTATTATGCTGAAGATGCTGATTTAAAAGCCGCCAAAAAGGTAGGTCCCGTAAATTCTGGAACAGGAGGAAACTTTACAAGTGACTATAGAAGAATGTATTTTGATGTTTTTGCTCCCGTAATGCTAAAATCGGTTAAAGTAAATGCTAGTGGTTCTGGCAACCGCACAATAGTCGTTTATAACAGTAATAATGATGTTGTACACGAAAAAACAGTTAATATTCCTAATGGCGTAAGTCGAGTAACGTTAGATTTCTTTCTTTCTCCAGGAACAGATTATTACATCAAACTAGTAGGGAATGTAAATCTATTTAGAGATAATGCAGGCGTATCTTATCCATACACTAGTCCTGGCTTATTGAGTATTAAATCTTCTGATGCTGGAGGAAATCCTCTTGGATTTTATTACTTTTTCTACGACTGGGAGCTTCAGGAACCAGAGTGCATTAGTCAAAGAACTGCTGTTCAAGCGGTAATAAATGTATGTGCAGGAGTTAATGATCAAAATAATTTAAGCAATATCGTAAAAATTCATCCTAACCCTGTTAAAAATCTGCTCCATATAGATGTTGGTAACACCAACTCAAAAATA
Organism: Vicingus serpentipes; assembly: GCA_024103385.1. Lineage (GTDB taxonomy): Bacteria > Bacteroidota > Bacteroidia > Flavobacteriales_E > Vicingaceae. Next base: position 66,910 of record JAGFIT010000025.1, read on the forward strand.
ACCGTTAAAGTGTTCAACACCTTAGGAGAAGAAGTGTTAGATATCAATGAACCCTATAACAAAAAATATACAGTTAATTTTCAAAACCGCCCAACAGGAATTTATTATGTTAAAGTAATAAGTGATAACGAAGCATTTACAACAAGAGTAGTTGTTACTCGCTAATAGTAAAGAGTAAACAATTGCTTTTTCTTTCTATTTCTTTATTTTTACTGTTTCAGAAAGTAAAAAGAGAGTAAATTAGGTTGTTATAATAACAGCCTTTTTTTACGTGCTTATTAGCTAAACTGCTATGTTTAAAACAATTTTCTATTACCTCATACTTGCTTTTATCCTTATTACTTCTTTAGTTTATTACGCTCCATTTAATGATTATCTCTACAATTCTGATCATGCTATACATGTTCTTATGGCTAAAGATTTTCAATTTCCAAGAGATATTTTTTATTGGGGACAAAATAGATTGGGCAGTTTTTTCCCTTTAATTTCTTTTTTTCTCAGCAAAATACTAAACATTCACTTACTTTATATTTCTACCATTACGCTGTACTTATTCCTATTAATTTCTTTTGCTATCTTATCAAAGCACATAGCGCATAACTCCATGAAAATAGCTCTTTTTAGCCTAATATTTATGCCTTTAGGAGAATATCATGCTTTAATTTTAATTGGCCATCCATACTGTACTCAGTTATTGTCTGGAGTACTATTTATTTATTTTTTATACCATCTGAAACATTATATGCTTTCACAAAACAGCTTCAATAAAAAAACGATACTTATTTCATCAGGGTTAATCACTTTGTCCTTTTTATTTTACTTCGTTGGTGTATGGACATCAGAGTTAAACCTTGTTTTTATCTTAATTCCTTTCTTTTATGTTGTTTTTGATAAACCCACTTTTGATTTTTTTAAAAGAAACTTCAAAAATGTTTGGCTTTATTTCTTTCTATGTTATGGGGGGGGGTTATTAATTTTATGCCTATGGGGAGCAAAAAAAATAAAAACTTACAGTGTAGAAGATGCTGTTTATGATAACCCATTTTTAACAAACTACTCCGAAATAAAAACTCATTTCCAGTTTTTTTTAAATAAACTAAAAACAACTCTTTTCTTTCGAGACACAGCAACAGTTGAAAACTTCTTCTATTGGTTTTTAATCACCTTAGTTATTCTATTGGTTGTTAGGTTCATTAAAAACCCAAAAATAAATTTCCACAAAATTCAACTACACAATGCTCTTTTTATTTTAACACTTACAGTAATTATCATGCTTTTTTTCTCTAGATGGAATTACCGTTCTGAATTTGCTCCTCGGTATTTTACTCCTATATATATCCCTTTTTGTTATGCCCTTATTATACTTTTTGATAAACCGCTTTTTACTAAAAAGCTCAAAACAATCATTGCTATTGTTTTTTTTCTTCTTCCAATGAGTTATTGTTATAGTAATTATATGGGGAAACAAACAGAAAGTGCGTTAAAAAAATTGGAAGATTATACCCTCCTGCCTGAAGGAACATTGTTCGGAGATTATTGGGAAGTATACAAGATTGCGTCCGTTGCAATTGATAATCTCTATCCTTTGCCTTACGATCATTTATCCGTAAGAAATTATGCCTGGAAAGACAAATTACTCCTACAAAATAATTTTTATTTACCTAACACCGGAGGAATTCCAGGAGGGATTAGAGATACTATTTTTCAATTTGGTTTATTTTTTAAGTTCTCTGGAACTAAATATAACTGTAATGGCACCGAAGTTTTAAAATATCATAAACTATACAACAGTATTGATGCAAGATATAAAATAAAGGCAGCGAATAACAAATACCTCTCTGTTAACCCATCCTCTTTAATAGTTACTGCCAGCGAGACGAGCCATAATAAAGCAGAATCATTTCTAATAACTCAAGCTTGGGGAAAATGGTTAATAAAAAGAGAGTTAGGAGATTATCTTGCTTTAGATGAAATAAATAAAAAAATTTACGCAAATCATCCTAATCCATGGGGCGCTGCTCTCATGGATCTTAATTGGAATGCAAACAACAAAATGAGCATAATTGCATCTAACGAAAAAACTATAACTATTAATTTAGATGTTGAAAATGCTTTGTTTGCTAATGCTAATAACTCGAATTTAGAAGGGTTTACGTTTGAAAAATAAAATTTCAGGTTTAAATCGTTGTGCGGTTCCAAATTTATTCACAGAAATTACTCTCGTTCATCTAGCCCCTTGCGCAAGTTTTCATTATCAGGTTCTTTCAACATAGCTTCGAAACCTTCAGGTTTACCTAAAGTAGTAAAATTAGTCCAATAAGACTCTTTCGTCATGTCCGACCAATGTAAACAGGTTTTTGTTTGCTGTGTTTGAAAAAGATTAAGAGAACTTGTTAAAAAAAAGAGAATAAAAGGAATCACTCTTAAGTAAAAAGGCGTTTGATTAAAATATGTAAAAAAGGCTGCTAAGGGAATCGCCAATAATCCATAAGAGTCAACCATTGGACGACTACCAAACCCTCCCCCATAATACCATGACCACCAGCTATACATAACAAAAATATTAACAGGAAGAAAGACTAACAAAGGAAGAAAAAATTTCCTCTGCATTTTATATAGCGGTAAAATGCCTATTAGTGCAAAAATCATAATTGGGGTATAAACTAACCACCCTTTACGATAACTAAACAATCCATCCAGAATATGCGGATTGTTAAAGTAAAAACGTTCTTCACCATAGGAGAAAAATAGCCAGTGATTCGTAGCATACTTCCAAAACGCCATTTGTGGTAACCACACCAGTAAAGCAGCAATAATAATTAATAAAATTTGGTGTTTATATTTCCATAAAAAGACCATTTTATTTTTAATGTCTGTTAAAGACTTAATATCGTATAACAGAAAAAAGACAACAATTAAAGCATTAGTTGGTCGTATTAAAGCAATTAAGCCCGAGAGCAATCCTAAACTCACAGCTAATGATATTTTTGGGTTTTCGTACCACCTCATCGTACTCCAGATAAAGAGTATAATTAAACAAAAACTATATGCATGCGACATGCCTGGTTCTATTGTGGTATAATAAAATAAATTAGTAGCTAATACAACAGAAAACAAGGTAAGACTAGCGACAACATCATTAAAATACTTCAATAAAATTTTTCTCAAATAAAACAACCCAATAAAAACATACAACCAACACCCTAAAACAATCATCTTTCCGTAAGGTTCAGAATAACCATACGCTGTATAGTTCTGAAGCTTAGCAACAAGATGACCAGTTAGAAAAAAGGGCAAATACATAAAAGACAACCCCATTGATGTTTTAGGAAGTCTTCTTCCTGTTTCTTCATTATCATCAACCCAAATATCTCCTTCAAAATCAAACGGTAAATTATCAACATATTCAAACGACAAATCGTTAAAAATAAAAGCCGCAGGCAAATACTCATAATAAGAAACCACATCATGAACAATTACCTTGTTGTCTTTCCATGGTTTAGTGTCAAAAACGACAAAGAGTAATATAAACCCTATTACCAAAACAGATTTATAAGAATATTTATTCTCTCTAATTAAGTTAGGAAAAAATTTAAACAACATAAATACCCCAACCATAAAAGTTATTAATTGGAAAAAAAATCTACCCAAATTCAACTCCAACAAAGAGAGCAAAGAATCGGGTAATGAAAAATAGCTTTTGATTCTAAATAATGTCGCTCTTTTAGTTAAAGAGGTTTTTACTCCTAAATCATTATCAACAAAAACATTCTCTCCTTCTTTTGTTAATATCCTATAATATTGTTTGTGTGGTTTTAAAATAAAAAAGGAAGCTTTTTTATCCTTTTGATCTACAGAAGGAATATTTAAAAAATTACCTGTTGAAGACTTAATTTTTATGATGCTATCATTCTCATAAATAATATAAAACATATCCCATCCATCATGTTTTCTTCCATTTGCAAACAACTGATTATTGTTCCTATCTTCAGAAATAAAATTTCCATCTAACGGCCTTATTATTACCTTATTGCTGGAAAAAAAAGGGCGAGAAGACTCTTCTTTAGCGCAAGAGTTTAGTAGTATTAATACCGTAAAAAACAGCAAAACTCGAACAATATGCGAGATGCTATTTTGCTTTAAATAAACCATACTTAATTATTGTCCTAAAGATTCTAAACCCATCCATATTCTTTAGTTTTTTACCTTCCCCTAAGTTTCGAGGGAAATAATTTACAGGAACCTCAGCTATCCAATTTTTTTGGATGCGGGCACATTTTATAATTAATTCAGCCTCAAAGCCAAAACGATTTTCATTTAAATGTAATTGATTAAAAAACTTCAAAGAAATTAATTTGTAACCACAAGCCATATCCGTTAAATGAACATTGGTTAAGATAGATGTTATTAAGGTAAATAACTTGTTTGCAAAATAACGCTTAAAAGCCGCTTGTGTTCGTATAACTCCTGGCAAATAGCGAGAGCCATTCACAAAAGGAACACTTAAATCATTGGCTGCATTTAGAAGTGAAGGGATATCTTTAGGGCTTAATTCTAAATCTGCATCTTGAAGTAAAATATAATCTCCAGAAGCAACAGCAGCACCTGTTTTTACAGCAGCACCTTTCCCTTTATTAACAGAGTGTTGTAATAGCTTCATCCCTGAATTTTTCTTTACATACTCCTCTACCACAGCAAAAGAATCATCTGTTGAAGCATCATCAACAATAATTATTTCAATATGAGTAACAAAACCTGGATATTTAACTTGCCTTAGTGTGTCAAGAAGGCTAATAATCAAGCTCTGCTCATTATATAGCGGAATAATAATACTTACACTTATTTTTTGTGTGTCATTTTTACTCATTAATCTTCTCCTTATTCCTTACAAAAATAAGTATTGATTAATAAACTCTTTGCTTAAAGCATTATTTTATGAATAGGATATAAATATTAACTTTGATTCTACTAATTTTTTACAAAAAATAAATGAGAAAATTCTTCCTCCCGTTCTGCGGTATTACTACTATTTTTATCCTTATCTATTTATTCTTACAAAAGCCTCAAGGCTTTGTGTCCATTAAAAGTGACTCTTTCATATTAAATGACTCCTCATTTTATCCCATAACACTTAACTATATAGTAAGATTACAAGCTAATGAAAATGATGTGTGGCCATGTCCTGCATCTGAATATATAAACCAAAAAGGGCATCTCTACACCTCCAAAGATTCTTGTTTGATACAACTAGAATCAGATATGCTACTAATTAAACAATTGGGATTTAATACCGTGCGAATTGTTGGAATAGGAGAAGTTAACGTAGATAAGGATCATAAAGGCTCCCTCTCTTTTAGAGCGTCATATGGAAATGATAAAGACTCTACCTTTATTTTGACCCATTCCGAAAAAAACTACACGAGCTATTTTAACGCCATAGAAGAAATGCTCCTAATTATTGATAAGGTAGGGTTAAAGGTTATTTTCTTAACCCGTCTTTCTGCTGATTTTAAAACTACCGAAAACCACCTAATGAGGCTCGCTAAACGTTTTAAAAACAACAAGACCATAATGGCCTTTGACATTTTTAATGAACCCTTGTATTTTGACCCCATAGAAAGACCAAAAAAAGAAGCATATCATCTTGCTAAAAGCTGGACGAACCTTATAAAAATGTATGCGCCTAACCACCTTTCAACAATAGGGCTAGAGGGAATACGAGAAGTTTTTGAGTGGGATCCAAATATCTTACCAGTCGATTTTATTTCTTATCACCCTTATGAATATGAGCCTGAGCAAGTACGGAACGAAATTTATTGGTATGGTAAATATACCAAAAAGCCTTGGATAATAGGTGAGACAGCTATTCCTGCTAACAACGATTCCATTACTTATGAAGAACAACGATTATTTGCTAAAAAAACCCTAGAACAAGCACACAATTGTGGAGCCTCAGGATATTCTTGGTGGCAATACAAAGATGTTGATTGGGGAAAATATCACGCCAGCTTTATGGGCATTGTAAATTGGGAAGGAGAAACACAAGTTAAAAAAGCTCCAATTCCCATTCAAGGAACCGTTAAGCCTGTTGCACAAGCTTTTAAAGAGTTTGACTCATCTGCTAAAAAAGGAGAGTGCTTATGTCTTAATAATTATTATAATTATTCTGAATCTAAAGTATTTAGGTTAAAAGGTAAATTAGTAGACAACAACAATAAACCCATCCAAGGAGGGGTTATCTTAGCATGGAACGAATGGTGGAGCCATTCTTACCATACAATCACAAAGCATGATGGTAGTTTTGAGCTGCTTGGTAGCTATCCTTTTTACCACTGGATGGCATCTGCAACAGAGTATTCTATGGTTAGAGGGGATATAAACCCTGACACCGCTGAGGTAGTAACAGGCATTCCCGAAATCAACTTAAGTGAGCTACAAATCAAGCCATTAGACTTTATTAATTAAACTCGCTTACTCTTCAAAAAACAGAAACTTTATTCTCGCTTAAAGTTAACCAGGTGAATAGCATCTTGCGAAATATTGTTTTGTTGACACCAAGAAGTTAAACTTTCTAAATCGGTGTTATCAAAAAATGACATGTAATTGTCAGGATATGACCCTGAATAACCATTTACACATGAAAGGTGAAGCTCTTGAGAAGCAAGCATAACGCTGATATGGTGATCGATAATATCTATATGAGAATTTTCCTTTTCTTTATTTAATGCTACTGCTACAACTTGGTGTTTTTTTATTCCCGCTTGACTAATTTGATTTTTTATTACCTCAACCTTTTGAATCGATTCTTCTTTATTAAACCTTCTAACATCCCAATTTAAATTGTAAACATTATCCATAATTACGAGTAATGGAAGAAAGTAAATAATTTTTAGTTTTAAAAAAGACTTTTTACTTAACTCATGAGAAACATAAATAGCTATCAAAATAAAAAACATAATTTCTACATTTATTATTCTATTTAATGCCCTCATTGAAGCAAAACCTGGTAACCTATAAATAAGTTTATAAGGAATAAACCCATTAAAATTCATACAGAAAATCATACTCAATAAAAAAGCAAGAAATAAAAACTGCCCCATTCTTCCTTCCTTCTTTTTTCTTTTTTTGTAGAAGAGAATAACAGGCATGCAAATTACCGTAACCCAAGGCAATACCCCAGGGAATAAAAAATGCACCCACCACTCATCAAAACCTTCAAAACATGGATTTTGAATATAAAAGATTTCTTTCCATAAAAAAGAGGCGGGTTGAACGAAAAAATAAGAAAGAGGGTGAGGAATACTATTTACTATTTCATCAAAAGTTCTTAATCCTGTCACCCTAGAAAGCTCAAAATAAGGATAAATTAGGGGATAAATAGTAATTCCCGCCAATAAAAGGGTGCTAAAAAAAATTAAATTATTTTTCTTGTTTTTAAATTGATGGAAGAAAGCAATATCCCGGTAAGCAACAAAATAACTGCCCACAATAAAAAGCAACGCGTAGATTACGAAAAAACCTAAATAAATACCACAATAAAATTGATACACCACCGCCATAGTCGTGAAAAAGAAATACTTTATTTCTTTTTTAGATAAATACTGCCAAACCCAGTAAAAAATTAACGGAATCATAAATTTCGGAAAAACTTGAGCATGACCAATCATGCCTAAATTATAGATACCGAAAGCAAAAATATATGCCCCTACTGACGCAAGTATCGCGTTGTTAAACCACTTATTTAATGCCACATAACAACATGCGAAATTTAAAGCGGACAACACTAAAAACCATAATTGAAAGGAAGTTTCTCTACCAAAATCAAAGGCTCTAAAAAGAGAATAAAGGGGTACAGAACCTAACAAATTATCAGAGTAGGCAATTACATTTTTAGTAGGATAAAGAAAAGGGGCACTCCAGTATTCTTTTACTTGACCCGTTAGATATTGGTATCCATGCTCTAAAATATAATTGTTAAACCTGGTATCACCCATGTCTCCAGGAAGATAAGTGAAATCATACCCGATAATTCGGATAGCGAATGTATATAACCCCACTATAAATAATAACAAAGGAATTATTACTTTCGAAATCCATATAGAATAATCTGTTTTCACTTTTTAATTATTCTTTTTTATTAAACACTTCTATTTTTAAGTCGTCTATTATTATTTCTTCTGTTCCTCTCAACCACGCATCAACTCTAAACACATCTTCTTTCGTTCTTGGGTGTGGCGTTAGGTAATATTTTTCTACCTTATTCCATTGGTTTGGAATAAGTTCGGTGTCTCTCTCGGTATCCATTCCTCTGTATTTATACGCTCTCCCTTTGTACAAAAAAGTAGTGATTAAGGAAAGTTCGCTCTCTTTCCATTTTTCAGAAGGATAAACCCATAACGTGACCTTAATCCATGCATGATCTTGCTCTGTAAGTTCGCTAAATTTCTTTTTTATTGCTGGAGAAAAAACATGTGTTTTATCCATTTTAAAAACACGTTTTCCAGAATGTGGATAATCAAATATAACGCCCTCTTTCTCGTTTTCAAAACCTTCTTCCTCCGTTAAAACCAATTGATATTTTTCTGGATGAAGAAACTCATCAACAGCAGTAAGGCTTCTTTGAATTAATAATAGTTCTTTTTGTTCTTCTGTTGGTGGAGTTATTTGCCCAAAAACAGAAAAATAGTAGTCTTTGGTCATTCTCTCTTCATTAAGAATCCCATTACTTATTTGCCATGTTTGAAATAAGTTAAAGATTAAGAAAAAGGACAAAATAAATGTTCCAGAAATTTTTAAAGATTTATTCCATGGGTAGGACAACAGGGCTCCTAAAGGCAGTCCCATTACAACATAAGATTGCATTAACGCTCTTTGGCTAAAACTTCCTGCGTACCACCAAGTACTCCATGATGAAACAAGGTAAAGGTTAGCAATAAAAAACAATAGTGTTGGCACAAATAATTGTCGATGTGTTTTATATAAATAGTAAAATCCTATTATTGAAAACCCCATGATAGGAGTATAAATCAACCACCCTTTCCTAAAACTAAATAACACACCTATTGTGTGAGGACTTAACAAATCCAATCCTTCTCCATTATTATTATAGCTATAATAGAAAAATTGACCTGCATACAATTTCCAATAAATAAGCTGAGGAAGCCCCACTAAAAAAGCTACAAAAACAGCTCGTAAAACATATTTTTTCTTCTTGATAAGAAATGATATTCTTTCCTTAAAAGAGCTTACCGAAGTCACGCCATATAAAACAGGAATTAATATCGAAACTACTTCAGAAGGTCGAACGGTAACTATTAACCCAACAATTAATCCTAAGATTAAAGTGTTTTTATTATTTATCTGTTGATGCCACTTTATTGTGCTCCATATTAAAATTGCGTATAAAGCAAATAAATAATTATGAGTAATAATAGCATTTCCTCTAATTTGCAAATGCAGGTAATTAGTTCCCAAACAGATAATTAAAATAACAATAGCTGCAATTTTATCAGAAAAAAAATGCAATAAGACTTTTCTAAAATAGATTAACCCTATTAGCATATACAGTATACCGCTCAGAAAAATAGAAACCTGATATGGTAGAGAAAAACCATCTGCCGGATAGTTGGTAAGTAAAGCGAATCCATGACCTAACAAAAAAAATGGCGAATATAGAATTGCCATACCTAAAGAATATTGGTTTACATTATGCCCAATTGGCGAAAGTGCTATTTGGTATAAAGTAGCTGTGTTATGATATATGCTATTAATTTCTTTTACCCAATGCAGGTTGTCTAAACCTAAATCATTGTAAATAAAAAAAGCAGGTAAATAAATATAATAACCAAAAACATCCCATCTTAAAACATTAATTGTTGGATTGTGAACAACATTAGTTATTAAAACTAAAATCAGAACAAGAAATAGGACAGCAAAAGATTTCTTATTCGTTATTGCCCATTTGTTTTTTTTGAAAATCATTTACTCCACAAATTATATTTTAAAATACAGTAAATGGCTCTAAAACCATCTTCCCACCCTATTTTCTTACCCTCCTCATATGTTCTTCCGTAATAAGAGATCCCCACTTCGTAAATTCTAATATTTGGTACCCTTGAAAGTTTAGCCGTTAACTCTGGTTCAAAACCAAACCGGCTTTCTTTTAATTTTAAACTTTTAGCTACATCGCTCCTAATTAATTTGTAACAGGTTTCCATATCGGTTAGGTTCAAATTAGTAAACATATTAGACAAGAAGGTCAAGAACTGATTTCCTAATGAATGCCAAAAAAATAAGATTCGGTGAGGGTTTCCCCCCATAAACCGAGAACCATAAACCACATCAGCGAAACCATTTAAAACAGGCTTTAGTAACAAGTTATATTCTTCAGGGTCATATTCTAAATCAGCATCTTGAACAATTAAATAATCTCCTGTTGCCAATTCAATAGCCTTATGAATTGCCGCTCCTTTTCCTTGGTTTTTTTGTTGATTATGAAGCGTTATTGGTAAGGTTGGGTTACTAGCCATATATTCCTCTACTTTTTTAATGGTATCATCCGAAGAGCAATCATTAACAATAATTATTTCTTTAGAAATTCCATCTCTTATTGAAACATCTTTAATTTTATCTAAAATCAAATGAATGGTTTTCCCTTCATTATACGCAGGGATAAGTATGGAGAGCTTCATATTTATGTAAGTTATATTTACCGTATTTCAACGAAAATACTCATAATTAAATCAATCTCGAAAAGAGTCGTCCAAAGCTAAAATTGGCAATTTAGCGTGAAACACTAATTCTTGAGAAACACTTTTGTGAAATAAACGGTCGAAAAAATTATTATGGTGAGAAACAACCGCTATCAAATCAATAGCATTTTGTGTAGCGTATTTTTCAATTTCTTCACTTACGTGTTCTCCAACAACTGATGCTAAAATAATGTTTTCCCCTTCCTTTTTATTTAACTGCACAGCTCCTACTTCTGCACCTTCTTGTTTTACTATATTTAACAAATGTAGCGCTGCATTTTCCTTTTCTAGGATTGCATTCATCGGGTTAAGTAATTCTTCATCATCCATTTTAAATTCATCAACAGCAAAAACTACTTTTTTTATGGATTGATATTTTGCTTTTTCTGGAATAATTAATACAGGTAAACTTACTCCTTTAACAATCGAAGCTGTTACACTTCCTATCAAGATTTTAGTGAGTCCAGAAGCTCCTTTTGTTCCCATCACAATTAAATCAATCGGATATTGATTGCTCATTGCTTTAACTCCATCTATAGGTCCCCCGCGTTGAGAGTGAGACGTTATTTTTAAATTGGGATATTGAGAAAATTGATTTTGAATAAAATCCAATTCCTCATTTAATTCTTCTTCCGAAATTTCTTTTATTCGACCAGCAACAGAAATAAAAGAGCCTGAGTTTTCTCGAACAATATACGTGTTTAAGAGAATATACTCCACCTTATCTCCAAACATTTCAATAGCATATTGTATTGCGTTTTTGGCATTGTCCGAAAAATCGGTCATTAAAAGAATTGTTTTCATAAGCCTATTCTATAGAAAAAAATGAATCATTAAAATTAATAATTATTATTGCTTCCTAATAACGTTTCTTTTTTGGGGACAGAATTAAAAAAAGCGAACAATAAGTTATTGTTCGCTTTTTAATTTCTCTAGCATTAACAAAGTGCTATTTAAGTAAAGTTAGACTTCCTTTATATGTTGTTTCATTAACTTTTATGATGTAAAAATAAGTTCCAGCGCTAGCATTGTCTCCATCCCAACAAGCTCCATTCTCATCACTAAAAACTTTGTTTCCCCATCTATTAAAAATAGTTAATTCCGAGCAGTTTTTTATTTGTCCTCCTAAATCAACATTAAAGCAATCGTTTAATCCATCGCCATTAGGAGTAAAAACATTAGGTGCTGTAACCACCAAGTGATCTTCAAGCAAACCTGCATTAATAGTCATGGTGTAAGTATCTGAACAACCTCCATCAAAAGCGGTTAACGTTATTGTTCCTGAAAATCCATATGCAAAGATATGGGTAGGATTTGCTTCTGTTGAAGTTGTTCCATCACCAAAATCCCACAAATAAGTAGTGGCTCCAGAACTTAAGTTCGTAAATATAACTTGAAGACCTTCACATAAAGGAACTGTAGCTGTGTCAAAATTAGCAATAGCATTATTTGGTAATTCAATAATTGTTGTTGAGACTGTTGAATCACAACCATTCATATCAGTTACCGTTAAATCGTAAGTTCCTCCTGCAATATTTGTCAAATTTGGAGTTGTTTCTCCTCCTGGTAACCAAGAATAAGAATAAGGTTGAGTTCCTCCTGTTACGGAAGAAATAATAGATCCATTACTCATCCCTGGGCAAGTTACATTACTTGGTGTTAAAATTACCCCAAGAGGACTAGGTTCTGTAATATTCACTGTAATAGTACTATCACAACCTATTGCATCAGTTACTGTTACAGTATAGGTTCCTGGGGCAACTAAATTAAATGTTGTTTGAGTAGTGTCTCCATTACTCCACAAGTATGAATAAGCAGGTTTTCCTCCCGAAGGACTAACCGTTATACTTCCATCATTAGCTCCTGCACAACTTGCATTTGCAATTAATGTATCTAAAGCCAATCCCGGAGGAAAAACAACCTCTACAGAATCAATAGCTACACAGCCATTATTGTCTGTAACTGTAATCGTACAAAACCCTTCTGGTAAACCTGTTGCTACACGAGTATTCTGTCCATCACACCATAAGTAAGTAAAAGGAAGAGCTACCCCTCCTGAAACATCAACTATTGCAATACCATTACCTCCCCCAACACAAGCTGTAACACTCGAATCAAGAGGTTCTAAAGTGATTGGTAACGGTTCGTAAACGACAACAGCTTCTGAAGTATCACAACCTAAACTATCTGTAACTAAAACAGAATAAGAGCCAGAAATCAAACCAGAAGCTGTATCCGTTGCTTGTGATCCAGGAGTCCATAAATAAGTGTAACCATTAAATCCTGGTGTTCCTCCTGTAGCAACAACTATCGCTTTCCCGTCACTTCCTCCATTACAGTTAACGCTATCTGACAACAATGTTAGGATAATTGGAGTAGGCTCTGTAATGTTTACACTTGTACTTCCCTCACAACCAGCAGAATCTGTAACTGTTACCGTGTAAAATCCTTTAGTTAAACCAGTAACTAAAGAATCACTCGGTAAACCTGCTGACCAAGTATAAGTATAAGGAGCAAACCCTCCCCCTGGAGTAACTATGGCACTACCATCATTACCTCCTGAGCAGCTTACGTTTGCTGAATCAGTAATGCTAACCGGAATACTAAAAGGATTATTCACCTGAACGATTTCAGAAGCGGTACAGCTATCATTATCCATTACAATAACGGTATATGAGCCAGGAGCTAAACCTGTAATAGTTGCCGTTGTAGAATCTCCTGGAATCCATCGATAAGAATATGGTCCTGTTCCTCCACTAGGAGTAACTGTAGCGGTTCCATCGGTTGCAGAACAACTTGTTATATCGGTAGAAGAAGTACTAATAGAAACTCCTCCTACACCATCTATAATAACACTATCGGTAGCCACACAAGATCCTGACGCATCAGTAACTGTAACTACATACGTTCCTGGCTCTAGGTTGGTAGCTGTTGGACCTGTTTGGATAGGTGTTGTGTTCCATGTGTAAGTATAGGGTGGAGTTCCTCCACTAGGAGTAACGGTCGCGTCCCCGAGAGAAGGCCCGCCACCACCACCGGGGCAAACATAATACCACCCTCCCGAAGGAAAAGGCATTCCTTTTATAGTACAACCTCCAACACAGAGATCCCAAGACCCTGGTCCTCCTGAGCAGGGCTCTGGGGGATATACAAATGAAGTAGGAATTGTATCTGTTCCACAAATCCATGCGTAATCAAGAAATCCATAAGCTGTCCCCTGAATAATGCCACATCCTCCAATGTTCCCACAAGACCACGAGGTGCCTCCTAAAGAACAAGTATCAGGGGGCCCCCCGCTTAAACTATAATCTGGATTCCATAAAGTGTCTGCAGATGTTCCTGCAACACCATTACAATCAGCATCATTTTTACTTAAACTTAAAGTTAGATTACAAGCCCCACATGTATCAACTACTGTCGCTAAATTGGTTAAAGTATCATTACATGCAGGGTCAACTCCTGAAAAAGCAATCAACGTTACAATGTACGTTCCTGTATCAGGATATGTATAAGTAACAACGGCATTGTTCGTGTTATTCGTGTCTGCCAACGTGGTTAGGTCTCCAAAATTCCATAAATAGCTAACTCCTCCTAAACTATTATTGAAAAACTGAACCGTATGGTTATTACAATTAGTCGTAAATCCAATAGCAGAAGCAACAACTTCCCTTTCGCAATTTAATACGTTAAATTGAAAATCTCTATTCAACGAACTAATTAAAACTCCGTTTCGATACTCGCTCACACAAACTCCAACAACAAATTGACCCACATAATCTGCTCTCCCTGTAAGAGCTCCTGTTTGAGGATTAATTGAAAGAGGTACTCCTCCTAAAGGATCATTAACACTATAAGGTGCTTGAAAAGGAACATCCGTATAAGGCGGTGCTGCTGGTGGGTTTGGGTTGGGCGGGTTACTCGTAGAGGTTAATGGCGAGCATAAAGAATAATACAATGAATCTCCATCAACATCGGTAGCTGAATGATCAAACTGAATATCAAATCCTGCACAAACAAATATTGGAGGAAATTCTCTAAATTGAGGATTACTATTACACGTTGGGTTTTCTGGTATTTTTGCAGTATAAGTTGATCCCACATTTCCTGGGTTTACTAGGTTTGAAATAGAATTATTTCTACAACACCTTTGATAAGTAATGGTATACCCTCCTGGAATAGACGGAAGATTAACTGTTGTCTTATAATCTGCAACCTCTACACAAACACCTGTAGGAATCTTAACGCAAGGGTCTGTTTGATTAATGGTTGGAGGAAGCTTTGTCGCACCAGCAAAATTTACATATAAGGTGGTTACAATATTACCGTTAGCATCAAAAACACTAATAGCAGCAGGATTGTCATAACCTGCAGTTCCGCTAGCACAATCTCTATATACTTTTAAACTTATTTCATATAAATCACCTCCTAAGCAAGTGTAGTTAACTTCTCCTCCAACAATATGGGTCGCCTTTAAGCTTATGGTAAGTGTAAAAAAACAAACCATAGCTAATAACAAATTTTTCATCATATTTTTAATTTTCATTATGAAAGGCTTATGCTATTTCATTTAAATTTGATAGCCTTAGAGCCAAAAACAAGTAGATGTAGTTTTTTAAAAAAAGGTTGCATTCATTTAATTTTTTTTAACTTAATTTTACCTTTACACAAAGGCACTAATTAATCTTCACAATAAAAGCTCCTGTTATATTCTTCTTAACCAGTTTGTTTCTAATTTCTTTAGCTTGTTCTAGAGAGCTAGCAGCACCATATCTTACCTTAGTTAACCCTCCTACTTTTTCGGTAGAAATTTCACTAACCAAAAGCCCATGTTGATTACAAAAAGTGGCAACCCTCTGTTCCGAATAATTGGATAAGGCTAAAATCTGAACTGCATATTTAGTTGTACTTTCACGTAAATCAGGAGCAGTACTTTCTTCTTGCTTCATTTCCTCTTTCGTCAATAAAGCAGCCCCTTCTGCTTCTTGTCTTGCTTTCTCTTCTGCAAGTTTCTCTTGTTCTAACCTTTCTTGTTCCGCTTGCTGTTTTGCTGCTAATTCCGCAGCTTTTTTTGTTTCTTCAGCAGCTTTTTCTTGTGCTAATCGCTCCTCTTCTGCTTGCTGCTTAGCCGATAGTTTAGCTTCTTCTTTTGCCTTTTCTTCTTCTGCACGTTTTGTCTCTACCACCTTCTCTAAAGCCAACCTACCCTCTTCATTTTTTTGCTGTATTGCCAGCTCTTCTTGTTTAGTTTTTTCTTCTTTTGCCAGTCTAGTTTCTTCAGTAATTCTTTCTTGTGCCAAGCGCTCTTCCTCCTGCTTTAAGACCAATGCAGCCTCTTGTTTAGCTCTTTCTTCTTCCTCCACTTTTTGTTGTTTTAAACGCTCCTCTTCTTGCTGTTTTGCCAGCAATTTCTCCTGTTTCTCTTTCTCTTCTTCTGCTATTTTTTCCGCTGCGGCTATTTTTTCTTGCAACAATTGCTCCTCTTCTTGCTTATCGTTTTCTTCTTTAAGAACCTTCTCTTTTTCTTCTACATCAGCAATTATTACAGGGGTTCTCTCCATTTTAATAGGCGATAAATTCATCACTTTTTTTTCTTCATTCTGAGAATACTGAAATTCAACAGGAAATTCAACACTCTCCTCCCCGCTTAATAATACATTTAGCTCTATGTCAATTATTCCTGAAGGAGGAACTCCCATTATATAAAACTTTACAAATTCATCCTCTCTTTTATGAAACAAAGAATTATTTGGTGACTTTTTAAATATATGTTCCTTAGGAATAAAATAAGTAATTCGAGCAATATCAACTCCTTCTAATCCAGAAATAGTTGTTTTAATCACATATTCATTAGGTTCTCCCGCAGCCTGAATGTCATGCGTAGCAGTAATTCCTTGAGAAAATATGGTTTGATTAAAAAGTAACGAGAAACATAAAACACTTATATATCTTAACATAATAATTCGTTTTTGTAGGTGATAAATATATAAAATGTTTTAAAACTTTCTGAAAAAGAACTCTTTATTCAATAATCCCCAGTTCCTTTCCTACTTTTTCAAAAGCTCCAATAGCTCTATCTAAGTGAGCTGTAGTATGAGCGGCCGAAAGCTGTACTCTAATCCTCGCCAATTCTTTTGGAACTACTGGATAAAAGAATCCGATAGCATAAACACCTTCTTTTAACAATTTATTGGCAAATTCTTGTGCTAATTTTGCATCATATAGCATCACGGGAACAATAGCAGAATCTCCATCCCTAATTTCTAAGCCCACTTTTTTAATTCCTTCTTTAAAATACTTTACATTATTTTCCAGTTTATCTCTTAATTCAGTTGAGTGGTTTAATAAATTAAAAACCTCTATTGCCGCACCAACAATTGCGGGAGATAAAGAATTAGAGAATAAATAAGGTCTGGATCGTTGGCGTAACATGTCAATGATTTCTTTTTTTCCAGAAGTAAAGCCTCCCATAGCGCCCCCTAATGCTTTTCCTAAAGTAGAAGTGATAATATCCACTCTTCCCATCACATTATTATGTTCATGTGTTCCTTTTCCTGTTTTTCCAATAAAACCAGAAGCATGAGAATCATCAACCATTACTAAAGCATCATATTTTTCTGCTAAGTCACATATTTTATCCAATTTGGCCACATAACCATCCATTGAAAACACGCCATCTGTAACTATAATTCTATTGCGTTGTGCTTGTGCTTTTTTCAGCTGTTCTTCTAAGTCCTCCATATCGCTATTTTTATACCGATACCTTGCTGCTTTACATAAACGAACACCATCAATAATTGAAGCGTGATTTAATTCATCAGAAATTATAGCATCATCTGCTCCAAATAAAGGCTCAAAAACACCTCCATTAGCATCAAATGCTGCAGCATATAAAATAGTGTCTTCCATTCCTAAAAAATTAGAAATTTTTTGCTCTAATTCTTTATGAATATCTTGAGTTCCACAAATAAATCGAACTGAAGACATCCCGTAACCATGGGTGTCTAATGCTTTTTTTGCTCCTGCTATTACTTTCGGATGAGATGATAACCCTAAATAATTATTAGAGCACATAATAATTACATCTTCACCTGAAGCAACTTTCACTTCTGCTCCCATTGGTGTTGTAATTATTCTTTCTTCTTTATATAGTCCAGCATCTTTTATATTGGCTAGCTCATTCTGAAGGTCTTTTTGTAATTTCCCATACATAACTCAGTAGTTTTTAAGAAAAACGAATGTAATTATTTTTTATAAAAAAAGCCCCGAAATGCTCCGGGACTTTTAAATCTTACTAATTTTAAAATTAAACCAATCCTTGATCAATCATGGCATCGGCTACTTTTACGAACCCTGCTATGTTAGCTCCTTTTACATAATCAACATAATTCCCTTCTCTTCCATATTCCACACAAGCCTTATGTATAGAAACCATAATTGCATGTAATTTTTCATCCACCTCGTCAGCAGTCCATGATAGTCTTAATGAATTTTGACTCATTTCTAATCCAGACGTTGCAACACCTCCAGCATTAGATGCTTTTCCTGGAGAGAATAAGATTTTTGCTTTATGAAATTTAGCAATTGCGTCTGGTGTAGAAGGCATATTTGCTCCTTCGGCAACACAAATACAACCATTGGCTAATAATGTTTTCGCATCATCTCCTTTTAACTCATTTTGAGTTGCACAAGGTAATGCTATATCACATTTAACTTCCCAAGGTTTTTTACCTTCAATAAAAGTGATGTCATCAAATTGATCTGCCAATTCTTTGATCCTTCCTCTTCTTACATTTTTTAAATCCATTAAAAAAGCTAATTGTTCAGAATGAATTCCTTTTGGAGCATGAACATATCCTGATGAATCAGATACAGTAACTACTTTACCTCCTAAATGAATTACTTTTTCAACAGCATATTGAGCAACGTTTCCAGAACCAGAAATCACAACTGTTTTTCCTTTAAAAGAATCCTTCTTTGTTGCTAACATTTCCTTAGCAAAGTAAACTGTTCCATAACCTGTTGCTTCTGGCCTAATTAAAGATCCTCCCCAGTTACGTCCTTTACCAGTTAATACCCCTGTAAACTCGTTTCTTAGCCTTTTATACTGTCCAAACATATACCCAATTTCCCTACCTCCTACACCTATATCTCCAGCAGGAACATCTGTGTCAGGACCAATGTGTCTTTGTAATTCAGTCATAAATGATTGACAAAATTTCATCACTTCATTATCCGATTTTCCTTTTGGATCAAAATCGGAACCTCCTTTCCCTCCACCCATAGGCAATGTAGTTAAAGAGTTTTTGAATACTTGCTCAAACCCTAAAAATTTAAGAATTGATAAATTCACAGAAGGGTGAAACCTCAACCCTCCTTTATATGGTCCAATAGCAGAGTTGAACTCCACTCGAAATCCTTTATTAATTTGAATCTGTCCTTTGTCGTCTAACCATGGCACTCTAAACATAATAGTACGCTCTGGTTCAACCATTCTTTCCAAAATTTTCGCTTCCTTATACTTTGGCTTATCTGTAATGTATGGAATAACTGCTTCTGCTACTTCTTCCA
Source organism: Vicingus serpentipes (assembly GCA_024103385.1). GTDB lineage: Bacteria > Bacteroidota > Bacteroidia > Flavobacteriales_E > Vicingaceae. Next base: position 86,229 of record JAGFIT010000025.1, read on the forward strand.
CAGCTTGTAAAAATTCAGATTCATGAGCTTGCTTTGCTCTAACGCCACTCATAAAAGCGTCTATTTCTGCTTGATGTTTTGACATGTTAGTTTTTGTTTAAGTTTCAGTTAAGATTTTACGGCACAAATGTAGTTTATTTTCAATTTAAAGTCTTGTTTTTTAAGAAAATTCAACCTTTTATTTTTGCTACTTATTTTGAAAATTATGATTTGTTATTTTTAATTTTTTTCTCCTATATTTGTACCGATTATGAAAACTGAAAAAAATACAAATTGGTGGGGGTTCTGTTTTAATTAAAAACGTAATCTATAACCATGTATATTATATTATAAGGCTTGTCGATTACGACAAGCTTTTTTTTTATAACTACTTAAGTAAAAATACACAGGAAATATTCAGGTGATGAATAAAATAAATATAACTACTCAGACCAAAAAGTTACTATCAGATACAGTTACCCCTGTTGGGTTGTACTTGAAGCTTCGTGACAAATTTCATAATTCCTTTCTATTAGAGAGTTCGGATTATCATGCGAATAATGACAACTTTTCGTACATCTGTTTGGAGCCTATTGTTTCTTTTATCGTAGAGAATCACAACATTAATATCTCAGGGTTAGGGATGGATGAAAAAATTCAAATTAAAGAAAGAAGCCAAGTAATTTCGAGGCTGCAAGAATTGATTAGTACTTTTAAAATAGAAACCAAAGGAATTGTGAATGGTTTTTTTGGTTATACGGGGTATGATGCAGTAAAGTATTTTGAAACGGTTGATATTAAGGCTAAAAAAGTAGAAAAGTATACTTCACCAGAGATGCATTATTCTCTTTTCAGATATATTATTCAAATCGATCATTTTAAAAATGAACTATTAATCATCGAAAATGTAGTAGAAGGAGTTGAATCTAATTTAGAAGAATTAACGAAGTTAGTGAGTAGTAGTAAACATCCTCATTACACTTTTAAAGTAAAAGGAAAAGAGGAAAGTAATGTAACCGATAGTGAGTTTAGAAACATGGTTGCTAAAGGGAAAGAGCATTGTCAGAAAGGAGATGTTTTTCAGATTGTGCTTTCCCGACAGTTTTCACAACAGTTTTCTGGAGACGAATTTAATGTATATCGGGCACTCCGATCAGTAAACCCTTCTCCTTATTCCTTTTATTTTGATTTCGGAAATTTTAAATTATTTGGTTCTTCTCCTGAGGCCCAACTAAAAGCACATCATGGAAAAGCAACTATTAATCCTATAGCAGGGACATTTAAAAGGACAGGAGACGTTGCAAAAGATAAATTAGTAGCAGAAAAATTAGCTAAAGACCCGAAAGAAAACGCAGAACATACGATGTTAGTAGATTTAGCCAGAAATGATTTAAGTCGCCACGGTAGAAATGTGACAGTAAAAACCTATAAGGAAACACAATTTTATAGTCATGTTATTCATTTGGTTTCAGAGGTAGAAGCAGATTTAAATACACAATCAGATGCATTACAAGTTTTTGCAGACACATTCCCAGCAGGTACTTTATCTGGAGCTCCAAAATATAAAGCGATGCAATTGATAGATCAATATGAAAATCAGAATAGAGGTTTTTATGGTGGCGCTATTGAGGTATTCGGTTTTGATGGATCTCTCAAGCATGCCATTACGATAAGAAGATTTTTGAGTAAAAATAACACCCTATTGTTTCAAGCAGGAGCGGGAGTTGTTGTGAGTTCTATTGAAGAAAATGAATTACAAGAAGTAAATAATAAATTGGGAGCATTAAAGCAAGCGTTAAACTTGGCTGAAAATATTTAAATTATGAAGAAGGTTTTAGTATTAGACAATTACGATTCATTTACCTACAACTTAGTGCATTATGTAGAAGCAAATGAAGGATTTGAGGCAGACGTTTTTCGTAATGACGAAATAAGTCTTGAAGATGTAGATAAATATGACACGATTATTCTTTCTCCTGGCCCAGGATTACCTGATGATGCCGGAATTTTAAAAGAATTAATAAAAAAATACGCTCCTACCAAAAAGATTTTGGGTGTTTGTTTGGGCATGCAAGCAATGGGAGAAGTATTTGGCGGTTCGTTACTTAATTTAGATAATGTTTATCATGGGGTGGCAACGTCCATCCAGGTATTGGATAAAGAAGATGTCATTTTTAAAGGGCTTCCCGAATCTTTTAATGTAGGAAGATATCATAGCTGGGTAATTGCTAATGAAGGATTTCCTAAAGAATTAAAAATTACAGCTGTTGAAGAAAATGGACAAATAATGGCTCTTAAGCATAAAGATTATAAGGTGTATGGAGTTCAATTTCACCCAGAATCAATACTAACAGAACATGGTAAACAAATGATTACTAATTTTTTATCCTTGTAACATGAAAGCGATATTAAATCAATTATTTGAGCGACAACCACTGTCAAAAGCACTTGCCTATAATACTCTTATAAGGATAGGTAAAGGAGAATTTAATTCTTCTCAGATAGCCTCTTTTTTAACTGTTTACTTAATGAGAACCATCACTGTAGAGGAGTTAGAAGGATTTAGACAAGCATTATTGGACCTGTGTATAAAAATAGATTTATCAGAATTTAACAGCATCGATGTTTGTGGTACGGGAGGAGATGGGAAAGACACATTCAACATTTCAACGCTATCTGCTTTTGTTATTGCTGGGGCTGGATATAAAGTTTCAAAACATGGGAATTATGGAGTATCTTCTTCTTGTGGATCTTCTAATGTATTAGAGCATTTAGGTTATCAATTCACGAATGATGAATCCACCCTGAAACAACAATTAGAAAAAGCTAACTTTTGCATGATGCATGCTCCTTTATTCCATCCAGCAATGAAAAACGTTGGGCCTGTTAGAAAAGAATTGGGTCTGAAAACATTCTTCAACCTGTTAGGACCTTTGGTTAACCCAGCCTTTCCTAAAAACCAATTGGTAGGAGTATTTAATATGGAAATTGCTCGTATTTATAATTACTTGCTTCAAAAAACAGACACCAACTATACTATACTTCACAGCCTGGATGGATATGATGAAATTTCTTTAACTGGAAAATTTAAAGCGGTATCTAATAAAAGGGAATCATTATTGAGCCCTGAAGATATTGGGTTTAAAAAACAAACCGCGGCATCTATTTTTGGAGGACCTACTGTTGATGGTGCTGCAAAAATATTTGTTAATGTGTTAAATAATGAATGTACTGCTGAGCAAAAAAATGTAGTATTAGCAAATGCCTCTTTTGCCATTCAATGTTTTGAACCAACAAAGTCTATTGAAGAGTGTATTTCAATAGCTAAAGAATCTATCGATTCAGGAAAAGCTTATCAATCACTAAAAAAACTAACATTATGACCTGTCTTTCTGAACAAAGTTTTACTTTCACTTTAGTGAAACTTGTACAATGAAGTGAAGAATCTAACTTTAAAAATTATGTTTAATCAATGGATTCTTCACTTCAATTTATCGCTCTGCTAAAGCAGAGATAAATTATCGTTCTGAATGACAAAATAAAAATAACTAAAGCATGAATATACTAGATGAAATAATCGCCTATAAAAAGAAAGAAGTCGCAGAAAGAGCAGCAACTCACCCTGTACAATTATTAGAAAAAAGCCTTTATTATGGCTCTGACTGTCTTTCTTTAGCTCACTATATTCAACGAGAAGACAAGAGTGGTATTATTGCCGAGTTTAAACGAAAATCCCCTTCAAAAGGCATGATTAATGAATATGCTGATGTAGAAAAAGTATCTATTGGGTATATGCAAGCAGGCGCTTCTGCATTATCAATATTAACAGATACCAAATTCTTTGGAGGTAAAAATGAAGATTTAATTACTGCTCGAAAATTTAACTTTTGTCCGATTTTAAGAAAAGATTTTACCGTTTCTGAATATCAAATTATAGAAGCAAAATCTATTGGAGCAGATGCTATTTTATTAATTGCAGCAGTACTCACTAAAGAAGAAGTTAAGCAATTTACAACTCTAGCCCATCAATTAGGATTAGAAGTTTTGTTAGAAGTACATACCGAAGAAGAGTTGGAAAAATATATCCCTGAAATAAAATTAGTAGGGATTAACAATCGAAACCTAAAAACGTTTGATGTTGATTTTGAAAACTCCATTCGTTTAGCACAACAACTGCCTTCCGCAACCGTAAAAATTGCTGAGAGCGGAATTAATGACCCTAAAAACATTGTTGAATTGAAACAACATGGATTTGAAGGGTTCTTAATAGGAGAAAACTTTATGAAAAAAGCAGAACCAGGAAAGGCGTGTAAAAAATTTATTGATCAAATAAATCAATTAAAAAATGTTACAGCTTAAGGTTTGTGGAATGGCAGATAGCTCTAATATTACTGAATTAGCTAAAATTCAGCCTGACTTTATTGGGTTTATTTTTCATGAGACGTCACCTCGTAATGTTGTTGATTTTCCTGATTTAAACATCCCTAAAACGATTAAAAAAGTGGGTGTTTTTGTTGATAAGGATATTGATTTTATCAGTAAAAAAGTAAATGAATTTGGGTTAGATTACATTCAATTACATGGCAAAGAATCTCCTTTACTGTGTGAAAAATTAAAAAAAGAAGGATTGAAAATTATTAAAGCGTTTAATGTTCATGATGCATTTGACTTCAGTCAACTGAAAGATTATGCTCAGCACTGTGATTATTTTTTGTTTGATGCTTTTGGAAAAAATGAAGGAGGAAATGGAATCCTATTTGACTGGAACTTATTAGAGAGGTACAAAGGAAATGTTCCTTTCTTGTTAAGTGGTGGAATTGATGAAACAATGGTTAACGCTATTAAAAAAGTGACACACCCACAATTTATGGGAATAGACATTAATAGTGGCTTTGAAATAAAGCCGGCATTAAAAAATATTGAAAAAATAAAGAATTTTATACAAATGCTAAAAAACTAACACCTCCCATAGTCCCTCCTTTTTAGGAGGGAAACTTCCCCTCCAAAAAGAGGGGAGAGAGGGGTGTGTAAAGAAAACAATCATAAAATGAATTACAACGTTGATAAAGATGGTTTTTATGGTGAGTTTGGAGGAGCTTTTATTCCCGAAATGCTTTACCATAATGTAAATGAATTAAAAGAAAAATACTTAGGAATTATCGAGTCAGATGAGTTTCAAAAAGAATTTAAGCATTTGCTAAAAGATTATGTTGGAAGACCAACTCCTTTATACTTTGCTAAGCGACTATCTGAAAAATACAACACCAACATTTATCTAAAAAGAGAAGATTTAAATCACACTGGAGCTCATAAAGTAAACAATACTGTTGGCCAAATTTTGCTAGCACAGCATTTAGGGAAATCTAGAATTATTGCAGAAACTGGAGCAGGACAACATGGTGTTGCAACGGCTACCGTTTGTGCGTTGATGGGATTAGAGTGTATAGTGTACATGGGGGAAGTTGATATTAAAAGTCAAGCTCCTAACGTAGCTCGAATGAAAATGCTGGGCGCTGAAGTTAGAGCAGCTACATCAGGAAGCAAAACCTTAAAAGACGCTACCAACGAAGCCATTCGTGATTGGATTAATAATCCTGAAGACACCTATTATTTAATAGGTTCAGTGGTTGGCCCTCACCCCTACCCTGATATGGTTGCGCGTTTTCAATCTATTATTAGTGAAGAGATGAAATACCAATTAAAAGAAAAAACAGGTAAAGATTCTCCTGATAAAATTATTGCTTGTGTTGGAGGGGGAAGCAATGCGGCTGGAGCTTTTTATCATTATCTAGACAACGAACAAGTAGAGCTAATTGCTGTGGAGGCGGACGGACTAGGTGTTGATTCTGGAAAAACTGCCGCAACCACTCAAGTAGGAACAGAAGGAATAATTCACGGAAGTAAAACCTTATTGATGCAAAATGAAGAGGGGCAAATTACAGAGCCTTATTCTATTTCTGCTGGGCTGGATTATCCAGGAGTCGGACCTTTACACGCACACCTTTTCAAAAGTGGTAGAGGAACATTTTTAGGCGCTACTGATCAGGAGGCATTAAGTGCAGCATATCAACTCACGAAACTAGAAGGCATTATTCCTGCGTTAGAATCGGCCCACGCATTAGCTGCGTTAGATAAAATTAATTTAAAACCGACAGACTGTATTGTTGTAAATCTTTCTGGTAGAGGAGATAAGGACTTAGAAACTTACATTAAAATGCTTTAAGGAGTGAATAAAAAATGATAGAATAATTATTGCAATCAATCCTTATCGCATTAAAGCATTTTTCAAAATGAACAGAATAGAACGTATTTTTAAAGAAAAACAAAATATCCTAAACATTTATGTTACAGCAGGATTTCCTAGCTTAAACGATACTGTAGAAATTGTTTTAGAGTTAGAAAAAAATGGCGTAGATATGGTAGAAATAGGAATGCCCTTTTCAGATCCTATGGCTGATGGGCCAACCATACAAAACAGTAGTGAACAAGCTATTAAAAATGGTATCACCCTCAACCTGATTTTTGAACAAATTGAACAAATTAGAAAAACGGTTTCCATCCCTATTGTAATGATGGGTTACTATAACCAGGTGTTACACTATGGGGATGTTGCTTTTTTTGAAAAAGCCAAAGCTGTCGGGGTTGATGGTTTTATTTTGCCCGACCTTCCTTTAAAAACTTATCAAGAAAAATATAAAAATCTTTTGAACAACTTAGGGCTAGATTGTATTTTCTTGATTACTCCTCAAACACCTGACGAAAGAATAAAACTAATAGATAGTGAGAGTTCCGGATTTTTGTATGTTGTTTCCTCTTATTCCATTACTGGCTCTAAAAACGACATACAACAAGGACAAGTAGATTATTTTAAAAGAATTAAAGCGTTAGACTTAACCAATCCGAAATTAATTGGGTTTGGTATTTCTAATAAAGCAACTTTTAATACCGCATGCGAATATGCCGAAGGTGCAATTATAGGAAGTGCATTTATTAAAGAGTTAGAAAAAAGTAATAACATAAAAGAAACAGTAAAAACATTTATTAATGGAGTAAAAGAATGATTCAATGCTATAAGGCTTAAATGATAGAATAGTTATAGCATTCTCTCATTTAATCATTCTCTCGTTTATATAAAAACCATGATTATACAACTATCACCAAACGTAACCAGCGAAGAAAAAAAGGCCATATTGGCCAAGTTGGATGACCTAAAAATAAAAGCAAATATCGTTTCTACACAATTCAAAAATTATATTGTAGGTATTCCAAAAACTGATTTTGATATTAGAAGTATTGGAACAATGAAAGGAATAGCAGATATCCATTGTGTTTCTGATGCCTATAAATTAGTATCTAAAAAGTGGAAAGTAAACAACACCATAATCGATTTGGGCAATAATGTTACCATTGGCGGAAAAGAATTAGCAATAATGGCTGGTCCTTGCTCCATTGAGGGAGAAAAACAAATTGAACATACTGTTCAGCACTTATTAAAAAACAACATTAAAATAATGCGGGGTGGGGTTTATAAACCAAGAAGCTCTCCGTATGCTTTCCGTGGAATGGGAATGGATGGGTTAAAATTATTTTATAAACACTGTTCTGAGAACGGTATAAAGGTAATTACAGAAGTGATGCAGGTTTCTCAAGTAGAAGAAATGATTGATTATGTAGACATCTTTCAAGTAGGAGCAAGAAACTCACAAAACTTTAATTTGTTAGATGCTCTGGGTAGTGTAGATAAAGCAGTATTAATTAAAAGAGGAATGTCGGGAACAATAGAAGAATTATTAGCCTCTGCTGAATATGTTTTTTCTAATGGTAATGAAAAAATCATGCTGTGCGAAAGAGGTATTCGGACTTTCGAAAACGCGTATCGCAACACATTAGATTTAAATGCTGTGCCGATATTAAAAGAAAAATCACACTTGCCGGTTATTGTAGATCCTTCTCATGGTATTGGGTTAAGACAACATGTCGCTACTATGGCTCTAGCAGGAGTAATGAGTGGTGCCGATGGAATTATTGTTGAAGTGCACGAAAACCCTGAAATTGCTTTTTCTGATGGACAACAAACCTTATATGATGGGCAAGCTGAAAGTTTGTATAAAAAGCTAAGAGCCACTAAGGAATTGGTCAATAGTTTCTGAAGTCCTTTAACATCATTTAACACAATTTTAGAAATCGGGTTCATTTCCTAAGTTCAAATAATTATATTTACATGTTTCGATTATTTGAATAATGGCTGACAGCATTGTAATCATACCCACCTACAACGAAAAGGAAAACCTTGAAAAAATGGTACGCAAAGTCTTTTCTTTAGAAAAAGATTTTCATATACTTATTGTTGATGATGGCTCTCCTGACGGTACTGCTAATATTGTAAAAACACTACAAAAAGAATTTCCCAACCAATTGCACCTTGAAGAAAGAAAAGGAAAACTCGGCTTAGGTACTGCCTACATCCATGGGTTTAAGTGGGCGCTACAAAAAGATTATCAATTTATTTTTGAAATGGATTGTGATTTTTCTCACAACCCACAAGACTTAATAAAACTATATAATGCTTGCTCAAAAGAGGGAGCTGACTTAGCAATTGGCTCCCGATATAAATCAGGAGTAAATGTGGTTAATTGGCCTATGGGCAGGGTATTAATGTCTTACTACGCATCTGCATATGTTCGGTTTATTACGGGTATGGATATTAGAGACACCACTTCGGGGTTTAAATGTTATACTCGAAAAGTCTTAGAAACAATTGATTTGAACGCTATTAAATTTAAAGGGTATGCCTTTCAAATTGAAATGAAATTTACAGCTGTTAAGTTAGGCTTTAATGTTGTGGAAGTTCCTATTATTTTTACCGACAGAAAAGAAGGGGTTTCAAAAATGAGCGGAGGAATTTTCAAAGAAGCTATCTTTGGAGTCTTGCAAATGAAAATCAAAAGTTGGTTTAGGAAGTATCAGCGTTAACCCGCCTCTTGTTGTCACCCTGAATTTATTTCAGGGTCTTTTTAGATGCTGAAACAAGTTCAGCATGACGTTAATAACGCTATATTTGCATTATGGGAACACTCTTAAAAAATGCACAAATAGTTAGCGAAGGAAAAGTTTTTAAAGGACACCTTTTAATTGAAGGGGAAAGGATTTCAAAAATCTTTCAGGGTGATGATGACATTGCTGAGATAGAAAAAACCCACAATGTTAATGATATTCACAACAACTATTTACTGCCTGGAGTAATTGATGATCAATGCCACTTCAGAGAACCTGGGTTAACACACAAGGCAGATATTCATTCCGAATCTAGGGCTGCTGTTGCCGGAGGAACAACTACTTTTATGGAGATGCCCAACACTGTTCCTAATACGCTAACCCAAGAGTTATTACAAGATAAATACGACATTGCTGAAAAAACTTCTTTTGCTAATTATTCCTTTTACATGGGAGCTTCTAATGATAATATTGAAGAAGTGTTAAAAACAGACCCCAAAACGGTTTGTGGAGTAAAAGTATTTATGGGGTCTTCCACCGGAAACATGTTGGTAGATAACAAAGAAACACTAGAAGAATTGTTTTCTAAATGCAAACTTTTAATTGCCGCACACTGTGAAGACGAAACCACCATTAGAAACAATATGGCTGCATATAAAGAAAAATACGGGGAAGAGGTGCCTATTGAGTGTCATCCTGAAATACGAAGCGAAGAAGCTTGTTACCTCTCTTCTTCTTTAGCCATTGAATTAGCCAAAAAACACAACACCCGTTTTCATTTATTTCACGTATCTACAGCCAAAGAATTAGGGCTGTTGGAAAATAAAACCCCATTAAAAGAAAAACGCATTACTGCTGAAGCATGTATTCACCACATGTGGTTTTCTGATGAAGATTATAAAACTAAAGGACCTTTTATTAAGTGGAATCCAGCGGTAAAAAAAGCTTCTGATAGAGATGCTATTTTAAATGCTGTTATTGACGGAACAATTGATGTAATAGCAACAGATCATGCCCCACATACCGTTGAGGAAAAAACAGGAACTTACTTTAATGCTGCTTCCGGAGGGCCCATGGTGCAACATGCTTTAGTTGCCATGTTGGAACATTACCACAACGGTAAGATTTCTTTAGAAAAAGTAGTAGAAAAAATGAGCCATGCAGTAGCCGATTGTTTTAAAATAGTTGACAGGGGCTACATTAGGGAAGGGTTTTTTGCAGATTTAGTGGTCGTTGATTTAAATAACCCCTGGACCGTTGAAAAAGAAAACTTGCTCTATAAGTGTGGTTGGTCTCCACTAGAAGGAGAAACTTTTCATTCTAAGGTATTACAAACTTTTGTTAACGGACACCTCGTTTTTGATGAAGGAAAAATTGATGAGGATTACAGGGGGAAAAGGTTGGCTTTTGATTTTTAATTCAACCTTATTGTCATTCAGAACAATAATTTGTCTCCCTTTGTCATCCTGAGCCTGTCGAAGGACCGTCAAAGGATAAAACAAATTGAAGTGATGAATCTTTTTTATTTCATTTCTGTAGGAACAAGGTTTTTTTCAAATATTGGTTGATGATCTCTTGAACATTCAAAAACCGTAATATGAATTTTTTCTACATCACTTGCGTTTAAATTTTTATACCACTCCATATCCTCTTTTGATGTGTTCCTTCCTGTTGCAAAATTGAAAATATTCTTTTTATTACACAGCCCTTTCAAATGAACAAGCCCTATTTCAAATGTCTTTTTCTTTTTTTTCTTGTCAAAAACTTCAAGAATCATGTACCCTTTACAAGTTGTACTTTTATCGCTTCCATATAAACATATGTTCCAAAACTTGCCCCTGTCTTTTTCGTTGTAGGTTTTTATTTCAATTTTAACATCATCAACTTTCATTTCTCTACACCCAAAGAAACTAGCTCCTATCAATAAAGTAAACAACATTTTTCTCATTTTGCTAAAATACAAAATAAATACGTCATCCTCAGCCTGACTGGGAATCTCAAAAAACATCCATCTATTGTTTTGGTTCTACTTCGGCCATGCTCAGTATAAACTCCTCAAGTCCGCAATGACGACTACGATAAAAATAATTTTTTCTGTTTTACCATTCATCCTATTTTGGTTGATAGCCTCAAAATAATTAACCATATTTGTATTGCTTAATCTTAAACTAAAATGATGTTCAAAAATAAATTAGCCCTCTCTTTAATGGTTGTCGTAGCAATCAGTGCTTGTACCAACACCAAAACAATTACCCTTCCTGAACAAACCATTGTTATGGACGACCCTAACAAGGTGCCTACTCGTCCTATTTATCAAGCTTCAGACACGCGTATTTTTGATTTATTACACACCAAGTTAGATGTTCGTTTTAACTGGGAAAAAGCCCACCTATACGGAAAAGCAGAACTAACGTTTGTCCCTTATTTTTATCCTAAAAAACATCTATCCATAGATGCCCGAGGGATGGACATCAGCAAAGTAGCGTTGCTAAAAGACCTTTCGTTAGAGGAATTAAAATATGAGTATGATTCTCTAAAATTAATTATTGATTTAGATAAAGAGTACACCCGAAAAGATACCTTCAAAATTTTTATTGAATACACCGCCAAACCTAACGAATTAACTTCTGGTGGAAGTGATGCAATAAGTGATGATAAAGGGCTCTATTTTATCAATCCCAAAGGAGAAGAAAAAGACAAGCCCATGCAAATATGGACGCAAGGAGAAACACAATCTAATTCTGCGTGGTTTCCAACCATTGATTCTCCTATAGAAAAAGCCACACAAGAAATAGCCATAACAGTTGAAGATAAATACAAAACACTTTCTAATGGCTTGTTAACTCACCAAGAAATTAATGGTGATGGAACCAGAACAGATTTTTGGGAAATGAACAAGCCCAATACTCCTTATTTGGTAATGATGGCTATTGGTGATTTTGCTGTGGTAAAAGACACCTGGAGAGACATTGCTGTAGATTATTATGTAGAGCATGAATACGAACAGTACGCCAAAGATATTTTTGGCTTAACACCAGAGATGTTAGAGTTTTATTCCAACAGGTTAGGCGTAAATTACCCATGGGAAAAATACAGTCAGGTGATTGTTCGAGACTATGTTTCTGGAGCAATGGAAAATACCTCTGCTGTAATTCATGGCGAGTTCGTGCAACAAACGAAAAGAGAAATGATAGACGGAAGCGCAGGAGAAGACGTTATTGCTCATGAGTTGTTCCATCATTGGTTTGGTGATTTAGTCACTTGTGAATCATGGGCGAACCTGCCTTTAAATGAATCCTTTGCCACTTATGGAGAAGTGCTATGGAGAGAATATAAATATGGCGAAGATAAAGCAGGGCATGGACTACAAAACGACCTTAACGTTTATCTGCGCCAAGCTAAACAAGGCTATGTTGACATGGTTCGTTTTGATTATAGACATCGCGAAGACATGTTTGATGGAAATACTTACCAAAAAGGAGGAAGAATTTTACATATGCTAAGAAACTATATGGGTGATGAAGCTTTTTTTGAATCATTGCGCATTTATCTAGAAGAAAACAAATACACTGCTGTTGAAATGCACCAATTAAGAATGGCTTGCGAAAAAGTGTTGGGAGAAGATTTAAACTGGTTTTTTAACCAATGGTTTTATGATAAAGGCCACCCTATTTTAGATATTAATTATGAATATAACGACTCTTTAAAGGTACAAATAGTAACTGTTGAGCAGGTTCAGGACCTTAAAACAACCCCTCTGTATCGCCTGCCTTTTAAGATAGATATTTATGTTAATGGTAAAAAAGAAACCAAAGAGGTAATTGCGGAAGAGGTTTTAAATATTTATTCCTTTGGTGTTGACGCAAAACCCGATTTAGTAAATGTTGATGCCGACAAGATGTTGTTGTGTGAAAAAATAGACAACCACAAAACTTCAGAAGAGTTGGCCTATATGTACCATCACGCAGGTCGTTACTTAGATCGTTACGAGGCTATAAAAAGCCTTTCTAAATCAAGCGAAGATGTTGCTATAAACACCATTTATGATGCGCTAGATGATAAATATCCTTATCTTAAAAGCATGGCTATAAAAAGCATCAAAAACGCACTAAAAAACGATGAAGAAAAAATTAAATCGAAATTGCTCTATATGGCAAAAAATGATAGTGACTCAAAAGTGAGAGGAGACGCTATTGATGCACTTGCTAAATATTTTGAAGACGATGAAGCAACTCGAGAGGCAGTTATTGCTGGCGTTTCTGAACAGTCTTATTATGTGATTAAGGAATCTTTATCTGCGCTCTCAAAAATAAGCCCAGATGATGCCATAAAGTTTGCTAAAGCCCTTGAAAATGATGAAAACGAAGCTGTTTTAGGTGCTGTTGCTTCTATTTATGCTGAACATGGTGATGCAGAGCAAAACTCCTTTTTTATTAAAGCTTCCGAAAAAATAACTGGTTTTGAAAAATATGGCTTCACCTCTATTTATATAAAATACCTTAAAAAACAAGATCATAAAACCGTTGAAGAGGGGCTTCCTATTCTTAAAGATGTTGCTTTAAACGGAAAGCCTTGGTGGGTTCGCCTATCCGGGATTAATGCTTTAACCGAGTTAGAAACTAAATATGATAACCAAATCCGTGTAGCAGAAGCAGAAATGAAAGATGCTGAAGTGGGTTCTGAAAAAGAAATTGAATTAAGGGCTTCTTTGGAGAAAGACAGAGATCTTAACAAAAAAATTAAAGAAATACTTAGTGAGGTTAAAGCAACAGAAGAACATCCTAGGCTCAAAAAAATGCTTGGACTAAATAATTAATTCTTCGTATTTTTAAAAAAATTATACACCCTAATAAAAAAATTATGCCTCTTTTTATGTTAAAAAAACCCTTCTTATTCACTTCTTTACTGTTGTTCTCTTTTTTGATTAACCAACCAAATACAAATGCTCAAAAAAAGAAAAAAACTAAATCAGAAGCAAGTACTAGCTCTCAGGACAAAAACGCTCCAAAAAAAATCGAAGAACTTATTAAATCATCCAAAAAAATTGACGGCTTGTTTCCTGTTTATCAAGACACAATAACTGGAGATATAAAAATAGTTGTGGCACGAGACCAAATAGAAAAAGAATTTATTTATTTCAGTCAAATAGCAAATGGAATATCAGACATCAGAAGTTTTGTTAAGGGAACCTACAGGGGCTCAAAAGTTTTCAAAATCAAAAAGTATTTTAATAAAATAGAGTTTGTAACCCAAAGCTCCTCTTTTTATTTCGACCCAAAAAACAACATATCAAAAGCTGCTGACGCCAACATTAGTGAAGGAGTAATGGCTAGCTTGAAAATAGAAGGGATAGATAAAGAAAAAGGCTTGTATCTTATTGATGCCAATAATCTTTTTTTAAAAGAAACTTTCTCCCAAATAAAACCCGCTCGCCACCCCAAAGAATCAGCAACAGCCTTTAGTCTTGGAAAGCTGGACCAAGACAAAACAAAAATAAATGGAATTAGAAACTACCCTCAAAATACTGATCTAGCTATTGAGTACGTTTACTCTAACGAAAGTATCTTAAACGGAGGCTCTGATGCTGTTGCTGACGGAAGAAACGTTAGCATTAAAGTTTATCATAGCTTAATAAAAATGCCAGAAAACGATTACACCCCTTTGATTGACGACCCTCGTGTTGGCTATTTTACTACACAGGTAACAGACATGACCTCAACCGGATCTGTTCCCTATCGTGATTTAGTTCATCGATGGAACCTAAAGAAAAAGAATCCTGAAGCTACTATTTCTGAGCCGATTGAACCGATTGTTTGGTGGATGGAAAAAACAACCCCTGAAGAGTGGAGAGAAACAATAAAACAAGCCGTTTTGCAATGGAACAAAGCTTTTGAGAATGCAGGGTTTAAAAACGCCATGGTGGTTAAACTTCAGCCTGACACAGCCAGCTGGGATGCAGGAGACATTCGTTATAATGTTTTGCGCTGGACATCCTCTCCCAAAGCTCCTTTCGGGGGTTATGGACCAAGTTTTGCCAACCCAAGAACAGGTCAAATTTTAGGAGCAGATATTATGTTAGAATTCTTGCACTTTACCAATAGGGTGATGTACGATAAAATTTTCGATTTGGGGGCTAGTCATTATGCAGCCGATCATGATGGTCAAGATTATATGGATGAAAAATTTTGTTCTTTAGGAAGTGTAATGCATGAAAATACGATGTTTGGAAATGTTGTGCTCGAGGCATCAGGTTCGTCAGACCTAAACATGGAAAGAATGAAAAAAGAAGCCATGACCGCTCTAATTATGCACGAGATTGGACATACTCTTGGTTTAAATCACAACATGAAAGCCAGCCAGTTGTTTTCTCCTGAACAGTTAGCAGATGCTGATTTTATAAAAGGCAAAGCATTAACTGGCTCTGTCATGGATTATGCAGCGATAAACTTGACTAAAGATCCTAAAAAGCAGGAACAATTTTATGATGTTGCCGTGGGGCCTTATGATGTCTGGGCTATTGAGTTTGGCTACACCCCGTTCTCTTCAGAAGAACAAAAACAAGCGCTTCTAAATAAATCCACTCAACCTGAATTAATTTTCGGGAATGATGCCGATGACATGAGGAGTCCAGGAAAAGCGATTGACCCGAGAGTAATGATTGGTGATTTGTCCAATGATCAAATTACTTACTCCTCAAACATTTTTGACTTAATTAACACCATGATGCCTAATGTAAAAACTAAATTTTCTAAGGAAGGTGGTTCTTATCAAGAATTAAGGCGTGTTTATTATATTTTAAGCAAACAAAGAGCTCAAGCAGCAAATGTTGTTTCTCGTTTTATAGGTGGTGTTTATGTAGATAGGGCCATGGTGGGGCAAAAAGGGGAAACCAAGCCCTATACCCCCGTAAACTTGGCTGATCAAAAAAGAGCAATGTCTACGCTAAGTAAATATGTTTTTGATGCTAACGCTTTTGATGCTCCTAATGATTTATACAACTATCTTGCTATGCAACGTAGAGGATATAATTTTTCACGAGGACCTGAAGACCCGAAAATTCATCAACAAGTTTTATCTTATCAAAAAAATGTGTTGGAACACCTTTTGCACCCCAACACACTACAAAGAATCGTTGACTCTGAGCTGTATGGAAACGACTATTCTCTTTCAACAATGATGACTGATTTAAATGACGCTATTTTTAAGGCTGATATTTTTACAGGAAACGTCAATTCTTTTAGACAAAACCTTCAGGCAGAATACACCAAAATGCTAATTGCTATAGCTATTGGTCCCAATAGTGATAAATATATTACCAACGCTGTCTCTATGGCTGTATACAATTTAAAACAAATTAGAAAGGCTACTACAAATGCTTCTGGAGACACCTCTACTAAAGCACATAAAACATACTTAGCGACATTAATAGATAATGCTTTAAAAGAAATTAAATAAGTGAATAGAAACATATTTATAACAGGAGCAACTTCTGGCTTTGGAAAAGCAGCAGCTAAATTGTTTGCTGAGAAAGGAGACAACCTTATTATTACGGGTAGAAGAAAAGAGCGCTTAGATGCCTTAACTAAAGAATTAATTGATAAGTACAATATTGCCGTTACCCCTCTTTGTTTTGATGTAAGAAACAATGAAGAGGTTGTTAACGCAATAAACAGTTTGACCAATAAAAACATAGATGTTTTGGTAAACAATGCTGGACTAGCAAGTGGATTAAACAGAATTCAAGATGGCTCTTTAGATGATTGGGAAAAAATGATTGATACTAACATAAAAGGATTATTATATGTTTCTAAGGCAATTATGCCGTTCATGATACAAAACAAAAAAGGCCATATTATTAATATTGGTTCAACAGCAGGAAAAGAAGTCTATCTAAATGGTAATGTTTATTGCGCTTCAAAACATGCTGTAGATGCCATTTCTAAATCTATGCGAATGGATTTATTGGAACACGGAATAAAGGTTACGCAAATTTGTCCTGGTGCAGCAGAAACAGAGTTTTCGGAAGTTCGTTTACACGGAGACAAAGAAAAGGCAAAACAAGTTTATGCGGGCTATCAGCCAATGACTGCAGAAGATGTTGCTTCAGTTATTTATTATGTAACTACTCTCCCTGAAAACCTATGTATTAACGATTTGGTTCTTACCTCTTTAGCTCAGGCAAATAGTTTTTACGTAGAAAACAAGTAATCTACCTTCTTTTTTAAATCAAGTTTATTCTTTTAAACAATCCTTCCTTATATGATCCCCCTTTAGGAAATAAGTTTTTTCATCACTCTATAACAACATTATCCTGCTCAATTGTCAAAATTTTATCTATTCTAACAATATAAGATCGATGTATTCTCTGAAATTCTGATTCTGGCAACTTTTTCTCGATGTCTTTCATGGTAGAATGTATCGTGTACTTTGCCTCTCCTGTGTTAATAACCACGTAATCTTTAAGTGCTTCAACAAACAAAATGTTTTTTGTTTCTACCTTTACGAGTCTCGAATTGGATTTTACAAAAATAACAGGCTCTTCTCCTGAACCAGATTTTTCAACCAAAGAATATAAAAAATCTCTTTCCTTAATAACCTCTCTTTCTTTGGCGTGTTTATACAGCGCCATTTCTATAGATGTGTGTAAGTCTATTTCTTTAAATGGCTTAATAATATAACCATAAGGCTCTGTTACTTTGGCTTTGGCTAATGTGTTCTCATCAGCATACGCAGTTAAATAAATAACAGGTATTTTTAATTGCTCTCTAATTTGCTCTGCTGCTTCTATCCCGCTCATTTCTCCCTTTAACATAATGTCCATTAAAACTAAATCTGGCTTAGTTTCATTTGCTAATTCAACAGCTTTTTCTCCCATTGCAGCACTACCAACAACATTGTATCCTAATTTTTTAAGGCTCTGTTGAATGTCTTTAGAAACGATTGCCTCGTCTTCTATTATTAAAATATTGTTTTTAGACATTATTGTTCTTTTTTAAATGTAATTATATATCCTGTTCCTTTTTTTTCTTTTAACAGCTTTATTGTTCCGTTTATTTGTTCTATTAAAGACATTACTAATTGCAAACCCAGTGTCTCTGTATTTTGAAAATCTATTTCTGTAGGCAAACCTACACCATTATCTTTTATTATCAAATTAACATTTTCTTCTTTTATAAATAGCTCTATGTTTATTACTCCTTTTACTCCTTCTGTAAAAGCATATTTCAATGCATTTGAAACCAATTCATTAACAATTAGTCCACATGGTATTGATAAATCTAAATTTAAAAAAACTTCTTTTGCATTAACTTTTAGCTCTACTAAATCATCATGAATTACGTATGAATGTACCAAATTTTTAGACAGGCTATCTATGTACTGAGAAAAATTAATTTTAGAAAAATCACTTGTTTGATATAGGCTTTCATGAATAAACGACATAGATTTTATTCTGTTCTGACTTTCTCTAAGAATATCTAGTGTTTTTTTATCTTCTACGTAGGATGATTGAAGATTTAAAATACTAGATATTACTTGTAAATTATTTTTTACCCGATGGTGTACTTCTTTCAGTAAAACTTCTTTTTCTTGAAGAGAATTTTTAAGCTCTTGTTCCGTTAATTTTTCTTCTGTCACATTTCTTAATATACCTTTAGTAGAAAAATTATCTCCATTATATTTACAACTTATGTCTCCCTCTAGTATTATTTTTTGTCCTTTTTTATTTTTTAAAGCAAAGCTCGTTTTTATATATTTTCCATCTGCTTTTTTATTAAAAAATCCTTTAAAAATATTTTTACAATGTTCTATGCTTTCTGGGTGAATAAAATCAAAAATATTTTTATTAATTATTTCTTTTGTAGTATATCCCATTGTTTTTTTCCAGGTATTGTTTATATACTCTATCTCTCCTTTATCGTTTACCCCTTGTATTAAATCAGAAGAATTCTCAAATAAATGCCTGTATTTTTCTTCACTTTCTATTAATTGTTTTTCTGCTTCTTTTAATTCTGTTATATCTCTTGAAACACCCATTGTTCCTATAATTTCTCCTTCTTCACTATATAAAAATGAAGCTGATAAAAAAGAAAGAAATGTTTCTCCGTTTTTTCTTTTATTAATTATTTCTCCTGTAAAAGTTCCTTTTTCTTTGAGGTTCTTACTCACCTTTATATACTCCTCTTCAAAAGCATATATCAATTTAACTTTTTTTTGCAAAACCTCTTTTTCTTTATAACCAAAAGCCCTTTCTGCAGCAGTATTAAATTCTATTATTTCTCCCTTTTTATTTGAAGCACATATAATGTCTAAAGAACTACTTATTATACTTCTATTATATTTTTGTGATTCTATTAATTCTTTTCTTGCTTGTTTTCTTTGTTTAATTTCTTTTTGTAGTAGTTTATTTGATTCCTCTGCTATTAATGTTCTAATTTTTTCTTTTGCTAATTTTTTTCTATCTGTGATATCTACTGCTGTTGATATTAAAACATTTTTTCCAAAATAAACTCCTTTTCTTACAATTACTTCTTTTGGAAAAATTACTCCGCTTTTCTTTTTTGCAAAAAACTCATAAACCTGCTCTTTTCCTTCCCAAGCTAGTGTATTTTTTTCAAAAATTTCTTTAAAATTATTTTTATTAGGAGCAGCTAAAAATGTTGTTTTTTTTCCTATAACATCTGCCTTTTTAAAGCCATATTTTTTTAAAGCCGTTTTATTAATATCTAAAAGGAAGCCTTCTTCTGATTGTATATATAGTAGATTATTACTTTTATCAAATAAATCTTTATAGCTTTTTTCTGATAATTTTAATTTTTCTACTGCTTTTTTAAAAATACTATTTTCTAGTTTTTTAATTTCTTCAATTAACTCTTTTTTTGATTTTTTAGAATAATCCACTTTCACCTAATTATTTCAATTTAGTACCATCTAGTTTATACTCTTTTCCATCTTTATAATTTACTGTAATAATTAACTCCCCTAATTCATTAAAAGTTTTCCAACTTTCTGATTTTATACCCATTATATAAAATTCCTCTTTTTTTAATTTTCCTGAAGGATAAAAATATTTATGTTTTCCATCAGCCACTCCATCTACAAATTTCCCTTCAAAGTTTAATTTTCCTGAGGGATAATAATATTTCCATACCCCATTTCTTTGTCCATCTCTGTATTCTCCTTCTTCTTTATGATCTCCCATTTCATAAAACCATAGTCCATCTTTTAATCCATCAATAAATTCTCCTTTAGTTATTAAAGCACCATCATCATAATATTCATAAAGCATTCCATCTTCCCTACCTTTTCTAAAACTCTCCTCTCTTAATATTTTTTCATTAGGATGATACCAATACCATACTCCTGTTAATAAACCATCCTTAGTGTATTTTCCTTTTTGTTCCATTTTTCCATCAATAAAAAAATATTCCCAATCATCTATTTTATTGCCATCTTTATATTTTCCTTTAGATTTTATTTGACCATTAATATAGTATTCTTCCCAATAACCTTGTCTTTTTCCTGCTTCATCTATTAATCCTTTTGCTAATAAAACTCCATGTGAAAAAATAGAAGTATTTTCTAATTTTCCTTTTTTATTATAATATTTAAATATCCCATGTTCTTTTCCAGCTGCATCATAAACTCCCTCTTTTTTTACAACTCCATCTTCATAATATTCTTTTTTTATATCTAAAGCAGCTAATTCATCAGCATATAATTGAGGTTTTCCATCTATATATAATGTTGCTTTTATTAATCTTCCTCTTTGATCATATTCTTTTAAATACCCATTTAATAAATCATTTTTATAAGTAGCTTCTTCTTTTAATTTTCCATTTTCATAAAATTTCTTCCAAATAGCTGTTTTCTTACCAAACTGATCATATCTGTTTATTTTTTCTTTACCTATTAATACCCCTTTTTTATACGTTATCAATGTAATTATTCTTTGATCCACATCATATTCAACCGCTTTACCATTTTCTATATTATCTATATAATAAATCTCCAATTTTTTCAAAGAATCTTTTTCATCATAAAAATGTGTACTCACTCCTTGTTTTAAATCATCAATAAAATTTTCTTTTAAAATAATATTACAGCTATCACTATACGTTGTTTTTAGTCCATTTTTTAATCCATTTTTATAATCTATCTTAGATTTTAAATTGCCTATTTCACTATAAAATATCCATGTACTATCTAATAAATAATTTTTTCTATTTCCTTCTGATTTAATAATTCCTGATGGATAATAACTAATCCAGTAGCCTTCTGGTTGTCCATTTTTTATTAATCCTTCACTAGATATTTGTCCATTTTCATAGTAAAATTTTTTATACCCATCTTTTATTTTGTTTTGACTTAACAAAGCAAATGGAAATAAAAATAAAAAAAGAAGAATTTTAAAAATGTTATACATCAACCTAATATATATTATATATATTTTTAAATAAAAGAATTTACTATTATTAATATTTTGTTATAATGGTTTAAAATTAACAAATAGTTTTCTTGCTTTATTGATTTATTAAAAGTTATGAGTAGCTATTAACAAAAAATAATTTATTAAAAATTTGATTTTCTACGATTTAACTTTTTATGAAATGAATGTTAATATTTAATAAACCAATAACTATTAATTTTTAGTTATAAAAAAAGAAGTGGATGAAATGTTAAAAAAGAATACTTAAATAATAATAAAACAATTAGGTTTTTTATTTTCTATTTTTGATTGAAATATTATTTGAATAAACCTATAAATAAAAATTATTTTTTATAACAACTTATTCATCTTATTCACAACTTTGCAGTTAATTTTAAAGAGCTAAAAAACAAGCTTTTAAATAATTAAATAAACAGCGCTGTTCATAAATAATAATGATAAAATGGAAGTAAAAAAAATAGCAATAGGAAGTGATCATGCAGGATATGAATTAAAAGAAATAGTTATTACCTATTTAAAAGAAAAGAACATTGAGGTAAAAGATTTTGGTCCTTTTTCTGATGAGAGAGCCGATTATCCAGATTATGCCCATCCAGTGGCTAATGCTGTAGAAAACAACACGGCAGATCTAGGAATATTAATTTGTGGAAGTGGAAATGGCATTAATATGACAGCCAATAAACACCAAGGAATTCGTTCAGCACTATGTTGGCAAAAAGATATTGCTGAAATGGCACGATTACATAATGATGCCAATATCATGGCTTTACCAGCAAGATACATCAGTAAAGAAGAAGCTTTAAAGTGTGTTGAAGTTTTTATTAATACAGAATTTGAAGGCGGGAGGCATGCAGGAAGAGTAGAAAAAATTAGTTGTTAAAAACACCTATAACTTAAACTTTGTAAAAGGAATTTGACCATTTAAAGCATCTACTATAAAATTATTTCTTCCGCCATTAACTATCCACATTTCTATATTTTTTTCTTTACAAATTTTTGCTGCGGCAAATTTTGAAGACATTCCGCCCGTTCCCAGATTAGATTTTTTTTCCTCAACAAAAGAAGCAACCTCATCTATATTGTTGACCTCTTTTATCAGTTTTGCTTCTTTATTAGTGTGAGGGTTATGGTTGTACAACCCATCAATATCTGAAGCAACAATAGAAATATCAGCGTCTATAATTACTGCAACAAGCGCAGAAAGCTTATCATTATCTCCTAAAACAATTTCTTCTATGGCAACGGTATCGTTTTCATTGATGATGGGAATATAATTATGTTCTAATAGTTTGTCTATGGTATTTTTAGTGTTGCTTTTAGCAGAAGCATCTTCAAAATCTCTATAAGTCATTAAACATTGAGCAACGTTTAATCCAAAACTACTAAACACCTCATCGTAAATTCTAATTAGTTTAGGTTGTCCAATAGCAGCCATCGCTTGTTTGGAGTCAACATCTTTATTATGACCGCTAATATTAACAAATTGTCTGGCTGTTGCAATAGCGCCAGAGGAAACTATAACAATGTCGTAATTATCTTTTAACGCGACAATTTGACGAGCTAAATCTTCTATTTTAGCATAAGAAATTCTATCTGTTAGAGTGGTTAATGTAGATGTTCCTATTTTTACTACTAATTTCTTTTTCATTACTTTTTCATTAAAAAGACTACCTTATTTGTCCTGAACCATAAATAAACCACTTATTGGTTACTAGTTCATTTAAACCAATAGGACCCCTAAAGTGTAGTTTTTGTGTGCTTATAGCTATCTCTGCACCAAAACCAAATTGTCCTCCATCTGTAAAACGAGTAGAAGCGTTATGATATACAGCAGCACAATCTACTTCAGTTTGAAATTTTTTAGCAGTAGCATCATTGCTGGTAACAATAGTTGCAGAATGTCCTCCAGAATATTTATTGATAGAACGAATAGCGTCATCATCACTATCCGTTAAGCTTAACAATATTTTTGGAGCTAAAAACTCTTCTTCAAAAATGGCATTATCTGTAATTTTTGTTGTGTTGCTGTTAATATTAAAGACAGCCTCATCAGTAAAGACGTCAATGTTAATTTCTTGAAACCTGTTAATTAACTGATTTATTTTATGAGACAAATCAGGAGTGTTTTTATTTATCAACACCTTATCTAAAGCATTACAAACGCTTAGCCTGCTTTTACCATTAAGCGCAATTTTTATCGCCATTTCAAAATCAGATTCTTGGTCTATATATAAAAAATTATTTCCTCTACCACTAATAATAATAGGAATGTTGGTGTTTTGTTTTACAAAATTAATTAACCCTTCTCCTCCCCTAGGAATAATTAAATCAACATTATTGTTGTTGGCAATTAACTCTTGTGTTTCTGTTCTATTAAGATCCAAATAAGTAACATAGTTTTTGTCTAAACCATTTATAGATAAGGCTTCTTTCCATAAGTCAACCAACACTAAATTTGTTTTTTTAGCCTCTTTCCCTCCTTTTAATAAAATTTTATTTCCCGCCTTAAAAGCTGTAATTGCGGCTTCAATAGTTACGTCTGGACGTGATTCATAAATGATTAAAATGTTGCCAAAAGGAACTGTTTTGTTTTCAACCAACATTCCATTTTCATGAGAAAAAGAAGAAAGCACTTTTCCTTCAGGGTCATTTAATTCAATGGTTTGGTTGACAGCATCAATCATAGACTGAACTTTATTTTCATCCACCCTTAACCGATCAAGTAAAGAAATATCATCTTTAGGGCATACAGCAACATCTTCTTTATTTGCAGCAATTATTTGCTGTTCAGACTTTAGCAAAAGGGTTGCTAGTGATTTTAGCACATTATTTTTTTTGTTGGTGTCCATGATTGTTGGATTTTATTTTTCAAAAATAACAATATACTATTTAAGTAAGGAGGAAAAAAAATAGAGAAAAAAATGTATCTTTTTTGAAAAATAACGTTATAGGAGTTAAAAGCACATTAACTATTTCTGCTGTATTTGTTAAAGAGAAAAAAAATACCACCTATTCTGTCAGAGAAAAATTTGATAATTCTTGCTAAAAAAGACAGTCAGTTTTTTGCTCCTATTTATAAAAAATACCACGAACAAATATATCGCTTTGTT
This sequence comes from Vicingus serpentipes, assembly GCA_024103385.1. Lineage (GTDB taxonomy): Bacteria > Bacteroidota > Bacteroidia > Flavobacteriales_E > Vicingaceae. Next base: position 110,760 of record JAGFIT010000025.1, read on the forward strand.
TATCAAAGAATGGACAGAGAAGAAGACGCAGAAGACATTACCTCTCAAGTGTTTTTAAAAGCATTAATTAACTTAGGCAAATATAAGTTTCAAGGGCATCCTTTTTCTTCTTGGCTATATAAAATAGCATTGAACGAGGTTAATCAGTATTATCGAAAAAACAAAAACCAAAGAGTTATAAACATTCAGTCGGAGCAAGATTTAAAAGTAATTGTTGAAGAAGCGGGTTGTGAAGAGTACGATAATGAGAAAAAGAAAGCCTTGTTAAATGGTTTAGCAGACCTTAAGGAAGAAAAGCTAGCGTTAATAGAAATGCGATTTTTCGAAAAAAGAAGCTTTAAGGAAATAGCGGAAATATTGGGTATTACAGAAAATAACGCAAAAGTTAGAACATATCGGGTATTAGAAGAAATGAAGAAAAATATGTTGTAATTTTAAAGGATAAGAAAAAAATGTCGAGCGAGAAAAAAAATATAATCAAAATAAACAGAAAAATTCTTTCTTCTGAGCAGGTAGAACAGAAGGAGAATTTTGAGGGATTAGTAAACAAACACAGGTTGGTTACCAAACGACCTGTATACAAAAGAAAACGGTTTTATTTTTTTATTTTCCTTGTGCTACTTATTGCCTACTTAATTTATCATTCGGAGAAAAAAGAACCCCAACCCACAAAAGAACCTTCAATTTCAGCCCAACCATAAAAAACCAAAGAGGGTTAACATAAAATTAATATTGAGATAAACATCTCATAACGTCTTGTTTAATTCTGCGATATACATTTGCGTCCAAAAGCCATTATTTGACGAAAATAGATAACATTAACTAAACAGGATGAAAAAAATTAACTTATTATTAACGATACTATTTTTGGTTAGTTACTCTTATTCACAAGACACAACAAACAATACTTTTGGTAAAGGACTTTATAATGTAGTTGCAAAAGACAATTCGTATAGTATGAAGTTTGCCATTAGAGTACAGTCTCTGTTTGTTGGAGATTGGAATATTCATGAAGACGATGGAATAAGTTCTGGGAGATCTCAATTTTTAATAAGAAGAGCAAGGCTTAAGTTTGGTGGTTTTGCTTACAATCCAAAGTTGGTTTATAAAGTCGAGCTAGGGCTAACCAACAGAGATCTTTCTGGGACATCCCCTCACACAAGTGGTGCGCCAAGAATGATATTAGATGCAGTAATAAAGTGGAATTTTTACAAAAACCTCTTTCTGTGGGTGGGGCAAACTAAATTACCAGGAAACAGAGAGCGAGTAATTTCTTCCGCAAATTTACAGTTTGTAGATAGATCAAAGTTAAACTCCAAATTTAATATAGATAGGGATATGGGCGCACAGTTACACCACCACTTTAAGTTGGGAGAAAATTTTGTTATTCAAGAAATGTTCTGTGTTTCTCAAGGAGAAGGAAGAAACGTAACAGAAAACAATCTTGGAGGCTATCAATATACAGGAAGAATAGAAGTTCTTCCTTTTGGAAAATTTGCAAGTAAGGGGGACTATGTGGGTTCTGCTATTAAAAGAGAAGAGAAACCAAAATTAGCTTTAGGGGGAACTTACGACATGAATGATAGAGCGGTAAAGACAAGAAGCAACCAAGGAAGTTATATGACAAATGATGTTGGTTATTTTGAAACAGACATTATAACTGTTTTTGGAGACATGATGTTTAAATATAAAGGCATCTCTGTGATGGGAGAATATGCAGTAAGAACAGCAGAGAAAGATGGTGCATTAAATGTTGATGGAACAAAAACAGGTGACGTAGTTGGTGTTGGAACAGGAATGAACTTTCAAGCAGGGTACATGTTTAACAACAAATGGGAAGTAGCAGGAAGGTATACGCTAACGGACTGGGATGATGTTGTTGGAAAAGAAGATCAAACACAATATACTTTGGGGGTTTCTAAGTTTTTTGCAGGACATAATTTGAAGGCCCAATCAGACGTTACTTATAGCACAGAAGAAAACAACCCAAATAGCGACTTAATGTTCAGGCTTCAGTTGGATATTCACCTTTAGAAAAAAGCAAAGCCCGGGATAAACATGGGAATTATGTACAATTAACACGTAACCCTATTCACAAGGTTTAAAACCAAAAAAGCACTTCAATTTTGAAGTGCTTTTTTTCTTTTCTAAGATGAATGAATCTTTTAGGGTTTCTTATTACCTTTTCCATCAATTAATCCAAAAATCACAGCAAGTGCTAAAGCTACAATAGCACCCACAATGACAACATTGGTAATTCTTTTCTCTTCTTTGTCCTTTGCTTTTTTTCTTGCAGTATAGTAATCATCCCAGCTATTAAACCCTGCATTTTTAATAGAAGCCATTATTTCATCATCTGAAACACCATACTTATTAAGTAAGTTTTCAAATTCCTTATAATCCTTAATTTCAGCATCATTTTTTTTAATACTGTCTATAAGCCTTCTAAGTCTTAATTCTTCATTATGTTCAATAGTAGCACTCATTACTTATCCATTCGTTTTTCAGCTATCTTTATTAAGTTAACTAATATCTCTATATTTTGGTGTGCAGAAGTCGATAATTCATCTAATTCCTCTAATTGTTCTTTCATTAATTTTTTATGCTCACTCATTTCATTTTGTACAATTTTTTTAGCTTTATAACCTGAAACAATCCAATTAGTACCAAGGAATAAAGCTAAAGCGGCTATAAATAAACCTCCATAAACATGTAAATCTGAAAACCTATTTTTTAAACTTTCATTTTCGCTCTTTAAAACTTCAATATCTCTTTGAGCTTGTTCTATAGTATAAGTAAATTCGCTAACAACTTCTTTCGATTTAGATTTAAAAGAAGAAGTATCATTCTGTGCTGATACAAACTCTATAAGAAATAGAAAGATTAAAAATATACCTATCTGTTTTTTTGCATTCATGATTGAATACAAATTTACGACTTTTAAAATCACTTCCCTTCAATCTAATCAAATTATAAAATATGTCGAATAAAAAATCAAGATTAAAAGTTCTACTTAATAAAGTGTGAAATAGGTCTTACCACTCAGCAATAATTTTCTGAACTTCCATCAATTTGCTTTCATTGGGTCTGAAATCTTGCATCATGATATTTTCTATCTTAGTTAAAGCATTTTCAGCTCTTGTTTTATCCTCTTCAAGTTTTTCTGCATGAACCAATAAGTTGAAATTTTTAGGAAGTCCATAATTATTCTCATAATTGGATTCAAATAACAATCCTTTTAATTCTTCTTTTATTATTTCTTTGACCCTATTCATTATGTATAAATAGGTAGAGAAAAAATATTTAAGCAGCCATATATGAATAATAATCAACAACTCCTCTTATCTCTTCGTTCGTAATGCTTTTATTTAAACATTTCCCAAGAAGTTTTGAGAATTTCTGGCTATTTGTTAAGTTTCGGTTATTATACCTAAAGGCAAACTCGTTTAAATATTTATCGGTATGTCTATAAGAGAAATGGAAATATGTTCCATTTTCCATTTTTTTGAAATGACACCATACGTTTTCTATATGGTTTGTTGTTTTCATGTCATTCCCTTCGCCTTCTGAATATATAATTGGTGTATAATCTCCTTTTTCCCTTGAGTGAACAATTACATCATGTTTTCTGAAGTGGTTTTTTACATCATTATAAGCAGGGTGACCATCAGTCATTATCTTTGCACTTTTATCTATGTGCTTTTTTAGAAGAGGCATCATGTTAATTCCATTAATATCAGCTTTATGTCTTCCCATTTTCTTCAGTAATAATTTCCCTTGTTTTACCAATACACCATCTGAATTATAAATATCTCTTTCAATCAATCCAACTATATTCTTTTTATAATGAATCTTTTGGTGGTGTAAGTTTCTGGTATATTTATCTTCCATTAGAGGTCTGTTATATGCAGGAACATCTTTAAGGAGTTCTTCTAATTTGCTTTCTTTTAGAGTACTAGGTTTCCCTGTTTTCTTTGCATATTTTGCTTCTCGTTTTAATCTATTTTCTTTTTCTTTTTTCCCTTCTAAACCCCAGTGTATACGTTCCAAATTTCTTTTATAAATTTTATAGGCTAATTTTTTATCTCTATTTAGTTTAGCTCCAGCAAAAGTTTCATCAATTTCTACAATTCCAAACAGTGTTCCTTCATTCTCGTCATCAAGAGCTTCTTTAATTTTATGAGACATAGACAATGCTGTTTTGTAGCTAACATCTATTTTTTCTGAAAGAGCAACAGAAGAAATTCCTCTTTTAGAATTAGCTATTTCATATATGGCAACAA
>JAGFIT010000078.1 GCA_024103385.1 Vicingus serpentipes
ATTGGCTCTCCATATTTCCCTAATTCCTCAAAATTTAATAACACTTGGGGAAGAATTATTGATTATAACAATTGCGGAAATTATGAATTCGTACAAGTAGAAAACATTCCTAATGCTACTACAATTATTTTCGATTGTGCATTACAAAATGACTATACTGTTTCTGGAAGAGTATTAATTGTTAGAGTTCCTAGGTATAGTTCTTTAACTATAAACAGTGGAGGAACCATAAATACCACACAATGGAATGGTACATCAGGTGGTGTAATAGCTATAGAGGTAGAAGGAACCACCACTATCAATAATGGTGGCAGCATTGATGCTTCCGCTTTAGGTTTTAGAGGTGGCAATGCAGCTGCTCCACAATCTTCAGTTACTGGAGGAACACGTTTTGCAGATAGCAACCCTCTAGAAGGAGGTGAAAAAGGAGAGGGCATTGGAGGGGATCAATCTTTTTATAGCACAATGAACGATGGAGGTTCTCTTTATTGTATGGGAGCTCCTGCAAATGGTGGTGGTGGTGGAAACGCTCACAATGCCGGTGGTGGTGGTGGATCTAACGCTGGAAATATTAACAATTGGAATAATGGAGTAGGTATTCCTGACCCAACCTATAATGCTTCTTGGATTCGAGAAACCCCTTCAATTGTAGGTATCAATGCATCTGGAGGAGGAAAAGGTGGTTATAGTTTTTTCGATAGCAACTCCGACCCAACAGCTACATCTCCAGGAGACCCAGCATGGGGTGGAGATTTTAGAAGAAATGTTGGTGGTTCGGGAGGAAGACCACTTGATTATTCTTCAGGAAGAATATTTATTGGCGGAGGGGGCGGTGCTGGTGATGGTAACGATGGGGAAGCTGGTGATGGTGGCAACGGAGGAGGTATCATTTACCTATCCACTTATGGAGATATTACTGGAGCAGGACAGATTATAAGTAATGGTGGTGATGGTGGTGATGTCATTGGTACTAGTGTATTTAACTCCCTAAGAGGAAAAGACGCTGGAGGCGGAGGCGGAGGCGGAGGCTCTGTCATTTTAAAAACAACAGGAACTATATCTCTTAGCGGAAGTGTTTCTGCCAATGGTGGTATTGGGGGAGATCAAGTATTAGTAGCTGGAGCTTTTTACGGATCAATAGATGAAGGGGAAGGTCCTGGTGGTGGTGGTGGTGGTGGATACATTGCTATTTCTGCGGGAACTCCCACAAGAAATACTACTGGAGGAATTAGCGGAGTAACCAATTGTCCTTATGTAGCCAACTTTCCTCCCAACGGAGCGACAGGTGGAGGAACAGGAATTAACAATGCTATTGTTAACGCTTTTGATATTGTTGCTAACGGAACAACCATTTGTAGTAACACAACAGCAACCCTTACTGCCTCTTTAACAGGTACACCTCCCGGAGGAACTGTTTTTGAATGGTACGACAATCAATTTAATGGATCTTTATTGTTTACCGGAGCATCATTTACTACCCCTACATTAACGACTACTACCAGTTATTGGGTAAGAGTATGCCCTGCACCCTACCTGGTAGAAGTAATTGTTACTGTTAACTCTTGCTCCAGTGTTACCACTAGTTTTAGTTCATCTGACAGTACTTTATGTTCATCCGATTGCATCAATTTCACTGATTTATCCACGGGATCTCCAACAGGTTGGACCTGGTATTTCCCAGGTTCTTCTACCCCAACTTCTTCTGCTCAAAACCCCACCAATATATGTTACCCATCACCCGGTAATTACGATGTTTCGCTAGTAGCTACAGATGGTATTACTCCTGATTCTTTATATATGTCCAATTTTATAAGTGTTATTAATTGCAGCGTACCTTCAGCAATCTATAATGTTAACGACTCCACCATATGTGTTGGAGACTCTGTTGTATTTACGGATGCATCTACTGGCAGCATTACCGGTTGGGATTGGAATTTTGATCTCACAACCATTGGAGGATCTGTTCCTAATTCTGCTAATACACAAGGAAGTCATACTGTTTTTTATAATATTCCGGGAACATACACTGTTGAATTAATTGTAACAGATGGAATATTATTTGATACAACAACTAGTACTATAATTGTTTCCGATTGTTCTCCTACAGCTAACTTTTCTGCTAATGGTTCCACTACCATCTGTGAAGGAGATAGTCTTTCTTTTAATAATTTAAGTACAGGATTACCTACCAATTGGGAATGGACTTTTACAGGAGGAACACCAAGCACTTTTAGTGGAGCAAGTCCCGGTTTTATTACTTACCCCTCTGCAGGAACTTATTCTGTGAAGTTAAAAGTAAGCAACGCATATGGAGCTGATAGCTTGACATTAAACAACCTCATTACCGTTAATGTATGCTCTCCTCCTATTGCCAAAATAGCAACAGATGATGTAGATCGAGAAATATGCATAAACAATTGTATTGATTTTAGCTACAACGGAACTGGAGGAACTCCGCTTGTGGTAGGATGGATATTTGAAGGAGGGACACCTGATTCTTCCTCTACTTTAAATCCAGGATTAGTTTGTTGGAATGATACTTCAGATATTTTTAAGGTGTATGTTATTGCCAACAACCTAAACGGCAGTTCAATTGATAGTGTTAGTATTATTGTTCATGAAAAACCAATTTTATCAGCTGGATTAGATACCACCATCATTAATGGAAACGATGCTTATTTAAATTCAACTGTTACAGATACTGCTGGGAACCCTATTATTGGTGGAGTATTTTCTTGGACCCCTATAACCGACTTAAGTTGTGTAAACTGTCAAAACACCACTGCTGAAAGATTACTAAACACAGTAACCTATACCGTAACTTATACAGACCAATATGGATGTGTAGTTACTGATGAAGTTGTTATTAATGTTGATGTAAATCTGAATATAGGAATTCCTAGTGCTTTCTCCCCTAATGGAGATGGAAGTAATGATTTTTTATTTGTAAGAGGTAAAGCAGCTATAAAAACCCTTCAGTTAAACATTTACAATCGATACGGTCAAAAAGTATTCTCTACCAACAATGTAGATCAAGGATGGGATGGTACTCATAATGGTGTTCCACTTAACCCTGGCGTATTTGCTTATTATGCAAATATTACCTTGATTGACGGTAGCACCCAACAACTTAAAGGGAATATAACACTAGTAAGGTAATCTAAATTAGAGGATAATGAAACACATATATATCATACTATTGCTCGTTGCTTCTGGTTCTAATTTATTTGGTCAGCAAGACGTTCATTTTTCTCAATTTTTCTCATCTCCCCTTACAGTAAACCCTGCTAGTGCCGGAATGTTTGAAGAAGATTTAAGAACAATTATGAATTACCGAAGGCAATGGGGCTCTATTGCTGAACCTTTTGTAACCATGGCAGCATCAGTAGATATGCCTGTGATGAAAAAATTAAATGGAGGTATGTTCGGTCTAGGAGCCAACTTCTTTAAAGATGATGCAGGACTTTCCCAAATTTCTACCTCAAAATATGGGTTATCATTGGCTTATCACTTAGATATTAGTGGCGCCTTAAGTAAACATTTTTTATCGGTTGGCTTTCAAGGTAACATGATACAAAGAAGTATTAAATATGATGAATTAACATGGAATGATCAATGGAATGGGACTACTTTTGACCAACAAATAGCTACTATAGATGCATTAGGAGGAACAACAGTTAATGCATTAGACTTATCTGCTGGTGTTCACTGGTACTACAAAGTAAAAAACAATAAAAAATTCTTTGCAGGAGCATCACTCTCCCACTTAAATTCACCTAATGTAGGGTTCAATGAATCTAGCTTATTACTTAAAAAATACACCTTCCATGGTGGAGGGGAATTACCTACCAATAAAAGGACATCTATTCTACCTAATTTTATTTTCGTAAAACAAGGCCCTAATCAGTACATTGATTTTGGGGGAGAATTTAAATACTCCCTACAAGAAAACAGTCAGTACACCGATTACAAAAACGAAATGTACATTACGTTAGGTCCTTACCTTAGGTGGGGTGATGCTGCGTATGTGGTTAGTCGATTCTTTTGGAATTCTTTCTCTTTAGGGTTAAGTTATGACCTTAACTTGTCCAGCTTATCTACCGCTACCAATGGCTTTGGTGGCCTTGAAGTAATGTTAGGTTATAATGTTAACTTTAATGCTAATCCAACAAGAGGACATAGTGTTAAATTTAATTGATTACTTTCATCCCTCTTTCTCCAATAATTATTGGAATTTAATCTTTAACTTTAATATAATTATTACCTACTGATTGAACTGCCTAAAATACATAGCACTTATACTTACCTTATTCTTTTTTCATACTGGTTTTACACAAACTAAAAAAGATGCAAAAAAACAGCTTGACTCCATTATACATATAGCCACTACTACAAATAGGACCACCTTAGATTCATTGCTAAACCATCTAAGAACAACAAACCCTTCAGATAACACATTTCAAATTATTCAAAGAAAAGCTCCAAATGGTGCTGTTCTCCAAATGTTAGTTGTTGATGGAGATACCAGCTACTTATATAACATGAGTACATTTAATGTAGTAGATATTCGTCCTTATGACGACAAAGAAAAAGACAAGAAATTCAGACGATTAAGGTATCATGTAAAAAAAGTTTACCCTTACGCACTTTTAGCTTCTCAAAAATTGCGGTTTTATAATGAGGAGTTGTTAAAAGTAAAATCCAACAGTAAACGTAGAAAATTGCTTCGAATGCGAGAAAAAGAATTAAAAGAAGAATTTGCAGATGTGATCAAAAAAATGTCGCAAACCTCTGGTAGAGTATTGGTGAAATTAATTGACAGAGAAACAGGATCATCATCTTATGAAATTATCAAAGAAATGCGCGGTGGTTTTAAAGCCTTTGTTTACCAAGGTGTAGGAAAATTATATGGAGCAGATTTAAAAGTAAAGTATGACCCGAAAAACAACGAAGAAGATGAAATGATTGAACGAATTGTACAAATGATAATAGCCGAACAACAGGAGTAAAACTACCCTCCTATTAAACCATGTAAATCCCCTACTTGACTTTCCCACAATAAACGAGCTTCTTCCAGCTCATCTTCCTCTGCAAAATCTGTAATAATTAAAGCCACATCTTTCGTTAAATCATCAATCTGAATTTTTAACTCAAAATAAGTTGCAGGATCTTCATCAGCTAGCCACTTAAAACGTACAAATTGGTTTACTTTTTTCGTTAATAGCTTTGCTTGTTCTTCGTCTCCATTCCACATAAATGTGAATATCTCCCCTCTTGAGTTAACATTATCGGCAAACCATTCTCCTAAGCCTCCTGGAGTAGAAATGTATTTGTACAACAAACTAGATGATGACTTCACCACAAACTCTAATTCATACTTTACTTTTTCAGACATCAGTTATAATTTTTAAGCCTTCCGCAATATAATAAAAAATAATGATTTCCAGTCCTATATTTTACGCTATTGTCGCTTTCTATTAAAAGTTGTTTTTAGGTAAATTTTATCTTCCTTCTTTTATGCCTATTGCTTTCAAGTATATTTTACACTTAAAGATTCAAAAAAATAAAGTGTTATTGTGGTTAGAAAGACAAAACTATTATATTTGCACCTCTTTTATGGCGAGGTAGCTCAGTTGGTTAGAGCGCTGGATTCATAACCCAGAGGTCGGGAGTTCAAATCTCCCTCTCGCTACAAAAAAAATAAAGCCTCAACATTGGTTGGGGCTTTTGCTTTTCTGAAAATTCGTCAAGTTTACTTGTAAGCATTAGAAGAAAAGCAAAAGGTATCAAGCATAGCTTGTGTGTTTTTTTTATGTAAAGCCTCTCCTCATTAAGATTCAGCGAAGCTAGACCTCTTATTAAAATACCATTTCGAGAGTAACTCAAAACCGAGAAATCTTTTGACATATTAACTAACCAGCACAAAGGTTCCTCCGCCTTGGCCGGAATGACAGATGGAGTTTTTTAGTGAGATTGCTTCGTGCCTCGCAATGACGTTGATTATATTTCAGTTTTAGTAAGAAAGCAGCTTTCCTCATTTTTTATTAAAAATTATGCTTTTACTTTTTTTATTAGCTATTGAATATGCCTACATTTGGTTTTTTATTATTTACAAAACTATATCAAAATGACTACTGACAAAGAAATATTTGATTTAATAGCTCAAGAGGCTGTTAGACAAAAAGAAGGTGTGGAATTAATTGCCTCAGAAAACTATGTAAGTGATGAAGTAATGAAAGCCATGGGCAGTGTTTTAACTAATAAATATGCAGAAGGATTACCCCATAAACGATACTATGGTGGATGTGAAGTAGTAGACAAAGTAGAAGATTTAGCAAGGGATAGAGCTAAAGAACTATTTAATGCAGAATGGGTAAATGTTCAGCCGCACTCTGGTGCTCAAGCCAATGCAGCAGTAATGTTAGGCGTTTTAAATGCTGGTGATAAAATTTTAGGATTTGATTTATCTCATGGTGGTCACTTAACACATGGTTCTCCAGTCAACTTTTCAGGTAAATTATATAAAACTTCATTTTATGGAGTACAAAAAGAAACTGGTCAGGTTGATTTTAATGAAATAGAAAAAATAGCGATTAAAGAAAAACCTCAATTAATTATTGCTGGTGCTTCTGCATATTCGCGTGATTGGGATTACAAAAAAATGAGAGAAATAGCTGATAAAGTTGGCGCTTTATTAATGGCTGATATTTCTCACCCTTCTGGTTTAATTGCTAGAGGTTTATTGAATGACCCCCTACCACACTGTCATATTGTAACTACCACCACTCACAAAACTTTAAGAGGACCTAGAGGTGGAATGATTATGATGGGGAAAGATTTTGAAAATCCTTGGGGATTAAAAACACCTAAAGGAGCAACTAAAATGATGTCACAAATATTAGATGGTGCTGTTTTCCCTGGAACACAAGGTGGACCATTAGAACACGTTATTGCTGCTAAAGCTGTAGCTTTTAGAGAAGCATTATCTGACGAGTACATGGATTATTGTATACAAGTAAAGAAAAATGCCAAAGTAATGGCTGAAGAATTAACCAAAAGAGGTTATGGGGTTATTTCTGGAGGAACTGACAATCATTCTATGTTGATTGATTTAAGATCTAAAGACATCACTGGTAAAGACGCTGAAAACTTATTGGTATCTGCAGACATTACAACCAACAAAAACATGGTTCCTTTTGATGATAAATCTCCATTTGTAACTTCTGGAATTAGAGTAGGTACTGCTGCTATTACTACTCGGGGAATAAAAGAAGCTGAGGTGGTAAAAATTGTAGATTTATTAGATAGAGTAATTAGCAACAGAGATAATGAAGCTGCTATCAAAGAAGTTAAAAAGGAAGTAAATGCATTAATGAATCAATATCCATTATTCCAACTTTCAAAAAAAGAAACTGTAAATTAATGATAAAGGCCAACGATAAAAATTTGAGTAGCTGGATACCTGTCCCTGAAAACTCAGATTTCCCTATTCAAAATATCCCTTTTGGTGTTTTTAAAGCTAAAGATGGTAACATTGGTGTTGCTACGCGAATTGGTGATACTGTTATTGATTTGTTTAAAGTAGGTCAACTCGATTATTTTTCAATTGATGCAGCTGTTTTCAATAGTGATAAATTGAATAAATTGATGCGACTAGGAAAACAAGCTACTCGAAAACTTCGCGATGAAATTTCGGCTGTTTTTAATACAGAGAATCAAGAAGCGAAAAATAATAGCGCTCTTAAAGAAACTTTCTACAACATTAATGAGGTAGAAATGTTAATGCCTATTGAAGTAGGTGATTACACCGATTTTTACTCGAGTGAACAACATGCTTATAACGTAGGTTGTATGTTTAGAGACCCTAACAATGCATTGTTACCGAATTGGAAACACATTCCTGTAGGTTATCATGGAAGAGCTTCTTCTATTATTGCTTCTGGAGTTCCTATTCATCGTCCAAAAGGGCAACAAAAACCTAATGATAATGAGCCTCCGGTATTTGGTCCGTGTAAATTATTGGATTTTGAATTGGAAGTTGCTTTTATTACGTACGATGGGAAACCTCTTGGTGAATCTATTTCTACTAAAGAAGCTGACGATTATATTTTTGGGATGTGTTTGTTTAACGATTGGAGTGCAAGAGATATTCAGAAATGGGAATATGTACCCCTTGGTCCGTTCTTAGCAAAAAACTTTGCTTCATCTATGTCTCCTTGGATTGTTACTTTAGATGCTTTAGAACCTTTTAGAACAGAAAGTACTGTTCAAGATCCTGAAGTATTCGATTATTTAAAGTTTGAAGGAAACAAAAATATTGACATTAATCTGCAAGTAGCCATTCAACCTGAAGGTACTGATGAGGCTGTTGTTTCCAATTCTAACTACAAATACATGTATTGGAACATGAACCAACAATTGGCACACCACACCATTAACGGTTGTAATATTAAAGCTGGAGACATGATGGCTTCAGGCACTATCTCTGGTAATGACGAAAGTGCTTATGGCTCGATGTTAGAAATATCATGGAAAGGAACAAAGTCGGTGACTATGGCTGATGGTACTGAACGTAAGTTTATTGCGGATAACGATACGGTGATCATGAGAGGACACTCTGAAAAAGATGGCGTGAGAGTTGGGTTTGGTGAAGTAGTCACTAAGGTATTACCTGCTAAATAAAAAGTTAAAAACATCATCAGAATAAATAACTTTGATGATGTTTTTATTCATTTAATGAAGCTTTTAAATTATCCCAGTTTATACTTATCGGTTTATCTATAAACTTCTTTTTACATTTATATTCATTCGCTTTTTTGATTCTAGAATTGATGTTCGGATGTGTGGAAAAAATATCCATGCCATCTATCATCTCATAATTTTTACTTCTAATCTTTTCAAAAAAAGAAGCAAAGTATTTAGGGGATATACTTGATTTTTCCATCAATCTCAAACCAAAATCATCCGCTTCAGCCTCCATTTGTCTATCGAATTCTAAAGAAAGTGAAGAGGATAAAACATCTATAATAATACTTGCATCACCTCCTGTAAGAATAGAAAATAGAATGGTCATTCCAAATTCTTTTGCCAATTTTGAAACAACATGCCTTCTCTCCACATGACCTATTTCATGACAAAGAACAGCAGCAACTTCCTCTGGTGAATCAGAAGCTTGAATTAATCCTTTAAAAATTAAAATATTTCCTCCAGGTAGAGTAATGGCGTTTACTTGTGGGTTATTCACTAATAAGATAGTGTATTCATAATCGGTGTTACCTATATTTTCAAGTAATCTTTTTTTTAAAATATTCAATGATGAATCAACAAGAGAAGTCTCTATAGCTTTATAGTTTTGGTCTCCTTTAGCAAGACTCTCCATTAACAAGTCTCCTAAAGCTTCCTCATTTTCAATAGATAACTCCATCGAGGATTTATCTGGAAAAATGTCAATATAAATAAAAAGTAGCCACACCAATGAAAATGCGCCTATAACATAAATAATATCTTTTAAAATTGATGTTTTCAAAATCAAAAAGGAGGTTGATTAACTACTTTCTTCTCCTCATTCTCATTTCCTCCATTTTTTATAGTAAATACCTGCAAGTAAGCAATTTTTCCAAATAACAAAAAGTAGTACATCTTTCCTTTTCTTGCTTTTAATGCGGCTATTAAACTAAATACAAAATAAATCAAATTTGCTACGATAGTGGCAATTAAATATCCTTTGTATATGTCATTAAATTCATATCCTCTAAACCAAATCCCTATCGTCCAAAACACTAACACTGCATTTAAAACAGTTGTAGGTATTTGTGAATAAAGTGATTGTAAAGAATGAAAGTAGACAAATCGACTCTTATTTTTATTTACATAAAAATAAATCAATGCTGCAATCAAATTAATTATTGGCAGCGGGAGTCCCGCTGCCAATGCTGCAAACATCATTAAATATGCTCCCATTGCATCCTCTTTCTCTCTTAAAGGAATATCTTCTGGTTGAGGAACATCATACATTTTCACATTATCCATCATAATTCTTTATTTGCCTGTCTGTTTATTTACCCGAAAAAGGAGGGTAATCATCTGTCATAAAAGAAAGATATAAATTTACACGCATAGACCATCTTAGCGTACCTACGTTAAAGTTATGCCAAGATTCTGGATAATTACCAGTAAATAAAACACTCCACCAAGCAAGAAACCCAAGTATATAAGTAGCTATCATTCTAAAAAGCAAGACAAATCCATGTGGTAATGCACAATAAAACGCTCCAAAAAAAGCTTTTAGTAATAATGTCCCTCTACCTAAATTTTCTGGGTACGCCATATCAAAGTTTGTATATTCATCAGTACCATTAAGTCCAAAACTAGGATATCCATCTGATAAATTATACAATCTAGCATTCACTCTAAGACTCCATTTATTTAACTTAACTTGAAACTCAAACATACTTTGGGGATACCTACCTGTAAATAAAATTGACCAAAAAGCAATGAAAGTATATATGGAAGAAACTATTCCAAATAGCGCCAACAAAAATACATGAGGCAACATTATATAAAAAACTCCAAAAAAGGAACGCAATAACAATTCTCCTCGTGAGTAAGAATCTTGTTTTTTGACTTCTAAAATCATAATTATAAAATTTAGTTAAACATTAATTTAATTAGTTAAGCCAATATATTAAGATTAACTCCACTCAACAAATTTTATCGATAGTTATTTACTAACAATCTATTATAAAATCAGGTTTATCGAAGATAAATAATATCGGAATTCTTAATAAAAAAGGATATACGATTGACAAACATTAATTGTTAATAAATCAGAAGATTAAAGTATTATTTACTCCAAGCTTTAAAATTTTCAGATTCATCACCTTTTTTCACGATCGAATATTTTTTAAAATAAACAACATCACTTGTTGATAATGTAATCCGCTCAATAACTCCCAATTCTCTTTTTACCGATAAAGTAATTTCTTCGTTTTTAAAATAATTCGTCCAAGCTGTTAAGTCATTATTCACTTTTACTCCATTTACTGCAATCACCTCATCATTGATACTTAATCCATTGGCTTCTGCAACAGAATCTGGATAAACACTTTCTATCAAACATTTAGAAAACTCATAATTTACCGTGAACCCTAAAGCAGCTTCATTGTGTTTGGAAGATGGCTCTATTTTTAATTCACACCCTATATAAGCTAAACTTTCTTTTAATTTTTCTGTATAATCTACTGCGCCATGAATGTAGTTGTTGTATATCTCATCATAAGATTGTCCCGCAACTTGTTCCACAACGTTTTTATAATCTTGATCAGAAACCCCTACTCCATTTTTAGCGTAATTGGTATACAATAATTTCATCACATCACTCAATGACTTTTGATTGTTAGTACATTTTAAAATAAATACATCAGTCATAAAAGCAATCAATGCTCCCTCGGTATAAATAGACCCTTTTCTTCCTGGAGTTCCTGCAACGTAACCATCTAACCAAGTATCAAAAGAAGATTGGGCTACCGAATAATTATTCACTCCAAAGTTGTTATAATGTTTTTCTAATAGGTTATCAAAAGTCTTAGTATATTCTTTCCAATCAAAAACCCTTGAGGTCAATAAAAATTTATCTCCAAAATATGTTGTAACCCCTTCATCTAAATACCCCATTACGGTATAATTTTCTTGAGTATAATCATAAGGATGCATTTCTATCGGTCGAATCTGTTTCACATTCCATGTATGGTATAATTCATGTGAACTAACTCCTAACAAATTGTTGTAACGTCCTTCTTTTAACATCACACTATATGATGGACCTAAAGAAATTACCGTAGAATTAGTGTGTTCTACTCCATGATAGGTTTCGTAAGTCAATATCTGAAACAAAAAATGATATTCTTTAACGGGAAATTCTCCAAATGCCTGAATTTGAGCATGAGCAAATTTTCTAAAATCAGTTTCTAACTGTTTCCAATCAGGTTTACATTCTCCCTGAAACCATAAGTGAAACTTTACCCCACACTCGTTAAAGTTATGGTTTTGTAATGAATCACTTGCTATAAAAGGGCAATCTACTAATTCATGAAAATCAGCACAAAGAAATTGATGTTTACGTGTTTCTTTTAATCCAGAAGCTATTTTATAATTAGTGGGTATTTTTAATTCCAACTCACACTCCTCGTTGATTCTTTCAGGGACATACAAAAAACAATTTATACCATTCACATACAATTGTTTGCTATCCAAATAAGAAGAGCCTGCATTAATTTCATTAGCAAAATAGTTGTATTTAATATGAATCTGATTGGCCTTCCCAGCAGTTACTTCCCATAAATCTTTCTTTATTTTTTTTGAGAAAAGTACATTTCCTTTTTCATCAGATGCCTCCCATTTTTGAACATTTTTAGCAAAATTCGCCAACTCATATCTTCCCGGTCTCCATGCAGGTAGTTGTACTTGCAATGTATCAGCATCTACATTGTCAATTATATACTCTATGTCGATGTAATGATTATTCGGCTTTTCGTAGGAAACAATATATTTCATTCTTTGATTTTAAAAAATTAAAACAAAGTTATAGTTCTTATTTAACTTAATCACTCAATCATTTAATTACTTAAGCAACTTTTATTAAATTCGCATCTTAGTTACGGATTATAATTTAAACATTAAGATATGAGTTACGATATTATTGTAGTAGGTAGTGGGCCTGGTGGTTATGTTGCAGCTATTAGAGCTTCTCAATTAGGTTTAAAAACTGCGGTTATTGAAAGAGCAGAACTAGGTGGAATTTGCTTGAACTGGGGATGTATCCCTACAAAGGCATTGTTGAAAAGCGCTAATGTTTTTGAATACATCAATCACGCTGCTGATTATGGAATAAAAATTAAAGGTGCCGATGCTGATTTTCCTGCTATTGTAAAAAGAAGTAGAGATGTTGCTGAAGGAATGAGTAATGGTATTCAATTCTTAATGAAGAAAAATAAAATTGATGTTATCAACGGTACTGCTAAAGTAAAAGCAGGAAAAAAAGTAGATGTTACTGATGATAAAGGGAAAGTAACTGAGTATGCAGCTAACAATATTGTTATTGCTACTGGTGCTCGATCTAGAGAACTACCTAATTTACCACAAGACGGAAAAAAGATTATTGGATATAGAGAAGCTTTAACACTTCCTAAATTGCCTAAAAAAATGGTAGTTGTTGGTTCTGGAGCTATTGGTGTTGAGTTTGCTTACTTCTACAATGCCATGGGTGTTGAAGTAACTATAGTTGAATTTATGGATAACATTGTTCCTATTGAAGATGAAGATGTATCTAAACAACTAGGTCGTTCTTTCAAAAAATCAGGAATTAAGGTAATGACGTCTTCATCTGTAGAAAGTGTTGATACCAAAGGTGCTGGATGTAAAGTTTTAGTGAAAACCAAAAAAGGAGAAGAAACCATTGAGTGTGATGTTGTTCTTTCTGCTGTAGGTATTAAAAGAAACATCGAAAATATTGGATTAGAAGAAGTAGGTATTGCTACTGATAAAGATATGATCTTAGTCAACGATTATTACCAAACTAACATTCCTGGATATTACGCTATTGGAGATGTTGCTCCTGGTCCGGCTTTAGCTCACGTTGCATCTGCTGAAGGTATTATTTGTGTGGAAAAAATTTCAGGTATGGATGTTGAACCTTTAGATTATGGAAACATTCCTGGTTGTACTTACTGTGCTCCTGAAGTAGCTTCTGTTGGTATGACAGAAAAAGCAGCTATAGAAGCTGGTTATGAAATTAAAGTAGGTAAATTTCCTTTCTCAGCATCTGGTAAAGCAAGTGCTGCTGGTCACAAAGACGGTTTCGTAAAATTAATTTTTGATGCTAAATATGGTGAGCTATTAGGTGGCCACATGATTGGTGCAAATGTTACGGAAATGATTGCCGAAATTGTTGCTGTTAGAAAATTGGAAACTACCGGTCATGAGTTGATTAAAACTGTTCACCCTCACCCAACAATGAGCGAAGCAGTTATGGAAGCTGCTGCAGCTGCTTATGATGAAGTAATACACATGTAAATTATGTTGTCATACTGATTCCGATAGCTATCGGAATGTCGAAGTATAAACATAAAAGATTATTCGTATTTAACCCTTTAAAAGTTTGAAACTTTTGAAGGGTTTTTATTTTATCTCAATTAGATTACAGATATTTATCACGTGCTTCAATACGTAAAAAAAATAAAAAGTGCCACTTGGGTTATCTTACTCCTAACCTTTATCACTACTTATAACGTGTTCAACTTAAAACACTGGAACAAAGAAGACCGTGTTATTGCTTGGGATGTAATGAGCTATTACAGCTATCTCCCTGCTACGTTTATCTATGGAGATGTTACATTGAACCAGCCCAACGAGAACTTTGAAAAATATCATCCTACTTTTTGGTATCATCAAATCAAAGAAGGAAAAAAGGTTTTTAAAACGTCTATGGGAATGGCTATCCTTTACGCTCCATTTTTCTTTGTAAGTCATGCATATACTGTAGCTACTTCTGGAATTGGAAATGGATTTTCTCCTCCCTACAAGTTTGCTATTTGTATGAGTAGTCTTTTTTACTTTTGCATAGGGCTCATTTTTCTAAAAAAAATACTTGAGAACTACTTTTCTAACAAAGTGGTCGCATTAACTTTGTTATTCATTGGATTAGGAACCAATCTATACTATTATGTTGTTATAGCTGTAGGTTACCCCCATAATTACCTATTTTGCCTATTAGCTATCACTATATACCTTATTCATAAATGGTATACTATTCCTTCCTACAAAACAAGTGCTATTTTAGGATTATTATTGGGTTTAATGGTTCTTGTCCGCCCAACCATGATTTTTGTAATTCTTTTCTTTAGTTTATTTCAAGTCTACTCGTTAGACAGTTTAAAAGAAAGGCTTCTATTCTTTCAATCTCATTACCTACAAATATTCACTATTGCCTTATCTGCAATTATGATTTGGATTCCTCAATTCATCTACTGGAAAATAGCTTCTGGAAATTACCTGTTTTACTCTTATACAGAGGAAGGTTTTTTCTTTAACGACCCTCAAATTTTCAATGCCCTATTTAGTTTTAGAAAAGGGTGGTTATTGTACACCCCCATCATGGTTTTTGCGCTGATAGGATTGGTAATGTTATTTAAGAACAAACAAAAAATAGCTTTGGGTATAACCACTACTGTTGTTGTTTATTTTTATGTAGCCAGCTGTTGGTGGGACTGGTGGTTTGGAGGTAGTTTTGGATACAGAGCAATGATAGATATATTTCCTTTATTAGCATTTGGAATGGCTTGTTTTATTGAACAAACACTCAACTATTCCCTTCAATACAAAATTCCTATTCTTTCATTTCTTTTTTTACTATTAGGTTTTAATTTATTTCAAACCCGACAAGCACACGAAGGGTTAATCCATCATGATTCCATGACCAAAGCTGCTTATTTTAAAATATTATTTAAATTGCAATCGCAAATTACTAGAGAAGAAATTAACCCCTTATTAAAAGCACCTGATTATGAGGCAGCTAAAAGAGGAGAGAGAAATCAATAACTTCTATAGCTGATAATACGTATATAAGTAAATAAAAAAGTAGTTGTAATTTATGTGTGGTATTGTTGGTATTGTTTCTTCTAATCAAAAAGAGCTAAGTAAAATAGCTAGTGCCACACGAACACTTTCTAAAAGAGGACCGGACAACAAGAGTACATCCAAATTCGACAATTTATCATTGGGGCATACACGGCTTTCAATTATTGATACCTCTAAGGCAGCTAACCAGCCCTTTTCGGATGCAACAGAAAGATATACCATTGTATATAACGGAGAAATTTACAATTATAAAGAGTTAAAAGAAGAATTAATTACTGATCAAATCCGTTTTACTACTAGTTCAGATACAGAAGTTTTACTCCAACTCTACATTAAATATGGAGAAGCTTGTTTAGAAAAACTAAATGGGTTCTTTGCTTTTGCTGTTTTTGACAAAAAAAAGAACAGTTTATTTGTTGCTCGAGACCGTATGGGAATTAAACCCCTACTTTATTATTTTGATGGAGAACAATTTATTTTTTCATCAGAGTTAAAAGCTATCCTGACATTTAATATCAAAAAAGAAATAGACAAAGTGAGTCTTTTCAACTATCTACAATTTAATTACATACCTACACACAATTCTATCTTAGAAAATGTAAAAAAATTAAAACCTGGTCATTTTATTTTTATCAAAAACATTAACAAATTAACTGAAACAATTGAAGAGGAAACTTATTATGAAATTCCTTACAACACCGAAACAACTATACAAACAACCGCTTTTAATTATGATAAATCGCAAGAAATGCTTCGAAATTTATTGGATGATGCTGTTCAAAAAAGATTAGTAGCGGATGTTCCTGTAGGTACATTCCTCAGCGGGGGAGTTGACTCATCCATTATCAGTTTGCTAGCAAAACAACACAAACCTGATTTACAAACTTTTTCAATTGGATATCAAGACGAACCTTTTTTTGATGAAACCAATTATGCAAACGCAGTAGCTAAAAAAATCGGAAGTCATCACCACGTTTTCTCCCTTTCCAATGATGATTTATATAAGAATCTTAACGATATACTAGATTATATTGATGAGCCTTTTGCTGATTCATCTGCTATAGCCGTTTATATTTTAAGTAAAAACACCAAAGAACATGTTTCTGTTGCTTTATCAGGCGATGGTGCTGATGAAATGTTTTCTGGTTATAACAAACATATGGCAGAATATAAATCTAGAAATCCTGGGCTTACAGAATCTGTTGTAAAAGCAGGTCACCTTTTATGGCGTAATTTACCCAAATCAAGAAACTCAAAAATCACCAATATTAACAGACAATTATACAAATTCAGTGTAGGAGCAAGACTTCCTCATAAAACTAGATATTGGAAATGGGCAGGAATTCTTAACGAAGAAAAAGCCAATTATTTGTTAAAAGAAGAATTAATATTTAACCCTCAAAGACTGAGTGATACTGCATTTGAGTATAAGAAACGTAAAGATGATTTATTGCAATACATTAGAAAAGAAGGAAATATTAATGATGTGCTATATACAGACATGAAAATGGTTTTACCCAACGATATGCTGAGAAAAGTTGATTCGATGAGTATGGCTAATGGCCTTGAAGTCAGAACTCCTTTTTTAGATCACCGATTGGTTAATTTCACTTTTACATTACCTTCGGCTTTTAAAATTAATGCTGATATGAAGAAAAAAATTCTTCAAGATGCGTTTAAAGCGGAATTGCCTGAAGAAATTTACAATAGACCAAAACATGGGTTTGAAGTTCCTTTATTAGAATGGTTCCGTAATGAACTGAAATCAAAAATAGAGGATGATTTGTTATCTGATGAATTTATTGAAACACAGGGAATTTTTAATGTTTCTGCGACAAGAGAGTTAAAACAAAAATTATTTTCTAATAATCCAGAAGATGTGCAGGCAACAATATGGGCTCTAATTGTTTTTAATAGTTGGTGGAAAAAATACATACAAAATTAATGAAGAAAAAAATTAAAGTATTAAGGATAATAAATCGATTTAACCTAGGTGGGCCATCTTTTAACGCTGCTTATTTAACAAAATACTTAGAGCCCGAATTTGAAACATTATTGATTGGAGGAATTAAATATGAGGAAGAAGAAAGTTCAGAGTTCATTCTAGAAAAAATGGGAGTATCTCCTATTATCATTCCCGAAATGCAACGAAAAATCACGTTAACAGGAGACCTTAAAGCTTATCAAAAAATAAAAAAGATTATCCAAGAATATCAACCTGATATTGTTCATACCCATGCTGCAAAAGCTGGAGCTTTAGGAAGATATGCTGCAAAGAAATGTAATGTACCTATCATTATTCATACTTTTCATGGGCATGTTTTTCACTCTTATTTTAATAAATCAGAAACTCAATTTTATAAAATATCTGAACGAAAATTAGCTCAATTATCTTCTAAAATAGTTGCTATCAGTGACATCCAAAAAGAAGAGCTATGGAAACATCACAAAATTTGTGAAAAAGATAAAGTAGCTGTAATTCCTTTAGGTTTTGATTTGGATAAATTTCAAGAAAACATTTCTCAAAAAAGGAAATCGTTTAGAACGGAATATCAGATAAAAGACGATGAAGTTGCTATAGGAATTATTGGAAGATTAGTCCCTATTAAAAATCATTCTTTGTTCATTAACGCTATTAATGAAGTAACAAAAAGAACATCAAAAAAAATTAGAGCATTTTTAATTGGTGATGGTGAAGATAAAAAACAACTAATTAAACTATTAAAACGTATTGAGCTGGATCATGTAGAATGGATGAATGAACAAAAACCTGCTACTGTTACTTTAACTTCTTGGATTAAGGATATTGATTGGGTTAATGCTGGCATGGACATTATCGCATTGACCTCTTTAAATGAAGGTACTCCTGTTACTTTAATTGAAGCCCAAGCATCAAATAAACCAATAGTAACAACAAATGTTGGTGGAGTTAGAAATATAGTTTTAAAAGATGAAACTGCTTTTGTTGTTGAATCTAAAAACTTAGAAGAACTTGTGTCGTCTATGCTAAAACTGATTGAAGATGAAAATTTAAGAAAAAAAATGGGAGAAAAAGGATGGGATTTTGTAAAAAAAGAATTCCATTATATGCGCTTAGTAGAAGATACTAGGAAATTGTACCTATCATTATTATCTAATAAGTGAAATAAAGAATTTTTTGTTTTGTATGTTTTAGTTAGCTTTGTTGAATTCTAAAGAAAAAAGAATGAATTTGAAATATATTAAACTATTTTGTTTCGGGGCATTAATTTCATTGCTATACGCTTGTAATTATAACTCTAGTGTTATGATGAAAACCAAAAAAGGGTATCAATTTGATGCAGCCCCTTCGGATTCTTTATCTGAGTATGTCATTTCTACAAGTGATATTCTTCGGTTTCGATTGTATACCAATGATGGAACATCATTAGTAGATTTAACTGCTATTTCAGAAAATCAGGCTCAAAGAGTAACCGATAATAATATTACTTACCTAGTAGAGCATGATGGTTTTGTTAGACTCCCTATTGTCGGTCGTATAGAATTGAGAGGAAAAACAATTAGAGAAGCTGAGCATTACTTAGAAGAACAATATGTAAAATATTACATTAAACCTTTTGTTAAACTAAATGTAATAAATCGAAGAATAACTGTTTTTCCTGGTGGTGGAAGTAAAGGAAAGGTCATTGAATTAAACAATGAAAACACAACTATGCTCGAAGCTTTGGGTCAAGTTGGAGGATTAACAGAAGATGGGAAAGCATATAGAATTAAATTAGTAAGAGGAAATCTAAAAAACCCACAAGTATATCTATTTGATTTTAGTACGTTGGAAGGGATAAAAGAAGCTGGATTTGTGTTACAAGCTAATGATATTATATATGTTGAAAATAGAGGTAATATACTTCGTCAATCAATCAGAGATATTGCTCCTATTGTAAGTTTAATTACGAGCACACTTACCTTGATTATTGTAATAAATAATTTGAAATAATTCGTTTCAAAATATTTAATCGAAATGGAATCTGAAGGATCATTAAATAATATTGCTCAAGAGAGAAAAAAGAGATCTCATTCTACTTTTAATACAGAATCTGATCCTATCTTATTTTTTCATTTGTTTCGAAAAAACTTGATATGGTTTGCTCTTATATTTTTAATCTGTTTCTCTATAATATTTATTTATCTTAGGTACACTGTTCCTATATACGAATCTAAATTAACTTTTCAAGTAGGAACTGTAAATACTGCTAACCAAGTTTTAGAAGTAGGAAACTTTCATGAAAAAGATGACTTAGCCAAAGATGTTGAGATATTAAAATCTAAATTATTATTTAAAAGAGCCTTATCACATGTTCCTGTAGATGTTACTTACTACAATCAAGGAAAAATATTAAATAATGAATTATATAAATCTGCTCCAATAGAAGTAAAGTATAGCATAAGGGACTCTTCTGTTATCGGAGTTCATTTTGGCGTTAAATTGATAGATCGAAACACCTTTCAACTATCTGAAAATAACACCAAAATTGGTCAATATAAAAGTGACGAATTAATTCGTCATCCAAAGATGGATTTATACATTAAAACATTGTCTAGTCAACATACAGAAGAGGAATTTAAAACTACTCAAAATGCTGATTTATTTTTTGTCATCAATGACCTTGATAATTTGACAAACAGCTACATATCTAAACTTGCTGTATTTCCTCTTAATCATTCAGCAAAAACAATCAACATTGCTTTTCAAGACAATAATCCGTTAAAAACTACAGACTTAGTAACTGCTGTCGCTAATGAATATATAAATTATGATATTGAAGAACGTAGTAAAAGTTCGAAGAAAGTATTAGAATTTATTGATGACCAACTTGACAAGTATTATAATAAATTAAAAATATCTGAAAATAAAATTGAAGATTTCCAGAAAAAAACCAACTTTAAAGGCATCGATTTATCTTCTTCTTATTTTGAACGAAGTAATAAACTGGAAGATGAATTGATTGATCTTGACTTAAAGAGAAGTGTATTAATTGAAATTAAAAAATCAATATCTAGAGAGTTAAAAAACAAAGATGTTTATGATCTGTTACCCATATTAGCAGGAACAGATTTTGAAGGAGACATCTCAGAGATGATATTGGAATTAAAAGAGTTATTGGTTAAAAAAGAAAACTTACGTTATCAAGCTACTGGAGATAGTGAAGCATTAAAATCCTTGGATCATAAAATTGAAATTCAAAAAAAAGTGCTCTATGGTAGTATAAGTTCTATAATAGATAAGTTTAGTGCTCAAAGAAAGGAAGTCTTGAATAAAATTAATGAAGTTGAAAAAAAGTACCTTAATGTACCTACCCAAGAATTAGAATACGCCAGATTACAAAGAGTCGTTTCCATCGATGAAAAGTTTTTCACTCTACTGATGGATAAAAGAACAGAATATTCTATATCAGAAGCCGGTTTTGTTCCTCAACATAAAATTCTAGACAAAGCATTAATGCCCACTTCTCCCGTTTATCCAAGAAAAGGAATTTTCTATATCCTTGGTGCTGTTGCAGCGTTGGTAATAAGTTTAGTTGTGTTACTTATTAAATACATCTTAAAAAATACTATTTCCTCTATTGATGAAATAATCAGACAATCTTATGCTTCTGTAGGGGTTTTAGGAATTATTCCAAAATACAAACACAACATCCCTGTTTCCCAATTAGTAGTAGATAAAAACCCGAAATCAGTAATAGCGGAATCATTTAGAGCAATAAGATCTAATTTACAATTTATCTCTCAAAGTGATAATACTAAAAAATTAATTGCCATTACTTCTACTGTATCAGGTGAGGGGAAAACATTTTGTGCTATAAATATTGCTGGTATTATAGCTTATTCAGGGAAAAAAGTAGTTATTCTGGATTTAGATATGCGTAAGCCAAAAATTCACTTAGGATTTGGAGTAAGTAATGATGTTGGAATGAGTACACTTTTAGTTAGTAAAGCTAATTATGATGAATGTATTCACCACAGTGATTTTAACAATCTCGATTTTATTACATCTGGTCCTATTCCTCCAAACCCATCAGAATTAATTATTAATGGTAAGCTCAATACTATTGTAGAAGATTTAAAGAAAATATATGATTATGTAATTATCGATAACCCTCCTATTGGATTAGTTTCTGACGCTATGGAAATGCTCAAAAAGGCTGATTACCCTATCTATGTATTTAAAAATGAATATTCTAAAAAGAATTTTGTCAACAACTTAGATCGTTTAATACTTGATAATGGTATTAAAAAATTGTCAATCATTTTAAATGGAGTAGAAATGGGGAAAGGCTCTTATGGGAATGGTTATGGATACGGATATAGTTATGGATACGGATATGGTGGTGGATATGGCTATGGATACGGTCATGGATATTATGATACCAATGATGTAATGCCTGAAAAAAAAGGAATAAAGAATATTTTTTCAAAGAAATGATATTTACTAGAA
The DNA here is from genome assembly GCA_024103385.1 of Vicingus serpentipes. GTDB lineage: Bacteria > Bacteroidota > Bacteroidia > Flavobacteriales_E > Vicingaceae. Next base: position 22,106 of record JAGFIT010000078.1, read on the forward strand.
CATCCATAAAAGGACTTATTATCATTGAACCAAAAGTTTTCGAGGACGAAAGAGGTCATTTTTTTGAGTCATACAACCAAAATGAGTTTAAAGAAAATGGAATTGTTACTAGCTTCGTACAAGACAATCAATCTCTTTCACAAAAAAATGTTTTAAGAGGGTTACATTTTCAGCAGCCTCCTTACTCACAAGCAAAATTAATTCGAGTAATTCAAGGTAGTGTTTTAGATGTAGCCCTTGATCTCAGAAAAGAATCTCCAACATATGGTCAATACGAATCATTAATTCTTTCTGCACAAAATAAAAAAATATTTTTTATTCCTGAAGGCTTTGCTCATGGTTTTCTTACTCTAGAAGATAATACCATTTTTTCATACAAGTGTTCTAATTTTTACAACTCAGATTCAGAAGGTGCTATTTTATGGAATGATGAATCATTAAATATCAATTGGAATATTAAAAATCCTATATTATCTAAAAAAGATATTTCAGCCCAAAAATTCAGCGAATTTACAAGCCCTTTTTAATTAAAAATGAACTTTTCCTTAAAACATATATTATTTTTTTTAGGCGCTTTATTTTTTTCCTTTTTGATTAATAGTATTTTATTAAAGTTTGTCAAAACATTAGGGATACGAAATGACAATGAAGCTACTATTAGATGGAGCGATCAAGTAAAACCAGCTTTAGGCGGGTTAAGTTTTTATATTATATTTTTACTATCCATTACTTTACACCCGTTTATTTTTTCCTATACAGGCAATAATATTAACTTTCAAGTTACTGGAATAATTGGGGCAACATCATTAGGTTTTTTAATGGGATTAGCTGATGATGCATACAACACAAGGCCCTTTTTAAAATTATTGACTCAAGTACTTTGTGGGATTATATTAATCTACTCCGGAACACATATTTCCATTTTTGAAAACTCCTACTTCAATTACTTAATTACAATAATGTGGGTAGTAGGGTTAATGAATTCTATAAACATGCTAGACAATATGGATAGTATTACTACCATTGTTTCGATAATAATTGCCTTTACTATTTTCTTTTTAATATTACTTAATAATGAATTAAATAATATCGAAATGACAATAACTATTGGTTTGTTAGCCGCATTGTTTGGGTTTCTGTATTTTAATTGGCATCCATCTAAAATGTATATGGGAGATACAGGAAGTCAATATTTAGGAATATTATTAGCAGCTCTTAGTATCAATTATTTATGGAACCCTGTTACTACTAGTGAATATTCTATTAGTCGGCAGTTAATTATACCTTTATTATCATTTATAATTCCTATTGTAGATACTACTACAGTTGTTATAAAAAGAATAAGTAAAGGAAATTCTCCTTTTGTCGGAGGAAAAGACCACACCACTCACCACCTCTCTTACTTAGGTTTTTCTGAAAAAAAGGTAGCTGCGATTATTGCTCTAATTTCAGTAGTTTCCTCAATTATTGTTATTTATGTTATTGCAAAAATTACTGTTTGGTCTCATCTTTATACAATAATTTTTATCGCTTATTTTTTAATTGTTTTTGGGGTGCTGTTCAGAATAGCGACAAAAAATCATCCTAAATAAGTTTATGACGAACAACAAAAAAGAATCTGTTGAAGTAATAGGATCAAGAGTTCATAATCTTAAAAATATTTCTGTAAATATTCCCCGCAATCAATTGGTAGTTATTACAGGTGTAAGTGGAAGCGGAAAATCATCTCTGGCTTTTGATACGATATACGCTGAAGGACAACGAAGATACCTAGAAACATTTTCTGCTTACGCACGTAATTTTTTAGGAACAATGGAACGTCCAGATGTCGATAAAATTAATGGATTAAGCCCTGTTATTTCCATCGAACAAAAAACCGTTAACAAAAACCCCCGATCTACAGTTGGTACAATAACTGAAGTCTATGACTTTTTTAGGTTACTTTTTGCTAGGGCTTCTGAAGCATACTCCTATAATACAGGAGAAAAAATGATTAAATATACTTCTTCACAAATTGTAGAACTGATACTTGAAAAATATGCCAATAAAAAAATAAGCCTCCTCTCTCCTATTATTCAAGGAAGAAAAGGTCATTATAAAGAACTATTTAATCAAATACTAAAGCAAGGGTTTTTAAAAGTTAGGGTTGATGGTGAAATCACTTCTATTATACCTAACATGCAACTTGATCGTTATAAAACACATGATATTGAAGTAGTCGTTGATCAAATAAAAGTGAAGAAAGAAGACCAAAAGCGCATCAGCAATTCTATAGAAACAGCACTAAAACAAGGAAAGGGAACTGTGATGGTCTTTAACAATGATGATAATTCCCACACATTACTAAGTCGAAACTTGATTTGTCCTACAACTGGAATTTCTTACAATGAACCCGCTCCTAACTTATTTTCATTCAATTCTCCATATGGAGCATGTACCAAATGTAATGGTCTTGGAGTTGTATCAGAAATAGATATTAACAAAGTCATTCCCGATAAAAATTCTACTATAAAAAAGGGAGGTATTGTTCCCTTAGGTGATTATAAAAACAATTGGACATTCAAACAAATTGAAGCCATTGGAAAGAAATTAGACTTTACCATTACTACTCCTATTAAAGAGATTTCTGAAGAAGCTATTGATTATCTACTAAATGGATCTACAGAGAAATTGACTGTAAAAAATAGTGTTGCAGGAATTGAATCGGAACACCAAATAGAATTTGAAGGAATAATTAATATTGTTCTTCGTCAATTTCAAGACAACAATTCTAAACCAATAGCAAGATGGGCGAATAGTTTTATGAATAAAGTAGAGTGTCCTAAATGTGAAGGAAGTCGTCTAAAAAAAGAAGCCCTATATTTTAAAATTGACAATAAAAACATTGCCGAAATTGCCTCTTTAAATTTAGATGAAGTACATCAATGGTCATCAAGCTTATTGAAAAAGCTAACCAAAAATCAACAAGCCATTGCTACAGAAGTTTTAAAAGAAATTAATTCCCGACTTCAGTTTCTATTAGATGTGGGGCTTAACTACTTAACATTAAACAGAAATTCTAGATCCCTATCAGGAGGGGAAGCTCAGCGAATTCGATTAGCTACTCAAATTGGAGCACAATTAGTTAATGTTTTATATATTTTAGATGAGCCAAGTATAGGGCTACATCAAAGAGATAATAAAAAACTGATTTCATCTTTAAAAAATTTAAGAGACATTGGTAACTCTGTCATTGTTGTTGAGCATGATAAAGAAATCATGTTATCATCAGATTACATTATTGATATAGGTCCAAAAGCTGGAATTTATGGAGGGAAAATCGTTTCTGAAGGAGCTCCTAAGTCATTCATAAAACAAGATACTGAAACAGCTAATTACCTAAACGGACAGCTAAAAATTGAAATTCCTAATCAACGAAGAAAAGGAAATGGTCAATTTATTCATTTATATGGAGCCCGAGGTAACAATCTTAAAAAAGTAAACCTTACTATCCCTTTAGGCAAATTAATTTGTGTTACTGGTGTTTCTGGAAGTGGTAAATCTACGCTCATCAATGAAACACTCTACCCTATACTCAACCAACATATTTATAAAGCAGTAAAAAAACCGCTTCCGTATGATTCTATTGATGGTATAAACCATATCGATAAAATTATTGATATAGATCAATCTGCAATAGGTAGAACCCCTCGTTCTAACCCTGCAACATATACCAATGTTTTTAATGACATTCGATTACTTTATAGTAATCTTCCTGAATCCAAAATAAGGGGCTACAAACCTGGTCGTTTTTCTTTTAACGTAAAAGGAGGTAGGTGCGAAAATTGTCAAGGAGCTGGCGTACAAACTATAGAAATGAATTTTTTACCCGATGTTTATGTTCAATGCCCCTCATGTAACGGGAAAAGATACAATAGAGAAACTTTAGAAGTTCGGTATAAAGGAAAATCAATAAGTGATGTACTGGACATGACCATCAATCATGCTGTCCACTTTTTTGAAAACATACCTGCTATTCTTCAAAAAATAAAAACATTAAAAGATGTTGGTTTAGGTTATATTCATTTAGGACAAGCTTCTACCACCCTTTCTGGGGGAGAAGCTCAACGTGTTAAATTAGCTAGTGAATTAGCTAAAAAACAAACTGGAAAAACATTTTATATTTTAGATGAACCTTCAACTGGATTACATTTTGAAGACATTAGAATATTGTTAGAAGTAATTAATAAATTGGTAGATAATGGGAATACCGTTTTAATTATTGAACACAATCTAGATATTATTAAAGTAGCTGACTATATTGTTGATATTGGTCCGGAAGCAGGTAATAATGGTGGAACAATAACTGCTGAAGGAACCCCAGAAGAAATAATACGTAAAAAAAACAACCACACCGCTAAATACTTAAAAGAAGAATTAATTTAAATCCAAAAAGATATGATGAATGATGATGAACATAAAATAAGAAGTAAATTCAAACAAAAAGATTGGAATGAAATAAAAGCAAATGACTCTTGGTCAATCTTTAAGGTGATGGCAGAGTTTGTAGAAGGATATGAAAAAATGGCGAAAATTGGACCTTGTGTCTCCATTTTTGGTTCAGCTCGTACCGAAGCAACTAACAAGTATTTTGTGATGGCTGAGCAAATTGCTTCCAAACTTGCACAAAAAGGATATGGGGTAATTACTGGTGGTGGACCAGGGATTATGGAGGCTGGAAACAAAGGAGCTCGATCTGTAGGGGGAAAATCAGCGGGCTTAAACATTGATCTTCCTTTTGAACAGTTTAATAATGCTTACATAGATTCTGATAAGCTAATGAATTTTGATTATTTCTTTGTTAGAAAAGTAATGTTCATGAAATATTCACAAGGGTTTGTGGTGCTACCAGGAGGATTCGGAACATTTGATGAACTCTTTGAAGCTTTAACATTAATACAAACAAAAAAAATTGGAAAGTTTCCTATTGTTTTAGTAGGTGTCGATTACTGGAAAGGTTTAATTGAATGGATTAAACAATCTGTACTTGAATCAGAAAACAATATCAGTCCTGAAGACCTTAATTTATTCACATTGGTAAACGAAGTAGATGAAGCTGTTAAAGCCATTGATGACTTTTATAGCAATTATCTACTCAAGCCAAACTTCTAAGGTTATTAACATTTCGTAGTTAAAAAATGAACGTGTTATTTCCGACAAAACTCTATTAATATTATAGCTTTGTCGTTAAACATGTATAATTGATAGATATATTGTTTATTGTCACAGATATTTGTTTTATTTTTATTGCCTCAATTAGCAATAACTAAACATGATGATGAAAAATATTTTATTTACCCTTCTGTTTGTAACCTCTCTCAACATATTGTCTTATGGACAAAGTGACAAAAAAGCACTTAACTATCTTCCCTCTATAGGTGGACATATTGGAACTATCTCTTATCTTGGTGATATCAAAGGCGACAAAGGAAGTAACATGTATACCCATTGGAGATTAGGGTATGGTTTTTATTTAGAAAAAAAGATAGGTAGTATCTTCGGAGTATCTGCAAACGGAATTATTGGTAAAGCAGCAAAAAGTCAACTAGACAATAATGTTTTTATAAACTTTGAATCTCAATTATTTAATGTTGATGTAAACTTATTGTTAGATTTTGATAATGGGGTTGTAATTAATGAATCCTCTTTATTTTCTCCTTTTATTTCTGTTGGTTTTGGTTACATGACCTTTACACCTAAGGGAGATTTATCTACTAATGGAATAACTTATAATCATTGGAGTGATGGAACATTAAGAGATTTGCCAGAATCCACTCCAGGTGCTGATAGTACATCTAATCTTCTTGTAAGGGATTATGATTATGAAACAACACTTAAAGACTCATTAAAAAATTATTCCAAAAGTACCTTCACTATTCCTCTACGTGTAGGATTGAAATTTAAATTATCTAGAAATATTGCTGTTAGAGTATCTGGAGCATATATTTTGACTATGTCTGATTATATAGATAATTATGCTGATGGAGGTAATGACAGATTGTTTTACACTTCCTTCGGTATTCAATATGATTTTGCAAAAGGTGATCCAAAGAAAAAGGACGACAAGTATAAAGATTTTGATTTTACTGAACTGGATAACTCTGATAGTGATAAAGATGGGGTGATAGATACTAAAGATCATTGTCAAAATACACCTGAAGGTGTAAAAGTAGATGTTAAAGGCTGTCCTCTAGATGATGATAATGATGGAGTGCCTGATTATAAAGATAAAGAATTGACAACTCCTAAAGGAACAATGGTTAATGCTGATGGTGTCACCCTTACTGATGAGATGATAGCAGCAAGAAATGAAGAAAAAGATTCTATTCAAACAGAACACCGTGTATTTAAAGCTAGTGATTTAACTCCTGAAGAAATTATGGAAATTCAAAAAGAGTACGAAGCGTCTCAGAAAAACAAAAAAATCGCTACCCAAAGTACTTCAAAAGAAAACAATTCTGAACAAAAAACGGATTCTCCTGGTCAATCTAAAATCCCTGAAATGTTCCAATCTTTAGATGTCGATGGAGATGGTTATATTTCAGCTAAAGAAGTAACCAATGCGATTGATGGATTTTTTGAAGGAACAAACAGTCTTTCAGCAAAAAATTTAAATGAACTGATTGATTTTTATTTTGATCAATAATTAAATGAGTAAGAAATGATAAAACAGTTAATTCTTTTGTTCCATGTTTTTGGAATGTTTTTATATCAATTTATATTTAGCGGAGACATAACTGTTACACAGCAACTACCAAACAAAATGAATTCAGGTGAAGAAGTTGTTGTTGAAGTAATCATTCATAAAAACACCCTTACTGGTTTTTCTAAAGTACAACAAACTATTCCTCCAGGTTTTTCTGCCGAAGCTATAGAAACAAAGGGAGCTACTTTCTCATTTAAAGATAATAAAGTTAAATTTATATGGATGGCACTACCTTCTGAAGAAGAATTCACCATATCATACAAACTTAAAGCCGATGAAACAACTACTGGAGACTTTACTATAGATGGTAAATTTTCGTTCATTCTTGAAAGCGAGAGAAAAAATATTGAAATCCCCGTTGCAACTATTTCTGTAGAACAAAAAGTATTAGCTGATGTTGAAGAGGAAGTGGTTGAAGAAAAAGTAGTTGAAGAAAAAGTAGTTGAAGAGGAAGTAGTTGAAGAGGAAGTAGTTGAAGAAGAAGTAGTTGAAGAAGAAGTAGCTGAAGAAGAAGTGGTTGAAGAGAAAGTAGTTGAAGAGAAAATTAGTATCAACTGTGAAAGAAAAATTACCGAAGTATCTGCTGGAAATTACACAGTGGCCATTAAAATTAAAAAAGAACACATTAAAGGATTTTCAAAAATAATTGAAATCATTCCTACTGGTTTTACAGCAACAGAAAAAGAATCTAAGGATGGTATTTTTTCATTCAAAAATCAAGAGGCAAAAATATTATGGATGTCTATTCCTAAAGATAAGGAGTTAGAAGTATCCTACAACCTTATCGCTAATCCTGACAACACCAATAAAGAGTATCAAATTAATGGATCCTTTTCATATTTAGAGAATGATGCTACTAAGCAATATGTTATTCAAGGAACAACAACATTAGAATTAAATTTACCAGAAGAACTCCTTGCTGAAGAACAACAAGAAGAAACTGATATTAATGAAGAAAAAACACCTACAACACCTACAACACCTACAACACCTACATCTACTCCAGCTCCAGAAACAGGTGTTAATTATAAAATACAAGTTGGTGCAGGACATAAAAAAGTTGCTGCTAACTATTTTGCAACTAATTTTAACTTAACAGACGAAGTAAGCACGATTAATCATGAAGGTTGGATAAAATACCTTGTGGGTTCTTATAGTGAATACAAACAAGCTCGAGATAAAAGAAATACTGTTAGGAGTAATGTTAAAACCGCTTTTGTAACAGCTTACAATTCGGGAAAACGAATAACAGTGCAAGAAGCTTTAATGATTTCTAATCAAAAATGGTATAAATAATCCGATTATTGTACCTTTCTTTTACTATATTCGTACAAGTATTGATATTTAGTAGTTTTTATGTTTAAACAATACATAGCGTTGTTTTTGATTTTCGTTATTTCACTAGGCTCATATGCTAGAAATGACAATGATTCCATTCCAAAGACAAATGAAGAACCCCATGAAATGATTTATGGCCCTACCATTGGTTTAGGTGTTGGTATGTTTAAATTTTATGGGGACATATTGGATGCTAAATATGGTAACCCTTTAATTAGTAATATTGGTTATGATTTACACGTAAAACAACGCATCAACCCTTTTTTAAATACTAAGTTTTATGTTCTTTTTGGTACATTAAGTGCTAATGAACGTTCTGCTGATAGAAATTTAAATTTTAAATCTAACATTACTGTTGGTGGTTTTGCTTTAGAATATAATTTCGATCAATTCCTTCCTAAAAAAAGGATTATTAACCCTTATATTAGTTTAGGAATAGAGTCTGTGGAATTTTTATCCAAAACTGACTTATACGATCAATATGGTAATGAATATAACTATTGGTCTGATGGCTCTATAAGAAACCTCCCTGAGAATGACCCCAATGCAGCTAATGCCATACGCATACAAAGAGATTATCATTTTGAAACAGACTTAAGAGAAATGAACTATGATGATAAAAGAAAATACAGTGAGCGTACCTTTTCTATTCCTATGGGAATAGGAGCTATTATGCACCTAACAGAAAATATTGACTTTACTGTTGGAACCACGTATCATTATACATTCTCTGATTTAATTGATAATGTCGTTCAAGAAAGTGCTGGTGAGCGTATTGGAAATCAACCTGGAAATAAAGGGAACGACAAGTTTCTAATGAGCTCTTTTTCTGTTAGTTATAATTTCTTAAAACATAAAAAACAAGAAGAAGTTAAAGAATTTGAACCTATAGAAAATATTGATTATTTGGCGTATGACAATGCTGATGAAGACGGTGATGGTATTATTGATTTTATTGACCAATGTGCATGGACCCCTAAAGGTGTTGAAGTAGATGAAAAAGGTTGTCCTCTGGATAAAGATAAAGATTTTGTCCCGAACTACAAAGATGATGAGCTAGAGACAAGAATGGGTGCTCCAGTATCTCCAAATGGTGTGGAATTAACTGATACAATGATATATTTGGCTTATCAGAAATATATTGATTCTACGGGAGCATTTGCTGAAATAGAAACTAGAGTAATATCAACAGTAAAGAAAAATAAAAAATACAAAGTGCAAGTAGGCTCTTTTACTGAAGCTATTGATGCAGATTTAGTCGATAACTTCTTAAGTATTCCGGATGTTGAAATCAAAAACTTTGGAGATAGTTTAACTGTTATTGCTGTTGGTGATTATAACAATTTGCCTGATGCTATCAAACGTAAAATTCAATTAACAAAACAAGGTTTTGATGCAGCTATTGTTGTTGAAGAAGAAAAAAATGGGACATTAGTTTCTGTCGGAGATGCAGCCAATAATATGCCTGTTGATGACCTAAATAGTAATATTAATTCGCATGGACTTATTTTTAGAGTACAGTTAGGAGCATTCTCTAAAAGACAACCAAAAAGTGCGTACAATGGTTTAAAAAACATTATGGAGATTAAAGCTGATGATGGTCTTTATAAATATTTATATACTGGTTCGTTTAAAACAATAGAAGAAGCTGCTAATAAAAAATTAGATTTAGCAATCGATTATGGTGTAAACGATGCTTTTATTGTAGCTTATAAAAATGGGAAAAGAATATCTTTAACAGAAGCAGGAGTAAGCTCTTCTATCAAGGAGAGTGGAATAAAAGAAAGTAAAGAGAATTTTGAAAAAACAGCAATTAAATTTCAGGTTCAAATTGGTAGTTATAAAGAACAATTACCTATTGAAGTACTTTCAAAGTTTATGGAAGTTGAAAACGTGGAACAGACCTCTATTGCTAACAACCTTACTCGTTATACTTCCGGAAATTTTTCATCTTACGATGAAGCTATTAAACACCGAAACGAATTGATTTCAAAGGGATTTGGTGGTGCTTTTGTAATTGCTTTACACAACAATGAGCTGATTCCTGTTAGTAAAGCACAGGAGCTGCTAAGTGAGTAATCTTAGAATGGTTATTTATCCCTTTTTCTTATCATATATAAAACTATAAAAAGCAATAGCAGAACACCTTATCGTTTGTTTTTTAATTGCTATATAAAAAGTAACTTATCATTTAATAAGTGATACACACAATAAGGTTTATTCTTAAATTCGCATATATAAAATCAACATTGATTAACTAATCCATCAAATTATGAAAAAAAATCTACTAAAATTTATTCTTTTATTAATCATTTCATCAACCACCTACTTATTAACAAATGCTAATACACTTAACGTTCCAGCACAACACACTACAATTCAAGCTGCGTTAAACAATGCTGTCACAGGTGACACGGTATTGGTTCAACCTGGAACTTATTTAGAAAACATTACATGGCCTTCCGTAAATGGAATTGTGTTATTAAGTGCTGGTGACAAATCAAATACTACTATCGATGGAAATGCTACTGGACGAGTAATTTATTTTCCATCGGGAACAAATGCTGACACAACCACCATTATAAAAGGATTTACCATTACTAATGGTCTATCTACGAGCTCTTGGTACGGAGCTGGAATATATCTTGTATCTGCTAGCCCTTTAATTACAGATGTTGCAATTACCGCCAATATGGTGACTGCAACTAGATCTTATGGTGCAGGAGTATCTACTAGCGCGTCTAACGCTATCTTCAGAAATGTTCGTATTGCTGACAATTTAGCACAAAGTACCGATAGAAATTACGGAGGAGGATTGTATGCCAATAATTCAAATCTTACTCTTGAAAACGTAGAAATAGCTAATAACATTTTGGATACAATTAGCCGTTCTTATGGAGGAGGTATATATGTTACTTCTTCCTCTAATTTTACCATGAGAAATGTATCCATTATTAATAATGAAGTTTATGGTATTAGTTTTACTTATGGAGGTGGGGTTTATCTTGACGGTACAAATGCAACTATGACCAATGTTTTAATCGCTTCAAATTATTTGTACAAAGCTAGTGGAACAATGTATGGTGGTGGAATTTATGTTGGAGGTGATTCAACTGTAAATATTATGAACTCTACCATTACAGGTAATTATGGTTCAAGCACTTCGATTAATGGTTCAGGTGTATTTACCTTTAGCACTCTGGGAAGTATTAATTTAACCAACACCATTCTTTGGAATGATCAAAGTACAATGAATGAAGTCTCAGGGAGCATTATCAGTGCTACTTACAGTGATATTCGTGGAGGATTATCCGGTGTGGGTAATATTGATCTCTTACCTGATTTTGTGTCTGTATCAGATTTTCACTTAAATGGAACTTCTCCTTGTGTTAATACAGGAACAGCAACGGGAGCACCAACAAGTGATATTGAAGGAACGCTTAGAGATGCTAATCCTGATATGGGAGCTTACGAGCGTGTTATTCCTGTTGGGATTAAGGATAATCAATATATTTCTAAAATGGTTATCTACCCTAATCCTGCGACTGATATTGTAAAAATAAATATGGCTAACTCAAAAATAACAGCCTATCAAATTTATGACCTCACTGGGAAACAAATTATTTCAGAACAAAAAGTAAATCAACACGAAGTAAGTATTACTAGAAACTTATTTCCTTCTTCTGGAATTTATTTTATTAGCGTAACTGATGAGGCGAATAATATTTACAGTGACAAACTGATATTCAACGATTAAATTTATTTAGAGTAAAAAAAAAATCCTCAGAAGAGAAATCTCTCTGAGGATTTTTTATTTACAGGTATTCTGATAATGTTAACCACCTATCCGTTTTAGTTTCTAAATCTTTTGTAAGTTCTCCTAGCTCTTCCGTTAAAGCAATTAGCTGCTCATGGTCCGAAATGGATTCATTTAATTGAGATGCCAATTGTAGTTTTTTCTCTTCCAATAAGGGAATTTCTTTTTCTAATTGTTCAAACTCTAATTTTTCTTTATAACTCAGCTTAACCTTTTCTTGAGTAGCGTTATCTGATTTTTTTTCTTGAATTTCCTTTTTAGGGGTTGGAACTTTCTCTTCTTCTTTTTTTAATGAAGCCCTATAATCATTATACTTTCCGTTAAAATCTTTAATTTTTCCTTCTCCTTCAAACACAAATAAATGATCCACCAGTTTATCCATAAAATACCGATCATGGGTAATCACCATTAAACACCCTTGAAACTCTTCTAAAAATTCTTCCAACACTTGAAGTGTCATAATATCCAAATCATTAGTAGGTTCATCTAAAATTAAAAAATTAGGGTTCTTCATTAAAATCGTAATGAGGTACAATCTTCTTTTTTCTCCACCACTTAATTTCTCCACCAAATTATAATGCATGTCTTTGGTAAAAAGAAAACGCTCTAATAATTGTGCTGCCGTCATTTTTTTACCTTTAGCTAAAGGAATTACCTCAGCTATATCTTTTATCGTATCAATTACCTTTTTACCTTCTTTAAATTTTATTCCCTTTTGGGTGTAGTAACCAAAGACAACTGTTTCTCCTGTAATTATTTTACCTCCATCTAATTCTTGATTTCCAATTATGGTCTCTAAAAAAGTAGTTTTCCCAACTCCATTTTTACCAACAACCCCAATTCGTTCACGCTTTTTAAATATATAATTGAAATCATCTAAAATTTTTAAATCTCCAAAAGATTTTCTAGCATGATGTATCTCCAAAATTTTCCCTCCTAACCTACTCATGTTAATTTCCAACTCAACCTTAGATTTATCTTTCTTCTGGTGCGCCATTTCCTTAGTTACGTAAAAAGCATCTTCTCTTGATTTTGCTTTTGTTCCTCTTGCTTTAGGCTGGCGCCTCATCCATTCCAACTCCTTCGTATATAAGTTTTTAGCTTTATCTACATTGGCTTCAAAAATTTCTTCTCTCTCCTGTTTCTTTTCTAAGAAGTAACTGTAGTTTCCTTTGTATTTATAAATGGTTTGATCATCCAACTCTATTATTTCGTTGCATACTCTTTCTAAAAAATAGCGATCATGAGTTACCATTAAAATGGTGGTATTTTCTTTTGAAAGATAACTTTCAAGCCACTCTATCATTTCTAAATCTAAATGATTGGTGGGCTCATCTAAAATAATAAAATCAGGTTCTTCAATAAGCACCTGTGCTAACGCTATTCTTTTTTGTTGCCCTCCAGAGAGTTCTCCTACTTTTTGATTTAAATTGGTGATTTTAAGTTGCCCTAAAATTTGCTGAATTTTCACTTCATAATCCCATGCTTCTAGCGCATCCATTTCCTCAAATGCTTTCTGCATTCGTTCGTTATCTTCTGGATTATCAACTGCTGCTTCATACTCTAAAATAGCTTGTATTTGAGTTGACTTAGAACTAAAAATAGTTTCTGATACGGTAAGGTTATCTGCATAATTCGGAGATTGTTGTAATATTCCAACTTTAATCCCTTTACGAAAAACAACTTTCCCTGAATCGTATTGCTCCTCCCCACTTAATATTCTTAAAAATGTAGATTTCCCTGTCCCATTTTTAGCTATTAAAGCTACTTTCTGTCCTTTATCTATACCAAGACTAAGATCATTAAATAAAACTCGAATTCCGTAAGACTTCGTAAGCCCTTCTATTGATAGATAGTTCATTATGCTATTTACTTTCTGAAACACGTTCTAACGCAATAGCCGAATAAGTGTAAGTAGGATTTATTTTTAAAGACATTCTAAAATCTTTTTCTGCTAGTTGATATTTTTTCAATTCTTCATAACATAACCCTCTGTTGTAGTAAGCTTCATAATAGTTAGGCGCTATTGCTATCGCTTTCGTGTAATTATCTATTGCCACATCATAGGTTTTTAAATACTCTTGATGAATATACCCCAAATTAAAGTAAGCCTCACTAATTTCTTTAATTGTTAGTAAATTATGGTAGGTTTCAATAGCCTCATTGTAATCCCCTTTTTCTTGACAACACAGTGCATAAGCATACAATGCGTCTAGGCTATTTGGTTGAAGTTTTAATGCATTTTTTAAATATCCTTTTGCTAATATTTTATCGCTATTCATATGCAGTAAGCCCAAATGAATATAAGCGTCATAATAATTACTTTCTTGCTCTACTGCCGTAATAAAACTTGAAATCGCTAAAGCTGTATCTCCCTGTTCTTCGAAAATCATTCCTTTTAAATGATACGCTTCTGCACTATATAAATCTCGTTTAAGTACTGCATCAGCATAATTAAGCGCCTGTTTGTAGTCTTTAACTACTAATGCCAAAAAACCCAACTCCAATCTTGCTGGTATATTCCCATTATCAATAAGCATACATTTATCTAATGTTGCTTTTGCTTCTTTTAGTTTATTTTGTGTTTTTAATAATTCTGCTTTTAATAAATAAAATTCAGGAATTAGTGAATCGATTTTGATTGCTCTATCTACATCGTCAACAGCAGAAGATAAATCATTGTATTGCTTGTACAGTTGAGCTCTTTTAAGGTATAATGATGGGTTATTAATATCAGCTTTTAGTTGGTCATTGATTTGTTGAAAAGCAAGTGTTTTTTCAGTTGGCGCTGCAACTTGTTCTTCCACTTCTTTAACTGGCTTTGTATCTGTTTGGCAAGCAGTAAAAAAAATGATTAGCAATAACCCTATTCTGGTAAGTATTCTCATAGTTGAAACAAAAAGTCCTTTCAAATTATTGAAAGGACTCAAAAGTAATTATTTTCGTTCGGATTCTACAATGCTTATGTAACACGTAAAAAATGGAAGCTTTATTCTGTAGTTAATACTGCAACAATTTTTCCCTCTAGCTCAGTCATTAACTCAGGATTATCTTCTAACAATTGTTTAACAGCATCTCTTCCTTGTCCTAATTTAGTATCTCCATAGCTGAACCAACTTCCTGATTTTTTAATAATGTCATGATCAACAGCTAAATCAATTACTTCTCCTACTTTAGATATTCCTTCACCGTACATAATGTCAAATTCTGCTTTTCTAAAAGGTGGAGCTACTTTATTCTTAACCACTTTGACACGCGTTCTACTACCTACTACATCTTCTCCATTTTTAATTTGACTCGCTCTTCTAATGTCTATTCTAATAGAAGCGTAAAACTTTAAAGCGTTTCCACCTGATGTAGTTTCTGGATTACCAAACATTACTCCTATTTTATCTCTTAATTGATTAATAAAAATGGTACAACAATTTGCTTTTTTAATAGAGCCCGTTAACTTACGTAATGCTTTAGACATTAAACGAGCTTGTAAGCCCATTTGAGAATCTCCCATTTCTCCTTCAATCTCTGCTTTTGGAGTTAATGCTGCTACTGAATCTACCACTAGTAAATCAATTGCGCCAGAACGAATTAGGTTGTCTGCTATTTCTAACGCTTGTTCACCATTGTCCGGCTGAGAAATAATTAAGTTATCTATATCTACTCCTAAAGCTGCGGCATAAGACGAATCAAAAGCATGCTCTGCATCAATAAAAGCGGCAATACCTCCTTGTCTTTGACACTCAGCAATAGCATGAATGGTTAAGGTAGTTTTACCTGATGATTCTGGACCATAAATTTCAACCACTCTACCTTTAGGGTAACCTTTAATTCCTAAAGCCAAATCTAATGTTAAAGAACCTGTAGGTATCACATCCACATCTTCTACTGCTGCATCACCCAATTTCATAATTGTACCTTTACCATAAGACTTCTCTAATCTGTCCATAGTAAGTTGCAATGCTTTTAATTTTTCGGAGTTTACTTCTACTGTTGCCATCTTATTTATTTTATATTCTATATATAATTATTTTTAACACTACAAATATAAGTCAAATAATCTACAAATTGTAGTTTTTTTTAAATTTATTTTTAAAAACGCGATAAAATCAATACCTGTAGAAAGGAAAATTACTTACTCAATTCCTCTAAAATCTGTTTGGTGTGTTCTTTAGTGTTTACTTTATTAATTATTTTTTCAATAATTCCATCCTCATTAATCACAAAAGTGGTACGGTGAATACCATCGTATTCTTTTCCCATAAACTTTTTTGGACCCCAAACACCATAAGCGTTTAATACTTTATGATCTACATCTGCTAACAAGTTAAAAGGTAAGTCGTGTTTATTGATAAATTTTTGATGTTTGACTTCATTATCTGCGCTTACCCCTATCACTTCAAATCCATCTTTTTTTAACTCAGTATAATTATCCCTTAAATTACAAGACTCTAGTGTACACCCAGGAGTTAGATCTTTAGGGTAAAAGTATAAAATCACTTTTTTCCCTTTATAATCTGCTAAATGGTGTAATTTTCCATTTTGATCCTTTATTCCAAACTCTGGTGCGGCATCGCCTTCTTTTAAATGCATCATTATCTATTCTTGCTTTAATTTAGTAATACAAAGTAGAGCATCTTTTTAGTTTTTTTCGAAACGATAGAAAGTATTTTATCAACATTAACACAATACCCGTGTTTTTACCTACCGTGTGTACACATCTTCATAAAGAATCCATCCTTGATAAATATCATAGAATCTTCTGAGGCCAATTAAAAGAGTAGTAATTCCAATAGTTGTTTGAGAATTATACCCTTTC
>JAGFIT010000081.1 GCA_024103385.1 Vicingus serpentipes
GCCATTTTGATCATGGAGATAGTAAGGGAAAATGCCCTGTAGTTACTGGTACTCCAAACCCTATTCCTGTTCCTGACCCTATTATTGAAATCTGTCATAAAAACTCTGATGGAACTAAATCTACCATCAATATCAAATCTTCTGAATGGATTAGCCATTTTGATCATGGGGATAGTAAAGGAAAATGTCCGGTAATAGAAAAGAAAATTGATATTTGCCATTATCCTCCTGGAAACATTTCAAATCCTCAGCGCATTCAAATCCCTGAAAGTGCCTGGCCAGCTCATCAAGCGCATGGAGATACTCAAGGGGATTGTCCTACGATAGATCCTGTCATCGAAATCTGTCATAAAAACCCTGATGGAACTAAATCTACCATTAACATTAAATCTTCTGAATGGATTAACCATTTTGATCATGGGGATAGTAAAGGAAAATGTCCAGTGGTAGAAAAGAAAATTGATATTTGCCATTATCCTCCTGGAAACAAAAATAATCCTCAGAATATAAATATAAATGAAAGTGCCTGGCCAGCACATCAAAAACATGGGGATAGCAAAGGGAAGTGTCCTAATATTAAAATCAATAAGATTGCTCCAGCAACAGGAACAAAAGTTACCCCCAGTAAAGGAGGAGTAATAATTGCACCAACTAAAGAAGTAAAGGTGAATGAATAGAATAAATTTAAATCAGAAGTTTTGGAATAATAGGTATAACAACCAAGACACTGGCTGGGACATTGGAGAAATTTCTACTCCAATTAAAGCATACATAGATCAACTAAAGGATAAAGAACTAAAAATTCTAATTCCTGGTTGTGGAAATGCTTATGAAGCCGAATATTTATTTAAAAATGGGTTTAAAAATGTTGATGTTATTGATATTTCTCCTTTGGCTTTAAAACAGTTTAAAAATAGACTTGCTGATTTTCCAGAGTCACAACTTATTTGTGGTGATTTTTTTCAACACCATAAACAGTATGACTTAATTATAGAACAAACATTTTTTTGTGCTATTGATCCTAAATTGAGAAGTCTATACGCAAAACATAGTGCTCAACTTCTAGTTCCTAATGGAAAATTAATTGGCTTGTTATTTAATGACCCTTTAAATACCGACCATCCCCCTTTTGGAGGAAATAAATCAGAATACCTATCTTACTTCGATCCTTATTTTAATATTGAAATCATGGAAGCATCTTACAACTCCATTAAACCTAGAAGTGGGAGAGAATTATTTATTAAACTCATCAAAAAATAATGTTATCTCACTTAAAGGTAGTTGAATTAGCAAGTGTATTAGCTGGACCAGATGTAGGAATGTTTTTTGCCGAACTGGGGGCAAAAGTGATTAAAATTGAGAACAAATCAACTGGAGGTGATGTCACTCGAAAATGGAAGCTTTCTACAGAGAGCCAAGACAGTAACATCTCCGCTTACTTCTCTTCAGTAAACTGGCATAAGGAGCATTTATTCTATAATTTAAAAGATGATATTGATAAACAACAAGTCTATCAATTAATAAAAACTGCTGATATTGTTATTGTTAATTACAAACCCGGTGATGACATTAAATTGGGAATGGATTATAACACGATAAAAAAATACAATCCCACCGTTATTTATGGTGAAATCAATGGTTATGGTAAAGATAGTGATAGAGCTGCTTATGATGTTGTTTTGCAGGCCGAAACTGGCTACATGTCAATGAACGGAACACCCACAAGTGGACCTATAAAAATGCCTATTGCATTAATTGATGTATTGGCTGCTCATCAATTGAAGGAAGGTATTTTGTTGGCTTTATTAAAAAAAGAAAAAACAGAAAAAGGTTCCCTTGTTGAAGTATCATTGTATGATGCCGCATTAGCTTCCTTAAAAAATCAAGCTACCAATTGGTTGATGAATCAATTTATTCCTCAGCGAATAGGCTCATTACATCCCAATATTGCTCCTTATGGAGAAACCTTTGAAACTAAAGACAATCAATTTTTAGTGCTCGCTATTGGTAGCAACAAACACTTTGAAATGTTATTGAAGGTCATTGATGCTTTACCTCTACTGGAAAATGAAAAGTACGCAACTAACCAACTACGTGTTATTAATCGAAGGGACTTGGATATAGATTTACAACCCTATTTTAAGGCAAACAATAGTGGAAAGCTCATGCAACAATTTCGGGAACAAAATATTCCCGTTGGAATTGTAAAAAATATGAAAGAAATATTCAAAGATAAAAAAGCTCAAGACCTTATCTTGGAGGAAGAGATGGAAGGAAACAAAACTCTTCGTGTAAAAACAGCTGTTTTTAAAATTTCTGATTAATCGTTATTAACCTTTTTCTTTAAGTAATCCTTGAATTCTTTTAAAACTAACTTCACATCTTTAGGAGATAAATCTATCGCAAAAGGAATTGTATTTTCTTCGTAATCAAAAGCCAACGTATATTTATTAATGTTCCAATAAGAACTCGTTATTGATTTTACAAAATTACTATCCTTGTTAACAAACACACCCAAGTTTCTAATCTCATTTAATGGATATTTTTGGGTAATACCTCTTTGTCCTATTTCTTTAATTAATGTCAGATTTTCTTTGTCAACAATAATCCGTTCCATACCGTATTTTCTCCAGCGATAGGCATAAATAACTTTAAATTCAAAAAACAACCAAAAGGCAACATAAGCTCCAAAAAAGACTTTTGTTCCATTGTCATAATTTCCAAAAAATTGACTTATTATAGCTATTCCACAAAGCGAGAAAAGAACTATCCAAAGTAACAGTATTTTTTGTTTTCCACCATCACTAAAAGCTTTAATAGTAATTACTAGCTCACCTTCTTTTTTCGCTATTCTCACCCTCTCTTCTGACATTATCTAAGTGTTAAATTATTTACAAAAATAGAATAGTTTCAATAATTAGGCATTATCCTTGCTAGTATTTAGTTAATTTTTTACTTTTAACTTCTAAAATAAATCACGATGAAAAACCTATTGTTGTTATCCTTAACCATCATTTTATCTTTCAATTTCACTTTTTCTCAAAAAGTAGAAAAAAAGCTAGAGGATCTTAATTTTCTATTGATTGACGAAAAATATGAAGACGTTGTATATAAAGGAGAAAATTATATGCAAAATGAAGATTTAAAAAGACATCCTTTAGTTTATCTCTACACTGCAAAAGGATACTACGAAATGTCTAAACAACCAGGAAAGTTTGATGTAGGAGAAAAGGACTCAAAATACCCGAAACCGTTAAAAACTGCTGAAAAACATTTATATAAGTACATTAAGCAACAAGATAAGGCTAAAAAGTATTTTCCTGATTATGAAGGAACTATAGAGGAGAACATGGACTTTTTTGAAGCTATAGCTGACACAGCCAATAAACTAGGACAATTGCTTTATGCAATGGAGCAACCTAGAAAATCAGCTAGTGAATATAAAAATGCATTTAGAGCTGTGCCTATGGATCCTATCCTCCAATTATGGCAAGGTATCGGAGAAGTAGAATCAAAAAATTCAGTTGAAGGTGATAAAAATATACTTGCCGCACTGGAGTCGATAGATGAAAACTTTAAACCTTTTGAAGCTACAAAAGGGGTAATTGCCCATGGAATGCAAATTGTAGAAGAATATCTTAGAAGCAAAGGAGACAACACCAATGCTGATAAAGCTAAAAAATTAATTGAAGTATATAAACAATACGATCCAGATGAATTGGATAAGCAGAAAAAAGAGGAACGTAAGAAAAAGATGAAAGCCGATGATAAAATTTTACGTAAATTTTATAGTGATGAGGATGATGAAGACAACATCAATAAAAAGAAAAAAATAACTATTGACAAAGGAGTTGAAGATATTGATAAAGAGTTAGATGAATTAGAAAAAGAAGTTGAAGACAATAAATAGAAAGAAAATAAATGTTTCACAAAAAAAGCGGAGAATGTTCTCCGCTTTTTTGATTTATACTTCCTCTCTAACTAGGCTAATTTTCTAACTCATTGATTGCTATCCAAGCCATTAAACCTGTGCTTACTTCCAATGCATTTTCATCAATATCAAAAGTAGATGTATGCAAACCTACTGTTTCCCCATTTGGTTTTTTAGTTCCTAAACGATAAAAACAAGCAGGGATTACCTGAGAGTAATAAGAAAAATCTTCGGCTGTCATTCTTAAATCTAAATCAACTACATTGTCTTTTCCTAAATAAGCAATAGCAGCATTTTTAGCAATATTCGTCATTGTTTCATCGTTCACTAAATAAGGGTAACCTTTCGCAATCTTAAATTCACAAGATCCACCCATACTCATAGCTATATTTTCAGCCATTTTCTTCATTTTTTGATGAGCAATAGCTCGCCACTCTTCATCCATTGTCCTAAAAGTACCTTCTAATTCTACTTTATCAGGAATAATATTGGTCGCTCCCTCCCCTATAATTTTACCAAAAGATAAAACGGTTGGTACTGTAGGTTTAGCAGCTCGACTAACCAACTGTTGTAAAGCAGTTAAAATATGTGCCGATATAATAATTGGGTCGATATTAAAATGAGGCAGAGCAGCATGCCCTCCTTCTCCATGAACAGTCACATAAATCTCATCAGCAGAAGCCATATACATTCCGCTTCTGAATCCAACCTTACCAGCATCTAAATTGGGATAGACATGTTGCCCTACAATTCCTGCTGGTTCAGGGTTTTTTAAAACTCCTTCTTTGATCATTAAAGAAGCTCCTCCTGGCAATTTTTCCTCCCCTGGTTGAAATATTAAGCGAATAGAGCCTTCAAACTCCTCTTTAAGTTCATTCAATATTTTTGCTGCTCCTAATAAAGCTGCTGTATGTACATCATGCCCACAGGCATGCATTACACCTTCATTAACTGATTTATAATCCATTTGGTTTTCTTCCTGAATTGGCAAAGCATCTAAATCCGCTCTCAACGCCACTAATTTTTTATCCGGATTTTTTCCTTTAATGTTAGCTACAATCCCTGTATTCACAACCCCTTCTTTATATGCTATACCATATTCATCTAATTTTGAACAAACAAATTTAGATGTATTGTATTCGTTAAAGGATAGCTCTGGATGTTGATGCAAATGTCTTCTTATATCAAGAACCTCCGCTTTAATAGCAGCTGCTTTAGTTTTAATTATGTCTAGTAAATTATTCATCAATTTGTAAATCTGCTTATCAATTGTTTTCTATATATCTAAACTTAAAGATAAATAAAAGATTGGTTTATCCTTCGTTATTTGATTTTCTACTCCCCAAGCCCAATCTGCGCGAACAAAATAACCCAAGAAAGTAGTTCTAAATCCAAAACCATAACCTGCAACTATTGGTTCTGCATTTTTAAATATGGTTACTGTAATAGGTCCGTCTGTAATAATGTCTTTATTAACTGCATTGCTTTTATCCCAAGGATTTAAGCCGTTCCATGCTGTTCCAACATCGGTAAAACCTATTGCTTGGAAATTTCCAATAAACTTAGATCGAATAGGTCTTTTAATAAAATACTTAAATACTGGAAATCTTAACTCACTATTAAACACCATAAAATTAGTTCCTCTTCTAATGTTTTGAGGGAAACCTCGCATGTTAGCTGCCAACGCCTGATAGCGATAATTTACCGAATAATCAATATCTTCCTGATTGATAAAACGTGTTCCTCCAGTCTGCATCCAATCATCTACACTACCGAGATAATAAATTAGTTTTTCATAACCAAACGAAGAACTTCCCGCCAACCGACTGACCCATACCAATTCTCTACTTATTTTCTGTGAATGTCTAAAATCGAAACCTACTACTTGCATATTTCCATTCTCTCCATTTCCTTTTCCTCTAATTTCTCCTTTTTTATTAAGAGTAACTTCTGTAGAAAATATTGAACCATCACCTACCTCTTGATAATACTCCGCAAAAAGTTTAAGTTTTGTCCCATAATAAATGTTAACCATTTTATTTCGAGTATTATCAAATACTAATGCTGCCTTAATTACACCTCTATATTCATTAAAGTTTGGTACACTCAACGCATTTATATCTGTAGATTTCACTACCATATTATCGTTCCTAACCGAGAAAGTAGTCCTCGCACTCAATACTTCACTAAACGGATATTTTAAAGAATAATGAAACGTATTGGTGGATACACCAAAAACATTAGTAAGATTAGACGCATCAAATGTAGTTCTAGAAAAAGTGTATTCTTTATCTGTTCTTTTTAAAAAATTTTGATAGGTCATAAAATATTCTCTAGTACTTCCAGAAATCCTAACCCCACCAAAAACTTTATAATCTTCAAACAAATCTATCGTTCCTAATTTAATAACTGCCCCTACTCCTGGACTAATGTATGGACCACCAGTAAACATTTGATACTCTCCATTCACAAATGAGTTACTTAATTTAATTGCTGAATTATCATTAAAAAAAGAACGATTATAGTTACGTTGATTAGGTAATTTAAATTCCTGAAGCACTGAGTCTTTTTTATTTTTTTCATCTATCACAACAGTATGTCGTTGTATTTTTTCCCCTTCCCTATCAAAAGTATAATTGTAAATATTAATGCTGTTTTCAGGCAAACTATCTTTAGGTATGGGTACTGACTTTAATAATTGAAAGGAAGTATTATCTTTTAGCTTTTGATTAGGAATATTAGAAGTGGTAGTATCATAAGAAGAGTTTAAATTTAATTCAATAATAGGCTTATCTTTCACCTCACTTTCTAACAAGTGATATTTATAATTATCAATCAATATTTCTGTCGTTTTTCCACTTACCTGAACATCATGCTCATTAATACTTCTATTGTACAAACTAACAGCTGGCTGAGTCTCATAATAATGATGATAATGAATACTGGTATCAATATGAGTGATAAAACTATCTTTTACAGCGCTATGTCTTGATAAAATTTCTCCATCTTTACCCAAATAATATAACATAGAATCTACACCATAAGGAGAATACTCCGATTCATTTTCTGTTGTTGTTACTCTCGTTAACTTTTTATCCTTTGATAAGTAATCTAAAATCCATATGTCTTTTTGTTGTTTAAACAGTTCCATATCTGTTGATTGGTAACCTAAAGAATCATTTAGACGATTAGATACGAAAGCTATTTTCTTAGAATTCTCAATAAACTGAGGAGATAGATCATCAAATTGATCATTGGTTAATTTTTTATGAGAATTGGCAGCAACATAGTAATGATACAAATCTGACTGTCCTTTGTAAACTCCAGAAAAAACCATCTCTTTCCCATCATCAGAATAATCCATCGACAATACTTTTTCAAGCATAAACAGCGCTTTTACTTGAATCCCTCCGGTATTAGTATCGAAATAATGCATTAGTAACACTCCTTTTTCTTCCGTTACAAAAGCCAATACCTCACCTGAAGGATGCCATGCTAATACTGGAAATGATTTATCATTTATTCGATCTAACTTATAATCTTTTTTGTAAATCTTATATTTCTTATCACTATCCTTGTAATAGATATAAATTTTATATTGCCCCAGCTGGTTAGTTACAAAAGCAAAATTATATCCATCAGGACTAGCTTTAAACTGCTGATAATCTCTTCTTTTTTTAATTTTAAATAATTCTTTTTTCAAGTATTCTTCCTTTGCTACAGGAGTCAATTTTTCATATTCGTTTTGGTAATATGCCATCCATTCTTTTGTCAAGCTTTTCATGGAAACTCCTAAAACATAAAGAAATCCTTTTTCAATACTTTGTGTTACTCTGGTCATATACAATATATTGGGTAATACTGCTTCCCCATATGTATCAACAATATATGCCCATATCGAATGCCCCGCAACAATAGCCTCTTTATCAGATAGGTGATTAAATTTTTTGTATTTTCCAGAAGTTACTCCGTCTCTTACTTCATTTTCTATTTCTGGCGACCAGTGATTAGAAATATAGGAAGTCAAACCTTTAGAGTACCAATCTGGCAAAGACAATAAACTGGAATTTCTAAGCACCTGCGTCCAGCTTGAACCATATACTTGCTGGTTAATTAACACTTGAGCAATACCATCTTTAATTTGACGATTAAAATCTTCGTGATCACCATTAAAATAAACATAAACCTTAGAACCCATTATATTAGTAATCCCTCCTAACTCTCCGTTTTCTAAGGATAATCCGACATTACTTTGTTTGAAATGTGAATGTTTATTGTAGATGATAAATTGGATTTTATCATTTAACTGAAATTCAAATAATTTCTCTTGTTCCTTGATAAATTGACGAGCAACTTTTGCTGTATAAACAGCTAATTCTTGTCCTCCCGTATAGAAATAAGTTTCGTATTGAGTAAACCTATAAAATTTCCACTCAAAATAATCATACTGCACCCTGTTTTTTCCAAATCCGGTATGCGTTCCATTATAAAACTGAGCAAGTAAAGGCTGGGTTGCCAATGAAAACACCAACAACAGAAAAAATAAGGAGATGCTATTCTTTAAGTTTTTTCTGATTTTTTGTTATTAAGTTTAGCTGTAAAAATAAGGATTTTATAAGGATTCTGATATTTTTGTATTCTAAAATTAACCCCTCATCAGCTATGATAAACGTACACTATTTTACATTTAACGGGTTTCAGGAAAACACTTATGTATTATATGATGACACCAAGGAGTGTGTTATTATTGATCCGGGATGCTACAGTAACGAAGAACAAAAAGAACTCAGCAAGTTTATAACAGATAAACAATTAAAACCCATTAAGCTATTGAACACACATTGCCACATCGACCATGTTTTGGGTAATAATTTTGTGGCTTCAACCTACCAAGTAGGATTAGAAATGCATAAAAATGATCTACCTATACTTCATGCTACTCCTGAGTACGGACATATGTACGGCTTTAACATTGATAAATCTCCTGAACCTACTACTTTTTTAGATGAAGGAGATGTTGTTCCATTTGGAAATTCTGAATTATCCATTGTCTATGCTCCTGGTCATGCTCCTGGTCATATTGCTTTTATTAGTCATAATGACAAATTTGTGATTGGAGGAGATATCTTATTTTACCAAAGTATTGGACGAACGGATTTGCCCGGAGGAGACTACAACACATTGATTAACAGCATTAAAACAAAATTCCTAACACTTCCTGACGACTACAAAGTTTACACAGGTCATGGTCCTAGTACAACAATTGGTTTTGAAAAAAGTAACAATCCTTTCTTAAATCAGTAAAAGGGTATATGACGAATAAAGAAATTAGTGTTAGCCAACAAACAATACCTAAGTACCAACAAAAAAAAGATAAAAGTTATCGCTTTTTAACCGCTGCAGTTCTTGCTTTTTTTACTGGTTTGGTTCTATGTGTTGCTTATTACTCCTACACACTCATCAATATTTTTCAATTGTCAAAATTCTTTGTTGGTTTTACGGTAGTTGGGTTTCTAATCCCTTTAAAATACTATCAAAAATGGTTTCATTTTATCAAATACGAAACCATCATCTTTAATATTATTGGAATTGGTCCGTTTTTAACTGGCCTGTTTTTGTTCATCAATTTCACCTTCAGTTCTAATCCATTTACCCATCAATACAAAATTGAAAAACTGTATTTTGAGGGAGAGCAAGATTACAAATCAATTGGAGTAGTTTTAGAAGAGAACATGTTCTCCAAAGAAAGGAAAATAGTGGAACTCATTCGTGTTTCTCCTAATGAAGTTTTTAGTAAGCAATTTTTAAAAGTAACTATCGCAGAAGGTTTGTTTGGTTATCAAGTAATCAAAGAAAAGGAACTGGTTAACTAATTTCTTTCGCTAAGGCGTTTAATTCTCTTACTACCAATTCCGATTCATATCCTTTACTCAACAGATAACGATATATTTTATCTCGTTTTATTAGTGAATCGGATTCGTTAATTAGAGCCGATTTTTTAGTAATCAATTCTTGAATTGTTTTCACATAAGCTTTTTCCTCTATCTCAGAATCGATTGCTTTTGTCACCTTACTGCCACTTAAATTTAATTGCATCAACCCCGCAATAATTTTATTTTTCCCCCATCTTTTTATCACAAACTTCCCTCTTACGTAAGCCTCAATAAATCGAGTTTCATTGAGGTAATTTTCATCGATTAAATAATCAATTATCTTATCCCAATCGGTTTTTTTGACATTCCAAGCATAAAATCTTTTTTCCATATCCATCAAGCATCGCTCCTGATAAGAACAATACCTCATCGCTTTTTCTAGTGCCCTAGCATAGGACATATTTTTATACAACTTGGACATAAAACAGTTACTTTTATTGCTTCAAAAATAATCAATGCAAAACAAAAGTGCGTTATATTTATTAATTGCTGCCAATGCTGTTTCTGGCTTTGCTCAAGGAATAAGTATGCTCGCTATTCCTTGGTATTTTTCCGACATCCTGCATGCTAGTTCTACCTTTGGGATTATTTATGGGGCAGCTACATTTCTAACTTTATTTTGGGGATTATATGTCGGCACATTAGTAGATCGATATCCTAGAAAAAACATCTTTTTATTAATTACTTTATCAGGGGCCCTTATTATTGGAACTATAGCTATTTCGGGATTTCAATATGGAACACTACCCACCAGTTTAGTAGGAATCGTTTTTTGCGTAACCATGTTCATTTATAATGTACACTACCCTACTTTATATGCTTTCGGACAAGAAATTACAGAGAAGAAAAACTATGGAAAAATTAATTCTATTATTGAAATTCAAGGGCAATCTACTAGTGTTTTATCTGGCGCATTTGCAGCCATATTAATTACTGGAGTTAACCAAGAATTTTTAGCTAACCTAGGTTTAGATGAAATTTTTAGATTTAACATTCAACCTTGGGAATTGCACGAAATATTTTTAATGGATGCCTTCACTTATGTACTTGCTTTTATTTTAATCCTTATGATAAAATACAATCCTATACAGGAAAAAAAGGTAGATATCGGATCCATTTTTAAAAGATTAAAGCAGGGTGCAACATTCTTAAAAGAAGTTCCCTTAATCTTTCACTTTGGGGTTGGTTCTTTTGCCATATTTGCCATGCTCTTACTCCATGTTCATCAATTAATGCCCATATACATCAGCAATCATCTTCATGCTAGTTCAGCCGTATATGCTGGTTCAGAAATGTTATACGCTTTGGGTGCCTTGTCTGCAGGAATAGGTATTAGATGGATATTCAAAAATACCAATACCATTAAAGCCATTATTATCATGATGATTGTAAGCATTGTTGCTTTTCAGTTAACTGCTTTTAGTAAAAGTGCTTTATTATTAATGTTCGTTTGTTTTGTTTTAGGGTTAACCAATGCAGGGACAAGAGTATTACGAATCACTTACCTATTTAACCACATCCCGAATCACCTTATTGGTAGAACAGGAAGTGTTTTTCAAACCATTAACATCATGATACGTTTTGCTTTTATTAGTCTGTTTTCACTCACCTTTTTTGCCAAAGATGCCAACATCACTTGGGCTTACTTCATAGGTGGTTTATTTATTTTAGTATCTGCATTTCCATTAATCATCTATTATAAAAAATTAATTAATTTAAAGCCTATGGAATAAATTGAAAACGAATACTTCAATTTATTTTTATATTTAGGCATGGCAAAACAGTTTCAACTTTTTAAAAACAAGTGGGTTTATGGAGTAATTGCTGTATTATTGGCAATAGGCTGTTATTACTGTGTCCCTTCAACAGAATATCCTAAAGCACCACTGATGGCAGCAATTGTTGTGGTAATGGCTATATTCTGGATTTTTGAAATTGTACCTATCGCCATTACTTCTTTATTTCCTGTTTTTCTTTTTCCTTTATTTGGAATTTTAGATACCAAAGCCACTGCTTTATTTTATGGAAAAGAAATTATATTTTTATTCCTTGGGGGGTTAATGCTAGCGCAAGGCATACAACAATCTAACCTTCATAAACGAATTGCCTTACACATTGTAAACATTATTGGTAGTAAACCTGCAAGCTTAATTTTAGGTTTTATGGTTGCCACTGCTTTTTTAAGTATGTGGATTTCTAATACTGCTTCCGTTATGGTAATGATGCCTATTGGTTTATCCATCATCGAAGAAATTGCAACTGTAAAAGATTCCGAAAAATACATTTCCAAATTCTCTGTAGCCATTATGCTAGGCATTGCTTATGCAGCAGATATTGGTGGAATGGCAACTTTAATTGGTACTCCCCCCAATCTGGTTTTTATGGAAATGTATCATGAATTGTTTCCTGAATTACCTGAAGTTGGTTTTACGCAATGGATGTTAATGGGATTACCCATTTCCATTACTTTTTTAATTACAGGTTGGTTATTGATGACCAAAGTTATTTTTAAAATGCCTAAAACTAAAGTATTTAAAAACAACCACGTAATTAAAGGCCTGTTAAAAAACTTAGGGAAATTAAGACGAGATGAACTGGCATCTGGATTAGTTTTTTCTCTTGCTGCATTACTTTGGTTAACCGGTTCTGATATTACCCTATCTGAGTCTTTCACTATTCACGGTTGGAGAAGCACTTTTGGACTTGAAATGGTAAGTGATGCTGCTATAGCAGTAGCAACCTCTTTATTGTTGTTTATGATTCCTTCTCAAGATAGGCCTAAAGAAATGCTGTTAAAATGGGAAAAAGCCAGAGAATTACCTTGGGGAATTTTGCTTTTATTTGGTGGAGGTTTTGCTATTGCCGGTGGATTTAACAGTAGCGGATTATCCAATATAATTGGAAATCTATTTGCACAATTAGAAGTCAACCACCCTCTTTTAATTGTTATTATCGTTTGCTTTGTCCTCACCTTTTTAACAGAAATCACGTCCAATACTGCCACAACTAATCTAGTACTTCCCATTCTTGCCAAAGCAAGTGCTGTGTTAGGATTAGACCCTAGAATTTTAATGATTCCGGCAACACTTTCTGCCAGTTGCGCGTTCATGATGCCTATTGCTTCACCTACACAAGCCATTGTGTTTGGCTCAGGTCACGTTAAAATTAAGCAAATGATTAAAGCTGGTATTTTGTTTAACATCTTAGGGGTTATTATTGTAACCGCTGTATTTTTGCTGCTTGCAGAGTTTGTTTTTGGAATAGCCATCTAAAAAAATGCCCTTACTCTGATTTGTTTAAAACTTTTGAAATCTATACTGGTGCAATAGTTAATGAATAATTAGATTTGTTTTCCAATTTAAAATTATAATTATGAGTTTAGCAGTAAAAGGAAGAATTACCCAAATATTAGACGTAGAAAGCGGAACAAGTAAAGCTGGAAAAGAATGGAAAAAACAAGGTTTTGTGATTGATACCGGAGCACAATTTAATCCAGAAGTGTGTTTTAGTTTATTTGGTGATGAAAAAATAAACATGTTAAGAGATTTTGGTGCAGGACAAGAAGTAGAAGTAGCTTTTAACATTTCTTCAAGAGAATTTAACGGAAAATGGTACCACAACATTGATGCATGGAAAATTACTTCTGCAGGTCAAGGAACTCCTATGAATAATGCTCCAGCACCAGAAATTGATGCAGCACCAGCTGAAGATGATGATTTGCCATTTTAAAAAAAATGATATTTACTTTAAAAGCCCTCCAAAATACTTCGGAGGGCTTTTTTTATGTTATGAAATTAACCCTTCATCCATTTTTTATAGAATCAAAATATCATTATATTTGGTTAACTTCTTGTTGGTATCTGTATCCACTATTGAAACTATATGAAAAAAGTAACCCTTATCTGTCTTCTTCTCCTTCTCCAACTTTCTTCGTGGGGGAATTCCGATCAGGATACCATTGTGCCATCAAAACACAAATTTACAAGTGATGAAGTATGGGTTCCTAAAGTCATGCAAGCTTCCCAACTCATTCAGCTGTATATGAGTTTTTTAAAAGAAGGAAAACGAACCATGGGCTTTTTACATGAAGATGAATTAGCCATGATTGGAGAAAAAAACATGACTGAAAAACGTTTGTTTTTTGATTCGTACAAAGTAATTTCTATTGGACAAAGAATGGCCATTATACAAGTATATGCCGCTAGGGGTGCTTCTTTAACTTGTAAAAAATTGACATTACGATATTACCAAGATATGCACGGAAACTACTATTTAGTACCCGGTAAAGTCAGTAAATTTGAAAAAAAGATGGGAGACGTTACACTCCGAGAAATTTTTATTGACACCTGGACTTCCGAAATGATATGTGATTAGACTTTCCTTTTTAACTCGAAGCTTTTCCCTAAATACACTCTTCTTACTTGTTCATCAGCAGCCAACTCTTCAGCCGTTCCCGATTTTAAAATCGCGCCTTCAAACAACAGGTAAGCTCTATCTGTGATACTTAATGTTTCTTGAACATTATGATCAGTAATTAATATCCCTATATTTTTCTCTTTTAATTTAGAAACAATACTTTGAATATCTTCTACCGCAATGGGGTCAACTCCAGCAAAAGGCTCATCCAATAAAATAAATTTGGGGTTAGAAGCTAATGCGCGTGCAATTTCTGTCCTTCGTTTTTCTCCACCAGAAAGGTTATGCCCCAAGTTTTTTCGAACATGATCTAATCCAAATTCTTCTATTAACTCTTCTAATTTTCGCGCTTGTTCCTCTTTACTTAAATCCATCATTTCTAAGATGGCAGCAATATTATCTTCTACACTCAATTTTCTAAACACCGAAACCTCTTGTGGCAAATACCCTAATCCCATTTGAGCTCTTTTGTACATGGGTAATTTAGTAATGTCTTCATTATCTAAGAACACTTTCCCATCATTCGGTTGAATTAAACCAACTATCATGTAAAAAGAAGTCGTTTTTCCTGCTCCATTAGGCCCCAACAACCCAACAATTTCTCCTTGTTCTACATGAACAGACACTCCTTTCACTACATCTCGCTTTCCGTATTTCTTCT
>JAGFIT010000020.1 GCA_024103385.1 Vicingus serpentipes
TAATTTTATGAGACATAGACAATGCTGTTTTGTAGCTAACATCTATTTTTTCTGAAAGAGCAACAGAAGAAATTCCTCTTTTAGAATTAGCTATTTCATATATGGCAACAAACCAGTCAATTAATGGCACATTTGAATCTTGAAAAATGGTTCCTGTTTTAACTGAAAAGTTCTTTTGACACTTAGAACATCTAAATATCTTTCTATCTGCATTATAATTGTTATTGTGAGGGTTGTTACAACTTTCACCTGAACAAGTTGGTATTCCGTTCCATTTAAGGTTGACTAAAAATTGAATACATTTTTCTTCTGTGTTAAGGGTCTTTATAAGACGTACAATACTTTTAAAATTTTCCATAGGATTCTGAAGAATCCATCAGGAGGTTTAAATATTTTATTTAATGTTTGAATTACCATACTAGAGATATAAAAGAAAATCTTTTAAAAGTTACAAAGTTGCCTGTATCCTAATCATATCAATAGGTTAAAAAAACGCTCCAGATTTTTTGGAGCGTTTTAATTTTTATAAATAACCTATCTGACTACCAATTCTTATGAATCCAACTTTTTATGTTTTCTTGAGAACGTAAATTACTCGGACACTTATGAATTAAGCTTTCAATTTTTTGTCCGCTTGTTACATTTTTCAGACCCCATTTCAACATCAGTTTCTGAATCATATAAAGAACTTCATATCCTTCCGTTCTATCCAGAAGTGATGAATCAGGTTCACCTTTCAACTTCGGATTATCTCCACCATCTGCAGACCAACTGTACTTATTTTTTAAATCACTTTTTGTAAAAATACTCATGTGCATTTATTTTTATTCCGCTAAGGGCGTTACCTCGGATTCTATAACAATGTTTCAATCAAACATAATCTATTTTGTTAACCCATTCAATAATAAATTGAGAATTTACTGTCTAACATTATGCCAATTAGATATTTAGACAAAAAAGAAGCAAATAATGACACTCTGTCACTACTAAGCTATTGAATATTTTAAATTTAAAGAGTATGATTTCAAGTAAAAGCATCTCATAATTTTTGACAATTACTCGGAAGGTATTAAAAGTTCCAATAAAGGGTTTTCATCAGAGATGATGGAAATTTTTCTTTTAAAATTGGCACAACATTTGTCGAGGTTGAATTTTTAAAAAAATTATTATGGTAAAAAAATCAACAAAACCACACCCTCTAGCTAATGAAACGAATTGGCAGCAATTTTGGAAAAGTTTCTGGAATGGCGAAAAACCTAAACAGAACAGTGATAATATTGTGACTGGTCACTATAATGCTAATACAAAAAGGGCTATTACTCAAAGAATTAATAATATCATTGATGATAGTAAGTCTATAAAAATTGGGAAAACAGGTAATTCTGATTTACGCTCAGATTTTAACGATTATAGAGGTATCTATAAAGAAATGCATTTAATATACAAATCATCGAGTGAGGAATATATTTCAACAGCTGAAGAAGATTATATAAAGAAGTTTAGTAAGTCACATGCGTCTAAGATTGATAATAAAACAGACAAAAGAGTAGGAAAAATGTATTCTTATGATGGTTATTATTATATGTATGTTGTTTCTCGTTAATGAACGATTAAAGTTTTTTATTTTTCTACCCATGTAAATCCAAAATGTTTGCATATTTCTGCAAGTAACTCCTTATTTTCAGGTCTTTCTTCTCTTATTGTTGCTCTGCCAAGTTTTATAATCTGACCTTTAGTAATGATAACTGGATTAGTAATAGTAAATCGTTCTAAATACTCAATATTTTTAGCATAAAAGAAAAGCATATCAACCATTTCAGAGTCCTTAGATTGTAACTCCTTATAATCATCCATTACACCTTCACATTCTTTTAAAAATTGACCATCTCTAACAAATATAACATAACCTCTATTTCCAAGAGAAATACATATAGAGCTTGAATTTATTATATGAATAAAATTATACTCTTGTTCCTTTTTAAAATCAAATCGAAAAACAGAACCAAACGGGTCTGGATTACATTTAAAATCTCCTGAAACAGCGTGGAGAAAATGTCGTGACTGTTCAAGTGGGTCAGAGGAAGAAATAATATCACCAATTTTATATCCAGGGTTTTTTCTGTCCCAATCAAAAAACTTATCCTTTAAAGTTAATCCGAAATGTAATTTATTAGCCCATCTCCATATATCGGATTCAGATTCTGTTCCAGAAGCAATTACCTTTTCGAGTTGTCCAAATACTTCGCCATTACACTTTTTACAACAAGGAACAATCAGTTGTCTATATGATATAGCTGTTTTATTTGGAATAATTAATTTCTCATCCCACAGATTAAATCTATGCTGTAACCATTTAGGAAATAAGTGCTCCCTTGATTCTGCATACCTTCCACATATAAAACATGTTTCCTTATTGAATTCAAAATTTTTAATCCCAGTAATATTGTGCATTTTTATTATATATTATTGGCTGCCAATTACTGTTAAATTAACAAGTGCTCTTTCCATTAAATAAGTTTCAGTAACACCAAGCAAAGCTAATTGTTGCTCTGTTATGTCTGATTTTGAAATCCCAGGTTGAACAATATTAATTTCAAATTCTAAAGGGACTCTATTGTTAACTAAATCCAAAATTTGAATTAGGTCATCTTTATTTCCTTTATCAAACCTAGAACTATCACCTTTAGTTTCTCTTAACCCTTCTCTTCTTAAAAGATGCCCTAAGAATTCTTTATTACGTTTAAAAATCCAGTTAACTGATTTTTGAGCTTGCCCGCAAACTTCATAAAGGTTCTTTATTTGACGACTTACTATTCCACCTGTAGCGTACTTTAAGTGAAATAATTCTACTTTAATTTTATCTGTTCCTGATTTGATTGTAATAATATCTGCAATTTCACCAGAGCCATCGTCATCGAAAATAATATCGTAGTCTTGAGTCTTTAAATATTCTATATATTTAAATTGAATTGAGTTTTGTTTTTTTGGCTCTATTCCTTGAGATTCCGTACTTAAATCTACTCCCGTCCAATCCCAAGGGATAATATCATCAGCATTAAAAGCATTTTCGATATTTTTTAACTCAAAATAATTATTCCCCTCTAAATAATCTCCATTCGCAAACCAAATGGCAGGTGTATCCTGATAAAAATACTTATCTATTAATACAGTTTTGGTGCCATATTTTATAAAGACTTCTTGGGCAGGAGATGTTTTCACAAATTTAAAATCAGAATGTGCTCCAGTAGTCATAGAGAAAATATCTAATTCTAATTCGACAACAATTGTGTTATCCACTTCTAGCCCAAATTTAATATTTCCAATTTCTGATGGTTCAATTAAAACAATATTTGTCTTATAAAGCTCATATTCATTAGCTCCAACAATAAAAGAATATCTTGTTTCTGATTGTTTGTATATTTCAACACCCCAATCTATGTAGAATGGATAAATAGCAGGTCTTTCATGAATTGATTTTGCAACTAAAGCATCTTTTAATACTTCATTTGCATCAATATTTTCATCCACTACTTTCTTTCCTATATGTTTAAACCATTTAATTAAAGTTGGTATATCGTTTTTTCTACGGGACCAAATCCTACCTTTATAAGAACAACCTATTGAAACCTCTTCTCTGTTTTCATAACCACTTCCAAATATCATGGCTTTTTTTGCTTTCTGCACATCGTTCCTACTTAGAGCAGGCTCTATATCTGAACCAACTCTCATAACAAATCTTATAAGTTTTCCAATGACTTCAGTTAGACCAACATTTTGAAGTTTAAATCTATTAATACCACTAAGGACTCTAAATATACTACCTCCATTATCTCCATTAATAATTTCTGCATCATCTCCAATAATTGATTTAGCTAAATCAATATGAAGACAACTATTATCTGAACTATGTATAAACAATAGATTTTTTTGAGTCTCCCAGAAAACAATATAATAATTCCAAATCAGGTCGGCTATATTATCATTATCCACCCAATCTGCATCTATTTTTTTTGCAGTAACAATCACTAGTATCTTCTCTTCTGAATTTAGATTGTGGCGAATTAATTCATACGAATCAATACCTGTAAGTCCTTTAGGAAAATTTGTAGGAAACCAGGTATCGGTATTATTTTTAAAGATAACTGTGCTTAAAGCAGGCTTCATACTTTGTACTGAAATTGGGAAATCTTCATTATCTTGAAATCCTTGAACAAAATTATATAAATCAATTTCCTGTTGGGTCCTATTTTCACTCATCAAAGGGAGTAATAGATTCCAATCAGGGTCACGAGCATATAGTTGTTCTAATTCATCAGAGACCTCTAAATCTGCAAGATTAGCTATTATCGTTGCATTTCCTAGTTCTAAATCATGTTGAGTCCTAGTGAACCTTCCAATGAATTGTAAAGTTATAGGTAAGCTTTTCCTAATATCATGACAAGCTGCAATTTTAAGACTAGGTAAATCAAAACCTTCTCCTAACATATCTACACAAACAATAATATCTACTTCTTTAGCAATAATTTTATTATGTATTTCTCTTTTTTCTCGAACTCCTAAACCAGAATGAATTCTAACAACTTCAAATTCTTCAAATTTGTTGTATATATTATATACTTCTTCTGCTCTTTTCTTTGTGCCAACTCTAGCAAGCAACATATGAGGATACAGTATCTTATCAGCTCTTAATTGTTCAACAGCTTTTTCTGCTAATGCTTTGTCTTTTAATGGGGTAGAATACTCATATATACTAATAAAAGTAATTGGTTTAAAATATCCTTCTTCTTGTGCTTTTCTTAAAGGGTAATTATAAATAATATGACCATCTATTTTTTTATTGTCATTTCTGAAGGGGGTGGCTGTAAACTGTATTACATATTTACCTTCAAATTCTTTTCTAAAACTATCCCATGTTTTTGCTTCTGTGTGATGAGCTTCATCAATAAATAAATGAGAACATGTAGTTTTTAATTTTTCAAGGATTGTAGCATCCATTCTTGATAAAATGCTTGCTGTAGCAACTATGACATTACATTTATTAAAAAAGTCTAATGCATTCTGCTCTGTATCGAAGCTAGAACTAATTGTACCAACAACTGGATATTTAATTTCTTCAGGTATAATACCCAGTTCTCTTAGGAGTCCTAATTTTAGAAATTTATCTGAAATCTGTTGTCTTAAAGGAGATGTAGGAACAATTACTAATAATTGTTCTATTTTTTCAGAAATTAGAACTGAAAGCATTGTCTCTGTTTTACCTGTCCCTGTAGGCATTACAACAGTGCCTATTTCGTTAGAACAGCTCCAGTGTGAAAGGATTGAATATAGTGCACCTGTTTGAGGGTTTCTCAGACCTTTTTCATTTCTATCTTGATTTTCTTTCTTGATAGAAAATGAATTGTCCCATGAAGCAATAATATCATTTTTTTGATTTATTGATGTTTCTTCATCTTTAACCCACTGTCGAATTAAATTTTTTGATACTCTTTCTGATATTATTTTCATATTGCTCTTCTAACTCAATTTTTCAAGCCTTAATGGCTTTAATAATTATCTATTATGACATTCATTAGCACAATAGTAACATCCATCTGCGGTTGAATATGTTTTTTTTGCTTCTTTTACAGCATCTTTACAGTTGGTAAAACTTCCTAAAAATTTTTGATTCCATATTTCTGGCATATGATTACAGCCACTTTTATGAACTTCATGGTCACCATTGCTCTGAGCATTAGTGTTAACGTAATAATTGTAATACATAATTATTTTATTTGTTATTAATTAAGTCATTAAGTGACTCTATTTTATTTTTTTCTAAATAAGTTTCCAAGTGCATATCACTTCGGACACCTAAATCAACATTATACTGTTTCTCTATAGTTCCTACATGAGTATCGCCTCTTTTTTGACGGAGTTGACCATCTTGGTTTCTACTTCTTTGCCCTTTCATTCCAGGAGCATCATTTTTAATAGCCATGATTTTAAATTTGTTTGGTTAATATTTTAAGTTTTATTTAAGTGACAATAGTATTTCCACATTTCTTTAATTTTTTCCTTATCGACTTCTTTTGCTGGATATTTTGGGTTTCTCGAAATCAAATTCAAACTGTTTTGATTCTCTATAACCATTTTATAAACTATGTCTCCATCATCAGTTACAACTATATAGTTTTTACCCGACTGTAATTCATTTCGGTCAATCTTAATACCAACGACATATGCTCCATCATTAACTTCAGGTTCCATAGAATCTCCATCAATCTGAAACGCTCTAGTTATTCCATAAGGTTTGTATGGTATTTTAATTGTCTGAAGATTATCTATAAAATGGTCGTCCTGAAATCCGCTAACATATCCTGCTCTAGCTTTTATTGGAACAACGGGAACTTCAGGTTCTTTTATAGTTTTGATATTGTCTGCTTCTTTTTTTGATAAATCAAATCTAACAAGCTCATCAAGTGAAAAATCATAAAATGATGCTAGTTTCATTAAAATATGAACACTAGGAACAGCATCTCCTTTTTCATAAGCTCGGTATGATGATTTTCCACTAAGACCTAATAATTCACTCATTTCATCTAAGGTTTTCTTATATTCTCCTCTTAAAAAACATAAGTTAGACTTAATGAAATTAGATTTCTTATTATCATCTTTTCCTGTATTTTTTTTCTTTCTTGGTGACATAATAAAATTATTACACCTCAAAAGTACAATAAAAATGTACTTATATTATTGAGCTGATTTAAAAAGTTTTAAACAACTTGTTGATAACCAATTGCTTTTCCCATTCCCCCCTTTACTTTTCTTTGATGATTTCTTATGTTTTGAGAAAATAATTTTTCTACATATTTATAAAAAAAATATGGAAGAATTTGAATGGCCAAAAACAGAAAAACCAATTATTAATCAGAAAGAAAGAATGATAATCATTGAGAAATTGCTAAATGATTATTATGAAAAAAGAAATTTATCTGATGATAATAATGGGTATGAAAAATTTTATTCTAACGATAAAAGCAAATAAGATAATTCCCATTATCATTTTCTTTCATTTCATAAGGAATACCATACAAGTTGTTATGAACAGCATTAACAATCCGTTTTGCAAGGTCTTCATTATTTAAATTATAGGTGTGTGTAATATTAGGAACTTTAGGTTCATTGCTAAAAGGAATCTTTGGTTGTGATACAATCATAAACTCCCATTTATCAATATCCATTTCAAAATATTTAGTGTGGGCGTATATAACATTTGTTATTAAATGTATATAATCTTCTGTTGCATTAGTACTCATAATTTTTTATTTAATCAAAATCAACTAACTCTTTTAAAGAAACACCAATTCCTTCAGCAATTTCAACCAGTATCAGATAACTGGGGTTAAAAATCTCTCCATCATTTTCTATTCTTCTTATAGTTCGGTCATCCACTCCACACTGAGATTGAGTTAGACCCTTTTCCGTCCGAAGTTGTTTCAAACGTCTTCCTAACTTATTTAAATATTGTTGCTCTTCTTGATGATTCATCCACTAATTATTCAGAATTAGTAAAGGTCAAGAATCACTTATTTAAAAAACAGGGCGAGTTAGCCCTATTTTGAGATTTTTTGATTAAATTTGACTCCATAAATTAAAATCTATAACTATGAAAAGAATCCTAAATCTATTAATCATCCCTATTTGTCTAACATCGTTCATCTCTTGTAGTGAATCAAACAATTCCGATATAACTTCTTCTGATAGTGAGTCTAACTCAACCACACCTACTTTCGGAAGTTTAACAGACCCTAGAGATAATCATTCATATAAAACAGTAGTAATAAACGGAGACACATGGATGGCAGAGAACCTAAATGTTACTCATTTTAGAAATGGAGATGAAATTCCACAGGTGCAGAATGATAGAAGTTGGTACGACCTTAGAACACCAGCTTGGTGTTATTATAATAATGACCCAAAAAGTGAAGCTCTATATGGCAAATTATATAACTGGTATGCTGTTACTGATGAGAGAGGTTTGGCTCCAGAAGGATGGCATATACCATCAAAAGAGGATTGGGAAAAACT
The DNA here is from genome assembly GCA_024103385.1 of Vicingus serpentipes. GTDB lineage: Bacteria > Bacteroidota > Bacteroidia > Flavobacteriales_E > Vicingaceae. The sequence continues at coordinate 8,068 of JAGFIT010000020.1, forward strand.
TATGAACGGTGATAAAGAAATAGGATTTAAAATGAAAGCCGAAAAAGATTGGGATAACTCAAAATATCATAACAATGTAAGTACAGGAAATAATGCAATTGGATTTACTGGATTGCCTGGAGGTTGGAGACATCATCAAGGAAGTTTTGATAGTCAAGGAGGCGAAGGAAGATGGTGGAGTTCAAATAAACCTGCATTAGGGTATATTCTAAAAACTCAATACAAAACATTAAATGTTACTTGGCCAGAAGTAAGAGATGCTTTTTCAGTTAGATGTGTAAAAGGAAATGATGGGTTTAAAGTATCTGTAAAAGAAACTGCTCCAGAAGAAAAAGAGCTGGAAGAAATTCAGCCAGAACAAGAATATCAAGTTAATGTTGATTATTATAAAATCAATGACCCTGATGGGTACTCTAATTTAAGAGATGCTCCAAAAGGAGAAGTGCTTCAAAAAGTATATGATACTGAAAAATTTGAAGTTATTGGGACTGAAGACGATTATAAAAAAGTTAAGCTATCTAGTGGAACAACTGGCTATATCCATAAATCAAGAGTTGTTAAGCTCTAATCCACCTTCACCAAATCTTCAATCTTCATATTAAGAGCTAAAGCAATCTCTCGAAGCTTATTAATTGTACTATTGACCTTTCCAGATTCAATTCTGGCCAAAGACGAACGGTCTATTTCTGATTTTTCAGCGAACTCTTCTTGGGTTAAATTCATTTTTTTTCTAGCATTTGCTATGTTTTCTCCTAATTTTTCTAAATATTTTTTATCTCTCATTGCTTAGTGTTTTCAATATTCTTATACGCAAATTTAAATATTTTGTTGCAGATGTGCAACATTTTTATTTTTATTACGTATAAACAACAGAGCGCAATCATTTTTTAGTGTTCATCCCCAAATATTTTCTTAAGGTTCGTTAAGAAAATTTATCAAAACAACATATTTAAAATTTCCATTCATAATAGATTGGAATATTATTTACTTAAACTTTAGAAATTATGAAAACTCAAAAACAAAAAAAAGTAGAAATCAATTGTCCAAAGTGTAAAACACGATTAGACGTAGATGAATTATTAGTTAATCAATTTGAGGCCTCTATCCGTAAAGACCTTCAATCAGAATTAAAAAAACGTGAAGAAGAATTGTTGGAACAACGCAAAGAGTACAAAGAAATGTCATTGAAACTTGAAAAAGAGAAAGATGATATTGATGAACTCGTTAGCCAAAAAGTAAAATCTCAACTTCATACAAGAGAAGAAGCAATTAAAAATGCTATTCGAAAAGAAGTAAATGATGAAAAGGTTCAACAACTTCAGGATTTGGAAGATGAGTTAAAACGTAAAAGCTCGCAATTGGTGGAGTTGAATCAAACCAAAGCTAAGCTTCAACGATTGAGTCGAGAATTTGAGGAAAAAGAAGCAATGATTCTTTTACAAAAAGAAAAAGAGCTGTCTGAAAGGTTAGATAAGGCAAAAACTTCCATAAAAGAAGAGTTGCAGATGGAGAGCTTTCTTAAAATTAAAGAGAAAGAAAACATTATTGAATCTTTAACTCAAAAGTTAGATGAAGCTCGTCAAAGAGCAACGCAGGGAAGCATGCAACGCCAGGGTGAAGCTCAGGAGCTTGTTATAGAAGAATTACTAAATGAGTTGTATCCACTTGATACCATTGAAGAAGTGAAGAAAGGAGCTAATGGAGCAGATTGTATTCAAACCATCAGAACTCAAAGTGGAATTGAAGCTGGGAAGATTCTTTATGAAAGCAAGAACACCAAAAGTTGGAGCAATTCATTTGTAAAAAAGTTGAAGCAAGATAACTTAGGTACAAAAGCCGATATTATGGTTATCGTTTCAAAAACTCTTCCAAATCAAATAAATGGAAAATATGGATTGATTGATGGGGTTTGGGTTACTACACTTTCCAACCTGAGAGACTTGTCTTTATTATTACGTTATGGATTACTAAAAACACATGCAGTAATGATTACTCAGGAAGACAAAAAAGACAAGATGAGTTTGTTGTATAACTACCTTACTTCAGAAGAGTTTAAATCTGTGTTTGAATCAATCTTAGATGGATTCAAGAGTCTGCAAGATTCACATCATGACGAACAACGTAAGTTGCAGTTATTGTGGAAACGTAGAACAAAACATTTAGAGCAAGTGTTAGGTAGCACAATTGAGTTTTATGGTAGCATAAAAAGTATATCTGAGAATTCAATTCCAATTATTCCAATGCTTGAAATTCGAAAAGCAAGTTAAAGATTTAGCATTCTGTTAAATCAGTTAAGCAAAGCGGGATAATTCCGCTGAGCAAGTATTAACATTCCAACAAAAAGGACTGGAGCTAAAAAGCTCGGTATGATAATTAAGTCGGTAGATTACGAACAGCACAAAAATCTACATGATTAAATCATCAGTCGGAATTCTCAGTAATGGGGATTAATGGGGATTCTCATGCCTTTTTGTTGGATTAAAAATTTTAGAACTTATGAAAACACAAAGAAAAATAGAACACTACGGATTAAAATCTCACGAAGCTAGATTCGGTACTGAGGAAAAATGCAGACAATATTTAGCAGAACTACGATGGGAAAATGGGGTTCCTACATGTCCTGATAAGGAATGTAAAAATATGTATATGAATTATTATATCAGTTCCAGAAAAATATGGTGCTGCAGTAGATGTAAAAAGCAATTTAGTCTTACCAAAGGAACCATTTTTGAATCATCAAACCTTCCTTTGACTTTATGGTTTAAAGCGATTTATTACTTTACTATTCACAAACGTGGTATTTCTTCATGTCAATTAGCAAGAGACCTTGAAATAGAACAACGTACCGCTTGGTTTATGTTACATCGTCTACGAGAAACTTTAAATAATAATGAAAACTTAAACCTTGAGGGTGAAGTTGAAGTTGATGAAACTTTCATAGCTCCAATATTAGGAAAGGATGTTAGGCTTCAGAGTAAAAAGCAAAAACATGATGCTGAACAAGAAAAAATTCATGGATTATCCGATTATAAGAAAAGAAAACTGCGAGGCTATCCACTTAAAACTAATCGTCAAAAAGGAGTAACGAAAGAGGTTATTGAACAAAGAAAGATAGAAAAAGCATTATTGGGCGAAAGAAAGAACTTTGAACAACCTATTGTTGTGTTTGGTATACTTCAACGAAATGGAAAAATACACTTGGAAGTATTAGGTAAAGGAGATGGTGAAGCAAGAAAAGAAAATATTTTTCCAATAATAAAAAGACATGTAACTAGCAAATCTATTATTGTCTCAGACCAATCAAGCATATATAAAACTATTAAAAAGTTCTTTGAAGAACATCAATTTGTAAATCATTCTAAGGGTTATGTAATTAAAGGAATTCATATTAATGGAATTGAGAACGTTTTTAAACACCTTAAGAAAATGATTAAAGGAACATTTTTTCACATAAAGCTTCATCATTTTCAAAACTATCTCTTTGAACACTCATTTAGGTGGAATGTTCTGAAAAAATCGGATAGAGAAAAAATAGATGAGTTTCTTCCGAATCTTGGTCGTCAACACCGATTAAAATATGGCGACTTAATTAGTAGAACCTTTAATCCTTTAAACTTTGCAGCATGAAAGGGTATAATTATAGATTATTGGACCTTATGAAGATGCTCCGAGACCAAAGACGTAGAAGGTATCAAGGAATAAATGTGTTGTTAAGCATTTTTGGAGACGATTCTATAGAGCCCATGCGTAGAAATTATTTAATAATAGCTGGGTTAAGAGCTATAGGATTGTATGAAATCGGTAATAACTATGACCGAAGAAAAGATTTTAACGATGCTCCGAAAAGAGTGAATGGTAAAATTAAAGGAGAAATTGTTCCAGCAGAATTATTCAGGTGTCATTTGATGAATGCAATTGTGCAGTTTGATTTTATTTTGAATTAAGTTATTTTTATGAAAATTATTAATATTTAAACATGGTTGATTACAAGCATTTATACTTAGAAAAAATAGACATGCATCTTGTTGAAATAGATTATGAATCATTCAAGATGCATCAAGGAGAATATCTTTATAACGATATTATCAGAAAAATTCCTGAAGTAAAAAATAGTGAACTTACTTATGTCTTGACTGTGGGTGGCGAATCTATGTATTATGCTAATGGAGACGGAACTATAGGAGCAGACCCAATTGATATGAGTGATTTAGGAGATATAAAATGGGAAACTTATACTTATGGAACTGCTTTTGATAAGGACAGCGATGTAGAAGATAATTCAGAGGAAACTAACTAGTAAAACTTAAGCCTTATCAATAAGTTTCTTACTATTCTTTACTCTTTCAGAATCCATTTTAATTTTATGAATCATTAACTTATAGGCAGCTTCAGCTAAAGCTAATTGACCTTGAATAAGGTCTTCTCTATTCATTTTAATTGGAGTAATCCATAATTGTCCCATATCAGGACCATTTTCAATAGAAAAGGTATGCTGACCATTAACAATCATATCAATTTTTGTTGTAGCACTAAACATATATTTAATATATGAAACGAATAAAAAAAAGTAAAGTAAAAAACATTTTTTTCTGAAACTTTTTTGATTTTATGAGTAAAAGAATTATACCAAATATGAATATGATGAAAAGATGTTTATACTGCTACAAACTCAAAGATGAAAGTGAATTTTCCAAAGAACATGTTATTCCCCAATCAATAGGAGGAACCTTCAATAAACCTGATAACCCATTTGTACTTCATAATGTTTGTGAGCGGTGCAATAATGTTTTGGGTATTTATGTGGATGCCCCTTTTACAAAAAGCACCTTAATCAATATGTATCGACATCAAGTAGCATATGAATGGGTTAATCCTGAAAAAAATAAAAGCATTCCTTTAGCATATATGGGATATAATCAACAAATTTCTTATAAAGATTATATATGTGAAAATTATTTAGGTCCAACTGGAGACACGATATATCATTTTCATAAGCAATACCCTGAAGAAGAAGTAATGACAGGAGTAGTCGGTATTCCTCCTACAGCAAAAAGAAAGAATCCAGATAAAGGCTTTGCTTTTTTATTTATAACATCAAATAATCCAATTTGGTTACCTACAATTATTCTATCTTTTTTAGATGCATTCAAAGATTCTATTCATTACTTAGGCAATGGACCTACACCACAAATTAATAAAGGAAATTTTACTGATATTCCTAAAGAACTGAATGAGTTACATGATGAACTATTAAAAATTCAGAATACACATCATGAACAACGACTTTCACTTGATATTCTAGGGGAACAAAGATTTATGGCAAAATTGGGGTTAAGTATGGGGGCTGCATTATTAAATAATAATTTCATAGATAGTGAAGATGCTGATTTATTAAGAAATTTTATGCGTGAAAAGGACCCCGAAGAAAGGAAAAAAATACCCATCAAAGGAAATGGTATTCTTGGAGGTAAATGGGACCTTATGGAAAAGATACTTTCTTGGAAATATGGTCATACAATTTTACTAAAAGAAATAAATGGTGTTTTAGTCTTCTTCATTCAATACTATGGTTCACTTAATACACTTATACAAATCTCTACTGATAGGTCTCATTGGGAAGGAAAAATAAAAAAAGATGGAACAATATATGTTTTGATTCCTGAAAAACAATCATTTGTAGGCCCTCTAGGATTTACTCAGTTTCTTGAACACACTCAAAAAATAACACCGATAAAGGAATTACATAATATTGAAGAAGAAATTCAAAATTACATCCATCCTCCATTTAAAATATAATCATAAAAAAAGCACTTCAAAATTTGAAGTGCTTTTTAAAGTTTTTGTTTTCAAAGCCCCGTGAATCTTATACGTGTTAATTGTACATAATTCCCATAAACATCCCGGGCTTTTTTATTGCTTAATGTCTAATTGGTAGACCTCGCTTAAATCTTTGTCACAACTAAAGTTGGCTCCCAAGTCTTTTATTATTCCAGAATCAATTCCGTAAACCCAACCATGAATGGATAATTCTTGGTTCTTTTTCCAAGCAGATTGAACAATAGATGTTTTGGCTAAATCCAAGACTTGTTCCATTACATTTAACTCAACAAATCGATCAAACCGTTCTTTTTCATCTTTAATGGTGTCAAGTTCATCATTGTGAAAGCGATAAACATCTTTTATGTGTCTTATCCAGTTGTCAATTAACCCAATATGTTGGTTTCCCATTGCTGCAGCAACACCTCCGCAACCATAGTGCCCACAAACAATAACGTGTTTTACCTTTAGTACATTTACAGCATAATCCAATACACTTAACATGTTCATGTCCGTATGAACCACCATGTTAGCAATATTTCGGTGAACAAACACTTCTCCTGGTTGTGCACCAATTATTTCGTTGGCAGGAACCCTACTGTCAGCACAACCAATCCATAACACAGGGGGTTGTTGACCGTTAGCTAATTTTTTAAAGAAGTTAGGGTCAGTATTTAAGCTGTCAAGAACCCATTTTTTATTATTGTCTAATAGGTTTTTATAAAAATCTTTATTCATCTTTTTTATTTTTTATTTTGTTTAATCTAGGCTAAACAATTTTTAAAGTTATTAAAATAGAAATAATATTATTGTATTAGTTGTCTAATAATTTTATTCCCTTAACAGTTGTTGTGATATTTTTCAATTTTGAGGTGTGGTTAACAAACTCTTGAATACTTTCTTTAACATCATAGGCTATTTTTATAGATTTTTCACCATCTATTATTAGCTTAGAGTTTTCAGGAATATCAGAAAGTTTTTTCGCAATATTTGCCTTATTTAAAAAAGAAGCCTCTTCAGGCAAACTTATTATGTAACTATCACCATCCTTACACAAAATAGAAGTGTTTCTGTAGTTCGTTCTTAATATATAAAAAATAGCAACACATAAACCGATTCCTATACCTCTTAGTAAATCGCTTAATACAATTGCAAAAACAGTGACAATAAAGGGTAAAAACTGCTCCCATTTTAATTTGTACATGTCTATAAAAAGCTTAGGTTTCGCCAACTTATAACCAATTAATAAAAGTATTGCTGCTAAGCTTGGAAGAGGGACAAGGTTTAAAAAAGCAGGAATAAAAACAACAGAGAGTAATAAAATTATTCCGTGTATAATGGTTCCTGCTTTTGTTTTTCCTCCAGAATTAATATTTGCAGAACTTCTAACTATCACTTGTGTGATAGGTAGTCCTCCGATTAAACCCGAAATAATATTTCCAACACCTTGAGCTTTTAGCTCTCTGTTAGCAGAGGTTCTTCTTTTGTAAGGGTCTAATTTATCTGTAGCTTCTACAGATAACAAAGATTCTAAACTAGCTACAATTGCTAGGGTAATAGCTATTTCATAAACTTTTATGTTTTTAATGGCAGAAAAATCAGGTGTGGTAAAAAAGCTAATAAACTCTTTTGCAGAACTTGCTTCTGGAAGCTGAACCAAGTGTTTTCCTGTTAATGCTAAATCAGGAAAGTAAAGCCCCAAAAGATAATTCATTAATACCCCCGACAGCACAACAAACAAAGCTCCAGGTAAAAAGCGAAAAAGGCCAATTTTTTTCATGAAATTCGTCTCAAATAAAATCAAAATACCTAAAGAAATAAGGCTTATAATTAAGGCTCCTGTATGATTATATTTTACAGCATAATAAAGCTCAGAAAAGGTGTTGTGCCCATCAGCTTGATTCAAGTCTAAATCCCCCATAAAATCCTCGTCATAGCCAAAAAAATGTGGGATTTCTTTTAGTATTAATATAATACCAATAGCGGTTAACATTCCTTTTATGACAGAAGAAGGGAAATAATGACCAATTATACCAGCTTTTAAAAAGCCAGCAACAAGCTGAATGATGCCAGAAAAAACAACAGCAAGTAAAAAAGCCTCAAAAGAGTGAAGGGTTTCTATTGCTGTTAAAACGATTACAACTAACCCTGCCGCAGGACCAGAAACGCCCAAAGAAGAGTTGCTTACGAAACCGACAACAACACCTCCTATTATTCCTGAAATTATTCCTGAAAAAATTAAATCAGGACGACCTGTTGAAGCTAAAGCAATACCTAAACATAAAGGTAGTGCCACTAAAAATACCACCAGACCAGCTGGCAAGTCATTTCGTAACAATGACGAAATGGAATTATTATTTTTCATTTTAATTTGTTTTTGAAAAAAGTACACAATGAATAAACTATGGTTTCACTTATTAAGTTAAGCGAACGAATAATTTATCACAGGGGTGGGTGGTTGAGTTAGTACATCAAAAACATTATCTAGGACAGGGGTATCAAAAACGAAATAAAAAACTTTTTTATTTAATAAAGAGTTATTTTCAAAAGAAAGGAAAAACATATGCTCTTCCTCTTCCAATAAGTTTTGAGTATTGTTTTTACTGCTTTCACTATCTTCCGCCAACTCAATAGTTTCCATATATGTTTTTACTGAAGAAATAGAAAAAACCAAAACACTTCCCATTAAAATGGAGGTTAAAAAAATAGATATACAGGCAATTTTTTTCATAAATTAAAGAAGGTGAAGATAAGAAAAAACCTTTGTTTAAAGCTTTTGTAATGATGGTTATTTTTTCTTAACAATAACTTAACATTAAGAACAAAAAGATATAGAAGAACAAAAATACTTTTGTGTGCTAATCAAAAAATATAAAAAATGGATTTCGGTTTTATAGATGGGCTTAAACTAATTGGAGCTCTTGGTTTTTTCATTTACGGAATGAAAATAATGAGCGAAGGGGTTCAAAAAGCAGCAGGAAATAGCTTAAGAAGAATATTAAGCATGATGACCAAAAATCGTTATTTGGGGGTTTTAACTGGTTTTTTGGTAACTTGTCTGGTGCAGTCATCTTCCGCAAGTACTGTAATGGCCGTGAGTTTTGTAAATGCAGGGTTACTTTCTTTAGTGGAATCTGCAGGGATAATGTTGGGGGCAAATATTGGAACAACCATTACCGGTTGGCTGGTAGCTGTTTTAGGCTTTAAAGTTAAGATAGCAGCAATGGCACTTCCTCTTTTGGCTATTGCTGTTCCCATGTTGTTTGCTAGAAAAAACAAGGTAAAATATATTGGAGAGTTTATAGTTGGTTTTGCTATTTTATTTTGGGGCTTATCAGAATTAAAAAATGCGGTACCTGATGTAAAAAATAATCCAGAAATATTACACTTTTTAGCAGACTATACAAACATGGGGCTTCTTAGTAACCTGTTTTTTGTTGTTGTTGGAACGTTATTAACCATTGTAGTACAATCTTCTAGTGCTTCTATGGCATTAACCCAAACCCTATGTTTTAGTGGAATAATTCCTTTTGAAGTAGCAGCAGCAATGGTTTTAGGAGAAAACATCGGAACAACCATTACCGCAGAATTAGCTTCGTTGCCAGGGAATGTTCATGCTAAACGCTCAGCGAGAATACACTCTATGTTTAATATTATCGGTGTTTCGTGGATGGTGTTACTGATTTCTTTTACCCCTGTTTTGCACGGAGTAGATTTAATCGCAACACATGTTTTACAAGCAGCTAGTCCATACACCGCAGAGGGAGCACCTATTGGTTTGGCAATTTTCCACACTTCGTTCAACTTTATAAACGTATCTATCATGATTTGGTTTGTGCCCTTTTTGGTAAACATGGCGATTAAGTCGGTTAAATCAAGAGGAGATATGGACGAGGAATATCATTTAGAGTACATCAGCACGGGAATTATGGCTACTC
>JAGFIT010000021.1 GCA_024103385.1 Vicingus serpentipes
CAATGGTTGGTAATGGAACAAATAGTTCTAATCCTGGTGATTTAGTAACAGGTTTATATGTTTCCTCATCAGGACAAGGTAATTCAGGACAAGGTAATTACATTGGAATACAAGGAAATGCAGATAGAGTTACCAATACATCAACAGGAGAGAAAATAGGAGTAAAAGGATTTTGCTCTAACCCAGCATTTCAAAGTATTGGAGTTGATGGAAGTGCTTTTGGAGCAACTACCAACATTGGTGTTCGTGGCGCTGCAAATGGTCCTGCCGGTTTTGCTTATGCAGGTTGGTTTCAAGGAGCTGTTAACGTAACGGGAGTATTAACAGTACCATCAGGTCCCGTTACTGGTTCAGACAATATGTTTAAAACCAATCAACAACCATTAACTAATGCTACAAGTATTATCAATCAATTAGTTCCTAAAACATATAATTTAGATGCTGCCAATTACTCTCAATTTGGTTTTGATACCAAACAACACATGGGCTTAATTGCACAAGAAGTAGAACAAGTTTTACCCAACTTAGTTAGTGATAATATAATGCTTGCTCAATATGATAGTGCTGGTAATCAAACACATGCTCAACTAAGCTATAAAGGATTAAATTATCAAGAATTTATTCCCCTACTAATTGCTGGTATGCAAGAACAACAAGCAGCGTTAACCAGTAAAGATTCGTTAATTGATAATTTAAATGACCGTTTAACTCAATTGGAAAATTGCTTAAACAACCTGTTGCCTGCTCTTTGTAAAATAAACAACAGAGGCGTTAATAAAAATGCTCCTTCTCAACAAGAAGAGTTAAGAAGTGTAATAGATGTTCACCTTAACAATGGAGAAATGATTGTGTTGGAACAAAATGTTCCTAATCCTTTTGCTGAACAAACAGTAATTGATTACGAATTGCCTGCTACAGTGCAAAAAGCACAAATTTTATTTTACAACCAAAACGGTCAATTGATTCAATCTGTAGAATTAGAAGATAGAGGAAAAGGCAGTTTAAAAGTATTTGGCAACGATTTGAGCACTGGCATCTATTCTTATTCCTTAGTTACAGAAGGACAATTAATTGCTACTAAAAAGATGTTGAAGACGCATTAATGATTAAATAAATAATATGGTGAGTTCTAAAAATTAACCTTTTGTATCCCCTCTATCAAGCCTTGCCTGACGGCAGGCAGGAGGGGTAAGGGGGTGTGTTATTAAAAAAACATAATTTTTAGAACTCGCCATAAGTAATACAATCCCCGATAAATTATCGGGGATTTTTTACCTTGCTGTCTCGTTCTGAAATAAGTACTTATGTCGAACTTAGGTTATATAAACCTCCTTTACAATAAGTAATCTTTTGCATAATTATGCAATTCTAATTCAGGAAAATCTTTAGCCAATTGTTGATTGTGAGGTCTGTAAAAGTTGGTAATAATTTCTTTTTTTTCAGGGCTAAAGTCTAATTTTTGATCAGATTTAACATTATTTTTTACCCATCGCTTTAGTCTGTTTAAGGCTTTTGAATTGAAATCACTGTCTTTAACGACATCATCCCATTTATTGATTTTGCTTAACCAATCTGCCTGCCTTTTATTAACTCCTTGATTAAGTAGCTCTTTGTTTTTAAACGAATTGACTATCTCAGCGTTAAAGTTGGTGTTAAAAATTCCTTCTAATCTTTTTTGAACTTTATCTGGATCAGAAATAAAATCTTCATAGAGAATTATTTCTACATTAGGGAAGAGTTCTTTATATAATTTGATGAGAGGGTTATATATGTATCCATCTAAGTGTTCATGTGAATTAAATGTGCTGTAATAGGCATCTTTTTCCCCATAATTATTATTTCCATTGTAGTTGTCTGTTAAGGTGTATGGGTTTCTTTTGGTCCATACAAATTCATCTAAACTTTTATTCTCTTTCCAGCCAACGGTAATTAAATAAAGCGATTTTAAAAGATCTATTTGATTTCTTAAGTATAAGATAATAGTAGCGTTGGGCATTGCTTTGTGTAAACGATGAGCTGTTCTGCTTCTATTAGAATGGTAGAAAAAAAGGGATTGACCAATAAAATTCTCATTGGATAGTATAATGTTATCTCCCTTTAATGAATTAATCTCTTTAATAAATTCATTTTCATTGTAAAGAGATTCATCCATGTACATCATTTTGTGAAAAGCCTCACTGTAATGAGAATAGGGGAGACCGTAGAATTGGTGGTTTTCAATAAATGGAAAAACCTTTCTTTGAAGAAAAGTAGTACCTGTTCGGGGCATTCCAATATGTATAAAGAAACTTTTCAAGAATTAGGTCTTTTGCCAATAATAACCGGTCCAATCTATTTCTTTTATTTCATCAGTAATTCCATGCTTATCTCTAAAGTCGTGCACAGCTTTTTTACAGGCTTCAATTGCTCCATAATCATCAATAATTATAAAACCGCCTGGGGAAAGTTTATGGTATAAATTAACTAACCCATCCATGGTAGATTCGTACATGTCTCCATCTAACCGAATAAGTGCTAGTTTTTCAATGGGAGCAGTTGGTAACGTATCTTTAAACCACCCTTTTAAAAATTGAACTTGCTCGTCTAACATTCCAAATTTTTTAAAATTGGTTTTAACGTCATCTAATGAAACTCTCAATTGTTCAATGGAATATAAGTCATCCCCTTCGTCTTCAGGGTATTTTTCAACATCGGGTTCAGGTAATCCTTGAAAAGAGTCTGCAACCCATACGGTTCTGTCTTTTATGTTGTTAATGCTAAGCATGGCTCTCATAAAAATACATGTCCCTCCTTTCCATACTCCAGTTTCTATAAAATCACCAGGAACATTGTTTTTTAAAATTTCGTTAATACAAAATTCAACATTATTTAAACGCTTCATTCCTGTCATGGTATAACCATTAGCAGGCCAGCCAATACCAACACTTCTTTGCTCGTAATTAAAAGGGACGTCTTGAACAACTTTGATTTTCTTTTTCTCAAAAGTGTTAATCATATAGTTTAAAACCATCCTTTTAAAAGGGTTTTTACTTCTGGGAGAGAATGGAGCATAGTGATTAGCTCCTTCATTTAAAAGATCAGTTAAATTTTTCTTCAATAAATCAATATACAATTCCTCTGTTTTCGCCATATTTTTTCTAAAAAAACCCAAAGATAGCTATATAAATATATTTGACAACGCTTTACTTGCATTAGATGGATTCTAAAAGAAAGGCAATAGGTAATTAGTGGATAATTAGCTATTTTTACGCTGCATAAAACAATATTTAAGGGAGGATTTTAAGCAGGAATAAATGCAGGCAGAAAAAAGAAAAACAACAAAGTACTTTGGGAATTATCCTTATGTGAATAAATTGATAAGTAAGCTAGTTTTTATTGGCATTGATTACCGAAGAAAACAACTGATTAGAAAGTATAAGAAAAACGATAAGGTTTTTCAGCTTAAGAATACTGAGCAAACTCAAAAAGATTTCGAAAATTATTTGAACCAAGGATTTTGTAAAATTAATGTTGGTGGTGGAACTAAAAACTTTGAAGGATTTGTTAATATTGATTTTATTCGACACGAAAATGTAGCAAGAGAAGTCATTGCCAATATCTTAGATTTATCTTTTATTCCTGATTCTTGCGTTACACATATTCATAGCAATCATGTGATGGAACATTTAACTCAACAACAATTAGAGGATCAGTTGCAACAATATCAAAGAATTCTTTCAGCGGATGGTATTATTTCAATTCGGGTTCCAAACACACTAGGGGTAGCGTATGGTTTCTTTTTTGGACAAGAGGCGGAGAGAGAACATGAAGCGTTTTTAAAATTAGGTTATCCTAAAGAGGAAGATTTTTATAATCCAGCTGATGGCTGGTATTATCAAGATTTATGGGCGCTTTATCATTGGTTTTATGCTTTTACAGGCAATATTGAGAACGAACATTTGAATCAAATCACGCCAACCAAACTAAAAGATACTGTTGAAAAAACTGGATTTACTGTTTTAAAAATGACGATACCAGAAGCTAGTAATATTGTTTTAATGGCTAAAAAGTAGTTCATGAAACAATGCTTAATCATAACAGCTACGATACAACCCAATAGTATCATGGTCACCCAAAATGATGTTGAGGTACGGAAAAAAGAATATTTGGATACATTGAAATTTTATTTAAAACAGAGTCAACTTCCTATTTATTTTATTGAAAATTCGGATTATGATATTGAAAATGATGAAGACTTTCAAACCATATTGAATCAGGAAAGAGTGAGTTTATACAGGTATCCAAAATCTGTTGAATTTGCTAAAGGGAAAGGTTATCAGGAATTTGAAGTGTTAGATCAGATAATACCTAAATTGATTGATGAATATGATGAATTTATTAAAGTATCAGGAAGGTACAAGGTGATTAACTTTAAAGAATTAATTGCTCAGAAAAATAATGGAATACTTATCGATAGACATCAAAAGAGAGGAGTAGCGATTACCTCGTTTTTTAGATGCAAGATGAAAGAATACATACAATTTATCAAGGGAAGTTACCAAGAAGCAAATGACCAAAAAGGTATTTTTATTGAACATGTTATTTATCAAAAATTACAGTTAATCAATAAAAATAGTATTGACATTTTTTTTAAAAATCCAGTTTATGAAGGAGTTTCTGGGTCTTATGGAGGAAGTTTAAATCGTCATCCACTAAAAATGAAGGTTAGAAATGTTGAACGCGCTTTATTAAAATTGTTTGGAATAAAGGAATTTAGATTGGAGTATTGATGGCTAAAACCTTTGTAACCATATTTCCTTATGCTGTCAATTCTCATTTGATTAAAGATTTGGGTCAGATACCTCATTTCTTAAACCAGCAACATCACTTTCATACCGAAATAATTACCTACAAAAATGAGGAAGATTATTTCCATGCTCAAGGAGAAGTTAATGGTGTAGAAATAAAGTTTATTGAAAATGAAGGGAAAAAGCATTTTTGGGAAAAAGGGGTCATTAACTATTTAAAAAAATACGCTACAACTATTGATGTACTTAATCTTTACCATTTTAATAAAGAAACGTTCGTTTACGGAAATCTCTATAAAAAATTGCACCCTTTAGGTAAATTGTATGTTAAAATGGATGCTTACAATGAGCATTTTAAAAAGGGAAGGTTAAGACACACTGTAAAACCATTAAAGCAGTTGTATTTTTCTTTTTTAGAAAAGCAATTTCTTAAAAATGTGGATTTGTTGACTATAGAAAATACAGATGGATTAAAGTTGGTTCAAACCAGTTATCCTGAGGTAAAAGATAGACTTCATTATTTGCCTAATGGGGTCAATGATGTGTATCTTCATCATCATTTTCCAAAAACAAAAAGCTACCAGCAAAAAGAAAATATTATTCTGTCTGTTGGAAGAATAGGTTTGGAAGTAAAGAACAATGAAATGTTGCTCCAAGTTATACCACAACTTAATTTAAAAGATTGGAAAGTATTGTTTGTTGGACCAATTCATGAACCTTTTAATGCTACAATCGCTCAATTTTACAAAGAAAACCCATCTTTAAAAGAGCAGGTCTTATTTGTTGGAGAGGTTGCAGACAGAACTCAACTTTATTCCTACTACGATAGGTCAAAGATATGCTGCTTAACTTCTCCTTTTGAATCTTTTGGAATTGCTTTTGTGGAATCGATGTTTTTTGGAAACTACATAATAGGAACAACAGGAATGTCGGCTTTTAAAGATTTATCGAATAATTTTGAATATGGTTCTTGGACAGATGTCAACGCTATTCAAGAATATGCCAATAAAATTCAAGTATTAATTGATGACGAAACGAGTATGGAAGAAAAGTGTGAAGCAATAAAAGCATACACCAATAAAAAATTTACTTGGTCAGCCATTGTAAATCAACTCAATCAATTGTTAAGTGAATAATCCGAAGATATCTATCATTACAGTAGTTTATAATGGTGTTCAGCATATTGAACAAACCATTCAAAGTGTTATATCTCAAGATTATAATAACATAGAATACATCATTATTGATGGAGGTTCTAGAGATGGTACTCAAGAAGTGATTAAGAAATACGAAAAGGATGTTGCTTATTGGATTTCAGAAAAAGATGCTGGGATATACCATGCTATGAATAAAGGTTGGAAAAAAGCTTCGGGAGAATGGATAGGGATTTTAAATGCAGATGATTATTATTTGGAAGGGATTATTTCAAAGGTAGTGGCAGCCTTTACAGCCTCTAAAGCGGCTATTGTTTATGGTAAGATGACAAAACTTCGAGCAATAGGAGGAGAAAGTTATTTTAAAGAAGTTGCTCCCAATTTAGCTATTATGGAACAAACAATGGGTATTTTTCATCCTTCTACTTTTGTTTCAAGAAAAGTGTATGAAGATTTAAACGGTTTTAATGAAAAGTATCGATTGTCGGCTGATTATGATTTTTTGTTGCGCGCCTATCAAAAAAAATATGCATTTCATTATTTAGATGAGGTTTTAACCGTTTTTCGAATAGGGGGAGTGAGTAATACCAATTGTCAATCTTTTAAAGAAGGTTATCAACTATTACTTGAAAATAATTCGCCTTATGCTTCTCAAATGAAAAGAGCCATTTATAGGTGTTATTTCAAAAAGGCATATAAACAAATAATTAATACTTTAGTAAACGTTTTTGGTCTTCAAAAAATGTTGGAAGAACGAATCAAAAAAAAGTGGAGGTAAAAAATCGTTATAGAGCAAGCATATCGTAATAATTTGAGAAAACTAAAAGGGTTTTTCTTTAAGTTTTATTTACAACTTCATGGTTGTAAGGTGGGTTCAGGGTTGAAGTGCTATTCTTTTCCTAAAATGAGGAATATACCAAAGGGAAACATTCAGCTTGGTAATAATGTGACATTTGGTTTTAATTGTACATTGGAAGTAACACCTCAAGGACAATTAATTATCGAAGATAATGTAAACATTACTCAAAATGTTTTGATAAGTAGTAATGCAAAAATTTATATTGCTAGTGCCACGCTTATAGGGGAAAATGTAAGTATTAGAGATTCGGACCATGCTACAAGAAAAGGAATTAAAATTCAGCAGCAAGAATTAGTTTCAGAAGCTATATCTATAGGAAAAGATGTATGGATAGGAGCGAATACAATTGTTTTGAAGGGAAGTGATATAAAAGATGGGTGTGTGATTGGCGCAAATTCCTTAGTATTAGAGAAATCTATATTAGAATCGAATACTATCTTTGCAGGAAATCCTGTACAAAAAATTAAAGAGAGAGATTAGTATGCAAGAAGTGAAATGCCCTTATTGTGCTGAAGGAACGAAAGAGATGTGGAGGGAAGAAACATTCACTATTCACAAATGCAGTAGTTGTACTTTAGTATTTAAACACATTCCAGAGTTAAATCGTGAAAAAGTAGAGGAATTACAAGCTGATTTATATACTGATGAAGTAACCCGATCAAAAGTAAAGAAGTTATACACGATGATTAAGGATAGAGTGGATATCTTAAAAAAGCATAAATCATCGGGGAGAATTTTAGAGATAGGGTGTGCAACAGGTGCTTTTTTAAACGAAGCAAAAGCTCAAGGTTTTGATGTCGTGGGATTAGATGCTTCTTCCAATTATGCTCAGTTTACCAATGACTTAGGTTTAGATGTAAGACATGGACGCTTAGAAGATGTCGCCTTTCAAAAAGAAGAATTTGATGTGATAGCCTGTTCTCATTTGTTAGAACATATAGAAGATCCACTATCATTTTTGGAGCAACTAAAAGCTTACTTAAAACCTGAAGGGGTACTTTTTTTAGTGGTTCCTAATGAAGCTTCAATTACCAATAAAGTACTAGGTTATAAACATTCCACCTATCAACAGCCAGATCATTTGTATTTCTTTTCCAAAAAAACGTTAATCAATTACCTTCATAAAGCAGGTTTTGAAGCAATAGAAATACTTTCTAAAGAATATACGCATCACATATTTAATACTATCAAAGGTTATTTTCGTTACAATAACGCTAATGAAAAAGCAAGTGCAGTTTCCGATAAAAAAGCTGTTACTAACACAGGGGCAAAAAGAAAAATAAAAACTCAATTGCCACATATCATGGGAACAGCTCTATACCCTTTAACAAGAAGTTACGGATTGTTGTTGGAAAAAGGCTTAAAGGGGCATGAGCTAATTGCTATTGCCAAAAAGAAATAGATTTGGAAAAACGATTACATGTTTTAGTGTTGCCAGAATTTCTTCCATACAAGGAGAAAGGGTGGGGAGGATTTACATGGAATTATATTAAAAGTATTACTCCGTTTTGCGATGTAACTGTTTTTCATAGTCGATTAAATGGTGCCGAAAAAGGAGTTCATGAGGAACAGATAGATAAACATATTCGATTAATAAGGTATTTCCCGTATAAAGAAAAACCAATTGGGTTTAAGAAGAAGGTAGCTTATTACAAGTGGTTAAAAGATGCTTTTAAATTATCGAAGAAAATAGAAGGAGTAGATGTTATTCATGCGCATGGGGCATTTTTAAATGGATCTTTAGCTAAAAAATTAGCAGTAGCATGGGATGTTCCTTACGTGTTAACAGAGCATACGGGTCCTTTTTCTAAGGTGGTAAATAATCCTTTGAAGAAATTTGCGGTGAAAAGAATAATGAGTAATGCTAATGCGGTGCTGGCCGTAAGTGAACATTTAAAACGAGAGATTTTGGCGAATAAAATTCAGCTAAAAAGACTAGAAGTTACCTATAATCCTGTTGATACCGAATTGTTTCAATTAAAAAAAGATCAGCTGTATAAAAATATAGTTTTTGCAGGAAGAATGGATGAGAATAAAGGGGCGTTACGGGCAGTTAAAGCATTTGAATTGTTTTACAAAGACCATCCAGATTGGACCTTAACTTTATGTGGAGGTGGAAGAGAAATGCAACTTATTCAAAAATATATTCTTACTCATCAAATGGATAAGGTGGTGATATTAAAAGGGATGTTAAGCGAAGAAGAAGTAGCCGCTGAATTTCAACAGGCAGACATATTTATTTCACCCACAGCATATGAAAGTTTTGGGTTAGCAATAGCTGAAGCAATGTCTTGTGGTTTGCCAGTGATAACAACTAATCAAACAGCGCCACCAGAGTACATTGACGCTTCGAGTGGAATATTGTTGAATACGAATGATGTATCGGAAATGGCGAAAGCACTTTCATTAATGGCGGAAAATATCCATCAATATAATCAACAAAAAATTAGAAGGCAGATTGTTACCCAATTTAGTGTTAGCAACTTTGGAGAAAGATTGTTGACGATATACAAATCCTTATAATCTTTGTATATCAATAGATTAATCCAATGTGTGGAATAGCAGGAATAATATCAAAAAAACAGCATGCTGTTGAGGTTCTTCAGGACATATCTAAAACACTAAAACACAGAGGTCCAGATGATGAAGGTTACTTGTTACTTCAAGAAGGAAATTTTTGCTCTTTAAAAGGAGATGATACCATTCAAGATTTACCTTTCCAGCATATAAAAGACGCACCATCATTTTCGATGGGATTGGTTCATCGGAGATTATCCATTATAGATTTAAACAAAGAAGGACATCAACCCATGTTAGATGTTTCAGAAAATTACGCCATTGTTTTTAATGGGGAGGTATATAATTATAAAGAACTGAGAAAAGAGTTAGAAGCAGATGGAATTATTTTTAAATCAGATTCAGATACAGAGGTAGTTTTACAAGCATTTATCCAATGGGGGGAGAAATGTGTTGAACGATTTATTGGAATGTGGGCTTTCGTAATTTATGATAAATCAAAAAATCAACTTTTTGCTTCGAGAGATAGATATGGTATTAAACCATTTTATTATTACGAAAAAGAAGGTTTGTTTGCTTTTGCATCGGAAATTAAAGCGTTATTAAAGGTTCCGGAAATAGTACCAATAGCTGATGAAAAATTAGTAGCTGAATACGTAATTTTTGGGGCAACAAGTCAACCTTACCAAACTTTGTTTAAAGGGATTAAAGAATTGCATCCAGGAACAAATGCTTGGTATAATATTGATTCAAAAAAGTTGGAACTTAAATCGTATTATCAATTAGAAGACCAAGTAAAAAAAATCATTGTGCCTTCTAACTTTGAGGATGCCTTAACAGAATATAGCAGATTATTTTCAGGAGCTGTTAATCTCCATTTAAGAGCAGATGTCCCTGTTGGAACTTGTTTAAGCGGGGGGTTAGATTCAAGTGCTCTGGTTGCAGAAATAGCTCCTACTATGCAAACGGAACTGAATACTTTTACAGCAGCGTATAAAGACCCGTCTATTGATGAAAGTCCTTTTGCCAAAGAAGTAATTCATCATTTTGAAAATGTAAAGGGACATTTTACCTATCCTACAGCAGTAGAATTTAAAAAAGACATTTCTACCATTGTATATCACCATGATCAACCTTTTGGTTCAGCATCCATGTATGCACATTGGGAAGTGATGAAATTGGCTGGGAAGCAGAAGATGAAAGTTTTATTGAATGGGCAAGGAGCAGATGAATCGCTTGGAGGATATAGCAATTTTGCAGGAGTATATTTATTGGATTTATTAAAACAGGCTCGGTTTTTTAAGTTTTGGAAAGAAAAAAAACGAATTCAAACACGTTTTACTACCAGTGTGAACTCAAGTATTGCAAGTGCTGTCTATTATCATCTCCCAGCATCAGTTCAATCTTTATTAAGAAAAAAAGAAAGGATAGGACATCAGTTTTTAAATAAGGAAATAATTAATCAATTAAAAATAGATGTCCCAGAAAGAGGTGGGAAAAACATTAAAGAAAATTCATTTTCTGCGTTTCAATTTGGGTTAGCTGATTTATTGAGAAACGAAGATCGCAATTCAATGGCATTCTCTATAGAATCAAGAGTACCTTTTTTAGATCATAGGTTGGTAGAATATGCAATTGCATTACCTGATTACCATAAAATTAATGAGGGCTGGTCGAAGTACATTTTGAGAAAGATGATAGAAACTAAAATCCCAGATAAAGTAGTTTGGAGAAAATATAAAAAAGGGTTTTTAACTCCCCAACGGGTTTGGAAAAAGGAGTTGAACAATGAGTTGATAAAAGAAATAAAGGAGATGAATTTTCCCCAATTATTGGATAAAAAATCCTTTATAGCGTTTTGTGAAAAAGATTTAAAAAGTAATGCTCATTTAAGCGAGTTTTGGAGGATGTATAGTTTGCTAAAATGGATAGAAATATATAATGTTCAGTTTGAGTAAGATGGAGAAGAAATTAAAAATAGCTGTTGTTTGTGGGCATTTTATGCCCGAGGTAGGATATGTGGAAGTACAGATGGCAAAAGCACTCACCCATTTAGGACATCATGTACACGTTTTTACAAGTAATTTACTTTCTCCTTCTGTCAAAGCAAAGCTCCAACCAACGCCTTGTTATTCTTTAGGGACAAGTGAGTATAAAAAAATTCAGGTTACTCGCTTTAAAGCTTATTTTTCACTTGGTCAAATGGTGAAATGTAAAGGATTGGAGGAGGGAGTTCATCAATTTCAACCAGATGTCATTTTAATTATTGGTTTGGGTAAACTGTTTCCATTACCTGTTGTTAAGAGCAAACGACTCACAGATAGAAAAGTGGTTTTGTTAGCAGATAATGAAGATTCGTTTGATTGTTTTAAAGGAGTAAAAGGCTTGTGGAAAAAAATCAAAAAGAAACTGTTAAGAAAACTATTAAAAGATCCGGTTTATCGTACTGCTGTTGATATGGTTAGCCAGTTTTATGTGTACACACCATCTGCTACAGACGTAGTTTTATCTTATCTTCCTAAAAACAAACACGCTACTTTTTTACAAAAAGTAAAACCACTTTCATTGGGATTTAATACGGAAGATTTTTATTTTGATGAGGAAATCAGACTTCAAAAAAGAAAAAAATTAGATTGGAAAGAAGAGGATGTGGTGCTGATTACCGCTACGAGGGTAACTCCTTTTAAAGCGATTGAAAAAATGGTTGATTTAGTTGATCAACTGAATGAAGAAGGAAAGTTTATTAAATACTTTATTGCGGGATTTGGAACAGACGACTATTCGGTGCAATTGAAAAAGTACATCTCACTTAAAAAACATGCAACACAATTTATTTGTCAACCTTTTTTAACACATAAAGAACTACTTGAATTATACAATGCAGCTGATATTGGCTATTGGCCTACACACATTATTACTCATTATGAAGCAATGGGAACAGGTTTGCCAATTGTTTTGCCTGATAAAAAGAACATTCAGCACATTATCAAACAAGGGGTAAATGGATGGAAAGTGAAGGATTCAACTATTTATGATACTTTTAGTGAAGCAATAAACGAAATTGATAATTATAGAAAGAGGCGAAATGATATGGCCTCAAAAGCAAAAGAACAATTTGATTTTACAGCAATTGCGAGTAAGATAATATGAGTTTTAAAAACTGGAAAATATGGCTTAAATCAAAACCATGGATTTTAAAATGGTTTATTTTTTTGGTGCTTTTCCGTCCGATTATTGACAATCTTTATTTTTTAAAAAATGTTTCTCCGTTTTTATCTCCATTATATATAGTGGGGGTTTTAACTCCACTTTTAGTAATTGCGACATTAACAAAAACACCTCGATCTCAAAAGTCTAAATTAGATAAGTATTTTAGGGTTTGGTCTGTTTTTCTCTTTATAGGCATATTCTTTGTCATCATTTTTGACCCATTGAGTATGGATTCTATGGAGTACTTATTGAAGTTATCCATACCTATTTACATTTATTTTTTTGCGAGGAGGTTTATTCAATCCAAAGAAGACTTAAATGGTATATTAACTACATTTTTATATTCAGGAATATTTGTAGCGGCTATACTTTTATATGAAATAGTTTTTGGAGCAATACGGGTAGTAGAAAGTAGAGGAATGGAAAGAATTCAAGGAAGTTTTGGGGATGTGGTGAGTTATGGTATTTACCTTACTTTTTGTTTTTTAATAGCCACGTACTTTTATTTTGATAGAAAAAGAGAATTGCCCAAAATAAAAAGGGCAAGAACAGTAGGGATTGTAGCAGTATTATGTGTGTTAACGCTGATTAACATTCATCATGTGGCTTCATACACTATATTTTTGGGTATTCTATTATTGTTTATGGTGTTTAATTTTAAGGCAAATAAAGGAGCGGCATTAGTTTTATCTTTTCTGTTTTTTTTGATTTTCTATTTGTTTGGACAACCTCTAATTGAAGAAAAAGTGGCTCCTCTTTTAGAAACCGATATATCCGTATATGAAGGAGATCAGGGATCTGAAAAGTTATTGCACGGTCGAGTAGGTAGATGGACACACATGATTGATGTTTTTACCGATGAAAATGTATTTGCTCAATTTTTTGGTTATCCTGCTACGATGAAATATGCTTACCATTATGTAGGTGTAGGTGCACATAATGATTATGTACGAATACTTTTTTTATCAGGCTATTTTGGGTTGTTTTATTATTTAGCAGTGTTAGCTATATTTTACAATAGAGCAAAAAAAATGATAATGTCAACCAGGTATTTGGCTTTTGGTACTTTGGGTATTTTAATGCTATACTCCATAAGTATCGTGCCTACCTATTACCCTCCGTTTATGTATGTGGTAATGTCCGTATTTGCATACGTAGCTTTACCCAAACAATTTCAAGTATAGTGAGTGTAAAACCAACCATATTAATTTTAGGCAAGCTACCACCACCATTAATAGGCCCTGCTATTGCGACTCAAATTATATTAAACTCCAAATTAAAAGAAGCATTTCAATTGGTTCACTTGGATACAAGAATGAATAAAGAGGTAGCTACAATGGGGCGTTGGAGTTTTTCAAAAATGATAAGAAGTGTTGTTATTTATTTTGAATTTATTTCTTTGGTAAGAAAACATCAACCCCAAATTATATTGGTGCCTATCAGTCAAACTACCATGGGCTTTTTAAAAGATGCCCTTTTTATTTGGTTGGGTAAGTGGATGGGAAAAAAAGTATTGATCCAACTGAGAGGAAGCAACTTTAAGAACTGGTTGAACGGAACTAGCAGTTTTGTGACAAGTTTAGTTAAAATTACATTGAAAAAATGCGTAGGGGTAATTGTGTTGGGGCATAATTTGAAACATTTGTTTGCTGACTATTTTAATGAAGAACAAATTTTTGTAGTGCCGAATGGAGCGAATTACAATCTGGAAACGAAGAAAGAAGAAGAACTGACCATTTTGTATTTAGCTAACTTTTTACCTGCCAAAAGTTTTGATGATATTTTAAAAGCAATAATTTTTCTGAAAGAAAAAGGAATTGCCAATTTCAAATTAAAAGCTGCCGGAGCGTGGGATAATGAGCATTTTAAAACAACCTGTTTAGCGCTTATTGAAGAACATCAGCTTGTCAATGTGGAGTTATTACCTCCGCAGTCGGGAAGAGAAAAAATGCAATTGTTTGCTGATGCAGATATATTTGTTTTTTGCCCTAAAATGCCAGAAGGACATCCATGGGTAATTGTTGAAGCGATGGCGAATAGTTTGCCGATTATTGCTACTGATCAAGGGGCAATAATAGAATCAGTAATGGATGGAGAAAATGGTTTTATTGTTTCTCCTGAGCAACCTGATACCATTGCTGAAAAATTGGAATTATTACTTAAAGATGAAGCGTTAAGAAAACAGATGGCTGCAAAATCGAAAGAGTATTATCAAGCTAATTTTACGGAAGAAAAGATGGTTCAGAATCTGGGAGGAGTATTTCGAAAGGTGTTGGATTAATTCATCGCAATGACGAAAAATTGAAATGCATCATTCCTGATGAAACGTAGTGGAAATCAGGAATCCATAGCTTAAAGAATAAAAAAAGCCCCCGAATTTCTTGGGAATTATGTACAATTAACACGTAACCCTACTCATAAGGCTTAAAATCTAAAAAGCACTTCAATTTTTGAAGTGCTTTTTTTAATTCATTTCACCACCTATCCAACCTAACCAATGAGCCCAACCTTTCCATTCATCTTTATAGATTTCATCTGGATTTGGTGGAATTCCTTCTGGAAGTTCATTATGTTCGACATAATGTTCCCATGTTTTTTTAGCTTCAAGTTCTTTTTCTAAAATATTCATAATTTATATTCTTTTTGATTTAATAGAATATAAGAAAGAGAATAACTAAAATCAATAACTACCTCGTTTATAAATTTGTTTAATATTTATAAAAAAACAAAAAGGAAAAAATACTGTTAATGAAAGGAAAAAATTCTTATATTTATAATATGAAAGTGGAAGAAAAAGAAAAATTAAAAGATATTCCTTCTAATATTGATAACAGTTCAATTCTGAATATTATTCAATCTACACAAAGGAAAGCTAATTATAGGATTTACTTTACTATTCTAAAATCAATCACAGAAGAAGATGATAAAGAAATTTCTAAATGGTTGTATATTAGTGAAAAAACATTTAGAAATTATAAGACGTTAGAGACTTCTAATTCAAAGAAGAATCTCATGGAGCGTATAATAATGATTATTGCTCTATTTAAGCATGGTTTAGAGGTATTTGGTAATCATGATAAATTTAAAAATTGGTTGTATAATCCTAATTACCATTTTAATAACAAAGCCCCGATAACCTATATTGACACTTTTAGTGGTCTTAAGTTTATTGATAATAAACTTACAGGAATGGAATACGGAGATAATGCATAATTATGGAAGTATTTAGACTTGCTAAAACCAAACATACTAAAACATTAAGTGCTTCTGGAGTTGCAGCTCGTTGGAATAAGGATAATCAATTTGTTCTTTATACAGGTGCTACAAGGTCATTAACTACATTAGAATTAATTGTTCATAGAAATTCTATATCTGCTGTGGATTATAAAATAATGACTATATCAATTTCTGATGATGAAGCACTTTATTCCCGAGTATCAATAAATAGATTACCTCCTAACTGGAAAAATGTTAGTGCTTATAA
Source organism: Vicingus serpentipes (assembly GCA_024103385.1). Lineage (GTDB taxonomy): Bacteria > Bacteroidota > Bacteroidia > Flavobacteriales_E > Vicingaceae. Next base: position 16,012 of record JAGFIT010000021.1, read on the forward strand.
TGAGTTACAAAAAATTGGAGATGATTGGTATAGCAATAAGAAGTCTTTAATTTTACAAGTTCCTTCAGTAATTATTCCTCAAGAATTTAATTACATAATTAATATTTATCACCCCGATTTTTCTCCAGAAACAGTTTCTCTTGTAAGAGCTGAAGATTATTTTTGGGATGATAGACTATTTTAATTCAAAATAAAATCAAACTGGACAATTGCATTCATCAAATGACACCTAAATAGTTCTGCTGGAACAATTTTACCTTTAATTTTACCATTCACTCTTTTCGGAGCATCATTAAAATCTTTTCTTCTATCATAATTATTCCCAATTTCATACAATCCTATAGCCCTTAATCCAGCAATTATTAGATAGTTTCTACGGATAGGTTCTATGGAATCATCTCCGAATATGGATAATAATACATTTATTCCTTGATACCTTCTTCGTCTTTGGTCTCGAAGCATCTTCATAAGGTCCAATAATCTATAATTATACCCTTTCATGCTGCAAAGTTTAAAGGATTAAAAGTTCTGCTGATTAACTCACCATACTTTAAACGCTTCCCCAATAGTTCAGGCAAGAATTCATCAACCTTTTCTCTGTCTGACTTTTTCAGAACATTCCATCTAAATGAGTGCTCTCTTAAGTAAGCGTTGAAATGATGAAGTTTCAGATGGAAAAATGTGCCTTGAATCATCTTTTTTAGATGCTTAAATACATTCTCTATTCCATTAATATGAATTCCTTTAATTACATATCCTTTTGAATGATTAACTGTTTGATGGTCTTTAAATGATTTTTTAGCAGTTTTATATATACTCGACTGGTCAGAAATAATTATAGATTTACTGGTGACATGTCTTTGTATTATCGGAAAGACATTTTCCTTTCTAGCTTCTCCATCTCCTTTACCTAATACTTCTAGATGTATTTTACCATTTCTTTGCAACATACCAAACACAACAATAGGTTGTTCAAAGTTCTTTCTTTCACCTAATAATGCTTGCTCTATTTTCCTTTGTTCAATTACTTCTTTTGTTACCCCTTTTTGTCGATTAGTTTTAAGGGGGTAACCTCGTAATTTTCTTTTTTTATATTCTGATAAACCATGAATTCTTTCCATTTCAGCGTCATGGTTTTTCTTTTTTCTTTGTAACCTGACATCCTTGCCTAATATTGGAGCTATGAAAGTTTCATCAACTTCAACTTCTCCATCAAGGTTTAAGCTATCATTATTATTCAAAGCTTCTCTAAGCCGATGGAGCATAAACCAAGCAGTACGCTGTTCAGTGCCTAAATTTCTTGACAGCTGGCAAGAACTTAACCCTCGCTTATGAATGGTAAAGTAATAGATAGCCTTAAACCATAAAGTCAAAGGGAGGTTTGATGATTCAAAAATAGTTCCTTTAGTAATACTAAATTGTTTTTTACACTTGCTACAATACCATACCTTTCTGGAGCTGATGTAATAATTCATATACATATTTCTACATTCTTTATGAGGACATGTGGGAACTCCATTTTCCCAACGTAGTTCAGCTATATATTGTCGACATTTTTCTTCAGTTCCAAATCTCTCTTCGTGAGATTCTAAACTATATTTTGGATGTTTAAGTTCTTTTTTCATAGTTTCTAAAGTTTTTAATCCAACAAAAAGGCATGAGAATTCCCATTAATCCCCATTACTGAGAATTCCGACTGATGATTAAATAAAATAGATTTATGTGCTGTTCGTAATCTACCTACTTAATTATCATACCGAGCTTTTTAGCTCCAGTCCTTTTTGTTGGAATGTTAATACTTGCTCAGCGGAATTATCCCGCTTTGCTTAATTGATTTAACTGAATGCTAAATCTTTAACTTGCTTTTCGAATTTCAAGCATTGGAATAATTGGAATTGAATTTTCAGAGATACTTTTTATGCTACCATAAAACTCAATTGTACTACCAAGTACTTGCTCCAGATGCTTCTCTCTTCTTTTCCATAAGAGTTGCAACTTACGTTGTTCGTCATGATGAGAATCTTGTAAGCTTTTAAACCCATCCAAGATTGATTCAAAAACAGATTTGAACTCCTCTGAAGTAAGATAATTATACAACAAACTCATCTTATCCTTCTTGTCTTCTTGAGTAATCATAACCGCATGAGTTTTTAATAAACCATAACGTAATAATAATGACAGGTCTCTCAAGTTGGAAAGTGTTGTCACCCAAACTCCATCTATCAATCCATATTTTCCATCTATTTGTTTGGGAAGGATTTTCGAAACGATAACCATAATATCGGCTTTTGTACTTAAGTTATCTTGCTTCAACTTTTTCACGAAAGAATTACTCCAGCTTTTGGTGTTTTTACTTTCATAAAGAATTTTCCCAGCTTCAATTCCACTTTGAGTTCTAATGGTCTGAATACAATCTGCTCCGTTCGCACCCTTCTTTATTTCTTCAATAGTATCTGTTGGGTACATTTCGGTAAGAATCTGTTCAATAATCAGCTCTTGAGCTTCTCCTTGACGTTGCATACTTCCTTGAGTAGCTCGTTGCCTAGCCTCATCCAATTTTTGAGTTAAAGAAGCAATGATATTTTCTTTCTCTTTAATTTTTAGAAAGCTCTCCATTTGCAATTCTTCTTTCATAGAAACCTTTGCTGCATCTAATCTTTCTGAAAGCTCTTTTTCTTTTTGTAAAAGAATCATTGCTTCTTTTTCCTCAAATTCTCGACTTAATCGTTGAAGTTTAGCTTTTGTCTGATTCAAATCAACTAGTTGAGAGCTTTTACGTTTTAGCTCATCTTCTAAATCTTGAAGTTGCTGAACCTTTTCATCATTTACTTCTTTTCGAATAGCGTTTTTAATTGTTTCTTCTCTTGTGTGAAGTTGAGATTTTACTTTTTGGTTAACGAGTTCATCAATATCATCTTTTTCTTTTTCAAGTTTCAACGACATTTCTTTGTACTCTTTACGTTGTTCCAATAATTCCTCCTCACGTTTTTTTAATTCCGATTGGAGGTCTTTTCTAATCGAATCTTCAAATTGATTAACTAATAATTCATCTACGTCTAATCGTGTTTTACACTTTGGACAATTTATTTCTACTTTTTTTTGTTTTTGAGTTTTCATAATTTCTAAAGTTTTAGGTAAATAATATTCCAATCTCATTAAAGACTGGAAATTTTAAATATGTTGTTTTGATAAATTTTCTTAACGAACCTTAAGAAAAAATTGGGGATGAACACTAAAAAATGATTGCGTTCTGTTGGTTATACGGAAATAAAAATAAAATGTTACAAATATGTAACATTTATTTCTTAAGTTTGTACACAAGTATTATAAACAAAGAGATATGAAAGAAGAGAAATATTTAAAAAAATTAGGAGAAAGGATAGCCAATAGACGAAAAGAACTAGGTTTATCACAAGAAAACTTAGCTAAACAATTAGGTGTTCACCGAACTGCTGTAACAAGAATTGAATTGGGAAATACCAATACAAGTATAGGAGGTCTTAGATTAATAGCCTCCGTACTCAAAGTAAAATTATCAGAATTAGTCGATATTGAAGATTAATAAGATTACCTGGTTTTATTAAACCCTTTAAATAATTCTTCGAATGAAATATCTAAAGCATCACAAATTACTTTTAAAGTTGTAGATGTAGGATTAGTCTGTCCACTTTCTAATCTAGCTATATGAGACCTCTCCATTTCAGCACGTCTAGCAAATTCAGCAGCAGAAAGCCCTTTCTTCTCTCGGAGCTCTTTAATATGCTTTCCTAAATTTTTTAAGAATTTTTCTTTTGACATGCAATTAAGTATCTTTTATGATAGCAAAGAAAAAGCTATCAATTAAAAATAATGCTACCATAAATGATAGCGTTTGAATATTTTTAGTTAAGTTTGGCATAAATCAATACCTAAATCATCATGAAAAAATTAATCTTATTACTTCCTGTTATTCTCCTCACAACAATATTTAATACATCGTGTAATAAGGATGAAGAACCACCTGCACCACAACCAGTTGTTACAACAACTCCAACACCAACGCCAGTTCAGATTTACAAGACTTTTATTAAAAGAGTTGATTGGTCTGTGACTTACGTTCATCTCACGGTTAAAACACAATCCCAGACAGTTGTTCTTAGTGGAGATATAGCTTCATCTACTTCACCTGTGGGAGGTTATATTAATGAAGGTGAGCAATACATTTATGAATTACGAGATGCTGCTTCAAACATCTTTGCATCAGGAAACTTTAGTGTGAGCTCAACAGGAGCACTTTCTTTCCAAGATAATCCTCCACTTGGAGTTATAGGGTTAGAGTTAAGCCTAGCTACTCCACCAGACATTGTATTTTACGAAATATAATGAAGTATAAATAAAATCAGTAACCAACTTTAAATAGAAATAATTATGAGAAATCTATTATTAATGGTCTTGCTCTCAATAATAATATTTACTGGATGTAAGAAAGAAGACCCACAAACTCCAACACCAACACCAATTGTTACTCCACCAGTTGTAACAACTTCATACAACACATATATCAAAGGGAGCGGATGGAATGTTAATGATGCTGTTAATTTAAAAATTGAAACTGTTTCTCCTGTTACGCAAATATTTTGGAACAACCTTTCTGCTTCAATTACAATCAATCTCGACCAGACTTATAAATACACAGTGTCAGGAAATGGTAATACTGTCAATGTAACAGGAACTTATAGTATAAGTTCTTCAGGTGCTCTTACATTCTTGGAAGACGGTCCACAAGGAGTAATTGAGTTTGTAAAGATTGGCAATGATATTTATATAGTTAAGAAATAATGAGAACATTTTCTTTAAATATTAAATTTAAACTCTAAAATTTAATAAATCAGTTTTACTAATAACTTTAGCACAAACACCATGTGAATGGGCTTTCATCCATTTTTTGCCATAATCACTATTTAAAGCATCAATTATTTTTTTTCTTATCACCTCAGTCGTCTGTATTCTATAAATACAATCTGAAATCAAAACATTACCTTTTTTTATTATTGAAAAAGTACCTATACATCTTTTACCTACTCTTGACAAAACTATATCACCTTTTTGGGCAATGACTCCATTTTCATATTTATTTTTTCTAAAAATTAATTCAGAAGAAGTATTACTATATAAGTCCGAAGTATGAATAAAATCAACATTCATCATTGTCAATTCTTTTTTTGTATATTTTCCTCTTTGAATTTTTACATTTAACTCTCCTAAAGATTTTCCAGATAAAGAGGGTGTACTTTTTTGCCATTTATGATAAGTGTAATCCATCCTTCGAATTAAATTATCACTTGTAATAAAAATTTTATCAAGAATTAACCCGTCCTTATCAGCTTTTATTAAAGGTACCCTATATGACTTTTTTGAAATATTTCCTTTTTTGATTAATAGAATAAAAGTTTTTGCTTCTGTTTTCTTAAATATTCTATCAGGCAATTCTATGATGCCTAATAATAAATGGTTATTTAGTATCTGTTTTCGAAAAAATTCAAATTCATGAGAAGTAATTAATCCATCTGGTAATATTATTCCTAACTCGCCTCCTGATTTTAATAAAATCAGATTTTGTGCCATAAATACAATATCAGATGTTAATCTTTTGTAATTAGTGCTTTTACCTAACCCAGCATTATATACAATAGAATTTACTTCTTTATTTTTATCAATATATAAATATGGAGGGTTGCATATAGCAACATCTATGGAATTAATCTCTAAATTTAACTTGGAATCAAGTTTACTAGATAATCCATTTAATAAGTAGAAATTAATGTTAGGAAATTCGTTACTTAACATTGAGATATTATCATCATCAACATCCGCTCCAATAAAATCAATATTATTCCATCGTTGAAGAGCTGCTTTTAATAATGAACCTTTTCCAACACCGAGTTCAAGCACTTTTTTAGGATTATTATTTGAAATAAATGAAATTAATAAATCTGAAAAACTACTCTCGGTATAGTATTGCCCTAATTCATTCATTGATAAAGGAAGATAAATTGTAAATATAACTTTTTCCTATACCATCTGTTCTTATTTTTTTTCCAAAAAATGGATAATCATAATGTAAGGATACATCTTCATTATCTATACAGAACATACATGCACCAATTGAATGAGGCTTGGTTCCTAGAGGAGCAACTATTATATCATTATCGGGGTTATTTTTTTTAATAGCATCCAAAATATTATATACTTCAAAAGGTTCAAATGCTGATGCACGATAAATACTTAAATATGCTTTGGATTGTTCTAAAACCTCTCTGTTTTGTGAGTAGACATAATATTGCCAACTTGGATGAAAAGAAGGAAATCCAACTATTGCCATAGTCTTTCTTACTGTTGGGTTAACCTCCTCGAAAGTTTTACTAAAACGATTACCTTCGAATCCCATAATTGCAACTAGTAATCTATTTTTTTTATTTCGAGATAACGTTAAAAACCCAGGCAAAGAACTTCTATCACAAAATTTTTCAGTCAAATCAAAACTCTGGTTAATAAAGCTATTATCTTTTTGTTTATACTTTTTAGGCTCTGTATAGCATATAAACAAATTCTTTGGAGTAAAATGCTGTTTCAATACTTTAATAAAATAAAAAAGTAAAGGATGCATTAATGAAGTTGCGTCTAATAATATTACTTTGTTATTTATATTTAAGTTTTCTATTTGAGTAATAAAATCTGGGAGTAAATTACTTCCCTCATTATCTATTCTCTCTGTTTCTAATTTTTCTTGTAATTCTTCAACTTCTTCTAAAAGAAATTTTTCATTTTCAATGTTATAACTAATTGTAATCAGTTTTCCATGCATGTTAGGTTTAAACTCTTCATATACTTTTTTTGACCTTTCATCAACACAAGGACCTGTAAAGAAGTAGTCAATTTTACTTTCAAAGCCAGATGGCAACTCCTTTATTTCTATATATCTATTAAAAAGCATTAAAATAAGTCGTTTAAACGCAACTGATTCGTATCTGTATTTTTTTTATTTATAAGACTATTTGCGGCATTCTCAGCTTTTGAAGTGTCATTAGAAATAAGAGAGTCAAAAATGTATTCTGGTATTTGAATTTTCCTTATTCTTCTTGGAGATATTTCAAAATAGGGTGCATATATATGGTTTAAATGGTATTCATAATTATTTGAATCAATAGAATCCGATTTATCTTTAGTTTCATGTCTTTTTTGTAAAACCGAATATAAGACAGATGTTTTTAGAAATAATTTACTATTATTGGTTAACTTATCATAATTGGTACTAAAATGATTTTGTTCAGGCTCACTTAACTTTTTATCTCTATGAAGCTTCTCAAATACTCCTCCTAATAATAATGTAAATTGCTTTAGTTCTTTACTATATGGAGAGTAGGTGTCAACATCATTAATTTTATATCTACTAACATAAAATGCAGCTGATGATTGTTCTTCTTTACTTAAAACCCTTGGGTCATTAAAATTAAAGCCATTTCTGCTTGCATTTTTAAATGCAGCTTCACATAATTCTATAAAAAACCTAATAATACCCGAAGATAGAGCAACATATGTATTATATCCATAATATTGTTTTTTAATACTAGACTCCTTACATACAAGATAAACTAAGCCATTCTTATTATTATGTATCCAGTCCTTGAATTTTGAACTTTCCCCTTGATTATATTTAATGTATTCATCATTTATTTCTTTAATATTATTACCTCTCTCTACTAACACAATAATAAGCCTCAATAAAAAAGGTTCTTCAATAGATATTAACCCATTTATGTCTATATCTTTATAGTCTTTTAAAATATTCTTATATCTAGTAATAAGTTTATATAGTTCTTTCTTAGATGAAAATACGTTACTTATTTCATCGTAAATATTTTCTTTACCTAAATAAAACTTAATATCTAAAAAGTCATTAGAGCTATCTATTTCTCTAAATTCTTCAACACGTTGAAGTCTTTTTTTACATATTTCATTAATGAGTTCTTCATGTTCTTCATTAGTGAAATCTTCGAAATTAAAATAATTATAATCGTGTGGAGACCTTATAGTTTCTTCAGCAGCAAGAGTATCATAAGTTTTAACCCCCTCATTTCTTGACCCGATGTCCAAAATAACAGGATTTGGATGTTTAATTAAAGTATTTATTAGTTTTTGTTGATACATTAATAAATTCTCATATTCATCTATGAAAATGTGAATAGTTTTTCCTTTTAAAATATCTTGATTAAGAATGTTTTTTGAAATAAGATTAATTAATAATCCGTTATTTATAAGTAGCGGTTTTTCAACTCTTCCAACATTATTAACATAATTTATGACTTTAATTTCTTCTTTTTTTAACTTTTTATAAAGAGCAATAAAATCGGTTATGGGTTCTCCTAATAATTCTGATATTTCATCAGCAATAAAAAAATCTAATGCATTATTAGTATTCTTGTTTATATCAATTACTATCTCCACAAGCTCTTTCGATAATGTAACATTAAGATAATGAGCGAATAATTGTTCCCAATCATATTCATCTATACCCTTGTGTTGGAATCCTGGAACAAAATTGGAATCACATCTATAATAAATACCAAATAAATCAAGGTTTTTAAGAAACTCATTATAAGCTGTACCAGAATTTGTAGATTCATTTTTTTTTGAACCATAAGTATGATATAGAAAAAACATAGTTTTCCCAGAGCCTCTACCTCCTTGAACCATTAAAGATTTTCTCTTTAATAAACCATCAAATTTTTCGTGATAAGCAAAAAATTTGAATAATTCATCTCCGAGCTGTTCAGCTCTATCTATTGAAAAAGGGTTATCAAACATTTGTCAGTTCTTTTGTTAATTTACTTCTAAAAAGATAGTTCCAAGATTCTTTTTGTTCATAGAATAAAGGTAAAGATGCATCAGGAATATTATGATGAAAAGCAACAGCATAATCTAGTCCTTTATGTCCTAACAAATTAATCCCATTAACTTTACATATATTATCAATTATATTCTTATAGTTATCTTTTTCACTATTATCAAAATATACTGACTTCTCTCCGAAAATTTTAAACTTAGGTTTTAATTTTTCACAATATACAATATCTAATCTTTTATCATGATGTAGTCCTTCAGAATAAAAATTGTTATACCCTTCTTCAGTTGTTACTAAACAAAAATATTTAAACTTAATTTCTTGATGTTTATTAGCTATTTCGTACATCTTTATTTGATTCCCATCAAGAATCACATCATCATAACTCCAAAAATTAATAATTTGGTCTCCACTTCCAATAAAATCATCTACTATAATAATATTTTGATATTTAGATATTACATCAGATGTTAACTTCATGGCATCTAAAACGTTTCCTTCAGGAATACCATGTTCTTTACACAAATATGATGCTATTACATTTCCACTCTCTGTCGGGTTGCCACTATTTAAAGGTATAAATGCCGTATTCTCTATAAAGTTATTTTTTAAAGTGGATAATACAGTTTCTTGTGTGTTAAAATCGTTTTTAACCTCAACATTTATATGATTAATCCTAATCAAGAGTTCATGTACCCCATACTTAAGTAGTTGTATAATATCTTCTTCAGAATAATATACAAATCTATCTAATAGTTTTGCTGCACAATATTTTTCATCTATACTTTTAAAATTATTTAACCATTTTTGAAATTGGTTATTAGTCAATTTTGACCAAAATTTTGATTCTATATAAAAGTAGACTTTTTCAGTGGCATGATTATAAAATTCTAATTTTTCGTTATCGGTCATATCTTATTAATCCAAACACATTCTAGTTTCCAAATATATTCATTCTATGTGATATAAAACAATCAGTAAAAGTACTTACCCCAGCATTTTTGTAACTTTTAAAAGAAAAGTTTATATATAATATATGAATTACAAGCAAAAAATGACCTCTTATAACTCTCCTCCAAGATGCTCCTGCATCCTATGGAAAATTTTAAAAGCATTGTACGTCTTATAAAGACCTTTAACACAGAAGAAAAATGTGTTCAATTTTTAGTTGACCTTAAGTGGAAAGGGGTACCAACATGTCCAAAAGAAAATTGTCACAACCCTCATAACAATGCTTACAATACCGATAGAAAAATATTTAGATGCTCTAAATGTCAAAAGAATTTTTCTGTTAAAACAGGAACCATTTTTCAAGGTTCAAATGTTCCATTAATTGACTGGTTTGTTGCCATATATGAAATAGCTAATTCTAAAAGAGGAATTTCTTCTGTTGCTCTTTCAGAAAAAATAGATGTTAGCTACAAAACAGCATTGTCTATGTCTCATAAAATTA
>JAGFIT010000041.1 GCA_024103385.1 Vicingus serpentipes
CTTTTTAACCATTAATTCTGCATTAAAAGGGGGGGGTAAGCCATAATCATTCCATAACTCTAAAGCTCTGTTTTTTTCAGAATCTGTCATATAATTTAATCCAAAAACACCTTCAAATCCTCCAACAAAATCTACACAATAATTCTCTAAAAAATTGATCATACTTTCTTCCGAGTCAAACACACTTTCACAGTATCTTTTATAATAAGTTTCAAAATCATTCAAACCAATTAGGTTTTCAGCCAATAAACTTGTAAACTTATCAAGAAAACGTGGATCTATACTATATCCTTGATCGCTAGCATCGTTTTTATACAACACTCCAGCAATGTCCATTGAAATTAATACAACTAAAGGATTACTTTCTGCTAAATCATTTTTATCAAATTTAACAACACTCATTCTTTGACCAGGGTAATTTCGAAGCCAAGTATCAACACCCAAAAAAACATTATCTTCAAAACCAAACAAAACATCTCTAGACTTCGTTTGTTGATGAATTGGGTAGTCACCAAAAAAAGCTAAAGATCCAGCTTCAGAATTACCATACCAATATCTATCCAGTATTAAAGAAGCATTTGCGGAGTCATTGTTTCTTATAGTTTCAAACAAATGGTGTTCAAATCCTTTTTTATATGTTTGCTTTGACAATTCTCTACTACTTATTAGTTCATTTATTTTTTCATTATTGGTTAAATGTAAATATACAGGTGAATAATTAGACCTAAATCTTTCTTTGCCTTCGAGAATTGCCAGTAATACTTCTCCATTTACTTGTGACATTTCATGGTCTCCTAAAAGAATTTTATATAGATTTCTCAAGGTTTGAGAATCTGCATTCTTAACAAATTCCTCAATTACTTCTTTTGTATTTAATCTATTTAGATCCAATCCAAACAACTCTGCATATGTGGGTACAGGGTTTTCAGGTAAGCCAAGTCGCCGCGATTCTTCTCTGTCTAAAACAGCTTCCTTCGTCTCCATATTATATTCTGGCAAGGGAAGGGTGTAGTCTAGTGTGCCTAATAAATCATCCATTCCTTCTGAGAGATCTTTTTTTAATTCCGGTGTAATTTCTCTTTTTTGCTTTAACCAAACATGATCTATTATTTCACCGTTTCCTTTCCTTAAAGGGGCTCCTATAATAATAGAGCCATTGTTTTCATCCAAAATAACAACTATTTCATTATTTGCTGACTTAAGAGGCGTAGAATCAATTTGACTATCTTCTGGTTTTTCTATAACCAATGCTCCTTCCGATATTGCATTTAGTGCAAATAAATTGTTACCAATTACACGTTCGCTAGTATCTGCTAGTTCAAGTCTTTTTAATAATCTGTTTCTTATGTGTTCGTTACTAATTGATTCGGTTTTCGTACTTTTATCCATTTCTTTTGGAACCGAACTAGTCTCACTTTGTGCTGACTCCATCTCTTTAGAATACATATCAAATTTTATACGCACAAGCGCTAAGAGTATTAGTATCTAAGACACTAAACCACTTAAATTATATTTTTCATTAAATAGGCTATCGTTACTGGACCTATTCCCCCAGGTACAGGAGTATAAAATAAAGCTTTTTTATAGACTGACCCATCG
>JAGFIT010000042.1 GCA_024103385.1 Vicingus serpentipes
ACTAACTAATGCATAAAGTTGCATTTCTTAACATTTCTCCAATATAGTTTTTTTTTTCTCTAATACTTCTTCATTTAGCTTTTTGATAATGTCTAATCGCTGTAAATTTTCCATCGCACGACTAAAATGCCCTACACCAGGTAAAATAATTTTATCTGCTTGTTGAATATCTAACGCTTTATTAGTTGTAACTACATCAACTCCCATCCTATTCATTTTTTTTTGAACTGAAAAATGATTCCCTAACCCATAATCTATAATCGCTACCTTATTTGACATTTTAAATTAAGTTTAATTCTTGGGCTACATTTTCTTGACAAATTAGATAATTGTAGTAGCTACTTTTTTTAATAGAATTAACGCGTTGTATTTTATCAATTTCATCAATGTCGAAATACATATATCCCAACCCTCCAATCATTAACTCTATATTTTTTGCCACATCATCATCCAACACTTCAATTAAAAAAGTAGGAGTGTATTTTTTGATAAGATCTTCCATCCCCTTTAATACTTCATACTCATGTGTTTCGACATCAATTTTTATAAGATCTAACTGATTTAATCCTTCTTTTTCGAAATAATCATATAACTTAATTGTTTCAATTGGAACAATATCTAATTCTTTATCTTCTGAAAACAAACTCTTGTTTACCGTAACCGAAGTGGTCAGTGTGGTGTTTTTCTCTGTGTATACAATAGCTTCTCCTGAAAAATTTGAACATGCTTTTTTAACAGGTACTATATTAGTATAATCATTAATTTTTATATTATTACTTAATAGGTTGAAATTATGTTCCATAGGTTCAAAAGCATAGATTCTCGAATTTGGGTTTATACAAGCGGATGTCAATGAATATAGCCCAGAATATGCCCCAACATCAAAAATAACATTGGCTTTTTTTGAAAGTTTTATCCAAAGAGAGAGAGAGAGTTTTTCAAAACCATTTTCAATACCACTCCAAAAAAGTTCATTCTCTATGTGATGTCCCATATGATGAATCTTGAAACTATATTTATTCTCAACCTTCACATTTATGATGCCTTTAAAATGAAGATGCTTATATATATTTTCCTTAGGCTGCCAAACAACTTTGAGTACCTCATAAAAAGGTTTTTTGAAAGGTATTAGCTTATATATTTTTCTAATTAATCGTCTCAAAATTTTCCGATCTGTATAATTCTAAATGCTTATTCCACATTTTTTCTATAGTAAACTTTTCTTTTGCAGATAGATACGCTTTCTCCACAAAAGAAGATGAATCATGAGTTAAAAAATATTCCATCCCTTTTGCTAATTCTTCCACATTAAAATAAGGCGCAATATACGCACTTTCCATGTGTTGAAGTCCATCTGCAGCTGATCCAGTTGGTGTGGTAACAATAGGTACCTTGTTTACCATTGCTTCCGGAATGACAAAACCAAATGGTTCCATGTAAGCAGCATGGAAGTATATATCAATAGAATGAAAAACAGCAGGAATGTATTTTTTTTCTATCCAGCCAGTTAATATGAATTGTTTCTCTATATCCTTCTCTTTAATCAATGTTCTCAACTCTTCTTCTTGTGAGCCGCTACCAACACCTAAAAAAACCACATCTGGATATTTTTCTTTCAAAATACTTGCTGCTTCTATAAACTGGATATACCCTTTCCATTTTATATATCGACTCACTGTTCCTATCACTTTTTTTCCAACAATATTAAATTTGGTTTTGAAAGCTCTAATTTCTTCCTCCGATGCTTTTTTAAGGTTTTCAAATGATATCCCATGATGAATCATATGAATTTTTTGAGGATCTGCTTTTTCTTTTTCAATTAAAAATTGTTTGGCCTCATTAGATACAGCAATTAAATGTGTTGCTGTTTTATTAATAAGCCGATCCAAGAAAACAGCCTTTGGAGCATAAAACCAATTAAACGTAGTACTTTGTTTAGTGTGCACACGTTTTCTCACTCCAGTATGCTTAGCTGCTAGCATAGCAGGCACACCGTCATCAAATAAATGAGAATGTACCACATCTGGTTTTAGTTGCTTGAATAATTTCTTTAATTGAAAATAAGCACTTACCCAACTTTTAATACGGTTAGTATTATCAAATTTAACCCAAAAACAATCACAACCCCTCTCTTTCATATCCTCAACAATAGGCGGAAGAACATTATTGAGACATACAAATGTGAGTTTTATTTCAGGATGATTTTTAGACTGTTCTGCAAACAAATTAAAGTAAGTGATACTCATGGAGTCTGCCATTACTTCTACTATATGTATTCTTCCTTCTTCCATAAAGATAATGAAGCGAAATTAACCCTATTTTTCAACTTTAACTTAATTCAAGCTTTTCACACTCTTAAGTAAAAACTACAAATCATTAATCTTCCCTCTATAATGGAAAACATTACCATATTTGGGAACTATTTTAGAAAGCAAAATAGAAAAACTTGCAATAAAAAAGCTAATCATTTTCCCAAAGGAAAACTCTAGTTTAGAAGGAAGCGGGAAATACTGCTCCACTACAATGTATTTTTCTTTTTTTAATCCCGCACGATTAAAAAATAGTAATTGAGATTTTTGAGTAGTAAGTGTTAAATGCTGGGGAACAGCATCTCGGTATTTTTTTCTTTTTAACCGCGATCCTAAATCTACATAAAAACGATGCAAACATGAATTTCTCTCTAAAGGCCCATCAATTATAAAAACCGTATCCTTGTGAGCAAACATTCTCAACTCCTCCAATAATTCAAATGGTTCTGGCAAGTGTTCCAAAATATGTCCTAGATGTATAAAATCAAAAACCTCAGCAGCAAATTTCAGTTTCATTTCAGAAAAAGTATAAATATCCAGATCAGTCTTTTCCCTCAAAAGGGTTACAAATTTTTTGTCAAATTCCACTCCAACCACTTTTGCTCCCAAAGTTTCTGCATATTTCATATAAAAACCACTTCCACAAGCATAATCAAGTAATGTTTTACCCTTCAAGTCATTTTTTATTTGTTCTAAAAACTGTATTTGATAACCTTGATGATGGGCAAAAGGATAATTAAAATCATACTGTAGTTGCCCTTTAACATCCTTCAAGTAATAATGATCTTCTTCCCCATACATTTTTTTAAAATCTTCTTCATTAGGAGAAGGAAAAACATTAAATGAATCACATTTTCTACATTTTAAATATTTAAAGATTTTTTCATTAAAATGAGCATCTGGGTAGTAGCTCTCAACTAAGGAACTTGACGAGCATATTCTACATATTACACTTGTTGTATTTGTTGCCATTTGTTAACCTTATTATACAGGTGTGTGACACCAGAATTTCATAACACCAAACCTAAACTCACTCTCCACAATCTCTAATCCAACCTCAGTAATCAATTTTGTCAATTCTTCCCTATCAAATTCCCAAACATGATCTGTATCGGCATAATTTAGCTTATTATTTAAGATGCTTCTATAATGGTTTAAGTAAGTTTTGTCATAATCTGGAACTTCAATAAATATTTCTTTAGTATGAGGGATACATTTTTTTAAGAAATCATTCGGATTATCAATATGCTCAATAATATGAGAAAGAATAATTACATCAAAAAGTTCTTCGGTTTCATTTAAATAGTCGAAAGCATCCCCATAAACAAACTCTAGATTTTTTCTACTGTGTTTTGACTTAGCTATTTCTATATCTCCATACACATAATCAACACCTACTACTTTTTTACAAGATTTTGCAATTTTATTACTCATATCACCATACCCACTACCTAAATCTAATACCGTATAGGAAGGCTCCAAATGACGCTGAATAAAATTTATAGTATAAATTCTAAGTGGATGCTCATCATATGAAAAATATTTAAACGATTCTTCATGAGCCAATCTGTCAAAGATCCATTCAAGTGTCAAGAATAAATTCATTTTTTTCTTTTTATTTAGAAAAAAAAGAGTTTTAGATAAGCGATAAAAAAAACTTAATAAAAAAACCTTCTCTTTCTCTCTTTTTAAATGAAGCCCCATAAAATTATTTATTTAGTATGTTTTCAACTCGTAATAGAATACTTTTAAAACTGTGTGAATCGGCATATGCAATTCTTTTTTCTTTTAAACGTTCACTTTCACTATTTTCTATAAAATTAGCTAAAAGCTGAATAGACTCCCTATTGTCATTACTCATATACATGAGCTCTTTTACATTGTTATATTCACTAAAAATAGGACTGAATACAGGTTTTCCTTGTGCAAGGTATACTAATGTTTTATGATGATGAACTGTATTCCAAAGTTGTTCCATATCCATATAGGAGAAACAAAATTTTGAAAGATGAATATAATATTTCAATAGCTTAAAATGCCTAACACCTATGTGTACAACATTTTTATATTTCTTTGCTAAAAAAATTCTTTTTGCTGATGGAGACTCAAGTAACTCTATAGGGCCGATAAACACAAACTGTTCTTGACTAAATTTTGTAACCACTTTTTCTAAAAAATCAAAATCAAGTCTAAAATCAATTTTCCCGATAAATAACCCATAATTATTAGGTGAAATATTTAAATTAGTTATCTCGGTTATTATTTTTCTCTCCTCGTTTTCATCAATTAAAAATTCATCAGATGAAATACCATGAGGAACTTTAAATTTTGGAGTTTTAAACTCTTCATATTCATCAAGGTATCTCTGTGAAGTGGCAAAGATATAGTCTGATTTTTCACAAATTTCCCTTTCTCCATAAAGTGTAAAAAGATAATAATCAACACAATGAAATATACTAAGAGTTGCACCTATTAGATCAGGGGTGTATAAACGAGCAGGATCAAACGACCAAATAATGTAATTTGATAGTTTTTTCTTTCGTTTTAGCCAGGATTTTAACCTTTTACTGACAATAAAATTGTTTATCCTATTTAGAAACACACCTCTTATTGGAATTACATTGCCATATGAGATATAGGTTAAGCTTTTAGTGTACTTTTCTTCACTTATGTTTAAGTTAATCAAATTAGATAATAACCATTTTTTGGGTGGGTTAACAAAAATAATGTTATTGTTTCTTGAAAGTTCATACGCATAGTTTTGTTTGGAATACCATATGTCACCCCAAGGTTCATTTGAAATAATCAATATTGTTTTATCTTGTAACTTAAACATGCAGGCTAAAAAAGTAATGCTAAACGTGAAATAAGTATAAGTGAGAGTACGAAGTTACATTTAAACCTATAAATAATTCATAATTATCTTTATAAAATTAGGATTGAATCATTCCAATACAGCTAACTCTTTAAAATAGATTACCTTTGTTAATTATTAATTTTTTTAAAACTAAAGAATTGAAAATAGGAAAAAAAAATATTGTATTTGCATTATGTATTTTTATTATCCTGTATGGAGTTATTGTGCTTTTTGGCGAGCAATATTTAGGTAGTTTATCCTACTTTATACTTTATTTGTTAATAAGCGTTGGGTTATATATTTTCACTATATCGAAATCTAGAGACCTCAATGAAAAAATTGAAGAAGATATCAGTAACAAATACAAGCAACTTGAAATTCTTGCTTCGCTATACAATTATTTAGATATCAAAACACCTCTTCCTGAAACTGGAGGCTGGGCTGCATATCCTGACTTTCTAAAAAAAATAGCTGAAACCATTCTACTTAAAAAACCTGAATTCATCGTTGAAGCTTCAAGTGGTGTTTCATCTATTATTATTGGGTATTGCTTTAAAAAACTGGGTCAAGGGAAAGTTATTTCATTAGAGCATGATCTAAATTATGTTGAAAAAAGTAAAAAATTAATTCAAAAGCATCAACTCGAAGATTATGTAACAATTGTTCATGCCCCTCTAAAAAATTATATTATAAACGATAAAAAATGGATATGGTACAACACAGATTCCATCGAAAAGGATGTGTTAATAGATATGGTAGTGGTCGATGGCCCTCCCAACTATATCCAAGATTTATCTAGATATCCTGTTATCCCATTATTATATGAAAAAATGAACGACAACTCCATTTTGATTCTAGATGATGGCGTTAGAGATGAAGAAAAAGAAATCACAAAGAGATGGGAAGAAGAATTCGAAGATATCTCTATCGAATATTTCAATTTTGAATCAGGTGCTTTTATTGTCAACAAAAGTCATAAAGAAAATGGTGAAAGAGCCTTATTGGCATTTACTACTGCGAACCAATTAGAATATAACATCAAAGGAATCAATAGTATTATGGCTAACAAACCCGACTACATAGATGTTGTTATTTATGATGACGCTTCTAATGATGGAACGGTAGACTGGTGTAAAGACAACGACATTCCAATCGTAACAAAAGAGAAGGCAAAAGGGTTAACCCATAGTTGGAATTTAGCATATCAAAAATTTAAAAAAGATGGATATAAATACTTAATGTTTTCAAACAGTGATATTGTTGTCCCAAAAGATGCATTGGAAGCAGTTATAGAATTAAACAAAAAATACATCATTGTCTCTCCTTTAAGTACAAGAAAAGGAGTTGGTCATCAACCTCAACAAGATATTAGAAATTATTACAACCCTTCTTTTGATGAATATGACTTCACCAATACGGATAAAATTCAAGAATTCATAAATGAACACAAACTAGATCCTGATTACAAAAAAGTGGACTATATCAATGGCTTTTTCTTTTCTGTAAATCGAGATATTATTCAATATGAGTATAGCGAACACGAATTGTTTCACCCTGGGAACCATAATGTAGGAAATGAACATGAATTATGTGAAAGAGTAACAGAGCCTATCGCAATTGTTTTAAATGCCTATATTTTTCATTTTAAAGGGATTTCTTTGGAAGTCACTAATTTAGACAATCAATCCTACGAGTACAACATCTATCGAGATTTAAATTGGCAACAAGCTGAAAAGATTAAAAGCAGTGCTTGGCGAAAGTTATGGTTTAAAATTAAATATAAACTAAAATTTTAGTTTTGTTTAAAAAGTAACCCAAAAGCCCCTATGAGAAGCCTTACAGGAAATATTCTGCGTACTTTTTCAACACAAGTACCCTCTATTATTATCAGTATAATTTCAGGAATTTTTCTTACCCGACTACTTGGAGCTGAAGGAAAAGGAGTTTATGCTATTTTCTACGCAAACATCGAAATTCTAGTAATGATTTTTTTATTAGGATGTGATTTAGGTATCGTCTATTTTGGATCAAACAAAAAAATTAGTGAAAGTAAATTACAAGCTATTGCACTATATATCATTTCTATCTTTATTCCTTTAGTAGCGATAACAATTCTCTCCTGTGATTTCGACTTTTTATTTCCAGAAAATTACAACACTAAATATTTCAAATTATTTTTAATTGGCATGTTCGGTTTAAGATTGATTAATTCAATTCTAACTGCATTTATTAAAGTAAACAAATCATTTAAGATAATTAATCGAATAGATTTATTTAATAGCTTATCTAATGCTTTGACCTATTTCGTGTTGTTTTACCTTAATTCCGTAGAAATTATTAATGTAAGTATTAATCTGATTTTTGCTATCAGTTTTATCATATTATCTCTAAACACATTGTTGTGGGTAATTAGTTTCTTCAATACCGTGAGTATAACCCTTAATTTAAAACTAAGTTTAAAAAATGATGTCATTCCTTTTTTCAGCTATATATTCCCAGTATTTATTAGCTTAGTTATTAATTTCCTAAACTACCGATTTGACATATGGCTAGTAGCTCATTATAAAGGAAACACACAATTAGGTATATATGTTCTAGCTGTCAACTTCGCCCAATTCATATTACTTTATTCAAGAATTATTGGAGGAGTAATGATGCCTTATTTATCCGAAGACAATGATGCTCAACGTAAAAAATATTTTACTACCTACTCAAGAATAAATTTTACTTCTGTTTTAATTATGGTAATTATTCTAGCAATTATTGGTGATTCTTTATTGGTCCTTTTATATGGAAAAGAATTTACCCTTTCTGGAATACCTTTCAACATATTACTTGTTGGGATGGTATTTACAGCAATGAGTCAATTGTTTAGCATTATGCTCTTCTCTAAAGGAAAAAACAATGTTGCTTTAATTGCTAACTCTGTAGGATTAATATCAACGGTGTTATTCGATATTCTATTAATACCCAAATACGGCATTGTTGGAGCTGCTGTAGCAACAAGTATTTCTTATTTCTTCTTGTTTATGGTTCTTTTAGTACACTTATTAGTAAAAGAAAAAATTAATTTTATCAGTTTATTCTTTATTAAAAAGACTGATTTTAAATCCATTTTCCAAGCGGATTAAGATTTAATATACCATACTTTTAAGGAGTTGCCAATAGCGAGATTGGTTAGCAACCAATTCACAAAAGATTTAAGGTGTTTTTTATAACCCGATTCCAAACTCATTCTCAAGGATTCATCATTATTGATATTATCCTCATGTGCTTTTTCCCCTTTATTTAAACTGTTCTTTATTCTAGAAAAACTTATTCCTGTTGTCTTAATTTTCACTTTTTTAAATCCACAACGAGTTAATAGGGTATCGATTGTCTTAGGAGTATAATAACATAAATGTTCTGGATATTGAATGATATTATATTTTCCTTTCAAAAGAAAACGTTCAACCGAATTAAAATTAGGTGTTGTAATATAAGTTAGACCTCCTTTTCTTAAAAAAGAATTGAAAAGTGTCATTTCCTCAATAGGATTATTAATGTGTTCAATAACCTCACTAGAGATAATCACATCAAATGATTCTTTATCAAAACTTGTAGGTGTTAATTTTCCCTTAACAGTCTTTATTCCCTGTTGTTCTAAATAAATAACCTGCTGATCTGTAAATTCTGTTCCGTAAACTTCCCACCCTCTTTTTTTTGCTTCCATTAAAAATAAACCTGGTCCACAACCCACATCTAGCATTTTATTGGTTTCCCTAAACTTTTCAAACCCGTCCAACAACTCATTAATTCTTATTCTTGTTACTTCAGAATCTGCATTATATCCAACAGGATAAGCACTATAATAATCCAATAATTCTTTTTCTGATGGAATACGAGAACAAAAAACGAAACCGCTTGATTTACTTTTTACCAAATAATTATCCTCATATCCTTTTAAAGGAAATAAATCTTCTTCTCCTGTAATTAAACATTTATTGAATTGTGGATAATTAGTCATTAATTAAAAATTAGTCGAGCTTTTACGAAAGTAGGATTTTATACATTCTACTGCCAAATTATAATTCTTATTTTTGATCCTTTAAAATTTCAACATGAAAATACTAATTACAGGGGGAGCTGGTTATATTGGCTCTCATACCACAATAGAAATTATCCAAAATACTGATTGGGAAGTTATTTCTATCGACAATTATTCCAACTCATCACAAGGTACTTATGACAGAATTCAGAATATCACGGGAAAATCAATTAAGTATTATAACTTAGATTTAAAAGATTTACAGGCGACAGAACAAGTATTTAAAGAAAACACCGACATCCAAGGAATTATTCATTTTGCTGCATTTAAAGCCGTAGGAGAATCCGTTGAAAACCCCTTAATGTATTATGACAATAACATTAACTCATTGAACAACATCTTGAAATGTCAAGCAAAATTTGATATTCCAAATTTAATTTTTTCATCCTCCTGCTCAGTTTATGGAAACATTGATCAACTTCCCGTAACCGAAAATTCCCAACTAGCAAAAGCAGAATCTCCATATGCCTATACCAAACAAATTGGCGAAATAATGGTGGATGACTTTATAAAAGTAAACCCTAATTTAAAAGCTATTTCTTTACGATATTTCAATCCAGTTGGTGCCCATGTAAGTGGATTAAATGGAGAATTATCTACAACGACTCCTAATAATTTAGTCCCATTTATAACACAAACAGCTATTGGAAAATTGGATTGTTTAACCGTTTTTGGTGATGATTATAATACTAAAGATGGAACTTGTATAAGAGACTACATCCATGTTAGTGATATTGCTAATGCTCACGTATTAGCTCTTCAGTACTTGTTAAACAATCCACCTCATCAACGACATGAAATTATTAATTTGGGAACAGGTGTTGGAGTTTCTGTTCTTGAGACCATCAATGCATTCGAAAAAGTGAGTGGAGTAAAGCTAAATTATACCATAGGGGAAAGAAGAGCAGGTGATGTTGCTGCTATTTACGCAAACAATGAGAAAGCAAAAAAAATACTGAATTGGACATCAAAAATAAGTTTAGATAACATGATGCTATCTGCTTGGAAATGGGAGCAATTTCTTGCAAAGAATTAAATCTCCCATAACTGAAAATTTATTTTTAAGGATTGTTTGTTATAAACCCAATTTAATATATATTTGCATCCGCTTTCGGGCTTTTAGCTCAGTTGGTTCAGAGCACCTCGTTTACACCGAGGGGGTCGGGGGTTCGAATCCCTCAAAGCCCACACAATTAAAGCTTCACTAAAAAATAGTGAAGCTTTTTTTATTAAGTAACTTATGTGCTTTACTTATATCTTATATTCTTTAAAACTCGATAAATATTATACAGGGTACACTTGCGATGATTTACATAAAAGAATTGCAAAACACAATTCTAATCACAAAGGTTTTACTGGTGGAAAAGGTGATTGGAAGCTCGTTTACAAAGAAGAATTCTCATCCAAAAAAGATGCAATAGAAAGAGAACGAGAAATTAAAAAAAAGAAATCCAGGAAATATATTGAATATCTCATTAGTGCAAAATAACTTGCCTACTAAAAAAGTTCAGAGCATTCCGATTTAACATCGGAAGGGTCGGGGGTTCGAATCCCTCAAAGCCGACAACAAAGGCCTCCAAAAAAAAATTGGAGGCCTTTTTTATTTAAAAAATTCCATATACGCTTTTATACCTAACCAAGTCAACCCAATCAACCCTATTAAAGTTCCTACAAAACTATTGGAGAATTTATAGCCATTCTGTTGTTGATACTTTGCAATTAAAAATGCTAGAAAAATATCTATTATAAAAAATGATGTAAGTGTAGTGTAATCCATTAGCAACAAATAGAAAACATTTATTCAAAATCAGGGTACAATAAATACTTTTTTCGAAGTAATTTAAATTGTCTTAAATCTTCTTCCCAAGTGGCTTTAATTTCTTCTTCTGTTTTTCCTGCCCTAATTTGTTCTTGTAATGTGCTATTTCCCGCTAATCGATTAAACGATGAATTAAAAAATTGCTCTTTATCAGGAAATTCTTGATAAAGATTAATTAACCAAAACAGATTAATCTTTTTAACATCCTTCATGTATACCTCTCCATACATCGATAAATCGTACCCATTACATTGTTCATTCATCAACTTGGGGTTCTTTGCTCCTTCCTTACTTTTCGGAGTAAAAGAATAGCGATTAGAACTTATAGCGGGATGTCCTATAATTTGAAAAGGCTTATCTGTACCTCTTCCAACACTAATTGGTGTCCCTTCAAACAAACACAATGAAGGATAAAGATATACTGAGCTCATGTTAGGTAAATTAGGTGAAGGTTTAATAGGTAATTGATACATTCTTTGGTGAGTATAGTTTTTTGATTTAACAACACTCAAATTGCATTTTACGCCATTCTTTAACCACCCTTCTCCATTAACCATTTGAGCATACTCTCCCACAGTCATTCCATGAACAATAGGTACTGGATGCATTCCTACAAATGATTGAAACGCTTTCTCTAAAACAGGCCCATCTACATAATGCCCGTTAGGATTTGGTCTATCTAAAACAATAAAATCAATATTATTTTCTGCACAAGCTTCCATCACATAATGCATAGTAGAGACATAAGTATAAAACCGAGCACCTACGTCTTGAATATCAAAAACGATGACATCTAAATTTTTAACTTGTTCAGGTAATGGTTTTTTATTTTTCCCATATAATGATGTTAATGGAAGCCCTGTTTTCTCATCAGTATTGGATTGAACGTGCTCTCCAGCATCAGCATCCCCTCTAAATCCATGTTCTGGACTAAATACCCTAACAACATTAACTCCTAAATGAATTAATGAATCCACTAAATGTGTTTGATCGATCAAAGAAGTATGGTTAGCAACAATACCTACCTTCTTACCTTGTATCAACGGTATATACTCTTCCAGCTCTTCAGCACCTACTCTTATTGGTTCTAAAACCTCCTTTTTTTTTGCAAGGGGAACAGTAATCACTTCCTCCTTTTTTTCTTGAGCATGACATTGGATAAAAAATAACGAAATAAAGAGAAGATTGATTATTTGTTTCAAGACCATTGTTTATGAATCATTACTTTTGTTTCAATCAAAATTAATTAAAGCATAAAAATAACCAATTTGAACCTCGAATATTTCATATCAAAGAATATTATTAAAGGTGATCGGAATGCTAAAAAATTTACCCGACCAATAATTAATATTTCTATTATGGCTATTGCTATAGGTCTAATTGTGATGATTATTTCCACAAGCATAGTTGATGGTTTTCAAAGAGAAATTAGAAATAAAGTAATTGGTTTTGGTAGCCATATTCAAATTACCAATTTTGATTCTCAAAACACCTACGAAGCAAGCCCTATTAATAAAAATCAGAAATTTTACCCCGCTATAGATTCCGTAAACGGAATTAAACATATTCAAGTTTTTGCAACAAAAGCGGGTATTATCAAAACCAAAGAAGAAATCTATGGGGTTGTAGTAAAAGGAATTAGCGATGACTTTGATTGGTCTTTTTTTAAAGAAAAAATGGTTGATGGAGAAATATTTCCCATTAAAAAAGACTTAGAAAACAATCTCTTGCTATCTAAAAATATTGCCGATAAAATGAAGTTGAAAGTTAACAACAAAATATTTATTTACTTCATCCAAAAAAATGGACAGCTCAGACCAAAAGATTTTGTAGTAAAAGGAATTTATCAATCTGGGCTTGAACAATTTGATAACTTATATGTAATTACCGATATCAGACACATTCAAAAGCGAAATGATTGGAACGAAGAACAAGTTGGAGGTTTTGAAGTTTTGATAGACAATTACAAACAAATTGATGAGTTAGGTCAATACGTTTACGATAATATAGGATACGATTTACATGCCACAACAATTAAAGAACAGAACCCTGATATTTTTAATTGGCTAGATTACCAAGATTATAATGTAACTATCATCATCATTCTCATGATAATAGTTGCCGTAATTAATATTATATCCGCTTTGCTCATTCTCATCCTAGAAAGAACAAATATGATTGGTATTTTAAAAGCACTTGGAATGCCTAATTGGAATGTTAGAAAAATGTTTTTGTATAATGCTGCTTACCTTATCATAAAAGGCTTATTGTGGGGAAATGTTATAGGTATAATACTATGTCTTATCCAACAAAAAACAGGAATTGTTACACTACCTGAAGAATCCTATTATGTAGCAACAGTACCCATTGAATTCAATTTTATTAAAATATTACTACTTAACATAGGAACATTAACTATCTGTATTTTACTATTATTAATCCCTTCAGTTGTTATCACAAAAATTTCTCCTGTAAAAGCAATTCGATACGATTAAGTTTAACGGTAATCATTACTTTTGCATAACATTTTAAATAGAATACATGAAATACTACAATAATATTCTTGAAACAATAGGAAACACCCCTTTAGTGAAACTAAATCGTATCTGTAAAGATGTAAAAGCTACAGTACTAGCAAAAGTAGAAACCACTAATCCTGGAAACTCCGTAAAAGATAGAATGGCATTGCAAATGATTGAAGATGCGGAAGCTGATGGAAGATTAAAACCCGGAGGAACAATTATAGAAGGTACCTCAGGTAATACTGGGATGGGGTTAGCTTTAGTTGCAATTATCAAAGGATATAAGCTCATTTGTGTTTTAAGTGATAAGCAATCCAAAGAAAAAATGGATATTTTAAGAGCAGTTGGAGCCGATGTTCATGTATGTCCAACCAACGTTGCTCCAGATGACCCACGGTCTTATTATTCCGTTTCTAAAAGATTGGCCAACGAAATTCCTAACTCATGGTATGTAAATCAATACGACAATCCCTCTAACACAAAAGCTCATTACCTGACTACTGGTCCTGAAATATGGGAGCAAACAGATGGAAAAATCACTCACTTTGTAGTTGGAGTTGGCACAGGAGGGACCGTTTCTGGGGTAGGAAAATACTTAAAAGAACAAAACCCTAATATTAAAGTATGGGGAATCGATACGTACGGTTCTGTATTTAAAAAATATCATGAAACAGGTATTTTTGATGAAAATGAAATCTACCCATATATTACTGAAGGAATTGGGGAAGATATTTTACCTAAAAATGTAAACTTTGAAGTTATCGACAAGTTTGAAAAAGTTACTGATAAAGATGCCGCTATTTGGCAAAGAAAACTAGCTAAAGAAGAAGGAATTTTTGTAGGTAATTCCGCTGGATCGGCAATTAAAGGTCTATTGCAATTAAAAGATGAATTAAAAGAAGACGATGTTGTCGTTGTTCTATTTCACGACCATGGAAGTCGATACGTTGGTAAAATGTTTAATGATGATTGGATGCGAGATAGAGGCTTCTTAGACGATGAAAAAACAAATGCATTAGATTTAATTAAAGATCATGCTGGAAAACACTTGGTAACCACTACGCAAGATAATCCCGTTTCTCAAGCCATATTATTAATGAATCAATACGGAATTTCTCAGATACCTGTTCTAGGTGATGATGGTTTTGTGGGTTCGTTAACTGACAACCACTTATTTTCAAAGCTACTAGAAAACCCTGACCTTAAAGAGCTTCCTGTAAAAAATATCATGCAACCCCCTTTCCCTATAGTTAGTGCTAGCACAACTATAGAAAGTATTTCAAAACTATTCCAAGGAGGTGCTAAAGCTGTCTTAGTTAACTACGAGAACGAAAAACATCACATCATCACCCAACAAGACATGATTAAAGCAATAGCTTAATGAGTTTTTCCAACACTCCTACTCCACCTTATTATGCAGTTATCTTCACTTCAATTAAAAATGAAGATACCGAATATGAAAAGATGGCAAAACAAATATTAAACCTTGTCCAAAATCAACCCGGGTTCCTAGGTATAGAAAGTGCTCGGGAGGAAATAGGAATAAGTGTTTCTTATTGGGAAAATTTGGAGGCTATTGCTAACTGGAAGGGAAACTTCGAACATCAAATAGCGCAGAAGCTAGGAAAAGAGAAATTCTACAAATCATATAAAGTTAGAATTTGTAAGGTGGAGAGAGATTATGATTTTATAGGCAGCCTATAATTTATTTTTTTGCGAACGAAACTTTTTTTAAATCTGTGCGTTAAAGATAGAGTCGTTAAATTTAAACTACCTAACTTATGGATGCTACAATTACTAAAACGGCAACTTTAGTTGCCAAAGAAGATATTACTGGTTTAACTTTTCCTAAAACAGACGTTTTAAGCTCTATTGTTCAACAAGAGGAGCGGACATCGAAAATTACAAGAGGGATGCAGCTAGGTAATAGCAAAAAATTAAAAGTCAAAATTGTTTTTGAAGATTTAAGCGGATTAAAAAAAGTAGAGACCACCATTTGGGGGCTAACCGAAAAAAGTGTTATCCTAAAAAAAGGAACCACCATACCTATTCATTGTATTCATGAAATTAAGTTTTTTTAACTTTTCTTATTACATAATATTCATTTATTCCTCTTACTTTTAAGAGGAATTTTTTTGTCTTAATAGGTAGATTAATAACCTAATTTGTTAGGAAAATACACCTTCTATAAAGTAAAAAAAGTAGTTTTGATTAGTTTCAATTAGATATTACCAGCATGAAAATTATATTTCAACTATTACTCTTACCTCTTCTTTTACTCTTTTCCTTAACTTCTTCAGGGCAAGAGGATCCTTTAGACAAAGTAAAATGGGAGTTTAGTGTCGAACAAAATGATTGCGAAGCAACAATTATCGCAAAAGCAAGTATTGTAAAACATTGGCACCTTTATGCCGCACACCTACCTGAAGGAAGTTTTACATTACCAACCGAATTAGTCTTAGACGAATCCCCTAATTATAAGATCAAGGGTAAATTATTAGAACCTAAACCTGAAATTTCACACGATGATATTTTAGATGAAGACTTATTCTTACATTCAGGAGTTGTTCTTTTCAAACAAAAAATAACTATCATAGCTGGTCAAGACTTCACTTTAAAAGGAAGGTATTCATTCCAAACATGTGATGAAACGCATTGTTTACCACCTTATGACGGATACTTTAGTCTGAAAATAAAAGGCTGTAGTTCTGCTTCTACAGAACAAGGAATAGATTCAACAAAGACGGATACTATCCCAATATTGGAAGAAAAAATAATAACACAGAAATTAGAAATAAGTGACATCATCCCAACTCTCCCTCTCTTAGACCTAGAAAACCCTATCGGAAATTGTGGTGAAAAAAAATCAGTAAGTAATGTTTGGTTGGTTTTTTTATTTGGGTTTATTGGTGGTTTAATTGCTTTATTAACTCCTTGTGTTTTTCCAATGATTCCTTTAACCGTTAGCTTTTTTACAAAAGGAGACGATAAAAGCAGTGGATTAGGACAAGCATTGCTGTATGGTTTTTTTATCTTTCTAATTTATGCTTTATTAAGTGTTCCTTTTCACTTTAATGCAGATCCTGCTGTATTAAGTGAAATAGCGACAAGCGTTTGGTTAAATGTTCTCTTTTTTATTGTTTTTCTGATTTTTGCCATTTCATTCTTTGGTTATTTTGAAATAACATTACCCAGCAGTATAAGTAATAAAGCTGATTCCGCATCTGATATAGGGGGTATTATCGGTGTGTTTTTTATGGCATTAACATTAGCACTTGTATCATTTTCATGTACTGGACCAATACTAGGAACAGTTCTAGGAAGTGCACTAAAAAACGGGGCTTGGCCTATTTCTGCTGCTATGGGTGGATTCGGAATTGCTCTAGGGTTACCTTTTGCAATATTTGCAGCTTTCCCTAGTTTTTTAAATAAATTACCTAAATCAGGAGGATGGTTGAATTCCGTAAAAGTTGTATTAGGTTTTATAGAGCTAGCACTAGCTCTAAAATTTCTGTCAAATGCAGATTTAGTGGAACAGTGGGGGTTAATTAAAAGAGAAACTTTTTTCTTAATATGGACATTAATAGGCATTGGTCTTTCTTTATACTTAATTGGATGGATCAATTTTCCTCACTCCTCTCCTATTGGAAAATTTTCTAAATTCCGAATAGTATTTACATCTATAATTATTGCTTTTACTATTTATATTGCTCCAGGAATATTAAAGAATTCTCCTTGGAATCATAATTTATTAAGTGGTTTTCCTCCTCCTTCTTTTTATAGTTGGTATGACAATGAAGCTTTTCATTCAGAATTTACTGACTTTGATCTAGCAATGGAAGAAGCAATCAAACAAAATAAACCTCTTCTCATCGACTTTACCGGATGGGCATGTGTTAATTGTAGAAAAATGGAAGAAACAGTATGGAGCAGTAAACTCATTAAAGAAAAATTAAAAGAAGAATTTATTCTTGTTTCCTTATATGTAGATGATAAAGTTGAATTACCCTCAGAAAAACAAGGTGTTTTTGAATTTCAGAAAAATGGAGTCAAACAAGAAAAGAAGATAAAAACCATTGGAAATAAATGGTCTACTTTTCAAACACATGTTTTTAACAATAACTCTCAACCATATTACGCTATGATAAGTCCTGATGGCTACCTACTCGGAAACCCTATTGGTTACACTCCTGATGTTATTGAATACAAAAACTATTTAGAATGTGGCTTAAAAGCCTTTAGAGCTAGTAATCCTTAATCAAACATATTCCAAGATACACCAAACTTAAAAGAACGGTCTAAAACTGGATAACCAGTAACACTATAATAATTATATCCACTCCAACCGGCATTAAAATGTTCGTACTTAAAAAAGATTTGTGCCCGCTTTAACTGAGTATTAAAAAATACGTCAAAATAAGGGTAATCTCCTATTTTCTTATCTGATTGAATATAAAATTGAGAAGTTGCTGGCATATAAGCATACCCATAATAGTTCGTTGAATAAGAAACATTAAAGCCTAATTGAAATTTAAGCGCTTTTTTAAATAAATAATCTTGATAATAAATGATTTGTCTTCCTATAAAATCTGGTAATGGAAATAAAAAATCATTTGTAGTGGTTTGGTAGATTACTGCACTCCTAAAATAAAAGTTAAATATTTGATAGTTTTTTGAAATACTAAAAGAAGAAAATGAGTGAATAGAACTTAACTGAGCTACTTCTGCTTCTGTATTAAAATATAAAAGATTATTAAGCAATTTATTTTCAAAAAGGAGTTGTGTTTTTATTTTCTTAAACTCAACACTAGCTATAGAACTCAAAATAGATGTCTTTTTAAAATCATAATTTCTCCAAAAAAAATGGTTAGAAGTATAATTAATATAGTTCAAAGAAGGCTCATTTAAATGATAAGCAACTTCAGCTCTTATTTGATAATCTTTATTTAAATTATAATCAAAGTTTAAATCAACATCAAAGTCCCCTTTTCGATAGCCAAAAAAAGCATATCTAGCGTCAACATCAACGTTGAATTTATTTAAAGAAGATGTAAGAAATGAACCAACATAAACATTTTGGTAAGAAGTATCTATGCCAAAGTTTTGCGCATAGTTTTCAAATTCATGAAACCCATAAAACCCAATAGCAGTATTATTTTTAGAAAATTCAATTGACAATTGATTAGATAAAGTATTCTGATAAATGGAGTCAATGGAAGACAAAGAGTCTATAAATATGTTATTATATACAGCCGATAAAGGATCATTATCATTAAAAACTCTTTTTCTAATCGAATAACCAGTATTTAACTTTAAATCAAGTACGCTATAACTAATGGAATCTTCTTTACCAGCCCATAGTCTAACTTTTTGTTTTAAAAAATAACTATAATTCTTTTTTGATACTTTTGAGGTTAATAGGTTTACATCATAAGTTCTTCGATTAGCAAATAAATTATTTTCAAAATCAGAATTATTCTTTAACCCACCATTTTCATCTAAAAAAAACCTATTTACTACGGTTGAAAAATTAAAGCTATAAATATCACTCTTAGATTTATAGTCAATAACCGCATCAAATAAAGTATTATTCGCTTCTTGATTAATATAACTCCCTGGAGAACTTATTCGCTTGTAGTTAAAAGCAAAAGACAATAATTTTCCAAACTGCTGAACGTGGCTTACCGAAAATAACTGCTCTTTTCTACTCGCATTAATGTAAGTAATATTAGTAAAAGGTTTAATCCCTTCTAATTTAGCTAGTTTGCTCTGAAAACTATTGTTATTAATAATTAACAGTTTTTTTTCAAGATATATTCCTCCTGTTGTTGGATAATAATAAGTTGATCCAAATGGACCTAAATTATTAATCAAAACATCATTTTGGTGCTTATAAAACAAAACATCTAAAAAATAAGCATCAGAAAATAAAAGGGAGTCATATTTTGAATTATTAACCACAAGAGAATCATTCTTTTGAGAATAAGCAAAAGAAGAGGAAAGGAATAATAACACTATTATTTTAAGAATAATTCTCATCAAAAACGAAAATAATAAAAAAGCCCCACTCAAAAAGAATGGGGCTTAATTAAAATTGGCAACGACATACTCTCCCAGGAAAACCTAGTACCATCTGCGCTAGTGGGCTTAACTTCTCTGTTCGGAATGGAAAGAGGTGATCCCCACTGCAATAGTCACCATAAATCATCAATATTTTAGACATACATCGAAAGAAATTAAGAAATAAAATTTATTGCTTAGATAGAAAGTTCTAGGGTAATTAGTATTGCTCGGCTTTGACATCACTGTCTTTACACCTACAACCTATCAACGTCATCATCTTTAACGACCCTTAAGGGAAATCTCATCTTGAGGTTGGCTTCGTACTTATATGCTTTCAGTACTTATCCAATCCGAACGTAGCTACTCTGCAATGCAGCTGGCGCCACAACAGATACACCAGAGGTTCGTCCAACTCGGTCCTCTCGTACTAGAGTCAGCTCCTCTCAAATTTCCTACGCCCACAACAGATAGGGACCGAACTGTCTCACGACGTTCTGAACCCAGCTCGCGTGCCACTTTAATGGGCGAACAGCCCAACCCTTGGGACCTTCTCCAGCCCCAGGATGTGACGAGCCGACATCGAGGTGCCAAACGATTCCGTCGATATGAGCTCTTGGGAATCATCAGCCTGTTATCCCCGGCGTACCTTTTATCCTTTGAGCGATGGCCCTTCCATGCGGAACCACCGGATCACTATGCTCTACTTTCGTACCTGCTCGACTTGTCGGTCTCACAGTCAAGCTCCCTTGTGCCATTGCACTCT
>JAGFIT010000046.1 GCA_024103385.1 Vicingus serpentipes
CTCGAAAATAGCACTTTGGCTATTATCTTCGCCGCATGCTTCTAACATCTGTTACAGCCTGATAGAGAAACTCTTGTTTCCAAAGTGCCAAAGTCCAGGTAACCTGGACTTTGGCACTTTAAATAATCATTTACACATCTAAAAGCATTCAGCCAGAATATGTTCCATTTTTGACCAACTATTATCTGATAATTTATCCGAACTCGAGGTAGATGACGAGTTCGAGTTATTCCGCCACTTCCAAATTTCCATTTTTACTCCAATCAATAAATCTGAAAAAGTGAGCTGTGTTTTTTGATACCATGCTGTTGAATGTGTCATTACTCCTTTTTCCTTATAGATGGCATTGCCTATGAGTATAATCAAACTGTATAAACAAAATAATAACGGTGTGGAGCGTTCTATTGCCTTATCCGACCATTGTCTTTGTGTTTCGAGACCCAAATGCTCTCTGCATTCCCTAAAACTCACTTCTATATTCCATCGTTTAATATATGCTTCGATAATTTCTTGAGGCGTCATTTTACTATCGGTTGACATAAGGATGATTTCATCACTTCCAAGCTTGACCCAAATAGCCACTATAGGAATTGTCACTTCTGGTTTTCCTGCATACCAAAGACAATTACAAGCTTCCCATCGTATTGTTTTTTTGATACCTCCATACCATCGAACAACGCCCTTTTTCCAATCTCGCTTACGCTTAACAGATACAATAATTTTATCGCCCAGTTTCACAGGACGACCCCTCCATTGCTTTTTTTTAGGATATTCATGTAAACGTGCATCAGAGCGCATTCGACTTACTAACCCTATTGAAAGGCGATTACAAACCTGCACAAGCTTTACTTTTGCATATTCACCATCTCCAACTAGTGTTAGTGATAAATTAGGATGCCATCTTCGAAGGACACATAACATTTGGCATAGAATATCAATTCCTGTGCGACATTTTCGTTTCTTGCATAAAGGATGTGTTGCAGGTTTCTTAGCAACGCAAAAAATTGGTAAAGCAAAATACCTCTGCGACCAAGGAAATTTAATAGCCACTGCTAGTACAACCCACTTAATACCTAAGCACTTAACTAACCAGCTTTTCGAAGATGCTATCGGATCTCTATAAATATCTTTATATTTTATTTTCTCTCCCTGGCGCCTTTCTAAATGCTCATCAACTATCAACAAGACCTTGCCTCTAGTGAATGGTAAAATGAGATTTAGCATAATTTTACTTCCTTCTAGTCCATCCCATTTATACCGATTTAAAGTACGATGATAATTGGAAAAAGCTTTTTCTCCATGCATTCCCAACGCTTTTAAACAAGCACAGACCGTTCGTCCTCCTTTGCATAAAGTTGCTCCTAAAAATAGCACACACATTTTAGAAAATGTTTTGCTAGTAGAAAAAATGATGAAAAAAGGTGTGAGAAAAGGTAGAATAATTGGAGGCAAGGTAGTCATCATACATATTTCGTGGTTGAAAGTTTGTAGCGATATTATCCTTGCCTTTTTTATTTTGGAACAAATTTGAAGTTTTAGAC
>JAGFIT010000047.1 GCA_024103385.1 Vicingus serpentipes
ATAACTATTACAAAATTAGAAAACAACCTATGTGTATATATACGGGTGAAGAATACGATGAAGAGGAAGAGGAGGAAGGGGTAGAATACGATGAAGAGGAAGAGGAGGAAGGGGTAGAATACGATGAAGAGGAAGAGGAGGAAGGGGTAGAATACGATGAAGAGGAAGAGGAGGAATGGACGGACACAAATAACAATACATAATGATAACATTTAAATAAAAGTTCCCATGATGGGAACTTTCTAAATATATAGATAATGGAAACCACTGAAGAAGTAATTGATAATATATTAAAAGCATCCTTACCTAGTGATATATTCAATATATCTAAGATTGATGAAGAATTTAAAGATCTTGCCCGGCAAATTCATCCGGATATATGTAAACATCCCGAAGCGGCTTTCGCAGCAGCGAAACTCAACGAACTACGTCAGAAAGTAGACAAACAAGAAGGCATTGATGAAGCTGGCAGATATACCATAAATAAAGGACTCACCCTGAGCAGATTAGACTTCAAGAAACATGAAAAGTTACTCATAAGATCTGCCAGAAATAGATCGTTATTATTATCTAAAATAAAAGAAAACACATATATTATTCCTTATTATGGAATAAATAAGGGCGAATTCGAGGCTAAATTTAACACTCGTACTGTATGTTTTGTTGGTAGAGTTTTCCCGGAAGAACATGTGAGGTGGATGTTGTCCAGAATGCTTGAATTTGCAGCGTACACATTAGATGCGGGTTTTATTCATGGTGGTATAAATCCGGATAGTATGTTTTTTAAACCCAATATACACGGTATACAAGTGGCGTCATTTTATCACAGCCATTTGTACTCAACTAAAATGGACACTATCTCAGGAAAATATAAACATTGGTATCCTGTTTACCTATTTAAGGACAAAAAAGCAAAACCTAATTTGGATTCATATCTTGCTAAAAAAATGGCAATATACCTATTAGGGGACCCATCAGGGTCGGGAACAAAACTCAAAAGAACAGTAGACAAACACCTTATAAATTTCTTACTATCAGAACAACCCGACTCGATAGAGGCATTTTTAGAATACAAAAATGTATTGAAAAATTATAAGACTCAATGGTATAATTTAAATGAATGAAAGATGAAAGTAACTACAATTAGAAAAACAATAAAAATAGAAACTTATCATTTATCTAAAGATATTAAATATATCAAAGAGTATACAAATAACAGGGAAAAGTTTAGATATTTAGTATATAGAGGTAAAAAATTTAGAGGGTATGATTTGCGTCCCGTTTTTAATTTTGATAGGTCCATTCTTAAAGAAACCAATCCTTATTGGGATAAATGGGAACTATTGGATCAAACCCATATAGGATTGCCAGAACCCGAAGATGTGGATATTAATAAAATAATCTTAGTTCAAGATAGCACCTATTCATTCTTTGATATAAATTTAAACCCTATACCGGTGGTTTACGAAGCCAATGCTTACCATAATGGTTCACTTCATGATGAACATTACGACTTAAAAAAATTAAGAGACTATCTACTCGATCACCCTGACATAAAATATTGTTCTGACATTAAATCATCCAGTTATTCGTCCGATTCTTTAAATAAAAAATGGTTGGAGGTTCTTATTTATCCCGATGAACAATGGCTGAAAGATATGTACCTAAATACCAAAGGTTTTGATTTGTCGTATATTACGGGATCACCACATCAAACTATCCCAGACTATCTTGGCATAAAACAGTTTGAAAATAAAATAAAAAAGTCATGGAAATCATACGATTTTTAATATTTGTAGCATTCACGGCTATATTAATAATTATCATAATAGTTCGTGGAAGAATGAAATATAAATACGAAAGTGAAAATCACAGAATTTGCAAAAAATGTGGTTCACATCAAAAATTAATTTCATCCTACTTAGGTCTATATTGGAAAGAGGTGGAACCTTTTGGAAATGACAAACAATGTAATTGTCACTCAGATGCTATTTAGTTCCCACGATGGGAACTCTTAACTATTATTACTATTATTATTTAACCTTTTAAATTAATTTAAATCATGGGAGGACATTCCTATTCTGATGATGCTTACAGGGCTTTCTCTTCGAGAGTGAGAACTAAAAACCGAGATGAATTATTTACTCAAAACACTAAAAGGACAATTCATGATGACATGAATCCTTATGGTGTTGATATTCGGGAATCAAGGGATTCCGACATCCACCCCAATTCTTTAGCAATTGCTATTGCACTGGATGTTACAGGTAGTATGGGTGATATTCCGGAAAAAATTGTTAAGGAGAAACTTAATTCTTTAATGAAGACGTTGATTGATCACAATATCAACGATGCTGCTGTTTTGTTTATGGGTGTGGGAGATCACATATCCGATAAAGCTCCGTTACAAGTGGGGCAATTTGAAAGTGGTGATACCCAACTATTACAATGGTTAACTTCCTTATGGATTGAAGGTGGAGGTGGAGGTCAAAATCACGAAAGTTATTCATTGGCTTACAATTTCTGTGCTAACCATACAAGCATTGATTGTTTTGAAAAAAGAGGTCAAAAAGGATTCCTGTTTACAATTGGGGATGAAGGGTGCCACCCATTGTTGGATGGTCCATCATTAATGAAAATAATGGGATATCCAGAATCAAGAGATTTGGAATTTGAATATTTACTTGAAAAAGTTCAAGAAAAGTACGAAGTGTTTCATCTTCATATTGAGCAAGGAAGTTACCCTTCAAGAGGACATGGTAAAATCATTGTTGATTTCTGGAAAAATCATCTAAAAGAGCGTTGCATTTTAGTTGAGGATTATTCGACCGTAGCGGAAATAATCGCAACTACGGTTGCGGTAGTTAAAGGTGAGGAACTTAGTAGAGTTATTTCTGGTTTTGATTCCGATGTGGCAACAAAAGTTTCTACAGCGTTATCAAAAATTACAACGGATATTTCATCTACTACTACCGAAGCAATTGAACTGTAAGTAATGGTTGTTCATGTTGTTATAGGAGCCGGATTCGGAGATGAGGGTAAAGGTCACACCGTAAATGAATTAGTGTCCTTATATAAGGATCCCCTAGTTGTTAGGTTCAATGGGGGACCACAGGCAGGACACACCGTAATTCACAACGGAATACGCCATGTATTCTCCCACTTTGGGTCCGGCACCCTTCAAGGTGCTAAGACCTTTTGGTCTAAATTTTGCCCGGTAGAACCCGGAGCATTCATACAAGAGTATAACAAATTGAATAGTGTGGGAATAACACCGGAGATAATAGTTGATCCCTTGTGTCCGATAATCACACCTTTTGATCGTTATGTAAATCAAGAGCGTGACAACGGTAATGGGACATGTGGAATAGGGGTAGGTCCTTGTATTGCTCGAACAAAGACTACTCCATATAAACTGTATGTTAGAGATTTAAGAAACAAGTACGTATTTAATAAAAAATTAGATAGTATACTGGACTATTATTGCTCAACATCTAAACCCTTCCTTTATTGTGATGAAGAAAGACAATTATTTGAACAATATGCCTTTGAACTTCATAAAAGAATCACAGTTGCAAACAAGATACCAAGCAGGACTAAAACCCTTATATTTGAAGGCGCACAAGGATTACTCTTAGACCAAGAAATTGGGTTCTTTCCTCACGTTACCCGGTCATATACAGGATCACAAAATGCCAGAGTATTATTAGCTGAGTGGGGTATAAATGTGTACACCTGTTTTCATTATGTTACACGACCTTATTTAACTCGACATGGAAATGGACCTTTACCTTATGAGGATGAATATTTCTTGTACTACTTAAAAGATGAAGTAATACAAAATGAGACAAATATTCTAAATAAATGGCAAGGAAAATTTCGATATGCCCCTTTTAATTTACCATTATTAAAGTACGCAGTACATGCGGATATGGATAGATATATGAATAATGGTAAACATCCTACAAATAAATTTCTTATAAAGCTAACATGTCAGGATCACTTTATTAATGAAGACAACATACCTCTAATTTTAAATGAAAATAAAGGAGTAGAAAAAGGAAACCTTTCAAAAATCAGATCATTTTTTATTTAAACAAATTTTTATTACATATGAAAAAGATTTTAATATTGCTAATCGTATTATTTACTTTTTCGTTAACATACTCTCAGAGTGTGTTTCGAAAAACACATGCTGATGGAGCTTCTCCGGTAAGCGTATCTCAATTACCGTTGAGTAACGTTTGGTATGGTTCTCAGTTTAGTTATAAACTTACAGGTGATGATAATTTTAATGAGAATTTTCTATTCAACGCCAATGTAATTTATAATATTAATTTTGATTCAGGTTCATGGAATTTACCTATTGCCGGAAATGTCATGTTACCTACTTCTGGTGGATCATTTGAAGATATCCAAATTGGTTTATATCCTTGGAAAATAATATCGAAACCCGGGGCTAATACCGTAACTGTTCTTCACGGTGGAGTAGCTTATTCAATAGATCCTGAAAATGAAAGTGGTTTATCACCACAAAAGATTCGATTATTTGCCGGAATAGAACTTTCTTTCCCATTAGGGACAAACGCCCTACCCTTAAGTATATCCTTAACTCCCTTTTACGAAGGACTTAACCTAAGTAGAGATGATTTATATGGGTTAGAAGGTACGTTTGTATTACCCATTGCAGCAAATCTGGGTGTTATAGGGGAACTCAAATTCCCCTTTGTTAAGGATGTGGATTCCTCATTTAGTGCTGGCGTTATTATTAACGGGGCATTAAATTAGGTTATCCATATTGTCAATGAGAGTGGGTATACCCTCCCTTTAAATAGGGAGGGTAGTTCCCACCGTGGGAACTCATAAAAGTTATCGAAAGATAATTGGGAAAAGTTAAAATAGAATCAGTATGAAATTAATATGGAAACAAATTGGACAAACTCGACAAGTACAAGTAAAGAAATTATTGAAGGTTTAAAAAAGAATGGAATTGACCTTAAACCAGAAGACAAACAATTGATTATAGATAAGGTATATGATGCAATAATTTCTGCATCAAATTGGAA
The DNA here is from genome assembly GCA_024103385.1 of Vicingus serpentipes. Lineage (GTDB taxonomy): Bacteria > Bacteroidota > Bacteroidia > Flavobacteriales_E > Vicingaceae. The sequence continues at coordinate 5,067 of JAGFIT010000047.1, forward strand.
AAGTAACGGATGTGATTGTGGGCAAATGTGGTGTCCAACATGTCACGGTTAAATGTTTGCTAACGAGTTCGGGCTTTGCGCTGCCGCTTTAGATAAACTTAATAACAGCGCATCAACTGTCCAGCGGTGGCGCAAAACCGCTGTTATACACTGGCACAGATTATTAACGATTAAATATAAATAGAATGAAAATCTTTTTTGACACAGAATTTACAGGCTTACATCAGGGTACTACATTGATTAGTATTGGAATGATTGCCGAAGATGGTAGGGAACTATACTGCGAATTAAACGACTATGACAAAACCCAAATTGACGACTGGTTAAAGGATAATGTGATAACAAATTTACATAACACCAATCCGATAAATACCGAGCAATTACGGAAGGCAATTGAGGGATTTATTGAACCTTACGACACGGTGGAAATTTGGAGCGACTGCCTATCTTATGACTGGGTTTTGTTCAA
>JAGFIT010000040.1 GCA_024103385.1 Vicingus serpentipes
AAAACTATGGAAGAATTATTATCAAAAAAAACCTATACTTGTAAACGAGTTTTAGGATTAGTTTTAAACTGTAAACTTATATCAGGATTATCTAACTAAACTGTAAACTTTTTTCAGGACGAGACACCTTTCACCAACTCCCACGCCTACACCCACACCAATCCCTGCGTCCACACCCACACCACAAACATCTACATTCTATTTCAATGGAACCTTTGATGGGACTTCTGTGATTATTTCAGATGGGGGGTATAGTGGAATAGCACCAACTTATGTTGAGACGGTATTATCTACAGGAATGGTTACATCATCACATTGTCAGATAAGTTATGCGACATCCATAGAATCGACTAGTTCAACTGAAACAAGCCCTGGGTTTTATATAGAGTTTGCTAATTATTATACAGCACCAATGGGAAGTTGTACGGAGCCCTCATTAACAACTACTTTTGTTGGAGGGTCTGATCATAGTAGTAACCTTCAGTTTTTATCATCTAATATGGTTACTGGCTTGGAAAGATATATTAATGTTAAGTACTCTATGTCTACATGTGATGGATGTGCAATAGAATGGTTTGAATCGCAAAACGGAGATAATAGCTCATCATCCTTAACAATAACCAACGCAGAGATGATCCAGAATTATATACATTTGAAAGGAACATTGAATTGTACAGTTTATAATTCAACAGGAACGGCAAAAACGTTACAGGGTGACTTTTCAATGTATTTCAGTTCGTGGTTTTAATCTTCCGTTTCTTTTTTTGTACGGCTTTAGATAATAAAAGAACCTTTGTTTATAACTCCGAAATATTTTTGGTGATACATTCGATTGTGTGAATAAGAATGGTTATTTCTATTAGAAAACTTTAAAAATATAATTACTTTTGTGCTTCATTTCACGGCTAAAAAAATAAAATGAGTGACGCTATCAAGCACGAATGTGGTATTGCATTAGTAAGACTTTTAAAACCATTAGATTACTACATTAAAAAGTACGGAACAGCTACATACGGGTTAGATAAAATGTACTTGCTGATGGAAAAACAGCACAACCGTGGGCAAGACGGAGCGGGAATAGCGAATATTAAATTTGATGTGGCACCAGGAGAGCGTTACATTAGTCGTTATCGATCCAATGATTCTCAACCTATTAAAGATATATTTGAGAAAATTAATCAAAAATTCGAAGATGTATATCACGACAATCCTATCTTGTTAAAAGATGCTAATTGGCTAAAGAAAAATGTGGCATTTACAGGAGAACTTTCATTGGGACACTTACGTTATGGGACATTTGGAGGAACCAGTATTGAATATTGTCACCCCTTTTTAAGGGAAAACAATTGGATGACTAAAAATTTGGTAGTAGCAGGAAATTTTAATCTAACGAATGTAGATGAATTGTTCGATTTGTTGGTAGAAATTGGTCAACACCCCAAACGAAAATCGGATACGGTTACTGTGATGGAAAAGATAGGACATTTCTTAGATGAAGGGAATAGTGTGCTGTTTAATAAATTTAAAGCAGAAGGTCATCCTCGACAAGATATTTCCAAATTAATTGCTCGTGATTTAGATCTCCAAAAAATATTAACCAAATCTGCAGAAGATTGGGATGGAGGGTATGCTATGGCAGGACTATTAGGGCATGGAGATGCTTTTGTGTTGAGAGACCCATCAGGTATTCGTCCGGCATTCTATTACCAAGATGATGAAGTGGTAGTCGTTGCATCGGAAAGGCCAGTAATACAAACAGCCTTTAATGTGCCTATTGATACGATTAATGAAATTAAACCTGGCCATGCTTTAATTATCAAAAAAGATGGGAATGTTAGTGAAAAACAGGTTAGAGAACCATTGGAGAAGAAGGCGTGTTCGTTTGAGCGTATTTATTTTTCCAGAGGAAGTGATCAGGACATTTATAAGGAAAGAAAACAACTAGGAAGAAATGTAGTTCCCCAAGTATTAAAAGCAGTTGATAATGATTTAAAAAATTCTGTTTTTTCATTTATTCCCAACACCGCAGAAATTTCTTTTTATGGAATGATGAAAGGGTTGCAAGAAACCTTGAATAATATTAAATTGGAAAAAATTAAAGCTTTAGGTAGCAACCCTAGTGATGAGGACATTCAAAAAATACTGGCACTGAGAAATCGGGTAGAAAAAATTGCCATTAAAGATGCTAAGTTGAGAACTTTTATTACACAAGATAATAGCAGAAATGATTTGGTAGCACACGTTTATGATGTTACTTATGGGAGTGTTTACCCTACCGATAACTTGGTAATTATTGACGATTCTATTGTTAGAGGAACTACTTTAAAACAAAGTATCTTAAGAATTTTAGATCGATTAAACCCTAAAAAAATAGTGGTGGTTTCTTCTGCCCCACAAATTCGTTATCCGGATTGTTATGGAATAGACATGGCAAAATTGAGTGATTTTATTGCTTTTCAAGCAGCTATAGCTTTGCTTAAAGAACAAGGAAAAGAAAATATTATTGAGGAAACTTACCAAAAATGTAAATTACAAGAAAATTTACCGAAAGAAGAAGTTGTTAATCATGTAAGAGCAATTTATGCTCCTTTTACAGCAGAAGAAGTTTCTAAGAAAATATCGGAACTGTTAACACCAGAAAATATCAATGCTGAGGTAGAAATTGTTTATCAAAGCATAGAAGGGTTACACAATGCTTGCCCAGACCATAAAGGAGATTGGTACTTTACAGGAAACTACCCAACACCAGGAGGTAATAGAGTAATTAATCGGGCTTTTATTTATTACGTTGAAGGAATAGATAAACGGGCTTACTAAAGAGTTTAATTCCTTGCGAAACGAAGTGAAGACAAGGAATCCTTTTGATTATAACTCTAACTCCACATTCGGATCCCAGAACACCTTTTTAAAATTAACAATGGTATCGTTTTTTACAACAATACCTTCTTGTTGCAATAGTTTTTCCATTTGATGAGTGTCACTAAAATGCATTTTTCCAGTAAGTTGTCCATTTCTATTCACCACTCGATGTGCTGGTACCGGAGGGTTTTGTTGATGAGCGTTGTTCATGGCCCACCCCACCATTCGGGCACCTCGTTTTGCTCCTAGATAGTTGGCAATGGCACCGTAAGAAGTAGCTCTTCCTTTGGGAATTTCTCTACACACATGGTAAACCAAATCAAAAAAATCGGTATTTTTTTCGGAGAGTTTAATGGAGCTGAAATTTTAAATAATGAATGCTATGTCCTTTAGCAGAGAATAGTTTTTCGTAAAATGTTTTGATGGACAGAATTTCTTGGGTGGTGGGGTCTAATTTTTCAATGACCTCTTCGTATAAATTAAACGTACTTTCTAATAATTTAAAATTGCACCGTTCAATTTCTTCTAATGTATACCTAAAAAAACCTTCGTGGTCGGTTTTCAAGTGGATAATGCCACTAGCTTTCAAAAATTGCTGGTAACGTTCAATAAACATTGGAGAGGTTAAACGTTTTCGTTCTAGCCGATCTTTGGGTTGAGGGTCAGGAAAGGTAATCCAAATTTCATCTACTTCATTTTTAGCAAAAAAAGAAAGGATATGATCAATTTGTGTGCGGATAAAATACACGTTTTTCATTTGGTTCTCGTAAGCAGTTTTTGCTCCTCGCCAAATACGGTTCCCTTTAATATCTACTCCAATAAAATTTTTGTTAGGAAAATGTTCCCCCATTCCAACAGTGTACTCCCCTTTTCCGCAACCTAACTCTAACACGATAGGATTTTCATTCATAAAAACTTCACTCCTCCATTTTCCTTTTAGTGGGTGGTCTTTTCTTAAAACTTCATTTGTGGTGGGTTCAACCACGTTGTTAAATGTCTTCATCTCAGCCCACTTGGCTAGCTTTCCTTTTCCTCCCATGTTCAATCTTTATTCAAAATAAGTGTTATACTGATGGAGGTATTTTAGAATATCTTTTTGTAAAATGGCAGCTTCATCTTCATTCTCTATATCTTCTAAATCACGAGACATCTTTACTAAAGGGACTAAAAAAAGATGCAATTGCTTATGGGCCTCCCCTTCCATAGTACATGTTTCAAAAATAGTTTTAATTTCTATATTCAATTGCTCTCCCATAGCTGAATACAATGAAATACGTCCTTCCTCTACATCAGGAGTAATGGCGGTGATCATTCTGTTGATCCCAGCAGTTGTTTCAATGTTAGCTACCCATTTTTTGCCATTATTGAGGTGTAAGGTTTTTTCGTTTTTCTTCTTTTTAGTAGCAGCTCTAATTTCTTTTACCCAATTGATTAGTAAGCTTTTTTGTTCTTCGGTCAATTTAGCTTCAGCATGTGTCCATGTGTATTCTTTTAAAGGCATTTCTCCTTCTTCTACCAATTCTATTATTTCCTCTAGCTTATGGTCTTTTCTTTTCGCTTTAAATGTTCCCCATTCAGAAAAATTTAACTCTTCTCTGCCTTCATCAATATGATGTTTTAGCCACCAAGAGATAGGTGAAACATTCGCGTACCAAGGGTATTTACTTTCGTTAGAATGACAATCATAACATGCTGATTTTAAAATTGCCGTTACTTCTTTTGGGGGTTGATTAATTTCAATAAAGTCATTTTTAATGGTGAATTCAGGATTGGTTTGATCAATTCTAAAAAACTGAATAATGATGGCTATACCTACTAGCGCGTAAAGAATTTTCTTTTTCATATTATTTTACTTGATAAAGGGTTAAGTTAAGTATGCTTCAAATTTAATTATCTTAGCCTTATCAATACTAAAAAAAACATACTAATTTGTCCACTTGATTGGGGATTAGGTCACGCTACACGATGTGTACCTATTATTAAAGAAATTCAACGTTTAGGGCATCAGGTGATTATTGGAGCGGATAAACAACCGTTAGCCTTTTTAAAACAAGAGTTTCTGGAGCTACCAACAGTTATCATTCCTGGTTATATGATAAGGTATGGTAAAAAAAGAGGCGCTTTAAAATTATTGTGGGAAGGTATTCGGTTTTATCAGTCGATTAAAAAGGAGCAAGAACTTGTTGATCAGCTACTAAAAGATAACAATATTGATTGTATCATTTCAGATAACCGATATGGTTTACGGAGTAAACAAGTAAAATCAATTATTATTACACATCAATTATTTGTTAAAACACCATTATTGAACAATTGGTTTCAGAAAAAAATCAAACAGTTAATTACTCCTTTTGATGAATGTTGGATACCTGATGTTGAAGGAGAAGATAACTTTTCGGGAGATTTATCGCATATAAAAAAAATAGAGTTCACTCATCGATTTATTGGACTTTTGAGTCGGTTTGAAAACTCGTCAAATGAAACCGAAAAATATGATGTTGTAGCCATTGTTTCTGGGCCAGAACCCCAGCGAAGTATTTTTTATAATTTGCTTTTAGCTGAATTTAAAAAAAATCAACTAAAAGCTGTGTTGGTTGCTGGAAATCCACAGGAATTACAGAAAACACAAGATGAAAATGTGACGATTTTTTCGCATTTACCAACTCTTCAAATGCAAGATTTGATTGCGCAAAGTAAGGTGGTAATTTGCAGAGCGGGTTATTCGAGTATTATGGATTTGGTGGCTTTACGGAAAAAAGCGATATTAGTTCCTACTCCAGGACAACCAGAACAAGAGTATTTGGCGGATTATCATTATCAACAGGGAAATTTTTATACTCAAAACCAGAGAGAGTTGGATTTAGAAAAGGCTCTAATAGAGGTGGAACAATATGTTCCCCCATCTGTTAGTTCTAAGGCATTAGATTTGGATTTTTTAGATTTCAAATAGATGAATTAACGTTGATTTTCAGCAAACGGTGGCTGTTCTCCCCAATTTTATCTAAAATCAATATAAATAACGGGTTAAGTTACTTATATTTGCAGTTCGTATTTTTTATCATTTATGGCAAAAACACATACATTTCAAATTCCTGTAATGGGCATAGGTTTTACAATTGACACTCCGTTGAAAGTAGCTCCTTTTGGAATTTCATCTGTTCTTTCTCTTGGGGATGATTTGCTAATAGAAAGAATGAGAGAGATGTACGTTAAAAAAATGGGGAAACCATTCACTCCTGTGCCCAAAACAGACAGTGATGGAAGAGCAAATAGAATTACCCTATATCTTAACCTAATGAATGAAATGGTTAAGAATAAATTTCAAGAATTAAAAGCAGCATCTTTTGAAAAAGGGAGTGAGTTAACGAAGTATTTTGAAATGCTGCCTGACTTTTCTACGTTAAAGAAAGAGTATAATAGAATGAAAGAAGAAAACGATTCTTCTGTGGTAGAAAAAATACAGGGATGGCTAAAAGAAAACATGACGATGGGATCTATTGATGTGAACATCATGACTAAATTAGATAAAGCCAATTATACCAAATCAGGAGAACAATTACCCCAAATAATGAACGATGCTCACGCTGCGTTAAGAGGGTTTGCTAATAGTGATTTAAGCTCTGGAGTGGTATTATCAGCTGGGTTAAGCCCAAGGTTGTATACTTACATCTCTAATTTTGAAGATTTCTTTCCGGATGAAAAGGAGCAGTTAAAGAAAAAAGTCATTTTAAAAGTGAGCGATTACCGTTCAGCTTTGGTTCAAGGAAAATTTTTAGCAAAGAAAGGAATTTGGGTGTCTGAATATCGAATAGAATCTGGATTAAATTGTGGGGGGCATGCTTTTGCTACGGAAGGTTATTTAATGGGACCAATATTAGATGAATTCAATAAAAATAGGAGCACTTTAATTAAAGAGGTGCATCAAATACTAAATGACGCCTTAAAAGGTTTAGGGAGAAAAGAGCTATCAAAACCACTAGATTTATTAGTTACAGCTCAGGGTGGAGTAGGTACAGTGAATGAACACAATTTACTTTTAGATAAGTATAATGTAGATTTAGTAGGTTGGGGAACACCTTTTTTGTTGGTTCCAGAGGTGGTGAATATTGATGGAGATACGCTTGAAAAACTATCAAAAGCAACTTGTGAAGATTTGTATTTAAGTAATATTTCACCGATAGGGGTGCCTTTTAATAGTTTAAAGGGAAATACAAAAGATGTATTAAAAGAAGAAAAAATAGCAACAGGTAAGCCAGGAAGCCCTTGTCCAAGCCAATTTTTAAAAATTTACAATACGGAGTTTACAGAGCGACCAATTTGTTTAGCTTCGAGACAGTATCAAAAATTAAAGATAGCAGAATTGGAAGCTAAAAATTTACCCGAAGAAGAACATCAAAAAGCATACGATAAAATAACAGTAAAATCATGTATTTGCGCGGGCTTGGTAATGACTCCTTATATAGAACATGATATGTTAAGAAGAGCAGATGGGGAAGGTATTTCTGTTTGTCCAGGACCAAATATGGCTTATTTTTCTAAAAAAACGACTTTACAAGAAATGGTAAATCATATTTATGGCAAGGTCAATTTGTTAAATGATACTTACAGACCCCATATGTTTATTAAGGAATTAGGGATGTATATTGATTATCTAAAAAAAGAAATGGAAGAGTCAATAGAATTATTAAACTTAAAAAAGGTGAAGTACTTTGAAAAATTCAAGGATAATTTACTTTCAGGAATTGAATATTATGAGGGTTTAATTAATGAAATGAAAGAGGAATCGGATCAATTTAAAAAGAAATTTAAGGAGGAATTAAATCATTTTAACGCTATGGTAGAAAGTATTCAGCTACCTACATTAGAAGAAAGCTTAACATAACAATAAAAGCTGCCCAGTACTTTCTGGGTAATTTTTTACCTTAGATGGAAACAAAAAAAACGAAAAATGTTTCCTATTAGGAAAATGTTTTTTATGTTTGCAATATGGAAGAACAAGAAAAGGAAGAACAATTATTATTTGCAACGCTCGAGTTGTTTATGAAGTTGGGAGTTAAGAGCCTTACCATGGATGATATATCTCAGCATTTGGGGATATCGAAAAAAACACTGTATCAATTTGTTACAGATAAAAAGGATTTGGTAAAAAAGGCCATGCAATTAGCTATTAAAAATGATCAATGTTTATTAGGAGATATTGCAGTTCAAGAGGAAAATGCAATAGATGAATTGTTAGCTATCAATGAAAAGGTAAGCGAAAAATTACAGAGTATCCAACCAGCTGTAATGTATGATTTAAAGAAGCACTACCCTGAAGCATGGTCGATGATGGAAGATCATAAGAAATGTTTTGTCTATGATATGGTGGTGAAAAACATCGATACAGGAATTCAACAAGGCTTATATCGAGAAAATGTAAATTCAGGAATCGTAGCTAGGGTATATATAACTTTAATTGATAAAATATTTGATGCAGATATTTTCCCAGCTCATCAATATACTTTTGCGACAATACATAGAGAGATAGCTCGATACCACATTAGAGGGATTGCTAATGAAAAAGGGGTTAAATATTTAGTAAAACGACTTAAAGACAATAATCATGATTTTTAAAATGAAAGTATTTTTTTGGATGACTTTTGTTGCTTGCCTGATGTCAACTATTACAATGGCACAATCTCTAGAAAATTCATTTACTTTAAAAGAAGCACAAGCTTATGCATTAGAGCATAATTACGGAGCACAAAATGCAAAAAAAGATGTTCTTGCAGCTAAAAAGAAGGTTTGGGAAACAACTGCAATAGGTTTGCCACAAATAGCTGCAGAAGGAACTTTTCAGAAGTTTCTGGATATTCCAGTCAGTTTAGCACCAGCTAATTCATTTAATCCGAATGCACCCGAAGGAGAATTAACAGAGCTTCAATTTGGTTTGGAGTACAATAATTCTTTAGCCTTGTCAGCTTCCCAACTCATATTTGATGGATCTTATATTGTAGGTTTACAAGCCGCAAAAACATACAAAGAGTTATCCATTAACAATCAAATTAAAACAGAAATAGAGTTAAAAGAAGGAGTAGCTCAAGCATACTACACGGTATTGATAGCAGAAGAAAACACCAAAACACTTACGTTATCTTTAAGTACACTTCAATCCATGTTAAAAGAAGCAGAAGCGCTATATAGTGAAGGATTAGTTGAGGAGCAAAATGTAGATCAACTAAAGCTGAATGTCAATGAATTAACAACTGCTGTAGGTATTGCTAAAGGACAAATCGATTTTGCAACTAAGTTATTACAACTTCAAATGGGAATGGACATCGGTACGCCAATGCTGTTGACAGATAACTTGGATACTTTTATTGGAGAACTTACAACACCAATAGTTACGCAAGAATTTAAAGTAGAAAATCATATTGATTATACCTTGATTACAACTAACACAAGGTTAATGCAGCTTAACCATAAGAAAGAAAAATTTTCCTTTTTACCCTCAGTAAATTTATTTTTTAATCATCAACAGCAAAACATGAATAACAAATTTGACGCATTTAGTGGGGGGAAGTATTATCCTGCTACTGTTGTTGGAGCTTCTGTTAGATTGCCTATTTTGACTAGTGGTTCTCGATTAGCAAAAATGAGTCAGGCTAAAATAGAATGGGAAAAAGCATTAAATCAACAAAAAGAAGCAGAACAAGGACTGATTTATAAATCTCAATTAGCTAATTCTAACATGGAAACGGCTCATGAAACCTATCTCAATCAAAAAGAGAATATGGAATTGGCAAAAAAAATACATGATAAAACAGTAAAAAAATATAATGAGGGGATGGTATCTAGTATGGAGTTATCACAAGCTCAAAACCAATATTTAACAGCTGAAGGAAAATATATAAAGTCATTACTGGATTTGTTTACAGCAAAATCAGAATTAAAAAAATCATATGGAAATGAATAATCAGAATAACACATTAATTAAGATGAAAAAAGCAGTAATATACTTAGTCGGGGCAATTTTTTTGGTTGCGTGCGGATCTTCAGAAATAAATGAAAATGTTGCTCAATTACAACATAAAAAAGATTCCTTAAAGTTAGTCTATACTGACATTGCAAAGGCAATTGAAGCAATTGATGAGCAGTTGAAAGCGCTAGATACAACTGTTCAACTGCCTTTAGTAACTGTCAATACAATAGAACAAAAAATGTTTGAGCATTTTGTTGAGGTGCAAGGAGAAGTTGAAGTAGGCGGAAATGCTTTAGTGTATCCTGAAGTTCCTGGAAATATAATGAGTATCCGTTTTAAAGAAGGAGATAAGGTAAATAAAGGAGATTTGATGATTCAATTGGACGCAAGTACTTTGTCATCAACAATAAAAGAGGTGGAAACAAATTATGTTTTAGCTAAAGATATATTTGAAAAACAAGAACGTTTGTGGAAGGAAAAAGTGGGATCAGAAGTACAATATTTACAAGCTAAAACCAATAAAGAAGCTTTAGAACAAAAACTCATTACATTAAGAAAACAATTGGATATGTACGCTATTAGAGCCCCTTTTTCTGGGGTGATAGATGAAATCAATCCAAAAGTTGGAGAGGCTGTTAACCCCGCTTTTCCAGCGGCAAGGGTTATCAATTACAACGATACTTACTTAAAAGCAGATGTGTCTGAGAATTACATCTCCCTCATTAAAGAAGGAAATAAAGTGACTGTTCTTTTCCCTTCTCTTCATAAAGAGCGTATTACTAAAATTGCTAGAGTAGGTAATTTTATTAACCCTAATAACAGAACATTTAAAATTAATATTGATTTAAATGATTTTAAAGAAGGTTTAAAACCAAACTTGTTAGCAGATATTAAAATAAGAGACTTTGTAGAAGATACTGCTATTGTTATTCCTTCTAGCATTATTCAACAGGATAGGCAAGGGAATGAATATATCTACTTGATGGAACAACAAGGGAAGAAAAAAACGGCTAAAAAAACAACCATTACAACTGGTCTTTCTTATCAAGGAAACACTATTGTATTAACTGGATTAAAGGGAGGAGAAAAGTATATTGATAAAGGCGCAAGAAGTATTCAGGATGGAGAATTAGTTGAATCAGTGAAAGAATAAAAGTACTAGCTATAATAAATAATTATGCAAGAAGAAAAACTAGACAATAAAGGACTTAAACGATTTGGGTTAACTACACTTTCGGTTAAGAATAGAACTACTGTTTTTGTATTGACAGTAATTGTTTTAATTGCTGGAGCAGCGTCCTATATATCAATGCCTAGAGAAGCTTTTCCTGAAATTGTAATTCCTGAAATTTATGTAGGAACACCTTATCCAGGAAACTCCGCTGTGGATATTGAGAAATTAATTACTCGTCCACTAGAAAAAGAAATTAATGCGATTACTGGAATTGATAAAATTTCGTCATCATCTATACAGGGATACTCTTCTATTCAGGTAAAATTTGATTTTAGTGTTACTCCTGATGAGGCGTTGAGAAAAGTAAAAGATGCTGTGGATAAAGCAAAAAGTGATGCTGATTTTCCTGATGATTTACCAGCAGAGCCAAATGTGTTTGCAATGAATTTTTCGGAACTCATGCCTGTAATGAACATTAACTTATCAGGAAACTTTTCAGGAGACTTATTGAAAGATTACGCTGAGATTATTGAAGATAAAGTAGAAGCTCTTCCTCAAATTACGAAAGTAGACATTAGAGGAATTCAAGAGAAGGAAGTAAAAATTAAAGTAGATGCCTTAAAGATGGAATCTATGCAGATTAGCTATCAAGACATTGAAAATGCTGTTGGTTTTGAGAACATGACTATTTCTGGGGGAGATATTATTGTAGATGGACTTAGAAGAACTGTTAGAACAACAGGTGATTTTACAGAGTGGGAAGCAATTGAAAATGTAATTATCAAACAAGAAAAGGGCAATATTGTTTATTTGAGAGATGTAGCGGAAGTGATTTTTGAGGAAAAAGATAGAGAATCTTATGCTCGAGAATTTGGTCAACCAGTAGTGATGTGTGATGTGTTTAAACGAGGTGGAGCGAATTTATTAGATGCTTCGGACGCCATAAATGATATTATTAAGGAATTGAAGGAAACGGAGTTCCCAGAAAACTTAACAATAACCATCACTTCTGATATGTCAGAAAAAACAAGAACGCAGGTAGGTGAATTAGAAAATAGCATCATATTTGGGATGCTGTTGGTAGTAGGAGTGCTGCTCTTTTTTTTAGGATTACGTAATGCCTTGTTTGTTGGAATTGCAATCCCTTTGTCTATGTTTATTGCATTTATGATTTTGGGAGCGGTTGGAGTTACACTAAATATGATGGTGTTGTTTTCTTTGGTATTGGCATTAGGAATGTTAGTCGATAATGGAATTGTAATTGTAGAAAATATTTATCGTTTAATGGATGAAGGATATACCCCAATAAAAGCAGCAATTCACGGGGCAGGAGAAGTAGCTTGGCCAATTATAGCTTCAACAGCTACTACATTAGCGGCATTTTTGCCATTAGCGATATGGCCTGGTCAAATGGGAGAGTTTATGAAATTTCTACCTATTACATTGATGATTGTATTAGGATCTTCATTGTTTGTTGCTTTAGTAATTAACCCTGTATTTACGGCTGTTTTTATGAAGTTGGAAGAAAAACCTGCCAATAAACGAAAAATAATAGTGGTGTCAACAGCTTTTATTTTGTTTGGATTGTTAATTGTTGTTTCAGGAGCGATGGCTTTTGGGAATATATTAATAGCCACAGGATTAACAATACTAACTACCACTTATTTTTACAATCCAGCAACGATTTATTTTCAAGAAAAAATACTTCCTAAACTAGAAGTATTTTACCAACGGTTCTTAACTTATATTTTAAGAGGGAAGAACCCGATTAAATGGGTAGGGGGAACATTTATCTTGCTCATCGTATCTTTTGTATTAATTGCTGTAGCTAGCCCTAAGGTGGAGTTTTTTCCTGTAAATATGCCTAATTACCTCAATATTTTTATAGACCAACCTGTAGGAACGGATATTCAAGCAACAAATAATATCACTAAAGAAGTAGAACAGAAATTAATGAATTATTTCAATGCAGAAATTGAGGTGAGAGGAGAAAAATTGCAGAGGAACTTTATGATAGAATCAATTATTGGACAAGTAGGAAATGGAACATCTGACCCCGCTCAGGGAGTATCTATGGGTAATACGCCTAATAAAGCACGAATTACCATTTCGTTTGTAAAGTTTAGTGAGCGAAAGGGAATGAGTACCAATCAAATTATGAACGAAGTAAGAAGTGTTGTTAGAGGAATTCCAGGAGTACAAATAACCGTAGATAAAGATCAGGCAGGACCTCCACAAGGAAAACCAATTAATATAGAGCTTTATGGAGACAATTATGAAGCCTTGATTGAAGAAGCTGAAAAGATGCAACATTTTATCAATAAATCTAATATCTATGGTATAGAAGAGTTGAATTTAGATATACAAACGGGGAAACCTGAAATTATTGTAAATGTAGATAGACAAAAAGCCAAGCGATTTAATTTGTCAACAGCTCAAATTGGTTCAGCTATCAGAACTGCCTTGTTCGGAAAAGAAATTTCTAAATATAAAGAAGGGGAGGATGATTATAAAATTATAGTAAGGATGAATGATGAATCGCGTTACAACATGGATAATTTAATCAACCAAAAAATTACATTTAGAGATCCGAGTAATGGAAAAATTAGTCAGGTACCTATTTCTTCCGTTGCTAAAGCAGAAAAAACAACTACGTTCAGCGCTATAAAAAGAAAAGATTTGAAACGAGTTGTTACGATTCAATCTAATGTTATCGAAGGGGCTAATCCTAATGAAGTAGTTGCCAATATTAAATCAGTGCTTAAAGATTATCCAATAGATGATAAACATGAATGGATGTTTACTGGACAACAAGAAGAACAAGCTAAAGAGATGAGTTTTTTAAGCACAGCGTTAATGATTGCCGTTTTCTTAATATTCCTAATTATCGTTGCTCAATTTAATTCTATTTCCGCACCTGTAATCATTGTAACTTCTGTTGTGTTTAGTTTGATTGGGGTGTTGTTAGGATTAGTTGTTTTTCAAATGGATTTTGTGATAATGATGACTATGATTGGAATTATTTCGTTGGCGGGAATTGTAGTTAACAATGCCATTGTTTTAATCGATTATACCAAGTTATTGATAGAACGAAAAAGATTAGATTTAGGACTTGAAGAAAAAGAAAAGTTGCCAATGAATGAGGTCGTTAATGCGATTATTGAAGGTGGAAAAACGAGGTTGAGACCCGTATTGTTAACGGCTATTACTACTATTTTAGGCTTAATGCCTTTGGCTGTTGGGATGAATATTAATTTTTTTACTTTATTTTCAGACCTTGACCCTCAAATTTATTTTGGAGGAGATAATGTGGTGTTCTGGGGACCTATGTCATGGACAATTATATTTGGGCTAACGTTTGCTACATTATTAACTTTAGTAATCGTTCCCGTAATGTTTTTATTGTTAGCCAAATTAAAAAATAGGATTGTCAGCTAGAGTCGCGTGTTAATATTTACTTTGCAAAAAGTTGATGGATATCTTTAAATGCTTTGAACTCTAATGCATTTCCCTCAGGGTCTAAGAAAAACATGGTGGCTTGCTCTCCAATTTCACCTTCAAACCGAATATAAGGTTCGATGATAAATGGGATGTTTTTAGCTTTCAATTTTTGAGAAAGAGACATCCATGTATCCCAATCCAAAACTACTCCAAAATGAGGGACAGGAACATTTTTTCCATCCACAGGATTGGTTATTGGTTCCTCATCAGCTTTTTGATTAGATGGGCTTTTATGAATAACCAATTGGTGTCCAAAGAAGTTAAAATCAACCCATTTATCAGTACTTCTTCCTTCGGAACACTCTAAAACGTTGCTGTAGAAATCCCTGCATTTTTCTATATCATGTACAGGGATAGCTAGATGGAAAGGATTAATGTTTTTCATTTTCTATAATATTTTAATTATTTAGTAATATAAGCCATACATAAATCAATGGTTGCTTCTATGCCTTTAATGTGTGTTCGTTCTGTACCGTGAGAAGCAGCTACCCCCATTCCTATTAATGCTACCCTAAAGTCATGCCCAGCACGTAATGCTGCAGACCCATCAGAACCATAAAAAGGATAGACATCTACTTTGTAAGGGATATTGTTTTTCTTAGCTAAATCCACCAATTCTTTCCTAAAATTATAATCATACGGGCCAGTAGAATCTTTTGCACAGATAGAGCAACTTACTTCATTGCCTTGGCAATCGTCACCTAACACACCCATGTCAATCACCAATAGATCCTTTACAGTTGTTGCGTATCCAGCACAAGCTCCATGTCCAACTTCTTCATAATTAGAAAAGAAGAGTTCTACAGGTAATTCTTCACCTTGTTCCTTTAACCTCCGAGCAATTTCAAATAAAACGTAACAACCTGCCTTGTTATCGATAAATCGTGATTTAATAAAACCCGTTTTTAATTCTTGATATTTTACATCCACACAAATAATATCTCCTACTTCTATTCCTAGTTGTTGTACATCTTCTTTAGTGTAAACTTCCTCATCAACTCTAATGTGCATATTGTTAATACTTCGCTGAATTTTTTCTTTTTCGCTATTAGCATGTTTAGAAGGGTTATCTAGTAATATTGTGCCTGTATGAGATTTGCCTTCATGGGTAATAATTTTTACATATTCTCCTTCTGCACCTGTAAGCGAAAGTCCTCCTAGCAATGAAAAAGCTAACGTTCCATTAGCCTTTACCCCAGAAACAATTCCCCCTAAAGTGTCAACATGAGCAGCAATAGCTGTTGTAGGGTTAGTGCCTAAAGCACATTTTACAGCACCTTTGTTAGTGTATTCTGGAGAGTAACCATAGCTAGTTAATAAGTCAAAAATATATTTGCTTGCGTTATCAGTATATCCTGTTGGGGAATCAATCGCTAACAATTCTTTCAATGTTTTGTATTTCTCCATGAATCTTAATTTTAAAGGAATAAAAGTAATTAGATTCTTTGACTTTTTAAGGGTAATTATTTCATGAAAATGACAATCCCTTCTAGAATTATTCTAGAAGGGATTGGCTAAACTATTTAAAAAGAATTAATTATTTGAGAAGAGTTAAAAATCCAGAATTCTTTTTAATATCTCCACTGGATGTTGTGTATTCAACAATAAAGTAATAAGTTCCAGCAGGAACCTCAGCTCCAGAAGATGTTCTTCCATTCCAAACTTCTAATTTAGAAACTATATTTTCTAAGATACCTTTTGTTTTAAATTCATTAGCTACAACTTGCCCCCATCTGTTATAAATTGTAGCAGACAATTCTTTTATACCCATTACTTCAATAGTAAATACATCATTACTTCCATCATTATTAGGGGTAAAAACATTAGGAATAAAAATAGAGTCACAATCTATTTTTGGGTCGTTAATGGTAATAGTATAAATGGAAGGGCATGGACTCATATCAGATACTGTTACAGTATACGTTCCCATAATTAAATGGATTAAGGTACTATCCGTTGACCCTGAGTTCCAACTGTATGTATAAGGAGGTGTCCCTGTTAGAGGACTTAAAGAAATACTTCCTTGACCGTTACCACAATCATCATCAGTTGTTGTTATTCCTATTGTTGGTCCAGACATCATTGAAACAGTTACGGTTGAAAAAGCTGATGGACAAGGGCTATTGGTAACAGTATAGGTGTATATTCCTGTTGGATCTACATTAGGGGCATAGACGCCCGTTCCAGAATTAAGTGTAGGTGACCAAACTCCTCCTCCATCTGGTGTACCACCTAAGGAATCAAATAAATTAAATGGAAGGTCATCGGAACAAATCATTACCAAAGAACTTGTCCCCGCGTTTGGAGGAAAAACAATCGTTAAATCAGTAGTAACGATAGAGTCACAACCACCAACACTAGCTCCAACAAGTGTGTCGGTGTAAATTCCTGTAGTGGTATAAGTGTTTCCATTAACGGTGGTAGAAAAACCATCACATTCGGTTAGTGTTTGTGCCCCGAAAACAAAAGATGAAATAGTTAGGTCTGTTGTAACAATAGAATCACAACCATTAGCATTTCCCCCAGTAATAGTATCGGTATATATTCCTGTAGTAGTGTAAGTGTTTCCATTTATTGTGATTGAAAACCCAGTACATTCCACCAGAGTTTGAGAGCTAGAAGTAGTAGGAATAATCGTTAAATCAGTAGTAACAATAGAATCACAACCATTCGCTCCACCTCCAGTAATAGTGTC
Source organism: Vicingus serpentipes (assembly GCA_024103385.1). GTDB lineage: Bacteria > Bacteroidota > Bacteroidia > Flavobacteriales_E > Vicingaceae. The sequence continues at coordinate 17,191 of JAGFIT010000040.1, forward strand.
TGTATAAATTCCTGTAGTGGTATAAGTATTTCCATTAACGGTGGTAGAAAAACCATCACACTCGCTTAATGTTTGCGATCCTGTAGCTACTGGCTTAATTACAATGTCTGCAGTAGCAGAAGCAGTATCTCCATTCCCATCAGTAACCAGCACTATATAAGTAGTAGTAGTGTTTGGATTATCTGTTTCTGGGTTTCCATTATTTCCAGTAATTCCACCACCAGTCCAAGAGTAGGTATAATTTCCATCACCACCTGTAGCATTTGGGGTTAATGTACCCGTTTCTCCAGCACAAACAGTATCACCGACTAAAGTTACCCCAATAGTAACACCGCAATAATTAACTTGACATCTTTGGGTTGCAGATTTACAACCTGCGGTATAGGTAACATCAACATAATAAGTTGTTCCTACTGTAGGGCATACATTAATAGTTGCAGATGTATCTCCTGTAGACCATAAATAAGTGAAATCATTAGTTAATTCACAGCCACCTGCTTGATTAGTTGGGTTGGCGGTTAAATCCACACAGCTACCAGCACAATCAGGTACGCCACTTTCTATAATATTACAATCAAACGTAATAGGGCATGAAGGAACTACTGAAACATCATCAAAGAAAATATAATCAACGCTACTTGTTCCAGGATTAAAATTTCCAATCACAACATATTCTTCTCCTCCTACTGCACAAAAAGAATATTTTAGTGTTGTAGGTGTTGTAGGTATAAACTCTCCTGGGGCTTGCCCAACAGTTTGAATTGCATTAACAGTCGTTCCTACGCCTAGAAAAGGAGTGCTGGCATTATCAGCAACATAATCTACAAATCCATTTCCAGAAGCAAAAGTTCTATTATGAAACCATAATCCAAAACCATCATTGGGGCCATCGCTGGGATCAGAAGCAGCTAAAACACTCACACAATATTCTTCTCCAGCTACTAAAGGCGCTGCTAGTTGTTGTTGAATATATTCAGAACTTTGACTTCCAACAAAATAAGCATGGTAGCCCATGGACCCACTTCCATTCATTAAGGGGTTCGTTCCTGAATTAGTACAGGAAGAGTTACGGTAATCTGCAGTTGGGTAACTAATGTTATTATCAATTCTTATGGCTGTTCCTAACCAGTTAGCAACAGGGGTTTGATCTAACCAAGGCCTAGGGATTTGGTTAGCAGTACCAAAAGGACCTCCAGCAACAGCACCACAAACTGTTGGATCTGGAGTTTCAAAATCTCCATTGGTAATTACATTAGGGAAGCATACTGTGGAGGTATAGCAAGGATTACAATTTGGTCCGCCACAGTCTATCATTATTTCACCATTATTTAAGATGCCATCACCACAGGTTTCAGGTAAAGCACAAGAAATAACAATCTTAAATCCTGGGCCAGGATCCGTAGCAAAAAAATGAGGGTCAGTAAGATGTTCAATGGTAATACATCCATTGTTAGCTGTAATAATGTTGGTTTTAGAAGGACTATCTATATCTGAATCAAATAAAACGGTACCCCCTGTTCCTGTTCCTGCATATATTTTTAAAATATCAACATCGCCATTAAATGCAGCACCCAACATTAATTCTTCCACAAGAATATACAACTGTGAACCTGATGTGGCACATATTGTCATAGTATAATCAATAGCGGTTGAATAATTTCCAGAAGGGCCGCCATCATCATAAATAGTCGCATTACAGGAATTTAAAGTAGTGTTAGAAATGTTAACTGTTTGAGCGTAATTACTTTGTATTTCTACAAAAAATAGCATAATGATAAATAATTTTACAAAATGCTTGATTTTTGTGTTAGATGATTGGTGATTATTATTCATGCAATTTTTTTAATGAAATTAAATTATAACTTGACCCTATGAATTGATAGACGTATTTTTTTACGTTTGGTTGCATTCTTTATTATTTAACAATAGAAACTCTTCCAATATATTCATGTTTTTCTCCATAAATATCTTGTAGATTAACTTTCCATACATAGGTATCTACTTGTACAGGAGTGCCTTTGTACGTTCCATTCCAACCTTCATAGTAGTCATTTGTTTTATGAATTAGTTCTCCCCATCTATCAAAGATATAAAGCGTATATTCATCCTCATCAATAGCATGACCTTGAGGTAAGAAGATGTCATTAACCCCATCTCCATCAGGAGTAAAAGCATTTGGAGCATAAAAAGTGTACACGTCTTTAACAACTACGAGTTTTGAAACAGAATCGGTACAGCCAAATTCATTTTCCACTCTTAACCATACTGTAAAACTTCCTGTGTCTGTATAAACATGAGCAGGATGTTGTTCTACGGCTCCTGTTGTGTCTCCAAAATCCCAAAACCATTTGTCTGCGCCTAAGGAGAAGTCAGTAAAGTTGATTAGTGGATTATAGATATCTACTATTGTTGGGTTAGCTGTAAAACGAGCATCAGGAACAGGGTGTACAGTGATGTAATTAATCCTCTTCATGGTGTCGCTACAATTATCAAGCGTTACCCTTAAACTAACGGTATAAGAACCTGTGTAAGGATAAGTGTGATAAATAGCACTATCAGCTAAATTAGAGGAAGTTCCATCTCCGAAATCCCAAAAATAAGAGAAGCTTGGATCTAATGGCGTTGTATTATTAATGAACGTCTCATTTAGTGGTGGACAACCATTTAATTCTATTCCTACAAAATTTGCTGTAGGAACATACTTTACACGCGTAGAACGAGTAATAGTACTCACACACCCAGCTCCACTAGTAGCGATTAATGTAACAGTATAGGTTCCCGTATCAGCATAAAGGTGCTGAGGAGAAAATACGTTAGAATTACTTCCATCTCCAAAATCCCAAGAATAAGTGGCTCCACCAGTAGTTGTATTATTAAACTTAGAGGTTGTTCCATGACACACATCTGCCACATTAAACCCTATAACAGGAGCTTGTTCTACTGTTACACAAACTATATCTGTACTAAAACATCCGTTTATATCCGTACCTGTTACTTCATAGCAAGTATTAGCAGCACTAGGTTGAACGAGTAATGAAGCACTAGCAGCTAAAGGAAGTCCTGTCGTTAAATCTTTCCATTGATAGGCTCCTCCTGCTCCAGCGCCTGTTGCCATTAACGTAGCAGATTCTCCAGCACAAATAGTAGTATCATTTCCTGCATTAATTGTAGGAATAGGATTAACCGTAACATTTACACTGTCATTGTTCACACATCCATTGGCATCAGTGACCACTACATGATAAGTAGTTGTCCCCACCCCAGGGCTTACCGTATGTGGTCCTGCTCCAGTAGGAAGGCCATTGTCCCATGCAAAACTAAAAGGACCTGTTCCTCCAGAGATAGCATTAATGGTTGTACTACTATTTAAACAAATGCTTTGGTCCATCCCTGCATTAGGAGTAGGTAATGGATTAACTATTATAATAGCAGTAGCTGTATCAGAGTCTAAATCATCTGTAATAATTACGGTATAAGTAGTGGTAACGGTTAATCCTGTTACAGTAGGATTGGCAATAGTAGGATCGTTCAGCCCTGTCGTAGGAGTCCATGCATACGTTACTGTTCCTGTAGTATTACTAACTGTTGTAGTTAATTGAGCAGTTGGTTCATTGATGCAAATTTCATCTCCAGTAGCCGTCACAATAGGTGCACAAATGGCTTCAAAAGTAACCGTAGCTATTGCAGTATTTACACACCCGTTGATATCTGTTCCAGTTACTTCGTAACGTCTTGTTATGTTGGATGTTGCTGTTGGATCATCCGTAGCTACTGTTATACAAGCCGTATTGGCTGCTCCGTTAATTAATCCGCCATCTAAAGAAGCCCAAGTATAGGTATTTCCTCCTGCTCCACAAATATTAGTTGGATTGTCTTTACAAATGGAGGCATCCGCAGTAGTAATAGTCGGCAAAGGATTTACTGTAATGGTAACATCATCAGTATTTACACAGCCGTTTACGTCAGTTCCTGTTGCCGTATAAGTAGTTGTAGTGGTTGGAGACACACTATGTGGTCCCGCTGTAGCTGGCAATCCATTATCCCAAACATAGGTAGCAGCTCCTGAAGCTGTAATATTGGCTGATGCGCCTATACATATAGCAGCATCGGTATCTGCACTTACATTTGGCAATGGGTTTACCGTTATGGTAGTACTATCCGTATCTGTTCCTAAATCATCCGTTATAGTTACAACATATATAAAAACACCATCTACAGTTGGCGTGAATGTAGGGTTAGCAATAGTAGGGTCGTCTAGGTTAGTTGTTGGGCTCCATGCATAAATCACTGTTCCTGTAGTGTTATTAATTACCGTTGTTAAATTAGCTGAAGGTTCATTGATACAAATGGTATCACCTGTTGCTCTGACCGTAGGTCCACAAACGGCTTCATATGTAACTGTAGTAATTGCGGTATTTATACATCCATTGGCATCTGTTCCTGTTACTTCATATTGTCTTGTATAGTCTGCTCCTGGAGCACTTAGGTCTCCTTCGACATAAACACATGCTCCCGTTGTTCCTGCATCAAATAATCCACCGTCTAGTGCTGCCCATGTATAAGTGCTTCCTCCTGCTGCACATACTTGTACTGAATCTTCCCAGCATACAGATTCATCTGCTGTGGTAATAGTTGGTAGAGGATTTACCGTAATGGTAACATCATCTGTATTTACACATCCGTTAGCATCTGTTCCTGTTGCTGTATAAGTAGTTGTCGTTGTTGGTGACACGCTATGTGGCCCTGCTCCAGCCGGAACACCGTTGTCCCAAGTATAAGTAGCTGCTCCTGAAGCGGTAATATTGATATTGTCTCCTATACAAATTGCGGCATCGGTATCGGCACTTACTGTTGGCAATGGATTCACTACTATATCAGCTGTTGCTGTATCTTTAACACCATTATTGTCTGTTATGATAACGGTATAAGTTGTGGTAGTAACTGGATTATCTGTTTGAGTAACGATAGATGGTTCTATTGTGCCGTTGTTAGTATTACCAGTTATTCCTCCCCCAGACCAATCGAAAGTATAATTTAATGCTCCGAGACTTCCATTAGCTGTTAACGTTCCTGTTTCCCCTATACAAATGGTATCACCAACAAGTGTTACTGTAGGTCCACAGGTAGGCACATTAATTGGTATTGTCACATTATCTGTACAACCATTATCACTAGTAACAGTTAAGGTTACATTGAAAGTACCGCTAGAGGAGAAAGTGTGAGATGGGTTTTGTTGAGTCGAAGTTCCTCCATCTCCAAAATCCCATGCCCAAGTGGTTATAGTGGTATTTACTTCTGTAGACAAATCTGTAAAATCGAAAGGAACATTAATACACGCCATTGTGTTGCTAAAGTCTGCTGTTACTGATGTAGGGCCTATGGTTACAGTGGTATCTAATGTAATTCCACAACCAGCCCCAGAAAAAGGAGTAATGGTTACAGAATAAGTTCCGCTTGATGGCGGAGTAATGGTTTCTGTTGTTTCTCCTGTAGACCATAAATAAGAAGCACCACCAGGAGGAGCACTTAAGGTTGTTGGTCCACAAGGTACTTGCGACCCTGTTAAAATTTCTAAAGGCAAACAACTAACATCCACATAAGCATAACCATAATGACCACCTTGAGAACAATCTCCCACAATAAATTCTATGGTCACATCTTGGCCAATATATGCTTGTAAAGGAACAAATACGGTAGTCCAATTTTTGTATACTAAAGAACCTTGAGTAATCCACCCCGCTTGACCATCACCTGCTGTAGCACTATATAGACCGCAGGTGATATCATCACCATTGGAATCGTACATGTTTACTTTAAAAAAAGGTTTTTCTCCTAAGGTGTGTCCACTAGGGTCTTGTAGTACTGCAGCATAGCTGTAATAAAAATTAGCGCTATTGGTGCTTACCCTAAAGGTTTGGATTATACTGGAAGCTTTAGCGCCTGTCCCTGTTATGTCTCCAATAAGGGCAGTACAACCACCTCCTCTAGGATCAGTTTTAGGAATAACGCCTGTTACAGCATCTGTACCAGAATTTACAATACGGTGGGCTACAGCAGCAACGCAACCACAAGCATTACAGGTACAAACCCCATTATTATACATATAACTATTACATCCAGTTCCACATTGAATTTGACCTCCGCCAGCATCACAGCCACAACCAGGATCTGGGGGTGGAGCGTTGTAACATTGCCCTGTGGATTCACTGCAATAAGCATTGGTTGTCGTAGGGCCTAACATGGTATAAGGAGTATTGTTAACGGTTCCTGTGTACATTTCCCAGCCTGTAAAATCGCATTGTTCAAAATCAGGATTATTACATTCTTCTCCAGCAGCTTTGTCTAAAGGGGGGCTTTTTTTCCATTTGGAGGGAGAAAATTCTAACTCATCCATAGTTACCCCATCCTTCTTATAATTGTTGTAATCATTGGTAATGAGAGGAATAATATCTTTGATAATAGCTAATAAATTTGCTTTTGTAAAAACTAAATTGTTTGATCCTTGTAAGGAAGTTGAATTGGATATTCTGTCTTGAAAAACAGCCGTGTACATATAACTATTAGTAAGATAGAAGGTAGTGAGATTTTTTACTTTATAATTGTTAGATAAAGCAAAGGCAGATAATTCTCGGTAGATAGCTTCTTTAATTTCAACATTAATAAAATGATAATCACTTACTTCTTTAGCATGAATAATTGCTGTTTCGGGAAGGGCGTAAAAATCTTTAATTTGATTATTATGACTGTGATTGTTATGTTGGTGTCCCTCTTGAGCTATAATAAATGAATTCATTATTATAAAGAGAGTGAATGCCAAAAATAGTGCTTTTTTAGTCAAAGAAAAATTCATTTTAGAAGTGTTTTGTAACATACGTTAGTAACTGGTTAACATCTCGATAGACGTGAATACAATTAAGAGGGTTGCCTCTTAGAAAATTGTTGTCAATTTAATTTACCTTTACAAAGAATAAAGATACGGATTATTTTCGTTGTTTTTCAGTAATGTGTATTCAAATATTAATTAGCTTTAATGATAAAGGAGTTGTTAAGAAATATTTATTAATAACAGAGATTTTTTTGTGTATGAGAATGTTCTTTTTTTAAAGCGTTAGAAATTTACTTGAGTGAATAGTCAGTAATTAAATGTGCTTGTTTTCTCCTTTAATGCTCAAAATAATGAATATATTTACGTGTACAGCTAAAAGAATTAGGTTGATTTCAGAAATTCAAAATGCTTTTAAAGTCTTTAATTTATTATGAAAAGAAATAGAAAACCACAAAGCTATCTTTATGATTTTGTTCGACAGATGAGTAAAGATGAAAAAAGATACTTTACCCAGGTGGTTAAAGGTGTTTCAGGAGGAAGAAATAATTTAGGGCTTCAGTTGTTTAAGATTATTAATGACAACCTTCAAAAAGAGAACGAAGAAATAGATGCTAAAATTACATTTACAAAAAACAAATCTAAATTAAAAAATAATTTATATCATCAGTTATTAGAAATAACCACATCACATTCTTTAGAAAAGAATTTGTATCCTAAGCTGAGAGTCCAATTAAATAAGATTGGATTATTGTACGATAGAGGTTTGCGTAAGGCGGCTTTGAAGTTGGTAAATGAAACGCTAAAACAAGCAGAAAGTATTGAGGCCAATAAAATATTGGTAGAATTGTATGAATATAAAATTAGCCTTGTACAGAGTCAAAATTCAAAAGTAGAGGATTCTCACCAATTAACAGAAAAAGGAAGAGAGGCGATGAAAAAAGCAGAGGAAGAGTTTGAAAGTTTTAAATTACTTTCTGATGGGTTTGTTATTCAAAGGGCTAGATCAAGGAAGAAAGAGCAATATGAAAAGTTATTTAACGAGTCATATGAAAAAGCATTAAAGCTGCAACACCCAGCTGCTTCTTTTAATACGCTTTATTATACTAACTCCTTTATGGCTTTAGCTCATAATTATAAAAATAACTCGAAAGAAGAGGAAAATGCGTCAAAAAACACTTATCTATTGTTCAAAAATAATCCATTGATGAAAAAATATAGGGCGCATGCTTATAATGCAGCTCTCAATAATTATGCAGTGAGTAAAATGGAAAGAAAAGACTATCAAGGCGCAATAGATCTTCTTGATCAATTAGAGGACAAAGATCAAACTTATTATGAAAAAATGGTTATTTTCCAATATCGAGCAGGGAACCAATTAGGTGCGCTAGTGCAAATAGGAGAGATTGAGCATCTATCAGATTTTGTCGGCTGGGTTGAAGAAGGGTTAACAACTTATTACAGTTACCTTACTGATTTGTTTAAGGTGGTGATATTAAATAATTTATCAGAATATTATTTTTGGAAAAAAAACTATAAAAAGGCTAAACTTTATTCTAATCAGCTGCTTAATCAATCTTTTGCTAATGTTCGAAGAGATATTTTTCGAGTAACAAATGCGTTTATTATTTTAATCAGTTTTGAATCAGGAGATATTGATTACTTGCGATATTTGTTGAAATCTTATAAAAGCAGTAGTAAATTAAAAAATAAAACAATTGAAGAACATTGGGTGGTTCGATTTATGGAAGACGCATTAAAGGCAGGAAAGTTGTCTAATTCTTTTTTCTTACAAAAAGAGTTAGACCTATTACAAACGGTGTTGAGCTCCCAAAAATTAGCTAATCCAATAGATCTTTCTGGATTTAACCTTCTTGTATGGATAAGGTGTAAAACAGATAAACGTCCATTGAAAAAGATTTTTCATGAATATAACAACAAAGAATTGGTGGAGTATGTTGAAGAAAGAATAAAAGAGCTGTCTTAATGTGCTACCTAATGGATTAATTATAATAGAAGGACATATATAAATTAAAAAGGGGGTAAGTGTCAATTCATCTACTCCCCTTTTTATTTTAAGCTTCAATAGCTGATGTTACAATTCCTTTTTTCACCAAATACTCTCCAATTTGAATAGCATTGGTAGCAGCTCCTTTTCTAAGATTGTCAGTTACCACCCATATATTTAAGGTGTTAGGTTGAGATTCATCTCTTCTTATTCTTCCAACAAAGACGTCATTTTTTCCTGCGGCATACAGCGGCATAGGATAAGTGTTGGTTGCTGGATTATCCTGAACTACTACTCCATCAGTACGATGTAAAATCTCTCTAACTTCAGCCAAGTCAAAATCTTTTTCAAATTCAATATTAATAGATTCTGAATGTCCTCCAACAACAGGAACTCTAACAGCAGTTGCTGTTATCTTAATAGTACCATCACTTAATATTTTTTTAGGCTCATTCACCAATTTCATCTCTTCTTTGGTATATCCATTTTCTTGAAATACATCACAATGAGGCAAACAATTTTGGTCTATTGGATAAGGATAAGCCATGTCTCCTTTAACGCCTTTTTTTTCATTCTCTAATTGTTGCACTGCTTTTACCCCTGTTCCTGTAATGGATTGATAAGTAGAAACAATAGCTCTTTTAATTTTGTATTTTTGATGTAAAGGATTCATCACTAACACCATTTGAATGGTAGAGCAATTAGGGTTAGCGATTATTTTATCTGATGCAGTTAATTGATCCGCATTGATTTCTGGAACCACTAATTTATGATCTGGATGCATTCTCCATGCGGAAGAATTATCAATTACCGTAGTACCTACTTCTGCAAATTTAGGAGCCCATTCTAAAGAAGTATCTCCCCCTGCCGAAAAAATAGCAATATCAGGTCGCATATCAACAGCACTTTGTAATCCGACCACCTTAAACTGTTTACCCTTATATTCAATTTCTTTACCTATTGACTTCTCTGAAGCAACAGGAATTAGTTCTGTTAGTGGAAAATTTCTTTCGGCTAATACTTCTAGCATAACCGTTCCTACCATTCCGGTAGCGCCTACAACTGCGACTTTCATTTTTTATTTTTTTAAGGTTAAACGAGGGCAAAAGTACGTAAAAACTAAAAAAGAAAGAGAATGAAAGGCAAATAATGAGTGGAAAGAATAATCATCTTAAAACAAAATTACCTTTACTATAATTCCCTTAAGTATAAATACTTATTTTACTAATAATCAGATATATAGAATAATTTTTATTGTGTTTAGATTCAAATATTTGCTAACATTGCTAACCTTAAAATAAATGTTGGAATAAAATGACGTTAAAATATCTGATAATATTAGTGCTTACATGTGTTTCGCATATTGTTGCTGCACAATTAATTGACAATTTTTCAGATAGTAATTTTTCTGTAAACCCAGCTTGGTCTGGAGATACCAATTTCTATGAAGTGGATACTACTTATCAATTGCATTTAAATGCCGTTGCTCAGGCTGATGTTTCTTTCCTCTCTACTCCTTCAACAGCTATTAATAATGCCACATGGGAATTTTTAGTAAAGATGGACTTTAATCCTTCATCAAGTAATTATGCTAAAGTTTATTTGGTAGCTAATCAGGCTAACTTAAAAAACACTTTAAATGGTTATTTTGTTAAAATTGGAAATACGGCTGATGAGATCAGTTTATATCGGCAAGATGGGTTGGTAGAAACAAAAATTATTGATGGTATTGACAATAGGCTTAACACATTAAAAGTAAACTGTAGGATAAAAGTGACTAGAGATAGCTTAGGAGCTTGGCAAGTTTTTTCTGACACTACAGGAAGTACTAATTTTACTTTAGAAGGGGGTGCTTTTGATAATACCTATAATTCTTCACTATATTTTGGTGTTTTTTCAAAATACACCTCCACTCGATCTACTCTTTTCTATTACGATGATTTTAACGTGTTAGGAGATGGGTTTATTGATAATACTCCTCCGCAATTAGATTCTTTATTGGTAATAGATGAGAAGAATTTAGTCTTGTATTTTAATGAAGATGTGGAATTAAATAGCAGTCAAAATAATTTAAATTATACGGTTGATTTAGGAGTAGGAAACCCTGCAATCGCTACGAGAGATTTGGCAAATAATTCCTTAGTTCATCTCACTTTTTCAAATACCTTTACTAATGGAACTAATTATACGCTAACCATTAATAACATAAAAGATACTGCGAATAATACAATCGTTTCTATTTCTGCACTTTTTACTTATTTAGTTCTTGATCCTCCAGTTATTGGAGATTTAATAATTAATGAGGTACTCTTTAATCCTTTTATTGGAGGTTCTGATTTTGTAGAGCTTTATAACAACTCCAATAAAATTATTAATCTTAAAGGTTGGAATTTAGCTAACTTAGAAAGAGATAGTATCGATAATTACAAATTAATAACAGATACGTTTCGACTCATTTTTCCCAAAGAATTTATTCTATTAAGTAAAGATGTATACAATATTTCTACCGAATATGTAAATAGCGTGGAGTCAACTTTCTTAAAAATGACTAGCTTTCCAACTTATAATAATGATGAAGGAGATGTGTATCTGCTGGATGTTTCTAATCAAGTCATCGATTATTTTCACTACAGTGAAGACATGCATTTTCCACTTTTAAATAATGTAGAAGGAGTTTCTTTAGAGCGTATCAATTATAATAGACCAACAAACGAAATTACCAATTGGCATTCAGCTGCTGAAGCAGTTGGTTTTGCAACTCCTGGATATGAAAATTCACAATATCAACAGCAAAATGACAATGATGATGAATTCTTTATTGATCCTTTAACATTTTCCCCTAACAACGATGGGGTAGATGATGTGGTGAATATTAGTTATCATTTTTCTGACCCAGGGTATGTAGCTAATGTTGTTGTGTATGATGCTAAAGGCAGATTAGTGAAAAAATTAATACAAAATCAATTGTTGTCGGTAAAAGGAATATTTAGTTGGGATGGTGTTGATGAAAATAATGAAAAAGCGAGGATAGGTATTTACATTATTTATATAGAAGCCTTCGATTTAACAGGAAATGTAAAAAGTTTTAAAAGAACAGCAGTGTTGGCTAGTCAACTGTAAAAACAAATAGTATTTTTGGCAATGTATTTGGTGATGAAACAACAAATTTAATTGACGAAAAACATTGAAAAAACTACTATCAATAACAGCTGGGCTTCTTTTTTTTGGAAGCATTTTTGGACAAGTTGTTTTTAATACCTCCTATCATAATTTGGGAGATGTGAACTCCTCGGATAAAAAATACTATGATTTCACATTAACCAATGCAGGAGAAGAAACAGCTTATTTGTTAAGAATAGAAGAGCCTTATGGTATTGATGCTAAATTTTCTAAAAAAGAAATTTTACCTGATAGCACAATAATTGTCCGAATAAAATACACTCCAAAAAAGAAAGGAAAATTTAAAAAAGACGTGCCTGTATGGGTAAGTGTCAACAATGAGCCCATTACGTTTACTATTGAGGGAAATGCGAAAACGTTTGATATAGATGAAACGCTAGCATGTCCGGATTTTAGTTCTAATAAAGAACCAGTTGATTTAAGAGCAGATTTCAAAATAAAAGTGGTAGATATAAATACGAAAAAACCAATCAAGGATGCAACAGTTGAAATTATATGGGATGGTTTGGTGTATAAAGAATTAAACACTAACAAAGCTGGAGAAGTTGCGCAAAGCTTAAAATATGATATTTATTATTTTGTGGTTAATGCGGAAGGCTATAGTACTAAAGAACAAGCGTTTTATGTGAATAGACAAAATGATTACATAGAGTTTGAATTAGGAAAACCAACAGCAGAAGAATTGATGGTAAAGGAGGAACCAATAATAGAAGAACTGGTTGTTGAAATTCCTGCAGAAGATACCATTTCCACTAGTGCATTACCAGTGAGTTTGTATGCTCCCAATAATGTTGTTTTTTTAATTGATGTTTCTGTTTCAATGAAACAAGAAGGGCGATTAGATTTGTTAAAAGCCTCTATGATTGAATTGCTAAATGGATTAAGGCCTATTGATAAATTGGCAATAGTCACTTATGCAACATCTACTGAAGTAGTCTTAAAATCAGACTATGTTAGAGATAAAGCAATGATAACAGAACTCATAAAAGGATTAACAGCTGGAGGTTATACCGCTGGAGGAAAAGGAATTAAAAAAGCCTACCAAGTAGCTCGTGCAGAGATGATTGAAGGAGGAAACAATCAAGTGATTATTGCTACTGATGGAGCTTTTATTTTAAATGGGAATGATATTTTAGAAGATGTAGCACTGAATCTTGAAAAAGGAGTTACCATTTCAGTTGTAGGAGTTAAAAATGAAAAAGGGGCTATTAAATCTATGGAATCGATAGCGGAAACGGGAGGAGGAAAATATATTCATATTCAATCTTATGCACAAGCAAAAAGTGTGTTGATGAATGAAATCAAAATGAATTCAAGAAGAAAATAAGCATTGGAAAAGAAAAAAATCGCTATACTTGGTTCAACAGGGTCAATTGGAACCCAAGCATTGGAGGTGGTAGAAGAGCATGCTAATCAATTTCAAGTAGAAGTGTTAACAGCTCATTCCAATGCAGATTTATTAATTCAACAAGCGATTAAATTTAAACCCAATGCTGTAGTTATTGTTGATGAAACGAAGTATCAACAAGTTGCCGATGTGCTTTGGGAACATGACATTAAAACTTATAAAGGAGAAGCAGCTTTAGCTCAAGTTGTAGAGATGGAAAGTGTAGATGTCGTTTTAACGGCCTTAGTTGGTTATGCAGGTTTATTACCAACCATTAACGCTATAAAAGCTAAAAAAACAATTGCATTAGCTAATAAAGAGACACTAGTTGTAGCAGGGGAATTGATAACGATATTGGCTCGAGAAAATGGAGTAGTTATTTTGCCTGTAGATTCAGAGCACGGAGCTATTTTTGAGTGTTTAGTTGGGGAACATCAAAATAAAATTGAAAAAATTTATTTGACAGCTTCAGGAGGTCCGTTCAGGGGGAAATCAAAAGAAGAGTTAAAAAATATTACCAAAGAACAAGCTTTAAAACATCCCAATTGGAATATGGGAGCAAAGATTACTATTGATTCAGCTACCTTAATGAATAAAGGGTTGGAAGTAATTGAAGCAAAATGGCTTTTTAACTTAAAGCCTGAACAAATTGATGTCATTGTTCATCCTCAATCAATTATACATTCATTAGTTCAATTTGAAGATGGTAGTATGAAAGCACAAATAGGCCTGCCTAATATGAGACATCCTATTCAATACGCTTTATCGTTTCCGTTTCGTTTGCCTTCTAAATCTCAACGCTTCAATTTTATGGATTACCCCCAACTTACTTTTGAAGAACCAGACAAGACAACGTTTATGAATTTGACTTTGGCTTATGAAGCATTAGAGAAAGGAGGAAACTTAGCTTGTATTTTAAATGCAGCCAATGAGGTTGCTGTTGAAGCTTTTTTGAACGATCAAATAGGTTTCTTAGATATTGCAGAGATTAATCAAAGATGTATGCAAGAGGTATCTTTTATTCAACACCCTACCTATGAGGATTATGTAAAAACAAACACTCGGGCAAGGGAATTTGCAAAAACGCTTATTTAAATCTTAACTTCGCTCGAAATTAAAATTAACAGATGGAATACATTATACAAGGAGGACAATTATTACTGAGTATATCAATATTGGTAATACTACATGAAGGAGGGCATTTTTTTGCAGCTAAGTTCTTTAAAACGAAGGTAGAGAGTTTTTACTTGTTTTTTAACCCTTGGTTTTCCATTTACAAGAAAAAAATTGGAGAAACAGAGTACGGCATTGGGTGGTTGCCTTTGGGAGGTTATGTGAAAATAGCGGGGATGATAGATGAAAGCATGGATAAGGAACAAATGGCTAAAGAACCACAACCATGGGAATTCCGTTCAAAACCTACTTGGCAGCGTTTAATTATCATGTTGGGAGGTATTATTGTTAATGTTATTGTCGGCTTCTTAATTTACAGTTTTGTCTTGATGGCTTATGGAGATAAATATTTACCCGCTAGTGAATTAAAAGATGGTATTTGGTGTACAAACGAAGCCGTTGCTAATGAAATTGGTTTAAAAACAGGGGATAAAATTGTTTTCATCAATGGAATAGCTCCAACCACTTTTTCACAAATGCAGGAAGAAATTTTTTATTCACAAACATTACAAGTAGAAAGAGATGGAGAGATAGTTGATTTAACAATTCCTGAAAACTTAATTGAAACGTTAATTGACAACAGAACTGGACCGATGTTTATGCCTCGAGTTCCTTTTGTAATTGCAGGAGTTCGCAAAGGGGATGCTGCGGAAGTTGCTGGAATACAACTAAAAGATCAAATTGTAGGAATTAATGAGCATTCATTTAAATATTATGATGAGTTTAAATCGATACTGTCTCAATACTCTGATCGAGATGTAGAATTTCAAGTAAAGAGAAATGGGCAATTAATTTCTGTTCCTATACATATACCTGATTCTAATATTATAGGAGTTGAAACAGCTATTTACCCAATAGCAGATTTAGATAAAACAGGTATATATAAATTAGAGCGAAAGCACTATTCATTTTTTGCTTCTTTTCCAGCAGGGTATAATAAAGCGGAAGAAAAACTAGTAAATTATTACAAACAATTTAAAATGATGCTAAACCCTAGTACAGGAGCATATAAAGGAATGGGAGGGTTTGCATCTATTAGTAAGCTATTTGGTCCAGAATGGATTTGGGAAAATTTTTGGGAAAAAACAGCATGGATTTCATTGGTATTGGCATTTATGAATTTATTACCTATACCAGCATTAGATGGTGGTCATGTCATGTTTTTACTGTATGAAATGATAACACGTAGAAAGCCAAATGAAAAAGCAATGGAATATGCCCAGATGGCAGGTATGATTTTGTTGTTAGCTTTTATGTTGTATGCCAATACAGATTGGTTAAGGTTTTAAAAGAATTCTATTCTGCTGGAGTTTTTCCAGTAATTAACTTGTTGTTGTTTAAAAACAGTTATTTACAATTCTTCCAGTACATTGATTTCAAGTAGCTTTACTAATAGCTATTAATAGGCTATTCTAAAAATGAAATCATGAAAAAAATCCTAATAATTATTACGTTTTTTGCAGCAATCACAACTGTTTTTTCTCAGAATACAACTACTGGAGATGCTTTGCATCCTGACCAGAATGGGAAACACGATGTGTTGATTATCCCTTTTGAATCCAAAATGTATTTATCAGATATTGATAGGGATATAGCGGCTAAAAATGAGATGAGCTTTGACGATATTAAGGCTAAATTTCGAGCAGCACTAGATCAAAACATTTTTATTGCATGTAAACCTTATTTTAATCCACTTTCATTTTATACTATTGAACCACAAGAAGCGCAAAAAGAATTAAGTTACATCTACAATTCTGTTGGGTACAAATATGAAGTAATGCCTGAAGAAGAAGTGGTGAAAAAAGAAAATGTAGGAACCAAATTAATAGGCAAATTTAAGAAGTCGAAACGAAGTGGAGATCCCGCATCAAGTGCGGGAACTGAAGAGGAATATATCGAAGCTGGGGTTCAAAATGGACAAGTTGTTTCTCAGGTAGACAATAGAGAAAAATACATGAACACAAAAATATCAAATGATAACTTATTGTTGACGTTGAACAAAAAATACCAACCGAGCTACTATATTTTTGTTAACGAATTAGATATTAAACGTAGTGCAGATAAAAGATATGTAGCTTCTTCCGAGCAATATCAACGGGAAATTAAGGTGCATTACACTATCTTTGATAATGGAGGAAAGGAAGTGAGTTCTGGAGCGGTTAAAGCACGTTTCCCATCAGGGCAAAATGATATTGATAACATCATCAAAACACATTTTCCATTAATTGCTCAAACAATTGTTGGAAAAATTGTTGGAATCAATGTGGCTGAAGCTAAGTAATGTATTTAAAAAAATCACCACAACTGGTAAAACGCTATTATCAAAATTTACTTTGGGACATTCCCAATGAAGAAAATAATATTTACTTAACATTTGATGATGGACCTACTCCTGAAATTACGGAATGGGTGCTAGGTGTGTTGAAACAATATCAAGTAAAAGCTACTTTTTTTTGCTTGGGGTGTAATGTTAAGAAATATCATGAAATATATCAAACTATTCAAGATGACGAACATGCGATAGGGAATCACACCTTTAACCATTTAAATGGTTGGAAAACAGGAAATGAAACTTATTTGAATAATGTTGCTGATTGTGCTGAGATTATAGCATCATCTTTATTTCGGCCTCCCTATGGAAGGATTAGGAAAAGTCAGGCAAAAGAATTAGTTAATTCTTATAAGATAGTTATGTGGGATGTGTTAAGTGGAGATTTTGATGCGAAGACTACGCCTGAAAAGTGTTTGCAAAATGTAACAAAATTTACCAAATCAGGCTCTATAATTGTGTTTCATGACAGTGTAAAAGCATTTAAAAATTTAGAGTATGCACTTCCAAGAGCGATAGAGTATTTACTGGAAAGAGGATTTAACTTTAAAACAATATCAGGAGATTGATTCTTCAATTACTTTTGGGAAGTATTTATATTCTAGTTCGTGAATTTTTGTTGCTAAATCTTCTGGAGAGTCATTCGTATCGACTATGCATTTTGCCTGAAAAATAATTTTCCCTTCATCGTAATGGTCATTCACATAATGGATAGTAATTCCAGATTCTTGCTCTTTTGCATCAATTACCGCCTGATGAACACGGTCTCCATACATTCCTTTTCCTCCATATTTTGGGAGCAACGAAGGATGAATATTAATGATTTTATTCGAAAATGATTTTATGATGTTTTTTGGTATTTTTAACAAAAAACCAGCTAAAATGATCCAATTTATATCATTTTCTTTCAATTTTTGTAATATTTTGTCATTTTCTGAAAATGCTGATTTGTCAAAAATCAACGATTTTATGCCTAATTTTTTGGCACGTTCTAATACATATGCGCTGGGATTGTTGGTTATGATAAGTGCAACTTCTATATGTTTATTGTTGCTAAAATAATGTACAATGTTTTCTGCGTTTGATCCATTTCCTGAGGCAAATATTGCAATCCTTTTCATAGTTTTATTATCTTCAACACTCAAAATTAAAAAACATGGAACATAAATTTATTCCCTTTTCTCAAAAAGAGTTAACAAAAGAAGAACAATTAAGTAATAGCAGATCGTTTTTTAAATTAATGGATCAAAGACGATCTATTCGTGAATTTTCGGATGAACCTATAGCTGTTGAGGTAATTGAAAACATTATTAAAACAGCATCTACTGCTCCATCAGGAGCTCATAAGCAACCGTGGACATTTTGTGTAGTAACTAATCCTGAGCTAAAAAAGAAAATTAGAGCGGCAGCAGAAAAAGAAGAAAAAGAAAATTATTCTACTCGAATGAGTGATCGTTGGAAGGAAGATTTAGCTCCTTTTGGAACGGATTGGGAAAAACCATTTATAGAAAAAGTTCCTTATATCATTGTTTTATTTAAGAGAGTGCATGAGACAATTGAGGGCGAAAAGAGAAACAATTACTATGTTAACGAATCAGTTGGTATTGCCGCAGGTATGTTAATAGCTGCAATCCACAATGCTGGTTTGGCAACATTAACTCACACACCAAGCCCTATGAATTTTTTGGCACAATTGTTAAATCGACCAGAAAATGAACGCGCATTTCTCTTATTACCCGTAGGACATCCGCAAAAAAATGCTCTAGTACCTGATATCCAGCGGAAAAGCTTAAACGAGGTAATGGTTTGTTATAAATAATGATAAATAATTTTGATTATGTAGAGATAAATAATTTTCTTTGCACCGTATAATATAAAGTATAAAAACTAAATAAAACAAAATAACATGGCAGATATCGCAGGAAGTGTAAAATCAATTATCGTTGACAAATTAGGAGTTGATGAAAATGAAGTAACAATGGAAGCAAGCTTTACTAATGATTTAGGAGCGGATTCATTAGATACTGTGGAATTAATTATGGAATTTGAAAAAGAATTCAATATTGCTATCCCAGATGACCAAGCAGAAAAAATTGCTACAGTAGGAGATGCTGTAAAATACATCGAAGATAACGCTAAATAACAAACTTTTTAAGTTCTATCCGAAAATGCTTTGAATGGAAATTCAAAGCTTTTTCGGTTTATATCAACTAAAGTTAACTAGCAAATGGAATTAAAGAGAGTTGTAGTTACAGGTATTGGTGCGATTACACCATTAGGAAAAACTTTCCCTGAGACGTGGGAAAACTTAAAAAAAGGAGTGAGCGGTTGTGCGCCTATTACTCGTTATGACGCATCAAAATTCAAAACTCAATTTGCATGTGAAGTAAAAGATTACGATGTAGCAGATTATTTTGATAGAAAAGAAGCTCGAAAAATAGACCCTTATACTCAATTTGCTTTAATAGCTTCTAAAGAAGCGGTGGCAGATTCCAAAATAGATATAGAAACTGTTAATAAAGATAGGGTTGGAGTAATTTGGGGATCTGGAATTGGAGGTATCAAAACTTTTCAAGATGAGGTAGCTAATTTTGTTGGAGGAGATGGAACACCTCGTTTTAATCCTTTCTTTATTCCTAAAATGATTGCAGACATTGCTTCTGGATTAATTTCTATGGAATTTGGTTTTAGAGGGCCGAATTTTACTACTGTTGCAGCATGTGCTTCTTCAACTAATGCATTAATTGATGCCTTTAATTATATTCGATTAGGTAAAGCTGATATTATTGTTTCTGGTGGTTCTGAAGCTTCAATTTATGAAGCTGGTATGGGAGGTTTTAATGCTATGCACGCTTTATCAACTAGAAATGATTCGCCAGAAACAGCTTCTCGCCCTTTTGATAAAGACAGAGACGGTTTTGTGATGGGTGAAGGAGGAGCTGCATTAATCTTAGAAGAGTATGAACATGCAATAGCAAGAGGAGCTAAGATTTATGCTGAGGTTGTAGGTGGAGGGTTATCTGCTGATGCACATCATATGACAGCACCCCATCCAGAAGGACTAGGAGCTAACAATGTTATGAAAAATGCATTAGAGGATGCTGGAATGCAGCCCGATGAAATAGACTATATCAATGTGCATGGAACATCAACACCTTTGGGGGATATTGCAGAATCTCAAGCAATTTTGGCTGTTTTTGGAGAACATGCTTACAAGTTGAATATTAGCTCTACAAAATCGATGACAGGGCACTTATTAGGAGCTGCGGGAGCATTAGAATCTATAGCAGCTGTTATGGCGGTGAAAGAAAATATAGTTCCTCCTACCATTAATCATTTTACGGATGATGAGGCTTTTGATCCAAAATTGAATTTTACTTTTAATAAAGCTCAAGAAAGAGAAGTAAGAGCTTCATTGAGCAATACTTTTGGATTTGGAGGACATAACGCTTCAGTTATTTTTAAAAAATACAACGGCTAATTGGCGTTTTTTAATGTCTTTAAAAGAAAAACAGAATTCGCTCTAACTTTAGAGCGAATTCTTGGTTTTTTACCCCAGCATCTTCAGTTTTACCAACAAGCGTTTACACATAAATCTGTAATTAAAGACACCGATAAGCAGTTTTTTGAAAGCAACGAAAGGTTGGAATTTTTAGGGGATGCTATTCTGAGTGCTATTGTATCCCATTATCTTTTTAATAAATTTCCTTTTGAGGATGAAGGCTTTTTAACCCAATTACGATCACGATTGGTAAGCAGAAAAACCTTGAACGATTTAGGGGTTAAAATAGGATTAAATGCTTTTGTTAAAGCAAAATTAGATAAGGAAAGTAAAACAATCTATGGAGATGCATTAGAAGCTCTAATAGGAGCGATATATCTAGATAGAGGTTATTCTTATGCTGAAAAATTTGTTGTCCAACAATTAATTCAAACACATTTAGATATTGATGCAATTATTCAAACCGAAACAGATTTTAAAAGTAGGGTGTTGGAATGGACTCAAAGAGAAAAACAGCCACTCGAGTTTAGAATAACGGAGCAGGAAGAAAAAAATACGAAGCTTTTTACTGCAGAATTATTTATCGATGGGGTAGGTAAAGGAAAAGGAACAGCTTACTCTAAGAAAAAAGCAGAACAATTAGCTGCAGAACAATTTTTTAAGGAAATAAAAGAGTGAGTTGATTTAAATCAATTTATATAATTTTCCAGGAAGCGATTTTACAACACCATTAAACTCTAAGTTTAATAATAATGTTGCTGTTTTACTCATGGGTAATTTTGCTTGTAAAGCAAGATTATCAATACTTTCCTTTCCTTGTTGGGAAAGAATGTGAGTAATTATTTTTTCTTCTTCATTCAAATCAACAAACAACTGAGTTTGTGGAGAAGCTTCTTTTTTATTAGCTTCCCATCCCATGATGTATTCAATATCCTTAACAGATTGTATTAATGCTGCTTTGTGGTTTTTAATTAAATTATTACAACCTTCAGATTGACTATCAGTTAATCGACCGGGCAAAGCAAAAACATCCCTGTTGTAATCATTAGCGATATGAGCTGTAATTAAAGAACCTCCTTTTTTGCTAGATTCAATAACAATGGTGAGATCGGATAAGCCAGCAACGATTCTATTCCGTTTAGGAAAATTTTCCCGATCAGGATTGGTACCACTTTTATAATCAGAAATTAAGCCTCCATGTTCTAGCATTTGCTTAGCTACAGATGTGTGTTGTGCTGGATAGGTTCGGTCTAATCCATGAGCCAATACAGCAGCAGTTGAAATGTTATTTTGGATTGACGCTTTGTGTGCACAAACATCTATCCCGTAAGCTAAACCACTTATAATTAAAGGGTCGTGAGGGATTAATTCATTAATAATTTTTTCACAAAACTCTTTGCCATAATCAGTTGGTTTTCGGGTTCCTACAACACTAATCACCTTAGGGTTATTAAAATTGATTTCTCCCTTTGTGTAGAGAATAACTGGGGAATCTTCACAATGCAACAAACGGTTGGGATAAGATTTATCTAAGTAAAAAAGAGGGGTAATATCGTTGCTTTCAATGAATTTAATTTCTTTTTCAGCAACAGCTAAAGCGTTATCTCTACCCTTAGTAATACTTTCTGCATAAACACTTCCAATACCAGGTACTTTTTCGAGCAGCTGCTTTTTTTCTTTTAACACTTGTTCAGCACTACCACAATAAGCAATTAATTTTTTAGCAGTAATATCTCCTATATTCGGTAAAGAAGTAATAGCAATATTATATAGCAATTCATCGTTCATAGCTCAGTAAAATTAGCTATTTTTATCCTTGAAGTATTTAATAAGTATCCATTAAAAATGAAAATATTAGGGATTATTCCTTCACGTTATGGCTCAACTCGTTTCCCAGGAAAACCACTAATTGATATTAATGGAAAATCGATGATACAACGCGTATATGAACAAGCTCAACAAGCAGGTCATTTAACGGACGTTGTGGTAGCAACAGATGATAATAGAATTGTTGAACACGTAAAAAAATTTAATGGAAAGGTAATACTAACTTCTTCTCATCACGAAAGTGGAACGGATAGGTGTGCTGAAGTAATAGAAAAAGTGGAGAATGAATTTCAAGTGGTTATCAACATTCAAGGAGATGAACCTTTTATTGATCCCGAGCAAATTAATCAATTGTGCCAATGTTTTGATGATGAACAAACAGATATAGCTACGCTTATTAAGAAAATTGACAATAAAGAAGAATTATTTAATCCTAACAAACCGAAAGTAGTTATTGATGAAAATCATTTCGCGATGCTGTTCAGTAGAGCAGCCATTCCTTACCTAAAAGAGTGGGATAAGGAACTATGGTTAAATAAACATACTTATTTTAAACACATAGGTATATATGGCTATAGGGTAGAGGTGTTGAAAAAAATTGCAGTTCTACCTGTTTCTAAGTTAGAAAAAGCAGAGGGGTTAGAACAATTACGCTGGTTGGAAAATGGTTTCAACATAAAAGTGACAGAAACTACTCATGAAGCAATTTCTATTGATACTCCAGAAGATTTAGAGAAAATCACTTTTAAATAGCTACGGTTTTCTTTATTTTTATAAATTCGCAGACCCAATGAAGATCGATCAATACATATCAGAATTATTGTTTCAGTACGATTGTGTTATTGTTCCTGAATTAGGTGGTTTTGTAGGGAATTATAAACCTGCTAGTATTCAATCTATCCAAAATACGTTCAATCCCCCTTCCAAACAAATATCATTTAATAGGCACTTAAATAGTAATGATGGATTATTGGCGAATCATATTGCGCAGAAAGAAAACGTTAGTTATGATAGAGCATGCGAAGAAATTAATGCATTTACTCTAGCTATTCAACAACGATTAAACGCTAAAGAAAGTGTTTTGATGGAAGAAGTGGGAACACTTTTTTTAGATACTGAAAATAGAATTCAATTTGAACCGAAGCTATCTACCAATTATTTGTTAGCTTCTTATGGTTTGACTTCTTTTCAAAAATCACCTATTAAAAGAGCAACATTAGAAGATAAAATCACAAAAGAATTTAAAGATAGAACTACACCTTTAAAGGTTGTTAAAGAAGGCAATACATCCACTAAAAAATGGATGTTAACGGCTGCCATAACAATTCCTTTTATCTTTTTTTCGATATGGATACCGTCTAAATATAATTTAGGAGGAGATATTAATTATGCGCACCTTAATCCTTTTAAACCAACACCAGCATCAGTTTATTCGGAAAGAACGGCTGTCCCGGTATTTGAAGAAGTTGACGAAAATGACATTCAAAGCCAGTTGCTTTCTAGCTCAGAAGACGCTTATTTTGTTAAGGTTGCGTTTGCAAAAAACGGTACACCAGTTACCATTAAACTAAAAGAGCAACCAACTATTGAAGCCGTTTCAACTTTTGTAGCTACGAACAAAAAAGAGTTGCAATATCATTTAGTTAGCGGGTGTTTTTCTAAAAAAAGTAATGCGAAACAAATGGTAAAGAGTTTAAAAGAGGAAGGGTTTAATGCATGGATTGTCGGTAAAAGAAAAGGGTTGTGGACAGTAAGTTGTAATAGTTTTGCTACTCGAAGAGAAGCAGTAGATGCTTTAGCAGATGCAAGATTTAGTAATGTTAAAGTTTGGGTTTTAAATTACTAGAGCTATTCATTAATTTTCCAATTAATTTCATTGTCCCAGTTGGCTCGGATATTAATTTCTTTTTTATAAAGAATGACTTTTTCAGGCTGTTGATTTTTAAAGTAATCACCCGTATCCCATTTTCCATTTTGGTTAGTATCAATAATTAATTTTAGGTGGTATATTCCAGGACGAAGATATTTGTAAGTTGTTTTGGTAATTGTTGAATAACTATTTTCTGAAACTAGTTTCTTATCCATGAACAGCTGTATAATATATTGTTCTTCAAAGTTAGGAGTAAGGGTTAATAATATATTACCATAATCTTCAGCACTTTTTGTTGTAAACGAAAGTGAAATACTATCATTGTGTAACCCATAAATATCTGTGGCACTAAAAGAAGGAATCAATAATTGATAGCTGGTGTTTTCTTTGAAAGCATACTGGAGCATAAATTTTCTAGAGCTTTTATCTCTAATAGTGAAGGAGAAATTGACAGAAATACTATCTTCTAGAAGTTGAACCTTTTGCGTATCTATCTCAACAACTGGCCGATTGGCTGTTAATAATATGGGCTGATTTAAATCAAAATTAGATGTGATATTACTTTGTATAATAAGTGCAGAATCTTTTAACTCTTGAACACGCTTAATGCGTATGGTGTCATTTAGAGTATGTTTATCAGATAATAGCAAATCTAAAAATGGGAGTTCATTATTCAATTTTAACCATAAGGTAAGGCTGTCTTCTTTTTCATTTTTTTCCTCTAACAACGAAATTTCTTCTGGAGGAATATTCAGAGGGGTTATTTTTAAATCCTTAGGAGGCTGATTAAAAGCAATATCTACTTTACCGTATTGTTTATGCGCCACTTCTTTGATGTATTGTTTTTGATGGGTTTCTTCAAATAAATATATTTGATTGTTGGCTTGAGAAGAAGTCAAATGAATAATATCCTCTTTAAAACCTATCTTTTCATTTGGTAAATCATACAAGTAATTACTGTTAATGTCTTTTAAAGCAAATAACTTATACTTGCCTTTAGCAATATTTGTTAGCTCATATTGCCCTTCTTTATTGGTTAGAGCGATATAATTGGGCAATTCTTTTAAAGGAACAGAATCGTGGTATTGTTTATATAGCAAAACATAAATTTTTTCTTCAGGAGCTAGATTAGAAGCATTTAGAATATTTCCGGAGTATGAAAGAGAATCTAAAAAATTTCCTGTTGAGAAAACAAATTTATAGTTAGGGAAACTGTTGTTTTCTGTGATATCACAAATGGCATTTCCAAAATTAATGCTGTAAGTGGTGTTAGGAGCTAAATTGTTGGGCAATTTGAGGATTAACTTTTTTCCTTTTGCTAAAACTTCTGGTTTAGGATTTATTATAGGGGAAATGATGAGTTGACTGTTTAAATTCATTAATTGGATAAATTCATTAAATTCAATCGTAATTGTTGTTACATCAAAATTTACGGATTTATTAAGAGGAACACTTCTTACTTCTTGAGGTGGAGTAACGTCTTTTTCTCCACCACTTAAAGGAACAATTTGCGCGCAGGAGTATAATAGGAGTAACAAAAAAAATAATGAATATTCAAATAAAGGGTATGAAGTTTTTTTTTTCACAAAAAAGAGGTGATTAATTGACTAACTTCAGTTAAGTATTTTTCATCAATTTGATCAAAATTATTAAGCTCATCACTATCTATATCTAATACTAACGCTACCTCATTATTTTTGTTAAATATTGGAAGTACAATTTCAGATTTTGTAGCCGAACTACAAGCAATGTGACCAGGAAATTCATCAACATTGGGAACAATGATTACTTTTTCTTCTTTCCAAGAAGTACCACAAACCCCTTTTCCTTTTGCAATTCGAGTGCAAGCAATTGGTCCTTGAAAAGGCCCCAGTACCAATTCCTCTTTTTTTACAAAATAAACACCTACCCAAAAAAAGTGAAATGAATATTTTAGAACAGCAATAATATTGGCAAGGTTGGCTATTAGGT
This sequence comes from Vicingus serpentipes, assembly GCA_024103385.1. GTDB lineage: Bacteria > Bacteroidota > Bacteroidia > Flavobacteriales_E > Vicingaceae. The sequence goes on from JAGFIT010000040.1 coordinate 43,261, forward strand.
CGCTTTCAGATTCAACAAGCGCTTTCATTTGAGGAAGCAATTCCTTGTATTTTTCTTCTTTTGAAAGAGAATGGGATATAATTAACTCTTCTACCATAATACAAATATAGTTAACGGAGTAAAAAAAAAGGTAAATCACACAAATGATTTACCCTTTTTCTTAGGAATATTTGTTTAACGTAATAAGGTTAAACTTCTAGCAATAGTTGCGTCACCTATTTTTAGAATGTAATAATAAGTTCCTTGAGGAACATCTTTTCCTGAACTTAATTTTCCATCCCATTTGTTTCCATTATTGTTTTTGTAAACCGTTGCTCCCCATCTGTTATAAATTTCTATTTCGAAACAATCTTTGAAATCTCCATCTAAATCTAATGTGAAGAAATCATTAAGACCATCATCATTTGGCGAAAACACATTAGGAGGGTTAAGATTAACAAAGTTATTAAAATCACCTAAACTAAAAGAGATACTGTTGCTTCCAGTACATCCTCCTCCTGAAGCTTCTCTAGTTAAAGTAACAGTTACTGTAGATCCAAAAGGGTATAAATGAGTTGGACTTAACTCGGTTGATGATGTTCCATCACCAAAATCCCAAGTAAAAGCATCTGTTCCTGGATTTAAACTGGTATTGGTGAAGGCAATATCAATTCCTTCACATCTAGCCATAGGAGAATAAGTAAAATTCACATCTCCTCCTGTTCCAGTAGTATCAATTTTTGCAACTACCGTATCTGTGATAGAACAACCATTATTATCGGTAATTAAGACATAATAGGTGGTAGTTACGGATGGAGTTGCAATAGGGTTAGCAATATTAGGGTCGCTTAAAGTTCCTGCCGGAGACCATAAATAACTAGTTCCTCCATTGGCTGATAACATTGTTCCATTGGTATCACAAATAAATACCGAGTCACTCATGGTGCTAATAGGTAAAGGATTTACTGTTAAAAGAACTGATGCCGTCTCTTGACAACCATTTGCTGCTGTTACTGTTGCAGTATATGTTGTTGTAGCCGAAGGGGTAGCGATAGGGTTCGAAATATTAGGATTATTTAATCCACTGGTAGGAGACCATAGATAATTAACACCGCCACTCGCTAGTAATTGCATATTACTGCCAATACAAACAGAGGTATCTGAAGTGATGGTAGGTATTGGAGCTGGAATTAAGGAGATATGAAGGGTGTCAATATTTGTACAACCATTAGCACCTACCCCTGTAACAGTATATGTTATGTCCGATGTTGGCGTTGCCACTGGGTTAGGAATAGCTGCATTATTTAAACCTGTGGAGGGAGTCCAAGTGTAAGAAGCTCCTCCGCTTGCTATTAATTGCAGACTCATATTATCACACAATGTGGTATCAGTACTTGGCGCAATAGTTATGGTTGGTTGAGGAATGGTTGTTATTGTTACACTATCGGTTTCTTGACAACCTGCTGCACCTACTGTTACAAAGTATTTAGTAGTTACACTTGGGGATGCTACTGGGTTGGCTATATTAGGATTGCTTAAGCCTGTGGTTGGAGACCATGAATAAGTCGAACCTCCACTTGCATTCAATTGAGCACTACTACCTACACAAATCTGTTGATCATTACCTGCTTCTGCAATAATTGGAGAAGGAGGTGTCAACGTTACGCTACCTTGTTTGGTACAATTATTATCGTCTGTCACAGTTACTGTAGTAAGTCCAGCACAAAGAGTGTTAATAGTAGAGTCAGCAATTGGTCCACTTCCCCAATCATAAGTATAAGGAGGTGTTCCTCCATTCGCAAATGCTTCAGCTTGTCCATCACATGAATTAACACAATTTTCAGGAGTACTAGTCATACTCACGGTCAATTCTGTTGGTTCTGGAATTGATACAGGCACTAAACCGCTCTGGCAAAAGGAAGTATCAGTAACCCTAACTAAGTAAGTGACACCGCCACATAGCCCTGTTGCAGAAGGGGTAGTTCCTTTTCCACCGCTCCACTGATAAGAAAATGGGGTAGAAACACTTCCCGAAACATTTGCCAACACTTCTCCATCACATACTCCAAAGCATGAAATACTTGTTGTAGTATCAAAAGTAACAACAGGATTAACCCTCACGTTAATAGTGGTAACAACTGTTGTGCTAATACATGCTTGGTCAGTAACAGTAACACTATCAACAAACGGAGCACCTACAGGAGCACAAATACTATACTTCCCGAAAAGGTTTGACCCACTTAATCCTAAAGAATGCCATGTGATATCGAAAGGACCTCCTGCTGAGCTGTATAGTATCCCAATTCCTGCAGGAGACGAATCATTAGGATCTCCTATCCATCTTTGGTTACATTCTCCTTCACATACATACCATGGAGGGCCACCTTTCCCACCATGTAAGGGATAAGAAGTCCATACATTTACATACATACTGTCACTAACCCCAGGAGAGCTGGTTCCTGTGAGTACTGTAGATTGATAACTGAATGTACAAGGTCCACTAGGGTCTGTAACAACTACATGAACAATATCACCACCACACAGATTGTTAATGGTAGGAAAAACCTCACCTACTATAGGGCTAGAAAAATCCCCATTAAGACCTCTATACCACTGGTAAGAGAGAATACCTCCCCCTCCAGTAACTGAAGCAGTTAAGGATCCTCCACAACTTATAGCACAATCATCATTTACACGATTTATTAAAGTTACATTTAGCGGACATTTTTTGGAATGCCCAGAAGATTTATCGCTTACTAACATAGAGGGACCACCGTTTATAGAAATTCTATCGCTAGGGTTTTCCTGTGTAACTATTTCCTGTGTTAATACTTCGTAGTTTTTTCCATCTTCAGAAATCTGATACTGGGGCTGTTCTTCTGCATTGTCGTGGTGTGTATTTTGAGCCAATGAGACGCTATAAATAGTTATCCATAAAGTAAAAAAGATAATTCGTTTCATGATAGATTAAAAATTAGATTCAGTTAAAAATATAAATTATTTCATGTGAAATGTTAATATATTCGTAATGACGAGAATAGTTAATAAAAGGTTGCATCATCATTTTATTTTTGTATTTATCTGAATAGTAGTTAACTATCTTTTGTTTTTGAAAATTAAAAGTGGATTCTTGATGTTGCGATATGATGTTTTTATTTTTGGAGTATAAATTATTACATTTATACTAATGAAATGGTCAATTATAATTATACTAGTCTCTCTATTAGCATTTTGTTCTCCTAAGGGGCCGCAAACATTTAGCCATCCTTTTGTTGGAAAAACAAAACAAGATTTAATTATTAGTAAAGGTAACGCAAGTGAAATTCGAGTCTATGGAGAGAATGAAGCACATATTTATAAAAAAAGAGAAGAGTATTTCGGGAAAAAACCAGCCATAGAAGATGCTGACAAAGCTCCCAAACGAGTTTACTCTATTGAAGATATTTATTATATTAATCAAGAAGGAGTTATTTATAAGTATCAATTTTGGAGAAGAAGAGTGGATTAATTTTTTGTTAAAAAACCATAAAATGTACAAACATTAAATGTATATACATATATTTGTGAGGTACAAATTTAAAAACTATAAATTATGAAAAAAATAATATTAGGTCTATCTCTTTCTGTGCTGTCTGTTTTATCTATAACTGCAGAAAAAAATGTAAAACATAACCACGATGAATTAAATATTAATACAGAAAAAAGTAGTGTTGAATGGATTGGAAAAAAAGTAGCAGGTGCTCATAATGGAACCATTAAAATTAAAGAAGGGAAATTACATCTTCATGATGGAAATTTAGAAAGAGGTACAGTAGTGATGGATATGACAAGTATTGTATGCTTAGATTTAGAAGGAGAGTGGAAAGGGAAATTAGAAAAACATTTAAAAAATGAAGATTTCTTTGATGTAGCAAATCATAAAACAGCGATATTATCTATTATTTCTGTAAAGCTTCAAGAAGGGAATAAATACACGGTAGCTGGGAACCTAACTATTAAAGGGATTACAAAACCTATCGAATTTCCTGCGACAATAGAAGTAAGAGATGGAAAGTTAGGTGCTTATGCTGAAGTAAAAGTGGACAGAACGTTATATGATATCAAATATGGTTCGGGTAAATTTTTTGAAGGACTTGGAGATAAAGCGATAGAGGATGAATTTACTATCAAATTTAAAGTTTCGGCTATATAATATAATTGAATGGTAATAATAAAAAAAGGAGTCTAGAATTTTTCTAGACTCCTTTTTTTATTTATATAATTTATACCTTTCTTGAATCTCAGCTAATCGAGCATTTTTATTTTCTCTTCTTAATGCAATAGCTGTTTTCGTAAAATAAGTATGTTGTTTCAAAAATTTAATTTGTAACTCGTCCCATTCTTTATCTGTAGATACCATATTTCTATCCATCAATTCCCTTTTAAGTTTATCAGCAATAATGTAAAACTCATCTCCTCCCAAATAATCTAAATCAGCATCACAAAGAATTTCTTCTAAATGATTACTCGGTTTTTGAGGAACTTTAGTAGCTTGTATTAATTTTCCTATCGTTTCTATTTGTTCTTTTGTGTATCCAAAACGAGGTAACACTTCTTGAGCTAATTGAGCACCAATATCTTCGTTGTTGGAATATTGATGAACAAATCCTGCATCGTGATAAAGTGCCGCTGTTTTTAGTAAAAAAATGTCATCTCCTTCAATTCCTTCCATTAGTGCTAATCGTTCAACTGCAGCACAAACATCAGTGGTATGCCTCAAATCATGATAAAATAAATTATCGGGCAATTCTTTTTTAAGTCGTTTTACAATGTATTTTTCTGCCTTCCGGTAATTAATTCCACTGTATATATGCAGGTCAACATACTTTTGGAATAATTCATTAGGGACAACACCTTCTCCGTTTATTGAAAGTTCAGGTTTAATGGCGTGCACAAAGTACATGTCAATCTTTCCCTTGTTTTTGGCTTTAATTTCACCTCTGTATTCACAGGTAAAAAATTCTTTAACCAATTCATAAGTAGCTCCAGAAATGTTCACTTTTCCTACATCTCCAGCAGCTTCAATTCTACTGGCAATATTTACACTATCCCCCCAAATATCATAAGCAAACCTTTTTATACCAACAACTCCAGCAATTACTCCTCCTGTATGAATACCAATACGTAATCCCCATCCTTGATGCCCTTTTTCTTCTTTTTCTTTATTGTATTTCAGCATAAATCGTTGTATCTCTAATCCCGCTAAAACGATGTCTATGGGGTTACTTTTATTTCTTAAAGGAAGTCCTCCGGCACACATGTACGCATCCCCAATAGTTTTAATTTTCTCTACGTCATATTTTTGAATGATTTCATCAAAGTTTTTAAAATAATAGTCTAATTCCATTACCAAATCAACAGGATTTATTTTTTCGGCAATTTGAGTAAAGCTCTTAAAATCTGTAAACATGATAGAAGCCATTCGATATTGCCTAGCTGTTGCTTTTCCTTTTGTTTTGAGCTCTTCTGCTGTTTCTACAGGTAAAACATTAAATAAAAGTTCATCTGCTTTATCTTTTTCAAGTTGTAACAATTCTTTTTGTTTAATTACTTCATGGGTACGTTCTCTAACCTGTACTTCCAAAAGTTGTTTTTGAGAGGTAATACGATTAATCCGTGAAATGTAATAAGTGTAAATAAGTGTTAGAATAGCAATAATAAAGAGCACTCTAAACCACCATGTTTCCCATAAAGGAGGTTCTACAATTACTTTGACTTGCGCAATTTCATCACTCCAAATACCGTCACTATTTGCAACTTTTACCTTAAAAATATATTCACCAGGATCGAGGTTGGTATAATTAGCTCTTCTTTGATTATCGATATAAACCCAATCTTCATCAAAGTTTTCTAATTGATAGGCATGTTTATTTTTTAGAGGATAGGAATAATGTAATGATGCAAACTCAAAAGAAATAACATTTTGTCTATATTTTAAGACAACCTCACTTACTTTAGAAATACTGCGTTTTAAAATAGAAGATTCACCAACCCCAACGGGTTTATTAAACAAATAAAACTGAGTTATAATGGGTTTCGCTTTTGTTGTATTAACGTTTATATCTTCTGGATAGAAGATATTAAAGCCATTAATCCCTCCAAAGAACATTTGTCCAGAAATGGATTTATAATAAGCACCGATGTTAAACTCATTACTTTGTAAACCGTCACTTTCCTCATAATTTTTAAATTGAGAGGTTTGTGTATTAAAAGAAGAAATTCCTTTGTTGGTACTTATCCATAAGTTATGTTTTTTATCTTCCAGAACTCCGTAAATTACATTGTTGGCTAACCCCTCTTTTTCTGTGTATTGTGTAAATTGTTTTGTTTTAGGATTAAACTTATTGAGCCCTCCACCAAAAGTTCCTAACCATAAATTACCATCAGCAGCTTGCATAATAGAAGATATATTGTTACTACTTATTGTATTTAATTTATCAGGATTGTTTTGATAAACCTCAAAATTCAGCTGCCCATTTTTATCAATTACTTTACACAAACCTCCCCCGTGGGTTCCTAACCATATATTCTTTTCTTTATCAATATGTATAGCTTTAACTATATCATTAGGAAGTCCTTCTTCAGTAGAGTAATGGTGCATTGTTTTACGATTTTCATCGATAATTAATAGCCCTTGTTTTGTGCCTACCCAAAGTCGATGTAAATGATCTTCAGTGATAGTGTAAGTTCGGTCTTCGTTGAGGTGATTTTCATGATCTGTAATATGAATCATTTGTCCATTATTAACAAAAAACACCCCTCCATCGGTGCCTAAGAAAATTTCATTATTACTGTCTTGATATATAGCGTATACGCTACTGTTTTTATTAACGGCAGTAAACGAAAAATTAGGAGTAAGTGAATGTACTTTCCCACTAGTACTACTAAATATATTTACACCTTTTTCTGTCCCAACCCATAATTCTTTAGTGTTGCTTTGAAATATTGCCCAAACCATATTGCTGCTAATAGTGTTTGATTTATTAGACCAATGCTGATGGTGTTTAAAATATTGTTTTTGTTTATCAAACTTATTTAATCCCGATTGCGTTCCTATCCAAATAATACCAAATACATCTTCATATATCGTATTTATTTTATTACTAGTTAAGCTAGTATTTCGACTAGCATCGTAAACGTAATGGTCTGCATTTCCATTCAATTTTAATTTGTACAAGCCATTATTTTCCGTGCCAATCCATATCATTCTTGATTGATCTTCGAAAATGGTTTTAATAGCTTCATCTCCTAGTATTTTATCTAATCTAAGGGCGGATTTGATTTCTCTATTTTCTATATCGAAAAAATTAATTCCTTTATTAGTAGCAATTCTTATTTTCCCTTCGGAATCTTTATGGATATCCCAAACAATATCACTTTTTAGTAAACTATTACCTGCATAATATTGTTCAGATTGCTCTGTGTTAATATTGTATGAAATAATTCCATTTCCTTCCGTAGCAATCAAAAGCAAATCTTCCTTTACGAAGAGTAATTTTCTTATTTCTATTTGTTTAGTAGAACTACTTATTTGTAGATGGATTTTTTTGAATTCGTGGTTTTTTTTATTGATTTTAAATAACGCTTTATCTGTTCCTGCCCATAACATGTTATTGGTGTCATTAACTAAGCACCAAACATTGGTTTTTCCAGTTTTTGCATTAAAAATATTAGTAAATGATTGAGTTGCTGTATTAAAATAATTAAGCCCATTTTCTGTCCCTACCCATAATACACTATCATTTTCTTCCATAATAGTGTGAATAAAATTGTTGGAAATAGAAGTGGAGTCTAAAAGATCGTGAGAATAAATATTAAATTTAAAACCAGTGTAAGAGTTGAGTCCATCCTGAGTACCAAACCATAATAATCCATTAGTGGTTTGTATTATAGATAACACATCACTTTGAGAAAGACCTTCTTTGATACCAATATGATCAAACTTGATACTGGTTTGTTGGGCAGTTGTGGTATTTACAATAAATACGGTTAATAGAAAGAAAAGGAGTTTTTTCAACGTTCTATTTTAATTTAATCACTTTAAACACAGTCCGTCTGTTTTTAGCTCTTCCTTCAGGGTTATCTTTTCCATTAGGAAATTCATTTGGAGCAACAGGTTGAGTTTCACCGTATCCTTTTGCTTTAATTCTGTTTTTATCGATTCCCTTACTTACCACATATTCTACCGCTTTTTCTGCCCTTTGTTGAGACAATTCCATATTATAGGAATCACTTCCCTTAGAATCAGTATGAGAGCTTAATTCCACACCAATATCTTTGTTCTTTTTCAAAATTAAAACCAACTTGTTTAATTCTTGTGCTGCTAACTCATTAATTTCTGCGGAGCGATATTCATATAACACTTTTGAAATGATAAAGTTTTCATTTTCTGCAATTTTAATAACTTCATCAATTTCGTTAATCAGCGTAATTACACTTTGATCAGAAGCTAACCTTATGTAACGATATTTTCCATCTATCAATCGTTTAGCTGCTTCTAATACATTCCCGTTTTCATCAGTAATGATAATGTTAAATTTTTCATCATCCTCTGAAAGCATAAATAAATACTGTTCATCTGGAGATAATTTATCAAATGAAAATTTACCAAACTTATCTGACTTGGCTTTACCAATAATATTACCTTCATCATCAACTATCCAAACATCCATTCCTCCTGAATAGTCTCCTGGTAGTTTACTATAAACTTGACCAAAAACGCTTACTGTAAATAAGCTTTCATCTTCTTCTTTGAGTAATTCTAACTCATCATAATATTCGAAAGGTAAAGCTTTAATTCTGAATTTTCCTTTACTAATATTATTGGCTAACAACACTTTTTCTCCTTTAGAATTAGTAATATATAGTTTTGAGTTTTCCAGTTTACTATCATCTTCTTCGTCCAATCGTATTAGGTAATTTTGATCTAATCCTAGTTTGTCAAATTTAAATTTTCCATATTCATCCGTAATGGCAGATTGTACTACATTATCATTTTCATCTAACAGACTCATATTTACCCCTGCAGCTGCTAATTTATCGTATTCAATAACTCCTGTTATTGACGTTTGAGGAATTAAAGCATGCCATGAGAAGCTATATATATCATCGCTCCCAACTCCTCCGTCTCTGTTGGATGAAAAATATCCACTTTCATCATCTTTATAAAAGATGCCAAAATCATCTTTAGAAGAGTTTAAAGGAGATTTAAGGTTCTCTGGATTTTTCCACTGCTGACTTTCTTCTACACGATAAATATCTAATCCTCCATACCCAGAGTGACCTTCAGAAGAGAAATACAAAATACCTTTTCGGAAATACGGGAAAACCTCATTTTCAGGAGTATTAACCTCTTTTCCTAAGTTAATAGGCTGTCCCCAAGAATCTCCATCCTTTATGCATAGATAAATATCCATTCCGCCCATTCCTCCAGGCATATCGGAAGCAAAAAATAATTTTTTTCCATCTTCAGAAATCCAAGGATGTGCTACAGAGTAATTGGTGTTGTTATGAATAAAAGGAGTAATGTTTTTCCATTTTTTATTTTCTAAGGTTGCAGTAAATATTTTTAAGCGGTTAACATAGCTTTTTCCTAACTCCTTCTTTTCTACACGTGTAAAATAAATGGTTGTTTTATCTGACGAGATAGATACAGGGCCATCATGGTACAGCGAGTTTAATTGAGAGGAGAACTTTTTTGCTTTCTTAAAGTCTTTATCTTTTTTAGCATAAAAAATGGACAAATAAGGTTTGCTAGATAAACCATATTGAGATTCATTAATCAAATCAATTCCTCTTTCTGAGACAAAGACTAAGCCGTCTTCATATACTAAAGGACAAAAATCGGCATCTTTTGTATTAATATTCTGAACGTTGGTTACTTCAAATGCTTTTTCCTCAACTTCCCAATTTTTAATATCCTTACATGATTGAACCATTAATTTTCCAATAAAACTATTAGGTTCTTTAGCAACAAATTTTTCAAATTGAATTTTAGCATCAGCAATTTTATTGTTGTTTTTTAAAGCTTGGCCATAATATAAATAATTAGAGCTTTCTGTGGGGTTTAATTCTGTGGCTTTTGCATAATACTTTTCCGCATTATTATAATCTTTTAATTTTCGATAAGAGAAAGCAATCTTCTGAGTTGCTTCTTGATTAGAGGGTGTTTTTTTTAATATTTTTTCATAGTTAATAATAGCATCATGATATTGTTCTAAATCGAAGTAAGAGTTAGCTTTTTTTATTTGACCGAACAAATAACTATTTGTGAATAATATTACTATTATTACAAGTTTCACTTTCTGTATGATTTCTTTAGTCATTTCTTAATTAAAAATATCTTGGTGAAACAACTTTTGATTTAAATAAACTAACATCATATCCTAGAAAAAATTCTATCGATCCTGAAGAAGAATTAGCAACATCATTTGCATCAAGATCATAAGCCAATCCCATTCTCAATTTTTTTGATAAATTAATTTCGGATAGTAAAATCAAGGCATTTCTTCTCAATGAAACTCCAAATAAGAATTTATTCTTAAACAATAACCCACTATTTAGATCTGCGCTGGCACTAGTACCAGACATTCTCACTAAAAGAGAAGTCTTTAGCACTACATTGTCATTTAAGATAAAAGCTTTCCCAACAGTTAATTTTGAATTAGCATATTTTTTAGCAGTACTATTTGTGGTATCGACACTTATCAAGTTATACTTTGCTTCATTAAGGTGTTCAGTAGAGAGCCCTAAATAAAAGGTATGGGTGTTATAATAAATTCCAAAATCAAAAGAGGGAATCATAAAACTATTGGATGCTGTGGTCGGAATGGCGTCATCTTGTTCTTTGTATTCAATTTTACCCCAATTATAGTTGTAGTTAATTACTCCTCCACTTAACCCAAATGCCAATTTTCCTCCTCCTAATTTTAAACGATATGCATAAGTCCCTTTTAATAACTGGGTTGTTTTTGGACCTATTTTATCGCTAACGATTTGTAATCCAACGCCCATGTTTTTGTTTTTTAATGGTGTGTTGATGGCGAAAGATTGTGTTTCGGGAGCACCGTCTAATCCAATCCATTGACTACGATGAATTAATACAGCACTTAATAATTCTCTACTTCCAGCATACCCAGGATTAACACCTAAAGGGTTGAACATATATAAACTGTACTGAGGATCTTGTTGAGAAAAGCTCATTAGTGCTTCAACAAAGAATAGTATTGAAAGTAGTATTCGTTTCATAATTAATTTTTAATGCATTGAGGATATGATATAAGAAAAACTTAACATCTTATTATATTATCATTCATACATTTATTCATTCTCTCATTCTTTATTTTACCTAGTCAATTCAACCCATCCTTTATAAGTTTTTCCACTCACTTTTGCAATATAGAAATAAGTGGCATCAGCCATTTCTTCGTTACTATTACTATTTCCTTCCCAAACTACATTTTTATTATCATAATTTTCTCCAAACCAGATTTCTCGACCCCAACGGTTAAAAATTTGTACTGTATTTTCAGGAAACAATTCAATATTGTCTATCCACCAAACATCATTTATCCCATCACCATTGGGAGTAATTCCTGAATAGAACTTTAAAACACAATTTTCATCACTATCTAAACCAACATTAAGTGTGGTTGAGTATGAACATCCTGAAGATCCTAAAACTAGTATATCGTAATCTCCAGCACTTAGCGTGTCGGCACCTATTTCAATAGAATCTCTTGTAGCTCTGATGATTAATTTATAAGGTCCAGGACATCCTAAGACATTATCAATATAAATAGAACCATTTTTTGCACCAACGCATGATTCATTGATTATTTCGTAATCGAGAATAGAATCACTGGTAAGTTGAGGTTGTTGAAAACCTTGGGTAAGAATAATAGTTGATGTAGAAAAAAGAGTTTGTGTTACAGCTTCACCAACAGTTGAAGATAATGAAATGGTTGTTCCTGTAGTATGCCCTCCTGTGCTTCCAATCACTTGACGGTCTAATTGGATTTGGGAATAGGAATAGTTGGAGGCCAATAGGACAATAAGTGTTGTATATATTTTAATAGACTGTTTCATAGTAGTTTAAAGAGTTAGTCTGCTTGAGTTACTGTGTAGGTAAGCTTAGCTCCATATAAACGAGAATCTTGACTATTTTGCCTACCTGTGAACATTAAGAAATAAGCATAATTTTGATTGTCAATAGTAGCGTTTGCAATTGTCCCATCTGTTAAGTTTTGAACACTTGCTAGAGATGTTGCTGATAATGATTCTACTTCAGCCATTTGAGCAACAACATCACTCCCTAATTGTTGTCTATACAAAGTAACACGTACAGGATTTGTGGATAAATTATCCCATATCCATGCTTCTAAATTTGTAATAACAGCACCGTCAGGGAGGTTAACTCCTACTGTAGCATAACCAAAGGCTGTTCCTCCAGATCTAAAGTAAGTGTAATAATCTGCAGCTAAATAAGTCCCAAAACTGTAGACGTCAGGAAGTAATGCCCTAAAAGCAGTTGGAGCATAGCTTTGGTAATGTGTTTTTACTGCTTCATAGGTATATTCTCCATCTACTTGTATGCTTCCTCCAGCATCTATATCTAATTTTTCTGATGGGGTAGTTGTTCCTATCCCTACATCTCCTGTTGAAGAAATAACCATTCTATTTGCACCGTTTGTTCCTAAATATAACGGTGAGTTTTCTCGATTTAAAATTCCCGCACTACTGCTATTAATATAAAAAGCTAATCCATCAGTAGAATTTACTCCTGTCGCAGTTCCTGCGGATATTCTAAGAGTTCCTTGAGAATTTGATGCATCATTAATATGTAAATTAGATGTGGGGGCAGAGATTCCGATACCTACATTACCCCCCATAAATCGGAAATTTCCAGCACCATCACCATCAATGAATAAATTAGCTCCAGCACCACCTCCGTCAATATCACCAAGTGTAACATTACGACCATTAACTTCTAGTGATCTATCTCCTCCTGAAGACTCCCTTACCTCAAATTGTACGGTGGGGTTGGCAGAATTTATTCCAATAAATCCATTGTCAAGCACACTGAATACGGCTTGCCCAGCGTAATTTCCAATATCTAATAAACGATCAGAAGGAGAAATATTAATATCGTGTATGTGTAGTAAGGCATTAGGATTGCTAGTTCCTATTCCGACATTTCCCGCGTTGGTGTTGTATATATCAATTCCGTTAGGAGACCAAGAAACAGTAGGAATAATCGGCAATGGTCTCCATTCTGCATTTCCAGCAGCATCCATAGATGTTAATACGGAACCTATGGCAGGAGCAGTTCCACTCATGTTTTCTAAAAGAAGTGTGCCTGAAAGATGAAAACGAGCAGAAGGAGCACTAACACCTATACCTACATTAGCATTATTGCCAAGAACTAGTGAGTTGTTGGCAGAAACGGAAGTATTTGCACCAATTGCTGTAGCATTAATTAAGTCTGATGCTGTAGCATCAGCATTATATCCTAAGAAGGTATTGCTACTACCTGTTGTAATAGTCTTCCCAGCATTTTTTCCAATAGCAGTGTTATTTCCACCACTAGTTAATTGACTTCCTGAATAAGCACCTAAAAGTGTATTGTTTAGTGCATCTGCAGCATTAAAACCTGCTTGAGCACCTATCATGGTATTATCTGATCCTATAGTGTTTTTGTTACCAGCATACCTTCCAACAAATGTATTTCTTGTTGGAGTAGTGGTATTTTGGCCAGCTCCTTCTCCTATAAATGTGTTGTAATTCCCTGATAACCCAGTATTCATAGTTCTTCCCAGTAATGTGCTATTAGATACATCATCAATAAAAGGAGTACCACCTAATCGATATAGTGTAGAAGAATTTACATCACCTAATACATCCAGTTTATATGAGGGCGTTGTTCCTACTCCTACATTCCCAGTATTACTGTTACTTAAATCATTTCCATTTATGACCCAATCGTTATCATTTAAATCAGATAAAGGAAAAGCATGACCTACACCAGCTTCTACGATAATGATACTATCGTTTGTTGCATTTAAAGAAAAAGTGGTAATTCTCTCATTATTCGGGTCAGAATCTGCATCATTTATGTTGTCAGTTGAATTGATAATGAAATTAGGGTAGGATCCAGAAATTACAGTTGCTCCCGCTCCTGTTATTGTAACCATCTGATCTGGAGCGGTATTGGTTATTATGTTTCCAGTTAAATCTATCCCTGATCCTGCAGTATATGACCCTGCAGCTCCAGTAAGCCCAATTGGACCTTGTATCCCTTGGGGACCAATCGGACCAGCAACACCACTGTCTCCTCTGCAATCTAAGGCATCCCATGCACCATCATTATTTCTATCTTCGCTAGCATCTTTAATTCCATTTCCATTAAGATCCCAACAGTTCAATCCATTTGTTCCAGGTGTTCCTGTTGAAGCTGTCCCTGCATGCAGGGCATAGGGAACAGAGAGTAATTGTGTTGCTCCCATAGGGTCTCCATTTACTTCAACATATAAATAGTAAGAACCGGAACTCCAATTGATAGTAGAAAAATTGGAAAGGACAAAAGGAGCATTAGGGCTTCCTCCTCCAATAGTAGACGTAAATAGCCCAAATTGATTGGTTGTTGGAGTATGTGTTTCAGCGTAAACGGCAGAACCTGTTCCAGAACTTGATCTAATCTCAAAAACAACGGTTAGAGGAGAGCTTATTATAGGGTTACCTGATAAATCTCTAGCAATTGCTTGATAATTTATTTTTTGTGGAGCTTGAGCGTTTGCTTGCTTTGGCAAGGATACATTTATACTCAGAACTATTGTGATGAATAAAATTAGTTTATTTTTCATAACATATTTTTTTATTTTAATCGGCATATACTAAATGACCACTAAAAGATGATTTATCTAAATATAAACTCATTGAGCCGCTATTGTTTAAAACTTCTATCCAAATTCTTTCCCCTGGTCCTAAATGGATTGTTGCTGCTAAGTTAGCACTATACCAACTTTGCCCGATGGAGCTAAAAAAACCATCTTCTTCAGTAATAACATTACCAGAGTTGTGCACCATTTTGATTGTAAAGTATCCTGCGTCAGCTCCTTGAAATACTGCATTTAAATCAAAGTGGTATACTCCTTTTACGGGAGCGGTAAAATATCCAGTAGTAGGGTTAAATCCTCCGCCATGATTGAAATCAAATACTCCACTTCCATCGAATAGTAGAATAGTGGAGGTTCCTATTGTAATGGTTTGTTGGCTGGATGCTGCATCACTTCCAGTAAAAAAACTTATTTGATTCGGTTGCCAAGAAGCATCACCACTAGCGTTTGAAACCAATATTTTTCCAGTTCCTTCTGTTCCATCTTTTAGTTGAAATGTTCCTTCTACATCTAGTCTTGCGGAAGGGCTAGATGTTCCAATACCTATATTTGCGCCACTTCCTAAAACTATTGCGTCACTAATATTAACGGTTGCATTATATCCTATTGCAGTAGCATTGGTTAAGTTTCCAGATGAAAATCCAGCATTATAACCTAATGCCAGATTATAATAACCAGTTGTATTATTTTGTCCTGATTCACCACCAACAAAAGTATTTCGATATCCTGTGGTATTGCCTAACCCAGCATTTCTACCTAGAAAAGTGTTGTAAGAACCAGAAGTACTATTTGCTCCTGACTGCTCTCCAACGTACGTGTTGAAACTATTAGTGTTACTTGTTCCAGCATAATAACCTATGAGTACATTTGAACCTCCTCCAGAACCATAAGCTCCAGCATCTCTACCAATATAAGTATTGTTTGTTCCAGTTATATTTCCATTTCCAGCATTACTTCCAATAAAAGTATTCCATGTGCCTGTATTATTTTGTCCTGCAGTTGATCCGAAAAATGTATTCCCATTATTATAATCAATCCTTCCTGCGAGTAAGTTATTAACTTTAAAGTTTAGCGGAACATTGTCTGTTGTACCTATAAAATGAGTAGCATCTGTTGTTCCTCCATTTCCATTAATACTCCATCTAGTAATATCTTTAGGAGCTTGCCAAGTAACGTTGCCTGAAGCATCAGTTGTCATTACATCTCCAGAAGTGGTACCATCAGAGGAAGGTAAGTTATACGGATTAGCTCCATCATCAATTCTCAATGTTCCATTGTAAATGTGTAATTTCTGAGAAGGAGTTGTTATGCCCAAACCTACTTTTCCAAATCCGTCAACATTCACAAAGTCTGTTAACCCAGCTCCAGTAGCATCTGCACCACCTTTTAAGTGAAAGCCTAAATTATCAACATTTAGTTCCCAATCAAAAGCCAAAGAGTTTGTTCTCTCTAATCGGAATGTAGTTGATGTAGGGTTAGCAATAGTTAACAATTGTTGAGGATTGGGAGTTCCTATTCCAACTTTTCCTAGATTATCTATCCTAACCTTTTCTGAATTATTGGTATAGAATAACATGTTACCATTTTCAGCATTATTAAAATAAGCATCACTAGAACTAATTCCTAAATAAACGCCATCGTTGGCTAAAGTATCAGACATAGAATTTGTGAATCTTGCAAACGTGTTTAACGTAGGCGTATTTACCTCTAAGGCATTTAAAGGAGTATTTATTCCAATCCCTACGTTTCCGGTGTTAAAAAAGATATCAGACCCATTGGGTTTCCATGTACTACTACCTGCTAGGAGTGAAGGGTTTTTCCACACCGCTTGCCCAAATCCGTCATTTGCCAATACCCAGTTGAGGTTATTTACGTTTTTCCCTAAAACATATAAAGAATCAGTTAAAAAAGAACCTTGATTAACATTGATAACCTGACCTCCAGCAGAATAATTAAAGATAGTATCTATTTCATTATAGATTCGTTTAGTTTGATTAAGAATCAGGTCTTGTGCAACAGTTCCAACAGTATTTCCATATAAAACAGTTGAGCTATCAGCAACAATGACTATGTGTCCACCAACAGTAGAATTAGATAGAAAAAAAGTTTTATTTGAAGGATCCATAGCCACAATACCTGAGTCGGATCCTGTAAGAAAAATTGCTCCTGTTGTCGCATTTGGATTAAGTCCTCTAACTGTTATTGCAGCAACATCAGCATTTGAACTTATAAAATTTGAAATAATAGAATCAGTAGAAACCACCGATAATTTACTATTTGGATTAACTGTTCCGATTCCGACATTACCTGTAACACTACTACTTAGGTCATTTCCTGTAATTACCCAATCATTATCTGAAGTTGCCGTGGGTAATTTTATGAAGCCTCCATTTGTTAAAAAGATAGTATCGTTACGAAGACTTAGGGTTTGTATCTCATTTGTTGATGAAGTGTCATTTATATTGGTAGCTCCTGTAGCCCCGTTACAAACAAAAAAAGAACTCGAAACCTCTCCAGTCTCAAGAATAGTGTTAGCATTAGCATCTAACCCCATTAAAACTTGATATCCTCCATTAGGACATGAACTCCCCGCGTCAAGAGTGTCTATTAAACTGTTAAATCCTTGTGCACCAGTAGCAGCAGATTTAGCAAATAAGGCATAAGGGACGGAAAGTAATTGCGAAGTACCTAAATCTTCAAAGCCTAATCCAGCATCTACCTCTACTTGTAAATAATAAGCTCCAGCTCCCCAGTTGATAGCAGAAAATGTAGCATTATTTATACTTCCTAATTCTAAATTAATTAGACCAAATTGGTTTGTGCTAGTTGAAGATGATGGATGGGTTTCTTGAAAAACAATTGCTCCTGTTGTAGACGCTTGATGAATAGTAAAGCGAATGGCAACAGCTTGGTTAGATAGCGGCAACCCCGATGAATTTCTAACGACTCCTTGATAATTTATTCCTTCAGGAGCTTGGGAAAACAAGAATAGAGGAGATAGGCCTAAAATTAATCCTAAGGTAAATAATAATAAGTTTTTCATTAGTCGGAATATTCACTTGTTTAGGCGACAAATTTAAGCATCTTAAAGGTGTCAGTCAAGTTTATCTTTGACAAAAGATTTAAACCTTTTTTTGGCTAAACCACATGAACTCCTAACACCAAAATATCATCAACTTGTTCAAGAGGACCTTTCCATTGTTCAATGGTATTGTTTAAAAAGTTTCTTTGGGTAGGCATACTTTTTTCCGTTAAAGAGAGCAATAATTCTCTAAATCTCTTATACATAAATTTTTTGCCTTTTGTTCCACCAAATTGATCAGCATATCCATCAGAGAAAATATAAATAAGATCTTCTTTTTGAAGCTGTATGGTATGGTTAGTATATTTTTTTGAATGATCTTCAAAATAGGTGCCGATAGCGAATTTATCGGCTTTGATTTGAGTAATTTCGTTATTTCTAATTAAATAAAGCGGGTTATATGCTCCTGCATATTGCAATTCTTTTTTCTTTTTGTCGTAACAGCATAAGGCCAAATCCATTCCATCTTTTGTTGTAGAACCCATTGCATTGTTGTGTAAGGTTTTACTAATACCGTGATTTAAATCATCTAAAATTTCAGCGGGGGTGTCATATTTTCGAAGAGCTTCGTTGAGAGCATTGTAACCGACTATACTCATAAATGCTCCAGGAACACCATGTCCTGTACAATCAACAGCGGCAAAATATATTTTATCATTTTTCTGCTCAATCCAGTAAAAATCTCCAGAAACAATATCTTTCGGTTTATATAAAATAAAGGAGTCAGGCATTATCTCATCTACCAGTTCCTTTGGAGGCAAAATGGCTTCTTGAAGACCTTTTGCATATTTAATACTATCGGTTACTTCTTCGTATAGTTCACTAATTTTTTCGTTTTGAAGCTCAATTTCTTCTTTTTGTTTTACTACTTCAGCGGTACGTTCAATTACTTTTTGTTCTAACATTCTTTCGTTTTCAGCCAAGTCGTCACGCATTTTAATCAAAGCGATTCCTAGCGTGTCGTCTTTACTTAGCGGTTGGTATTCTGTTTCAAAATGTCCAGAACCAACAGAATTGGCAAAATCTTTAGTGCTTTTAAGTCCTGAAATCACACGATTTAAAGCATTAGTCATTTCTCCAATTTCGTCATTTCTTGCCTCAATGGAATGTAACGGAAAAATACCTTCACTGAGGGTTAATAACACTTCTTTTAATTTTCCAACGGGTTTAATAATAGATCTAGTAGTGTAAATGGCAATTAAAATTCCCCCAATAACTAAGGCAAAACCTAACCATTTTGATAACCATTTTAAATCACTAAAAGAGCTTTGCATGTTCTCGGTAACTTTTCCAGTATTAAACTTTTGGTTATTGATTAAGTCATCTAATTGAAAAAGGATATCTGCAGTTTTAATAAAAATCTCCCCATCGTTTTCCAGGTAAAATTTCGCTAAAAATATATTTTGAGCGTCTTCATAGCTACTCCAGTCAGGGAGTAATGATTTTGCATCTTCGTGTAAATCAAATAGTTCTGATAGGTTATCAAAAACATGATTGATTTTTTTTTGGTCTTCTTCTACCCAGTGAACAGCCAGTCGTTCAATTTTTTTTCTTAAGAAAGGGTAATCTCTTTCTATTAATCGATTCAATTTCTGTTTGTCAGGATGATCAGCTTGTGATTGGATATAAACCCAATTAAATATGAGCATTTTAGAACGAACAGTCAATAATTTTAGTTCTTCTAATGAAGCTACAGAAGGATTATTGACGTCAGTAATCTCGTCATTTATCTGAATGCTTTGATTGAGGGTGGTGTAAGTGGTGTAAAATACAATAACTACGAAAAAAAGTAAAACACCGAAACCTGTTCCGATTCTTTTTCCTATTGTAAATCTAAATGCCATTTTATAAACTTACAAATCTACTTCTCCTTTTCCAAATCTTTCTATTTATTTTCTATGGATTTGATTTCTTCTAATTCTTTTTTATACATGTCTGATTTTTCCATATCGTTGAGGCCATAATAAATATTAGAAAGACCTAGCAATGTTTCTTCTCTCTTATAGTTTAATTGATAAGATTTCAACATATATGGAAGTCCTTTAAGGAAAATTTCAATACAATAATCTTGCACTTCATTTAGTTTCTCAATGTCCATGTCATAATCCATATTGTTAATAATTTCGGCTGCTTCATTATAATACAATATAGCTAGATTATAATTGGCTCCAGGATTATTTGGATCTAAATCTAGAACTTCTAAATAGAGGCTAGTTATTTTTTTAGTGATTGTTGAGTCTAGAATTTGCCCATTTTCAACAGGTTGATTAAGTACAGATGCTAACGCCAATTTAAATTTAATGTCTTGAGAGTTTAAATCACTTTCAGGTTCAGTTAATAGAACTATTTTTCTATAATGTGAATAGTTTTTAATCGCAGTCTCATATTCTTCAGAATTCAATGATCGAACAGCATCATTATATAGTGTTGAAGATAAGTACTTCAGAATTTTAAGGGAGCTTTCTTTAAACTCATTCGCGGTATCTAATTTCAATACTTTTTCAAAAGAAGTAATTGAGGTCATTCTATATGCCGAAACTTTATTGGATTTGTCTCTGTCTTTATACAGTTCTTTATAGATGAAGCCTTTGTAATACCAAGTTTTAGCACTTTCGTTTAATTGATCGTCTACCATCGATAAATCGATATACTTTTTAGCACTATCTAATTGCTGTTTTTGCATATAGTATAATGATTTAGACAAGTTATCTCTACCGATAAATTGTCCGAATGCTACATTACTTAGTAACACGACAACAAATAATATGTGATATCTCTTTATCATTACTGTGCTGTAATCGCCAATGCTTCTAGATTGGAACTTACTTTTAATTTGTATTTTTCTACATTAGTTTTATTTAACTCAAATTTTTGTCGATTATCTTGTACTATAAAATTAATTCCAGCACCTTTTTTTGTTAATCCTTGTTGCTCTGTTACAATTAGTGTACTATTGGTTTTAATTTTTTTAACTACATCACTTATTTCGTTGCTTTTAGATTGGGTGACATAGAGGATGTGGCATTTTTCTATGTCATCAATAGTTTTAAATTGTTTAATGGTAAGGGTTTGATTGGCTACTTTTTTTACTTTCGCCATTTTAGTTAATTCAGGATAAAGAGGGGTGTCTCCAACTACTCCAACTACAAATTCCCCAACCCTATAAGGTTGAGGCCATTCTATTAATTTAGTGAAGTTGAGAATAAAAACAGCTTTAATTCTAGAATTAGTATCAACTCTATTTTCTAGTTTAAAACCAGAAGATAGAACCAATATAGAAATTAATATGAGTACCGTTTTTTTCATTAATGGTATTACCCCTTAACAATTATTAAGCCATAAATATTGACGCAATTTACTAATTTTTTTGAAATAGAGTTCGATTCAAGCTTCAAGAAAGGGGGGGTTACTTTTTTCTGCCTTTTCCTGATTTTCTTCCGCCTTTTGAGCTTTTAGCTCCTTGATCCTCTTTAGGAGGTTTAGCGTTGATGAATTTATATCTTCTTTTCTTGGAAGAGAAAACAGATTTGTTCTTGTTTTTTAACTTCTTCTTAGAGATAGAGTGTTGGTATTGTTTTCCTTTAGATTTTGACCGAGGGCCTTTGGAAGAATAAATGTTTGGCCCTTTTTTTGATTTTCCTGTAAAAGCATCTTTAGTACCATTAGAAGAAGAATGTGATTTTCTTGTAGCAGAAACCGACCCTTCCTTCTTTTTGAAAAGTTGTCCATAACTGTTTGTCCCACAAAGGATAAACAAACCAATTAATATGTAAATTACATTCTTCATAAAAAACAAAAATCCCTCCTGTCGGAGGAAATTACGATATACAGCCTACATACTCAGTAGGAAAACTGAAAGTAAATGTAATAAGATGGAATGGTAATAGTGTAATTTGGAAGACAATACTTATTAACAAATTCCTTTGAATTGTTAATAAGCTTTTATTTTTGAGTTGTATTTTGTGCTATTGAAATGCTTTCAATATCTCTGTCAAATAAGTACAATCCACCTTTATCTTCGCCTATCATTCTTAACTTGTCCATAATGGTTCTTGCTAAAGCTTCCTCTTCTATCTGTTCTGCAACATACCATTGCATGAAGTTATGAGTAGTGTAATCTTTTTCATTTAAGCAGATTTCAACTAAATTATTGATTTCTCCTGAAACCATTATCTCATGGCTTAATAGTGTTTGAAACAAGTTGGTCAATGATTTATAATTTTTTTCTGGAGCAGAAAGTGCTGGTATTATTGCTTTTCCTCCCCGTTCATTTACATATTGAACAATTTTTAGCATATGCATTCTTTCTTCATCGGAATGTCGATACAAAAATTGGGCAGCACCACCTAATCCTTCTGTTTCAGCCCATGAGGCCATTGCTAAATATATTTGAGAAGATTCTGCTTCTATTCTAATTTGATCGTTTAGTGCTTGTTCGATTTTATCCTTCAACATAATAATTAATTTTTTCAAAGGTAACCAGCAAAAAGGACTTTTTCAATTCTATCCACATAAAAATTATTTTACGATATTCACCCTCCCTATATACTTATGATTAGCTCCATAAATATCTTGGAGGTCAACCTTCCAGACGTAGGTATCAATTTGCACAGGAGTTCCTTTGTAGGTTCCGTTCCATCCTTCGTAATAATCGTGTGTTTCATGAATGAGCTCCCCCCATCTATCAAAGATGTATAAAGTATATTCATCTTCATCAATAGCATGTCCTTGGGGTAAGAAGATGTCATTCACTCCATCTCCATCAGGAGTAAAAGCATTAGGAGCATAGAAGGTGTACACGTCTTTAACAACTACCGATTTTGATATAGAGTCTTCACAACCAAAGCTGTTTTCTACTCTTAACCATACAGTAAAACTACCTGTATCGGTATAGATGTGAACAGGGTGTTGCTCAATAGCTCCTTTGGTATCTCCAAAATCCCAGAACCATCTGTCAGCACCAATCGATAAATCCGTAAAGTTAATCAGAGGATTGTAGATATCTACAATGCTTGGATCAGCTGTAAACTGCGCATCTGGTACAGGGTAAACAGTTACATAATCCACCATAGTATAAACAGCAGGGCATCCTTGAGGAGTAGTTACGGTTAATGTTACCGTATAAG
The DNA here is from genome assembly GCA_024103385.1 of Vicingus serpentipes. Lineage (GTDB taxonomy): Bacteria > Bacteroidota > Bacteroidia > Flavobacteriales_E > Vicingaceae. Next base: position 66,381 of record JAGFIT010000040.1, read on the forward strand.
TTCCTGTTTTAGTGTATAGATGGGTAGGGGTTGTATCTCTAGAGATTTTACCATCTCCAAAATCCCACAAATAATCAAAAGAAGGATCAATAGGCGTATTGGTAAAGTTAGAAAAATAGGTATTAAAAGGTGGGCAATTCTCTAAAACATCTCCACTAAATAAAGGAGAAGGGGTATAATTAACTCGTGTGGTTTGAGTAATAGTACTCACACACCCAGCCGTACTAGTAGCAGTTAATGTAACGGTGTAGGTTCCTGTATCGGTATATACATGCTGAGGACTAAATACGTTAGAACTATTTCCATCTCCAAAGGTCCAAGAATAAGTAGCTGCCCCAGTAGTAGTATTGTTAAAAGTAGAAGTTGTACCATGACACACATCCGACACATTAAACCCTATAACAGGAGCCTGCTCTACCGTCACACAAACCACATCTGTACTAAAACATCCCACAGCATCAGTCCCTGTCACCTCATAACAAGTATTAGCGGCAGTAGGTTGAACGAGCAATGAAGCACCAGCAGCCAAAGGAAGACCAGTCGTTAAATCTTTCCACTGATACGTTCCTCCCACACCAGCACCCGTTGCCATTAAAGTAGCAGACTGTCCCTCACAAATAGTAGTATCATTCCCTGCATTAATCGTAGGAATAGGATTAACCGTAACACTCACACTATCATTATTTACACACCCATTAGCATCAGTAACCACTACATGATAAGTAGTTGTTCCCACCCCAGGACTTACCGTATGAGGACCAGCTCCAGTAGGAAGACCATTGTCCCACACAAAACTAAAAGGACCTGTACCTCCAGAGATGGCTCTGATGGTGGTAGAACTATTTAAACAAATGGTTTGATTTACTCCTGCATCAGGAGTAGGTAAAGGATTTACAGTAATAATAACAGCATCGGTGTTCACACACCCATTGTTATCTGTTGCTGTTACCGTATAAGTAGTAGTAGCTGTTGGACTTACCGTATGAGGACCTGCAGTAGCAGGTAACCCATTATCCCAAGTAAAACCAATAGGATTAGCCCCTGTAGAAGAAGCTGTAATGGTAGCATTATCTCCAATACAAATGGCCTGATCTATTCCAGCATCAGGAACAGGTAAAGGATTAACCGTATAAGTTACTGTAGCAGTATCCACACAACCAGTAGCAGTATTAGTAACCAAAACATAGAAGATTTGTCCATTACTTACAGTTACACTAGTAGGAGTAGGAACAGGAATTGTTAAGCCAGCATCACTAAACCAAGAAAATGTCATTCCAGGAGTATTATTGATAGCTGCCTGATGAATAGTTAAATTTTTCCCTGCT
>JAGFIT010000050.1 GCA_024103385.1 Vicingus serpentipes
TGTAAACGCCTTAAATGCGGTATATACCCCAACAGCAGGAGAAATAGCATTAGGAAGTTTAACATTGACCTTAACCACAACCCCAACAGCAGGGCCAGGAGTATGTACCTCTGAGTCAGATAATGTGGCGATCACCTTTACCCCATCCCCAACAGTAGATGCAGGAGCACCACAAAGCGTGTGTGCGAATGATGCAGCGATAACTTTAAATGGATCGATGACAGTAGCCACAGGTGGAGTATGGACAGGAGGAGCAGGAACGTATGTTCCTAATGCCAATGCATTAAATGCAGTATATACCCCAAGTGCAGCAGAGATAACAGCAGGAACGGTAACCTTAACATTGACAACAACAACAGGATTAGGGAACTGTACAGCAGTATCAGACAATGTAACAATGACGATTACACCAGCCCCAGTAGTGGAGGCAGGGTCAGCCTTAACCTCCTGTGCGAACAATGCAGATGTTACCCTTGCAGGTTCAGTTACCTTAGCCTCAGGAGGAACGTGGAGTGGAGGAGCGGGAACGTACAATCCAGACGCAGCAACTTTAAACGCAGTATATACTCCAAGTGCATCAGAGATAACAGCAGGGACAGCAAAACTGTATTTAACATCAGACCCATACTTAAATTGTACCGCAGAAAAAGACAGTGTTGTAATTACTATACAAACTATTCCTGTTGTAAATGCAGGATTGGATCAGACAATATGCGTTAATAATTTAACAGTAAACTTAGCGGGTTCTGTATCAGGTAATACCAATACAGGTAAATGGTCTACAAGTGGTTCAGGGTTTTTTGTTCCAAATGATACCACTTTAAATGCTACTTACAAGGTAAGTAGTGCTGATTCACTTGTTGGATCAGTAACGTTAACTCTAACATCAACTAATAGTGTTTATTGCTTACCAGTATCAGACGATATGGTTATTACTATTTTACCTGCAGGGGTAGCTGACGCTGGAAATGATCAAACAGTATGTGCTAATAATGCTAATGTTACTTTAAATGGAGTAATTTCTGGAGGAGCAACAAAAGGCACATGGACAACTACTGGTACAGGGGCGTTTACTCCGAATGATACTACGTTAAACGCAACATATCTTCCTAGTGCATTTGATAAGTCAAATGGCTCTGTTACTTTAAGATTAACGGCTAATAGTTGCAATACAGCGGTTAGTGAAATAGATGTTACGATTACACCAGCACCGCTCGTAAACGCAGGTGCTGACAAAACAATATGTGCTTCTAATTTGAATGTTTCATTGGTAGGATCAGTAACAGGAGCTTCTATTACAGGAAAATGGACTACTTTAGGCAGTGGCACATTTGATGATGATGAAAGTATGACTCCAGTTTATACAGCAAGTTTAGGAGATTCTTTATTGCAAGGAGTTAATTTGGTATTGACAGCTACGAATATTGGTAATTGTGCAACGGTTACTGATACAGTACATATTAACATTTATCCAACAGGAGGAGTAATAGCTGGAAATGATCAAACTTTATGTGCTAATAATGGAAATGTTAGTTTGAATGGAGTAATTACGGGAGGAGCTACAAGTGGAAAATGGACTACATCAGGGTCTGGTGTTTTTACACCAAATGATACTACTTTAAATGCTGTTTATATTCCTAGCTCTTCTGATACAGCTAATGGTATAGTTAATTTAACACTTACAGCTACGAATAGTTGCAATGTCGCTGCCGATTTTTTAATCGTTACTTATACTTCTGCTCCAATAGCATTAGCAGGAAATGATGATGTGATTTGTGTTACTAATCCAAATTATACTTTAAATGGTTCATTTATTGGGTCGGGAGGAGCTGTATGGACTACTTCAGGAACAGGAACTTTTTCTCCTAATAATACCACTTTAAATGCAACATACATACCAACAGCTGCTGACATATCAGCAGGTAGTGTAATTCTAAAATTAACAACTACTGGTAATGGAACTTGTAATGCAGAGGCTGATTCATTAGAGTTAACTTATTCTCCAGGAGTTACTGTAGATGCAGGACAGGATCAATTGGTTTGTTCTACCTCACTTTTCACTATTCTTCAAGGGAATGTATCAAATGGATCTACAACGGGTGTTTGGACTACTTTAGGAACAGGTACTTTTGCTCCTGATAGTGCTAATTTAGGTGCCGAATATCATTTTAGCGCAGGAGATTTAACAGCAGGTTCTGTGCGGTTAGTTCTTACCTCTACTAACAATGGGTCTTGTCTTGCGGAAACAGATACAATGGAAATAGTTTTTGGATCTACTGTTTATACTGATGCAGGTGCTGATCAAACGGTATGTGAAAGTAATATGGATGTTACCCTGAATGGGTTTGTATCAGGAGGATCAACAACTGGAAAATGGTTTACTAACGGTTCAGGTACTTTCTCTCCAAATGATACTACATTAAATGCAATTTATACACCTAGCGCTACAGATTCAATTAATGGAACTGTAGAGTTAAGATTAGTGTCAACAAATAATGGAGGGTGTGCTCAAGGAACTGACACAATGGAAGTAACTATTGAAGCTAATCCAATTGTTGATGCAGGTACTGATATAAGTGTATGTGCAAGTGTTGATTCTATTAATTTGTTAGGAGTGGTTTCTACATCACAAGGTAAATGGTCTACAAGTGGTTCAGGATTTTTTGTACCAAATGATACAACGTTAAGTGCTATTTATGTGCCTAGTTTATCTGATATAGCAGTAGGAAGTTGGAAATTGGTATTAACTTCAGCTGGAAATACAATTTGTAATACGCGTACAGATACTTTAAACGTAACTGTTGTTGATGCATTAGATGCAGCGTTTACATATGTGGAATCATGTATAGGAAAACCAATGAGTTTTACAGATTCTACAATTGTTTATCAAGGAACAATTTCGGGTTGGGAGTGGGATTTTGGTGATGGAAATACATCAACATCTCAAAACCCATTTAATACATTTACAACTGTTGGTCCATATGATGTTAAATTGATTGTAACCTCTAGTTTAGGGTGTAAAGATTCATTAGTTACCTCTGTTTTAGTGAATACACCACCAGTTGCTAATTTTACTTTTGATGGCACATTGAGCGTAAATGACCCAGTTCAATTTACAGATGGGTCTTCTATAGATGTGGTAAATTGGGAATGGGATTTTAATGATGGAAGCACATCTGTGGACAAAAATCCATTACATACTTATTTGTTGGAGAACACCTATGAGGTAGAATTGATAGTGTCTAATCAATATGGATGTAGTGATACGATTCTTAAATCACTTGAAATTACGAATGAGATTATTTACCGACCAGTTACACCAACAGCATTCTCTCCTAATGGAGATGGTGAAAATGATGTATTGTATATTAGAGGAGGTCCATTTTTAGAATTGTATTGGGCAGTGTATAATCAGTGGGGTAACTTAATTTATGAAGGATTTACTGACCAGGATGGTTGGGATGGGAAATGGAAAGGAAAAATTCAGCCAAATACAGATTATGTTGTGGTGATAAAAGCAACAACAGTTGATGGTGTGAGCTATAATGAATCTAACAGTATTTCATTGATAAGATAGAAAGTGGAACTTAATACTCAGAATGTTATGAAAAAATTAATCAATATATTATTCGGAATCTTGCTCACAATAACCGTGAGTGCACAAGATTATCATTTGTCTCAGTTCGATGTAATTCCTATGGCGATGAATCCTGCTTATACAGGTATGAATCCAGGAAAACTATATCGTGCAGCTACTGTGTATAGAAGTCAATGGAAACAATTGTCATCAAGAGCATTTTCAACTTTTGGGCTATCTTATGATATGAAAGTTCATGACCGTTGGGGAGCTGGTGTTCATATTGTAAATAATGATCAGGCTAGAGCGTTTAACTCTTTATTATTCATAGCTTCAGGATCGTATGAAATTACTGCCCCTACGCAGCGTAAACATAGATTAACAACTGGATTACAGTTGGGGCTTATATATAATACCATTAATCAATCAGATTTAACTTTTGATAATCAGTACGGAGAAGGAGATTTTAACGGAAACTTACCGAGTTTAGAGACATTTCAAAGAGGAAGTAAAACAATGCCTGAAATCAATTGGGGGATAGCGTATAAATGGACAGACCCTGAAAGAAAATACCATCCTTATGTTGGGATGTCTGCTAATCACCTTTTATCACCTAAAAATTCATTTTTTGAAACAGGAGATGAAGCCCCTCGATTACCAAGAAAATTTACTTTTAATGGAGGTTCTGAATATGAATTAGATGAAAAATTTAGTTTTGATGGAAAAGTATTGGCAATGTTTCAAGGACAAGCGTCAGAAATATTGTTTGGGGTGAATTCATTTTATGATATTAAAGAAAATGAAAATACCATTGTTCAATTAGGATTATACTATAGGAATAAAGATGCATTTATTGTCTCTGCTGGTATTGATTATCAAGGGTTAATTTATGTGATGAGTTTTGATTTTACCACTTCTGGCTTAAATGAATATGGGGGAGGAACAGGTGCTTTAGAGTTTTCACTAGTGTTTACACCAGGAAGCAATGTAAGTGCACCAAGAATGAAATAATCTGATTCAAAATAGATCAAAATAAAAAAGGCTTGATATAAAAAATCAAGCCTTTTTTGGTTAAACAGGTTAAATTATTTAACTACAAATCGGTTAACTATTTTTTCATTACCTAATGTAAATTCAATAAAATAAACACCAGTAGTAAATTCAGATGTGTTAAAAGACTCTCTGTACTCTCCTGCTGCTAAATTACCTAAATTACGATTAGTTAACTCTTTTCCTACAACATCAACTAATCGAATAGAAACGTTATTTTCGTTGATTAGATTAAATTTAATTTTTAGCACGTCCGTTGTAGGATTAGGATAGGACACTAATTTTTCTACTTTTAGTTGTTCTGTAATTCCTACAGGGAATACAAAATCAAGATTATCAATTATAAATTGACTACCTATTTTATTGCCACCTCCTATATAAATTAATACTGAATCAGGTGTAATTGCTGAAATAGATTGGCTCCAAGGAGTGTATGTACTTGCAGCACTGTTAAAATAGTTGCCGTAATTTCCAACAACACTACCACCTTGTCTAAATTCGATACTTAAACTTGCGCCATCACCAGCTCCTCCAGGAGTAAATTTATAATAACATTCAACACTTGTTGGAGAACCTGAAAAAGGTTGTCCACCCATAGCTCCATTGTTTGTAAAGTACCCATTAGTTGCTTGTGCCCATAATGTATCACCTTTAGACCCTAATAATAGGTTCAAACCTAAAGCATAGTTACCGGCATACTTATCAGTAGATTTTTGAACCGGTAACGTTGGTTCGCCAAAAGCCCATTGGTTACTTGTTTCCCAATAGTCAGGAGTATCCCAAGTCACTAAACTCCAATTTTCAAAATCACCATTTACTACAGGGGCAGATGCTGTAGCGTTTTTTAATTGAATATCATCATATTGAATCCATGTTCCAGCAATTCCATTGAAGTTATTCAAAGGATCTCCAGTAGCTGCTGCTAATAGGATTGAATCTACAGAAGTTTCACCAATATAGTATGCAAATCTTTTCCATGTTGATTGGGTTCCTGTTATATAAAAACCATAATCAGTACCAACACCACTTTTAAAGGTTGAACAAAGTAGTACAGCTGAATCACCTGCTTGAATGTCATATTTGTAATATCCTACGATACTATCCACGTTACCAATTGTTACTTGTTGGCCAGGAGTCCAGTTATCACCATCACCACTAATAAAATATCCAAATAAGGTATCCCCATTAGAAGCAATAACTGTTTCTAAACGAATTGATTTGGTGTTTTTAAAGGCGTCAGTTGAAGGAAAGGCTGCATTTGCTCCATCAACCCCCCGGTCACTGGCAGTTGTCTCGTAATTGTCTAATACTTGAACAGTATTTGATGTCCAATTTTCAAATCCTTCATACTGCGCATATGAAGACGTTCCAATGACAATGGTAGAAATAAAAAGTAAAGTTTTTTTCATAAGTCAAAATCTTTGGTTAATAAAAATAAATAACAATTATAAACTAAAAATCAATATGAGTCAATGATTTTACTCATATTTTAGAAGGTAAAAGATTAGAAAAGATAAAGTTGGCCAATGCCTTCTCGGATTATAATAGGTTCGTTAGATGTGCAATCAACTACAGTTGATGCTTCATTTTTCCCATAGCCTCCATTAATTACCATATCTACTCTGTTTTGGTACTTTTCGTAAATTAATTCTGGGTCTGTAATGTATTCTAATATTTCATCGTCATCATGTACTGATGTTGAAATAAGAGGGTTTCCTAATTCTTCCACCAACAATCTAGCAATATTATTGTCAGGAATTCTTATCCCTATCGTTTTCTTTTTAGCCTGAAAAAGTTTTGGAACACTGTTGTTGGCATTTAAAATAAAAGTAAACGGTCCAGGTAAGGCTCTTTTCATTAATTTATAAATGGCATTACTAAACTGAACAGTATAGTCGGATATGTGACTTAAATCGTGACAGATAAGAGAAAAGTTGGCTTTTTCAACTTTAACTCCTTTAATTTGAGCCATACGTTCAACTGCTTTTCGATTCATTAGATCACACGCCATACTGTAAACAGTATCTGTAGGGTAAATAATAACCCCTCCTTTTTTTAAAACTTTAACTACTTCGTCAAGCTTCTTTTTTTCAGGATTGTCAGGGTGAATGGTGATTAGCATTGGTTAAGCATTTACCTTGGCATGGTCGGCTAAAAACTGAGCTAATCCACTATCCGTTAAAGGATGTTTTAATAACCCTAAAATTGCACTTAAAGGGCCAGTCATTACATCAGCACCAATATGAGCACACTGCAAGATGTGCATGGTATGTCTTACAGATGCAGCTAATATTTCTGTGTTGTAAGCATAGTTGTCAAAAATTAATCGAATCTCTTCAATTAAGTTCATACCATCAGTTGAGATATCATCTAAACGACCAATAAAAGGAGATACATAAGTAGCTCCAGCTTTAGCAGCTAATAACGCTTGTCCAGCAGAAAAAATTAAGGTACAATTGGTTTTAATTCCTTTTGATGAGAAATATTTTATGGCTTTAATACCATCTTTAATCATAGGGATTTTAACTACTATTTGAGGATGTAAAGACGCTAAGTATTCGCCTTCTTTAATCATTCCTTCATAATCAGTAGCAATCACCTCGGCACTCACATCGCCATCAACTATTTCGCAAATTGTTTTGTAATGATTAAATACATTTTCATCGCCACTTATACCTTCTTTCGCCATTAATGAAGGGTTAGTAGTTACTCCATCTAAAATACCTAAATCTTGTGCCTCTCTGATTTGATCTAGGTTTGCTGTATCTATAAAAAATTTCATCTGTTCAATTTTATTTTAACAAATGTAGAAACCCTTTTAGGTTTGGTCAAATAAAGATGTGAACAGGTGTTAATATCAAAAGGACTTATTTGATTTTGATATTTTGGCTGTATATCTGATTTTCAGAAGTAGCAGTAATTAAATAATCGCCACTTGGAATTTCTTTTTCTATAGGAGTAGCAACAATGGCTTCATTTTCCAAGTTTAAAAGAGCTTTAGAATAAAATTCATCTCCCTTATTATCACGGATTACTAATAAAATTTCCTTTTCAAAAACTTCTTCATAAGCGATATTAGGGGTGGTATTGTTTTCAGAAGTAGAAGGGTATAAATTAATTCCTGCTATGTTATTTTTGGTTTTAATGTACTTTACAGGGAATACATTAGAGAATATTTCGACTTGTTTTAATCGATAGTAAGAGATGTTTTCGCTAAGGTTATAATCACTATGAAGAAATTCTGTTGACCGATTAATATGAGAAGAGCCAAAAACAGTAGCAACGGTTTCCCATGTATTTTTGTCTGCGCTTTTCTCAATAATAAATTGATTAGATTTTGTTAAAGGAGTGCTTGTCCAAGTTAGTTGTACACATTTTTGAGCATAATCAATATTAGCTTCTAGGCTCGTAATAGCTATTGGTGTGGATGAAATTTCTTTTGCTAAAAATTCTTCTAGTGAGACATCTTCACTTAGAAGTAATGTTGTTTCGTTTTGAGCAGATAGATTAAATAAAGAAAAAAGAAGGGATAAGGTAATAAAGATTTTCATTTCTCTAAATAATTAACAAAGTATATATACGTAATAAAAACAGAGTAAATATACGTACAAAAATAATTCGAAGCAAATATAAGTTATTAGCAATTAGTTGTTTATTGTTAATAACTCAGAATTTCATTATTTTAAAATAATAAAATAGAGGAAGTATTATCTATATATCTTTTTGCTTAGATTTAAATTATTACCATTCACGTTGACAATGTAAATTCCTGATGAATAATCTTTTACTGATAAATAATAATTTTTTTGAGAAGTAGAAGCAGTATGAAGTAAACGGCCATTAACATCATACAAGTCGATATTTTTTTCTAAGTAGTCATTAAAATTGAGTTGATACAATCCGTTTCCGTGGTTCAAAATATGTAGTTGATCTTTTTTGTTAGTGTGGATAGAGGTAAGTATAGGAGATAACAATACATAAATATTTTTACTTTTTTGACTCGTACAGTTGTTATTGTGAGCAGTTAATGTAATATTATATGTGCCAGAAAAATCATATTGATGAGTAGGTGCAGGCGTATTGTAATACGGAGTTCCATCATTAAAATCCCATGTGTAGTTTTGTGCATTTTGACTATTATTTACTGTCGTGACAATACCTCCATCACTTAAATAAATAGTATCGTGACTAACAGAGAAATCTACAGTAAATAAATCTGCAGCGTTTATTGTAAAGTTTATTTCATCAATAATACCCATACTATTAATATGGGCAATATAGTTACCAGGAGATAAATTATTTATAGATGTACTTGTCTCTGTAGAAGTAATACTTTTTACTTTTTTGTTTGGGGAATCATATAAATCAATACTCCAATTATAGTTGCCTGGATTCTCTATTGTTATACTTCCATCATTCTTATTAAAACAAGTTTGATGTTTAGGATTATAATTTAATGGTACTGAAATATTAAACATAAAAGTGGGGCTTTTCTGCTGATTTTCTAAAGTAAAAATAATAGCCGTATCTCCTAATAGCTGATAGTGTGTGTTGTTAGAAATATCAGTTAAACTTATTTTGTAATTGGGAGTAATACTGAATATTTCTGTGAAATGAATAGTGTATGTTCCATTTATAGGTATGCTAGTATATACTGTTATCGATTTATCTAGGGTATATTCAGGGAGACTATTAATGGATAATGCTTGATTACTTGAAGATTGTGTGTATATAGAAGGAGCGTTTGGATTCAGGCTAAAAAGCTTTACAGCATCATACATTCCATCATATTCAGAAGTAGCTCCGTCAAGTAACCTTATAATTGTTTCGTCAGCATAATTATTTCCTTCAATTTTAAACCGAAAAGCATTGTTGTATGAAAATCCATTTAAAACAATGATACTTAATAATAGTGTGGAGATAAACTGGGAAAAAATAGTCGTATTTTTCATGGCTTTACTTTTTAAGGTATATAATAAAGCTACACTACTAATAAAGAACTTACAAGAGTTAAAGTTGCGATTTTACGACTAGTAAAAAATGAATAGAAAATTCATATATTCCCTACTTTAAATAAGGGATATCCGGAGTGTTAATCAGTAATTATACGGTAGTATTTTTACTCTGAAAAAGGAACAAGTGTTAGTGTTGCTTGAATTAAATCTCCGTCCTGATAGGTGAAAACTAGTTTTTCTACCTCAACAGTTTTCACTTTAATCCAATTGATAGTTGTTTTAGATGTTTTTTTATTTGTAGAAATGGAAACTTTAGTTTCTGTAGCATTCCAAGTTCCTTCAACATGTCCATTGTAAATCAAACCTGTAAATGTACCATCTGAATTAAATTCCATCCAATCGTCCTTACGATTATCGTCTAATTCATATTTGCTTCCAAACTCTTCTAATTCTGTTACCTTCCATTTTTTGGTGAGCATTTCTTTCTTTGAACTTTGTGAGAATGCAGCAGTACTAATTGTAATTAATAAGATGATGAGTGGGAATATTTTTTTCATAGTTATTTGTTTTAGTGGAATAAATATAAGAATAAACCTGAAAATGGAAATAGGTTTAACTAAGTTTTTAACGAAATAGGGGGTAAAAAGTGGGCAAGCTACTTACATCGCACCGCTACAACCGCTTATCCTTGCTCCGTTCCCGGCCTGGGGAAGTTCAGCAGGAGCTGGTCGTATAAGACTTGCCCGGTGCAAAAGTAGAAATATCTTTTAATTTTCAGTCAAAGTCTTGTGAAAATTATTCTTTTGTTACTTTTGTTGGGTATGGAAAAGTTTATTACAAAATATAAAATACCAATTAAGTACGGTCTTTATGGAGCAATCTTAGGTTTTGTATTTTATTTAATGCTTCTTTTTTCAGGGAACAGCCCGTGGAGCTCTGCAAGTTGGATGGGCTGTTGGATTCCTGGGGTTACGGCATTATTTTCTATTAAACAATATACAAAGGATAATAGTTTGGATGCCTCCTTTTCAACACTTTTTATGGTAAGTCTTATCGCTATTTTTTTACAAGCTTTTTGTTTTAATTTAATTGCTTTTTTGTTTGGGTTACTTTTTGAAACCAATGCAATTGAGATGTATAAAGCGGAAGTATTTCAATATGCAGAACAGATAGCTACAATATTAGGAGAGGAATTTTATGATAAAATGGCAGAAGAGATGGAAAAGATTACTCTGTTCAGTTTGACTTTTGGAGATTTTACCAATAAATTAATAGGCGGAATTATAGTTTCTTTAATTTTAGCTGGGTTTTTAAAGAAAAACAAACCATCTTTGGAAAGTAATGAGTGATTCGTTAGACATATCAATAGTTATTCCTTTATTAAATGAGGAAGAGTCTCTTAAAGAGCTGACCGATTGGATAGGAAAGGTGATGCATGATAAGGGGTTTTCTTATGAAGTTATTTATGTGGATGATGGAAGTACAGATAGTTCATGGAAAGTTATTGAGGAATTAAAAGCTCAAAATCCAAATATCAGAGGTATAAAATTTAGAAGAAACTACGGAAAATCGGCAGGATTGAATGTTGGTTTTGAAGCTGCACAAGGAAATGTTGTTTTTACGATGGATGCAGATTTACAAGATAGCCCGGATGAACTTCCTGAATTGTATAGGATGATCACTGAAGAGGGTTGGGATTTAGTATCTGGGTGGAAAAAGAAGCGTTATGACCCATTAACCAAAACAATTCCTACTAAATTATTTAATGCCGCTACACGAAAAATGTCGGGCATTTATAATTTACATGATTTTAATTGTGGATTAAAAGCTTATCGAAAAGAAGTGATTAAAACGGTTGAAGTGTATGGAGAAATGCACCGCTATATCCCTGTGTTAGCTAAATGGGCTGGGTTTACTAAAATAACTGAAAAGGTAGTTCAACATCAAGAAAGAAAATACGGAGTAACCAAATTTGGACTAGAACGTTTTATTAATGGATTTTTAGATTTATTGTCGATTACATTTATTTCCAAATTTGGAAAACGACCAATGCACTTATTTGGATCGTTAGGAACATTAATGTTTGCTGTGGGGTTTCTAATTTCATTATGGCTAGGGGTCAACAAATTATTTATTGATACTGATGCCCGATTGATAGCTGACAGGGCAGAGTTTTATTTAGCATTAACAGCAATGATTATCGGTTCTTTATTGTTTATTGCTGGGTTCTTGGGAGAATTGATTTCTCGTAGCTCTCCTAATCGAAATGTTTATCTTATCGAAAAAGAAATTTAGTAATGAAAATTACGATAATAGGTACAGCTCATCCTTTTCGTGGGGGAATAGCCGTTTTTATTGAGCGTTTAGCTAAAGCTTTTAAAACAAACGGAGATGATGTAGAAATTAGCACATTTACCTTGCAATACCCTAGCATCTTATTTCCTGGAGAAACTCAACTGTCAAGTAGTTCCAAACCAACAAATTTGACAATTATTGAAGAAGTCAACTCTATTAATCCCTTCAATTGGTTAAAGGTTGGTCGTAGAATAAAAAAAACCAATCCAGACATTGTTATCTTCAAATACTGGATTCCTTTTATGGCACCATGTTTTGGAACGATATCAAGAATTATTAGAAAAAATAAACATTCTAAGACGGTTGTTGTGGTAGATAACATTATTCCGCATGAAAAACGCATTGGAGATAATTTGTTGAATAATTATTTTGTAAATAGTGTTGATGGCTTTATAGCAATGTCTCAAAGTGTGTTGGATGATTTAAATACCTTCGATAGCAAAAAACCGAAAATCCTTTCACCCCATCCTTTGTACGATAATTTTGGAGAAGCAAAGGATAGGGTAGCCGCATTAAAGGCTTTAAATCTTGATCCTTCTTATAGGTACATGCTATTTTTCGGAATTATACGTCAATATAAAGGATTGGATATTTTGCTAAAGGCTTTTGCTGATAAAAGGTTAAATGATGGAAAAAAGAAACTCATTATTGCTGGAGAATTTTACGAGAACGATACAGAATATATGGCCTTAATTGAACAGCATAATTTAAAAGATGCTGTTGTTTTAGCTACCAAATTTATTCCTGATGAGAAAGTGGTGAATTATTTTTGTGCTGCAGATATTATAGTTCAGCCATACAAACATGCTACACAAAGTGGTGTGACTCAAATTGCCTACCATTTTGAGAAACCAATGTTAGTAACAGATGTGGGAGGATTGAGAGAAATTGTTCCTCATCATAAAGTAGGATATGTTACTCAACCTAATGAAAAAGAAGTGGCGGAAGCCCTAATTGATTTTTATGAAAATAATCGTTTAGAAGAATTTACTACAGGCACTAAGGAAGAAAAACAAAAATATACTTGGCAAAAGATGGTGGATAATATTTATGAGGTTTATTCCGAAACAAAAGAGGGAAACACAGTTTAGAATTAGTTTAAACACCTCTCTAGCCCTCCTTTTTAGGAGGGAACCTCCCCTCTATAAGCTTGTGCCGTACTTGGTACGGTAAAGGGATTAAGGGGTGTGTAAATAAAAAATACAATTTTTAGAACTCCCTTTAAGTAAAACAATAGAATAGTTATATTTACCATCCAATCAAATAATTAAAATGTTTAGAAGTAGAGCTCCATTAAGAATAGGTTTAGCAGGAGGAGGAACAGATGTAAGTCCTTACGCTGATGATTTTGGTGGAGCAATTTTAAATGCAACCATCAATCTATATTCTTATGCGGCAATCAAAATAAGAACAGACAATAAGATTGTATTTAAAGCAGAAGATAGAGGAGAAGTGTTTGAGTGTGATTCGACAGAGCAAATAGCAATTGATGGGTTGTTGGATTTGCATAAGGGTGTTTACAACCGAATTGTAAAAGAGTTTCATCAACTACCACTTTCATTTGAATTAACTACCTACTCTGATGCACCAGCAGGTTCTGGACTTGGGACTTCATCCACTATGGTAGTAACCATTATTGGTGCTTTTGTGGAGTGGTTAAAATTACCGTTGGGAGAGTATGACATTGCCAAATTAGCTTACGAAATTGAGCGGGAAGATTTAGCAATGGCAGGAGGAAGACAAGATCAATATGCAGCAACTTTTGGAGGCGTAAATTTCATGGAATTTTCAGCTAAAAACAAAGTAATCGTTAATCCACTAAGAATCAGAAAAGAAGTTTTATACGAGTTGGAAAATAACTTAGTACTCTACAATACTGCAACCAGCCGTGTTTCTGCAAAAATAATCGAAGATCAAACGAACAATATTAAAAACAATAAATCTTCTTCTATTGATGCGTTTCACCAATTAAAAAAACAGGCTTTTATGATGAAAGAAGTTTTATTAAAAGGCAACATCGATGAAATAGGAAGTATTTTAGATTTTGGGTGGAAATTCAAAAAACAATTGGCAACAGCTATCACCAACCCACAAATAGATGAAATTTATAATGCAGCCATCAATGCTGGAGCTGTTGGTGGGAAAATTTCTGGTGCTGGTGGGGGTGGTTTTTTCTTTTTTTATTGCCCAGAAAACACGCGTTATCAGGTAATTAACGAACTAAATAATTTTGGAGGGAAAGTAAGAAAATTTCATTTTACGGATGAAGGATTAGTTACATGGACTTCCAATAATTTGTAATGATAAATGAAGCAATAATATTAGCCGGTGGTTTTGGTACCCGATTAACCAATGTTACAGATGTACCTAAACCAATGGCTCCTATAAATGATATTCCCTTTTTAGAATACCTCTTAAATTATTTGTCTTCTTTTAAAATCACAACGATTCATTTGGCAGTAGGTTATAAGCATGAGGTAATTCAAGCTTATTTTGGAAATCAATTTAAAGATTGTCAACTAAACTATGTAGTTGAAGATACTCCTTTAGGAACAGGAGGAGCAATTAAAAAAGCATTGGCTGGTGTAAAATCAGAAGAAGTACTCGTTTTAAATGGAGATACTTTTTTTCAAGTTGATTTTAATCAAATAGAAAAATTTCATCATTCTCATAGTGCTGATGCAACATTAGCGTTGAAGCCCATGGAGAATTTTGATCGATATGGAACAGTTCGGTTAGATAATGATGGTAGGATTAGTGATTTTTTGGAGAAAAAATTCTGTAACAAAGGTATAATTAATGGAGGGGTTTACTTAATTAAATCGAAGCTATTTGAAAACATGGATTTACCTAAACAGTTTTCTATTGAATCTGACTTTTTTGAACAACAGTACATGGAAAAGCAAATTATGGGATATATTAGTACAGCTTATTTTGTTGATATAGGTATTCCTGCCGATTATGCAAAAGCACAAGTAGAGTTGCCTGGGTTACTCTCTTAGTTGACAACTAAATCAATAATTTAAGTCAGTTTTTCGTTGAATAACAATATCTACTTGTTTCATAGGCATAATATTTGTTTGGGAAGAAGAAGCTTTTATTTCTTAATTTTGTAACCATGATAAAACAATTATTTACAATCGTTTTTATTTTTTCACTATTAAATTGCTTTTCTCAAGAGGAGAATCGCACAGATGCTCAAGGGAAAAAACAAGGTGTGTGGAAAAAGTATCATAAAAATGAGAAGCTGAGGTATGTTGGTCAGTTTAAGGACGATAAACCAATAGGTACGTTTAAATATTTTAATGATGCAGAGAAATTACAGACAGAAATTACTCATCAAGGAGAGTTTTCTTACGCCAAATTTTATTATCCTGATGGAAAAATAAAAGCAACGGGTAAATATGAAAACCAGGAAAAAGATAGTGTTTGGACTTATTTTGATCCCCAAGGGAATAAACAATCTACCGAATTTTATTTAAGTGGGAAGAGAGAAGGAGTATGGATGGTTTATTACCCTAATGGGAAAGTTGCTGAGGAAAAAGAGTACACAGCAGATATAGAAGACGGAAAATGGAAACAGTATTTTGAGAATGGACAGCTAAAAATGGAGTCTACTTATAAAAGTGGTGCATTAGAAGGGAAAACATTTTATTATACGGCTAACGGGAAAAAAAGAATAGAAGGTAATTTTTATCATGGAGCACGTAATGGTGAATGGATCTTTTACAACCCAGATGAAACAGTAAAAAAGGTAGAAGTATATAAAAATGGACATAGAATAGATGAGAATAGGGATGATGATGTCATTAATCCTGACTCTACTCAATATGAGAAAAAAGATTACCTTGAATTTGAAGATTTATTCCCACCTAGATAAAATCAAACAGTGAGCAAAAAAGGAAAAGTGTTGGTAGCCATGAGTGGCGGAATTGATAGTTCTGTTGCAGCTATGTTGTTGCATGAACAAGGTTATGAAGTTATTGGAATCACTATGAAAACATGGGACTATTCCTCTTCTGGTGGAACAAGAAAAACGACAGGATGTTGCAGTTTGGATGATATTAATGATGCCCGAATTTTGGCAGTGAATATGGGGTTTCATCATATTATACTGGATATTAGAGAAGAGTTTGGAGATTTTATTATCGACAATTTTGTAGATGAATATTTAGCAGGAAGAACACCCAATCCTTGTGTTTTGTGTAATACCCACATTAAATGGGATGCGCTTTTACGAAGGGCAGATCAATTGGGGTGTGATTTTATTGCCACAGGACATTATGCTCAATTGCGCAATGAAAATGGAAGGTATGTGATATCTAAAGGAAAAGATGAAAATAAAGACCAATCGTATGTATTATGGGGATTAAGTCAAGAAAGTTTAGCTCGTACTTTATTTCCTTTAGGAGGTTTTGATAAGCCGACTATTCGTAAAATGGCTGAAGAAAGGGGCTATGAAGAGCTATCCAAAAAAGGAGAGAGTTTTGAAATTTGTTTTGTTCCTGATAATGACTACAGAGGTTTCTTAAAAAGAAGAGTAGAAGGGCTAGAAGAAAAAGTAGATGGAGGTGATTTTGTTGATGTAGAGGGTAATGTGATAGGAAAACATAAAGGCTATCCGTTTTATACTATTGGTCAGCGAAAAGGATTGGAAGTAGCGTTTGGAGATCCTCGTTATGTAGTCGAAATAAATGCCAAAGAAAACAAAGTGGTGCTGGGGGTGAAGGAAGATTTAAATAAGAAAGATGTTTTTGTTAGAAACCCTAATATTATAAAATACCCTGAATTGCCAGCTGAGATGGAAGTGGTGAGCAAAATTCGTTACAAGGATAAAGGAGCAAACAGTACTATCACAGCATTACCTGATAATAGAATAAAAATTCAATTCTATGACGATGTTCAAGGAGTTGCTCCTGGTCAGTCTGCTGTATTTTATGATGGTAATGATTTGATAGGAGGAGGGTTTATTGATAATCCATAAGAGACCTTTGTGAGCAAGTAAATAACCTTTTTGATAAAAAACCGTATTTTTATTGTATGAGAAAACCCCTAATCATATTCTTGTTTATATTGATATTTTTCTCTTCATGTAAGAAAAATAGAGATAATGTTTCCCCTAATATGGGATATAGTTATGCGGGGTTAGATTTAGGGAGTTACATAGTTTATGATGTAGATTCGTACCATTACAATAAACCTTTTAATGTAGACACCATTGTTCAGTTTCAAATTAAAGAGGTAGTGGATGCTAGATATATGGATTTAGAGGGAGAAGAGGCTTTTAAAATAATTCGTTATAGAAAAGAGAAAGATAGTACGCAATGGGTGTTACAAGATGTTTGGAACGCTAAAAGAACAATTACCAATTACCAAAAAGATGAAGAGAATATAAGATACATAAAATTGATTTTTCCTGTAAGAGATAATAAAAATTGGAACGGAAATGCGATGAATAATAACGGTGCTGAAGAGTACGAATATGTTTCAGTAAACCAAAGAGAAATTGTTGGGTCATACACGTTGGATTCCGTGTTAACAGTTTTACAGTTTGAAGATGTTAATTTGGTGCAGGAAAGATTTTTTGAAGAAAAATACGCAGCTGGGATAGGATTGATTTCTAAAAAAAGTGTGGATATCGATAAAGCTTTTAATAACTCTACTGGTTTATGGGAAAGAGATACTGGAAATGAGGTAGTGATGACAATTGCGGGTTATGGTAATTAGTTAGTGGTTTTTTCTCTAAATAATTTATAATCGGCATAAAATGTTCCAAAAGGAAGAAGGGCAGCAACAAATGCAAGTAGTGTTTTTTTAATTTCCCATTTTAATTTTAAATGAATCATTAATAAAAAAACTAGATAAAGGACAAACAATACTCCATGAGCCATGCCAACAACCTTTACAGCTTCGGGCTTGTCTAAGTAATATTTTAAGGGCATTGCTATTCCTAAAAGAACTATAAATGACATTCCTTCTAGTAGGGCAATTAGTCTAAAAGCAGCAACTGTAGTTTTCATGCTATTAATTTTATAAAGATAAAAATAATTATTTTTTTCTTGCTATCATTAGTCCATCCCTAATTGGGAATAATACGTTTTGTACTCTTTTGTCATTTTGTATTTTTTTAGAGTAATTAATTAATGCTAAAGTGTCTTCATCAAGATTTTCTTTTGGTTGAATTACTTTTCCACTCCACAAAACATTGTCTGCAATAATGTACCCTCCGCTATTTACTTTTTCAAAAACCAAATCATAATAATTAGCATAATTTGTTTTGTCAGCATCAATAAACACGATATCAAATTTCTCTGATAACGTGGGTATGATATTTATAGCATTCCCTACATGGTTGATAATAGTGTTTTCTAGTCCCGATTTTTTAATATAACGATTGACTATAGGTTGGAGCTCTTCATTGATGTCGATAGTATGTAACACCCCGTTAGGTTGTATTCCTTCAGCTAAACATATAGCAGAATATCCTGTATAAGTTCCAATCTCCAATATGTTTTTTGGTTGAATCATGTGGGAAAACATACTCAATACTCTTCCCTGTAAATGTCCAGATAACATTCGTGGGATAAGTACCTTTTCCCATGTTTCTCTATTAAGTTCGTTTAAGAAATCAGGTTCTTTTTCTGTATAGTAAAGGACGTAATCTTCAATTTCTGGAGGTAAAAAATCCATAAGAATTATTTAATAGGTTGATAAATTAATGAGCTTAAGTTTTCTTTATTAAAAATTTCATTAGCTACATCTTGTAATTGTGTTGCTGTTATTGCATTAATTTTTTTGTGAACAGCTTCCAAATCATCAATTTTATTATAAAGTAACATGCTTTTCCCCATACCCAACATGAGGTTACAATTGTTTTCTTCAGACAAAGTAATTTGTCCAATGAGTTGTTGTTTTGATTTACTTAATTGTGTGGGTGATAGTTTTTGTTCTCTAAGTTTTTTCAGTTCTTTATACACTAAATCAATGCTTTTGTTAATGTGTTTGCTATCTGTTCCGAGGTAAAGATTGAATAACCCAATATCTGAATAGGTGGTATAGCTTGATTCTATATTGTAAGTAAACCCGTATTTTTCTCTTATACCCATGTTTAACCGACTATTCATGGCTGGTCCGCCTAAGATGTTGTTTAATAAAATAAAAGCGCTCTTATTTTTGTGGTGATCTCCGTAGGCAATATTTCCAATCATACAATGTGTTTGTTGAACATCTTTTTCAACCAGCTGATTTTTAGTTTTATATGAAGTGAATTTTTTTCGTTTTATTTTTAGGTTTTTAGGGGGAACTTGTTCTAGGTATTTAGTTGTGATTTTTTTAACTGTGGCTAATGAAAAATCACCTACAATACTAAAAATGATTTCATTTGTTGCATAGTTGTTAGCAATAAAGGAGAGAATATTTTCTCGAGTTATTTTTTTTACGCTCTCCACATTTCCTAAGATATTCATTTCCAAGGGATGGTTTTTGAAGACTAATTCTTCAAAATCATCATAAATTTGCTCGAAAGGAGTATCTTGGTAGGAGTGAATCTCGTCAATAATGACATCTTTCTCTTTTTCTAATTCTTTTTCGGGGTATACGGAATGAAAGAGGATGTCAGTTAGTAATTCAGTAGCTCTATCCAGATAGTTTTTGGTGAAAGAAGCATAAATACTGGTGTTTTCTTTAGTTGTGTAAGCATTAATTTCACCACCAACATTGTCAATTCTATTTAGGATATGGTAAGCTTTTCTTTTTTTTGTCCCTTTAAATAGTGCATGTTCAATGAAATGGGTAATACCACTTTCGCTGATTTTTTCATCTCGAGATCCGGTATTAATAATAAAACCGCAATGTGCAACATTACTTTTTGTAGCTTTATGAATAACGCGGATTCCGTTTTGTAACTCAAAATAATTCAGCTCCATCTATTGATATTGTTAAAGTTGAGCAAATATAAACTTTCAAACCTCAACAGAGTGTTAATAACTACGTTGATAAGTGAAATAAATGTTAATAACTTAATACCTTAAATTACTATATTTTAGCTCATATTTCATGTATTAATCTGATTTTAAAATGGTTCTATTTAGATATTTTTCAACATTTGTGTTAACAATTTTTTTTACTGGTTTTGTTTTTTCTCAAGAAAAACTATCTGCTAAAGATGAAAAACAAATGCTTGAAAAAGCTGAATTTTATTATGAGGACGAAAGTAGTAGAAATATCCTTAAAGCATTAAAATTATTTGAAAAACTGTCTGAAAATAATCCTGATGATCCTTATTATAAATTAATGATAGGGATTTGCGATACTTATTTTCAAAATAAAAAAAACGAGGCCATAAATAAGCTCTTGGATGTAAAAGAATCTAACCCAGACTTTAATGAAGTTAATTTTTATTTAGGACGAGCATATGCTGTAAATCATCAATTTGATGAGGGGATTGAATATTATCAGGAATATTTATCGGAAGAAGGGTTAACAGATGAACAAAAATCAATTACCCGTCAAAATATTATTTACTGTCAAAATGCCAAGCAATACATAAAAGATAGTTTGGCTGTTAATATTAGAAATATAGGGACGCCTATCAATACGGAGTATTCAGAGTATGTGCCTGTAATTACTCCAGATGAATCTATGTTGATATACACGTATAGAGGAAAAAGGAGTAAAGGTGGATTGTTAGATGCTGCGGGGAAACCCGATTCTGATGGACACTATTATGAGGATATTATGATTTCTTACAAGTTGGGTGATGATTGGTTAGAACCAGAAAGTATAGATGATAATATTAATACCGTGGGGCATGATGCGAGTATAGCTTTATCAGTTGATGGGCAACAGTTGTTTATTTATAAGCAGGATAAAAAAAATAATGGAGACATCTATATAAGTAATTTAAATGGTGAAAATTGGACTAAGCCAGAGCCATTGCAGGGTGGTGTAAATACCGAAGCGTGGGAAGGAAGTGCTTCACTTTCAAGTAATGGAGAAACGTTGTATTTTGCTAGTGATAGGGCAGGAGGTTTTGGGGGGAGAGATTTGTATTCAGCAATTTTACAACCAGATAACTCTTGGGGTGATATAAAAAACCTGGGACCAACTATCAACACTAAATTTGATGATGATGCTCCATTTATTCATCCCGATAGAAAAACGATGTACTTTAGTTCTAAGGGACACAATAGTATGGGTGGATATGATATCTTTTATACTTATTTAAGTGATGAAGGTTGGGATGAGCCTAAGAATATCGGTTACCCTATTAATACTATTGATGATGACCGATACTATGTATTATCAGCAGATGCTAAAACGGGTTATTATTCTTCTGCAGGAAGAAGTGAAAAAGGGACTCATGATATTTATATGGTTGGTCCAGGGCATTTTGGAAAAAGACCTGTATTAGCTTTAGTAATAGGTGTTGTAAAGGCAGATGATAAACCATTAGATGCTGATATTACGGTTACCAATAATGAAACAGGAGAGGTTGAGGGAAAATTTAAATCCAATTCTACATCGGGTAAATACATGTTGGCATTAACGCCTGGAAATAAGTATAAAATTGCAATTGAAGTGGAAGGTTATCAAACAAGGATAGACTATTTAGATGTAGAATCTTTAGAGAGTTATGTTCAAGTAGAACATGACTTTAATTTACACTCAAAAGAAAATATTGTAGGAGAAGAACCGCTTGGGGAAATAGATCCTTTACAAGGAAAAATTGATAAGCAAATAGAACAATATCGTTATGAGAATACTAAAAAAGGTTATGAGGAAAAGGTTTATAATGAAATATTGAAAGAAGAAGGAGGCAAAGAAGAGGAAGCTATAGGTTATTTTGTGGAATTAAATACAGAAAATGTTAAAGAAATAGATATAACAGATCAACCTCATCAAACAAGAACTTACCCTGATGGCACAAAGAAAGAAGTTTTAGGTCCTTTTAAAACATTATTAGCTGCTGAGGTTGCTAGACAACAAATAATTAAAAAAGATCCAGCATTAGCTGCTTCTGAGGTGAAAGTAGATAATAAAGGAAAGGAAGAGACAATTAAGGAATACTACGCAGAGCGTTATACTAAAAAAGATTTTGATGGTGATACTGATATACACGAGCATTTAACGAAAGATAAATCCAAAGAAGAAAGCTTAAAGACAAAATTAATCGATGAATCAGGTGACGATGCTTTGACAGACGCAAAAGATAAATTAATAACAGGACTAAAATTTAAAGTAGAAATAGGTGCTGTTGAAGAAGGAGAAGAATTTAAATTAGGTTACCTAGAAAAATACGGTAAGATAACAGCTAAAACTTATCCTGACGGAAAAACACGATATACTTTTGGGCCATTTGAAACTCTGGTAGAAGCAGAAAATTTCAGAAAAAATCTCTTGGAAAAAGAAAAAGCAAGTGAAGATGCTTTTGTAACAGTATTTGTATTTGGACAAAGAAAAACAATAACTGAATACGAGAAAGGACCGTGTGAGAATGATGGATTTGTTGATTTTTCTTGGTTTATAGGTAAAGATTTGAATGATAAAAAAGTCTACAACCAATTAATTAAGATAGGAGGAAATTCTTGTGCTGAAGGCTTGGAGTTTAAAGTGCAAATTGCAGCATATCGTCATCCAGAAAATTATGTTTGGAACCACCTAAAAGAATATGGAGAGCCTTTAGTATTAAATTATCCTGATGAAATAACAAGATTTACGCAAGGATCTTATCATACATTGGCTGAGGCAGAAGTCTTAAGGCAGAAAATAATTAAGTCAGGACAGAAAGATGCTTGGATAACTCCTTTTTATAAAGGCAAAAGGATGTTGTTAGAGGATTTGTTTAAGGTTAATTTCTACGGAAAAAGCATCAATTAAAAAAGCTTTATTCGTTTTCTTTTTTTTAAGAAAGTTTGTGAGAGTAATGTTGAATAATTAATTTCGGCATTAACTTTGTTTAATCTAAACCATTATTAATTAACGTATAATGATGAAAAAAGCATTACTAATCACTTCTATAGCGTTGTTATCGTTTGCGGGGTATACCCAAGATAACTTAGTACCTAATCATGATTTTCAAATTATAGAAAAAAAAGTAAAAGACAAAGGGGCAATTGAGTCCGCTTTGCCTTGGACTTCACCTACACTTGCAAAAGCAGATTTATATATTGAAAAAACAAAAAATTATTCAATATCTGTTCCTGAAAATGCGTACGGTGAGGAAAAACCAATGGAAGGAGATAATTATGCTGGAATTATAGCATATAGCTACAAAGGAAAAGTTCCGAGAAGTTATTTGCAAGTTAAACTGACAGAAAAATTAAAAGCAGGACAAGAATATTGTGTTACAATGAATGTAAGTTTAGCAGATTTATCAAAATACGCATGTAATTATATCGGGGTGGCAGTTTCTGATAAAGAAATTACAGCTAACAATAGTGAGGTGCTTCAGTTTGATGCTCAGATTTTAAGTCGAAAATTAGTGGTGTATGAACAACAATATTATTGGACGCCTATTTGTGGGGTATATAAAGCAAAAGGAGGAGAAGAATTTATTACTATAGGAAACTTTACGCCAGATGATAAACTTACCACTAAAAAAGTAAAGAGACCAACAGGTTTTAATAAGCCTCAATTGAATGATGCATATTATTTTATTGATAATATCTCAGTTGTTCTAAAAGATGAAGACCTTAAGTGCAATTGTGATGCTATAGAAGGTATGGAGAATGCGGAAACGGTTAACCGAAATTTTAGTAGTGATAAAACTGCTAAGCAAAAAGAGATTAAAATAATTAATTCCGATGGATCAGTTGGCCCAGGAAATGAAAATACATCTGGTGTCGCTGCTCAGGGATCGACTGGAGGTAGTATTGATGGAATGGTAATTAGTTTTAAGCCTAAAGCCAATTCTATAGTAGGAAATTCAACTGCAATAATGGATAAGATTGTGGCTTATATGAAAGCCAATCCAAACGATAAAATAATGATTTCTGGCTATATTGATGAGTCTGAGAAAGATGTAGATAAGTTGGACGGAAAAAGAGTTGGTACAGTATATAAATATTTGCTTTCTAAAGGAATATCTAAAGATCGTATAGAAAGAGAAGTAGGTGGAGCTGATGCTCCTGTTGATGAAAGTAATGCGGTAAAAAATATGAGAGTAGAAATTGCATTAATTCAAGAACAGGAGGGAGAAGATGAAGAAGGAAATGAAGAAGAGTAATATTTTTTAATTAAAAAAAACTAAAAAGTATGTAAAATAGTTATACAGGCTTTTTTTATGTTAAAAAATCTATAAAATCGAATATTAATATAATATAAATTAATTTAGGGGGGGTAAAAAAAGGGGGTGTTAATAAAAATAGTTATGTATTTTTATTATTTACCCCTTTTTTTAGAATACCTTTGTTTTCGAAATTATTTTTTAATCCTTAAAATTATTAAAAATGCCATTATTTAGATTTAAAGCACTTGAAGACGTGTTGGCTAGAGAGCCTAAAGAGGTTAAGTTTCCATCAGATAAAGTTTCTGATTATTATGCAACTAATGTGTTTACGCAAGAAACAATGAGAGCTTTTCTTCCTGATGAAGCTTATAAAAGTGTTATTTCTTCTATCAATAAAGGAACTCGTTTAGAAAGAAGTATGGCTAGTCAGGTAGCATCTTCTATGAAGGATTGGGCATTAACAAAGGGAGCAACACATTATACGCATTGGTTTCAGCCTTTGACAGGATCTACTGCAGAAAAACACGATTCTTTTTTCACTCCAATTAGCGGAGGAAGAGCTATAGAAAAATTTGATGGAGAGAATTTAGTTCAGCAAGAACCAGATGCGTCAAGTTTTCCAAATGGAGGGATTAGAAACACTTTTGAAGCAAGAGGCTATACCGCTTGGGATCCGACTTCTCCTGCTTTTGTTATTGGAAAAACATTGTGTATTCCTACTGTTTTTATTGCATATACAGGCGAATCATTAGATTATAAAATGCCCTTGTTAAAAGCTTTACACGCAATAGATAAGGCGGCAACTGAAGTTTGTCAATATTTTGATAAGGATATTACAAAAGTAAACGCAAGTTTGGGTTGGGAGCAAGAATATTTTTTAATTGATAAAGCATTGTATAATGCACGTCCAGATATTATGATGACGGGAAGAGCGTTGGTTGGGCATAATCCTGCTAAAGGGCAACAATTGGATGATCACTATTTTGGTTCTATACCAGAAAGAGTAGTTTCTTTTATGAAAGAATATGAAATTGAGGCACTTAAATTAGGAATACCTGTAACTACTAGACATAATGAGGTAGCACCAAATCAATTTGAATGTGCGCCAATGTTTGAAGAAACGAACTTGGCTAATGACCATAACTTGTTGCTAATGGACGTGATGGAAAAAGTAGCTAGGAAACATGACTTTAGAATCCTTTTTCATGAGAAACCATATGGAGGATTAAATGGTTCAGGGAAACACAATAACTGGTCGTTAGGTACAAATACAGGAGTTAATTTGTTGGCTCCTGGGAAAAACCCAAAAACCAATTTATGTTTTTTGACTTTCTTTATAAATACAATCAAAGCTATCTATGATAACGCAGATATTTTAAGAGCAAGTATTGCGTCAGCTAGTAATGATCATAGATTAGGTGCTAATGAAGCTCCTCCAGCTATCATATCCGTATTTATTGGCTCTCAATTAACTCAAATGTTGGATAATATTGAGGATAATGTGAAGGCAGGAAAAATGACACCAGAAAATAAAACAGAGTTAAAGTTGAGTATTGGTAAAATCCCTCAGATATTATTAGATAATACGGATAGAAATAGGACATCTCCATTCGCATTTACAGGCAATAAATTTGAATTTAGAGCTGTTGGTTCGGCCGCAAACTGTGCTAATTCTATGATTGCGTTAAATGTAATGGTAGCTGATCAATTGAACAAATTCAAAAAGGATGTGGATGCTAGAATTGCTAAAGGGGTTAAAAAAGATGAGGCTTTATTACAAGAACTTCAAAAATTAATAAAAGAATCGAAAGCAATTCGTTTTGAGGGAAATGGTTATGGAGAAGAATGGGCGAAGGAAGCAAAAAAAAGAGGGCTTTCTAACCTTAAAGATACCCCTCGAGCATTAGAAGTAATGATTAAAAAAGAAACTAAGGAATTGTTTGGAAGATTAAATGTTCTTTCGGAAATAGAATTAGAAGCGAGATATGAAATAGAGTTAGAAAATTATATTATGAAGTTGCAAATTGAATCTCGAAGTTTAGGGGATTTGGTTCAAAACCATATTATTCCAACAGCGATTAAATATCAAAACACGTTAATAGAAAATGTTAGAGGAATGAATTCTATTTTCAGTAAAAAGGAAGCGAACGATTTGTCTTTAACTCAGACCCAGTTGTTAAAAGAAATTTCAACACACATCCATGAGATTAAAGTTAAGTCAGGTCAAATGTTAGATGAGCGAAAAAAAGCAAATAAAATTGATGAGACAAAGAAAAAAGCATTGGCTTATTGTGATAACGTTAAACCTTATTTTGATCAGATTAAGTACCATTCGGATAAATTAGAATTATTAATAGATGATGAAATATGGCCTCTACCAAAATTGAGAGAGTTATTGTTTACTCGTTAAACTAAATTTTAACCTTAGTTTTGACACATAATATTTGGTAGATGTTTTTCTATAATTATTTTGATAATTTGAAAAGAATTATCTACTTTAGCCGCTGTTCGAAAAAAAATTAACTTTTGTTATGGAAAAAAATAAAATTTTTGGAGCCCTAGTTCTCTTTATGGCAATGACTTTGACAGTTAATGCTCAGAAGAATTTTAAGCAAGAAGCTGATGTTGCTTTTGAAGGGTATAAATACTATCAAGCGATAGATATGTATAAGAAAGCATATACAAAAGAATCTAAGTCAGATGTAAAAGCAGAAATTTTGTTTAAGATAGCAGAATGTTATCGTTTAAAAGAAGATGGAAAGCAAGCAGCTGTATGGTACGATAAGGCAATAAAAGCAAAATATGATGACCCTATAGCAATACTACATATTGCTAATATATATAAAACTCAAGGGAATTATGAAGAGGCTATTGTCCACTACAACAAGTACAAGGCAGCTAATCCAGGAGATAAAAGAGTGGATAGAGGAATAAAATCTTCTGAGTTAGCTAAAGAATGGAAAGATAACCCTACAAGAATAATAGTTAACCCTATGCCATTGCTAAATTCTGAGGCATATGATTTTTCGCCTGTTTTTGCAGATAAGAAAAATGATGAATTATATTTTACTTCAACTAGACAAGGTTCTGCAGGAACTGAAGTTTCAGATGTTACAGGAATGAATTTTTCTGATGTTTATCAGACTAAAAGAGATAAGAAAGGAAAATGGAGTGAACCTGCTGTTTTAAATGAAACAATCAACTCTCCAGCAAGTGAAGGAGCTGCTTGTTTGAACGAAAAGAGAAGTATTATGTATTTCACGAGATGTGGAGTTGAGAAGAAAGGGGTTATGGGATGTAGTATTTTTTGGGCAAAAAGATCAGGACAAAAATGGGGAGAACCAGAATTAATTGCTGTAGCTGCTGATACATTTACTGTTGGTCACCCTGCTATTTCTGCTGATGATAACACATTAGTTTTTTCTTCGAATATGCCTGGAGGTAAAGGAGGAAAAGATTTATGGTACATTACTTACGATTCAAAAGCAAAGACTTGGTCAGAACCAACAAACTTAGGTTCAGAAATAAACACTGCTGAAGATGAAATGTTTCCTTACATTAGAGAAAATGGAGAATTGTATTTTTCTTCTAATGGTCATGACGGCATGGGAGGGTTAGATTTATTTAAAGCTGCTAGCACTGGAGTGAATCAGTGGAGTGGAGTCGAGAACTTGCAATATCCTATGAATTCAGAAGCCAATGATTTTGGAATTGTTTTTGAAGGAATGAAAGATAGAGGATATTTTACAACAAGTAGAGAAGGAGGAAAAGGTGGTGATGATATTTGGGAGTTTTATTTACCCCCAATGTTATTTTCTTTAGAAGGTACAGTTAAAGATATTGAAACAAAAGAATTGTTGGCTAATGCAAAAGTGAAAATAATAGGTACTGATGGATCTTCTGCTGAGGTGACAACAGATGATAAAGGGTATTTTTCTTTCATTGAAAATGGAGCGGATAGGTACATTAATCCAGAAACTTCATACTCTTTGGTGGTAGAGAAAGAAAAATATTTAGCTGCAAAAGGAAAAGAGACAACGGTTGGATTGAATACATCTAAAAAGTTTGTTCATGAGTATGAGTTGCAGCCGTTTAAAGACGCAGTTATTAAATTACCTTTAATTGAATACGAATATAATAAAGCTGATTTAAGAGCGAACTCTAAAGATTCTTTAAATTTTCTTTATAATACTATGATTGATAATCCAACTATTGTAATTCAATTGCGTTCTCATACGGATTTTAGGGGTTCTGCTAGATATAATCAGAGTTTATCTCAAAGAAGAGCCCAGTCTTGTGTAGATTACTTAGTTAAAGAAAAAGGAATTGATCCTGAAAGAATTGTTGCTAAAGGGATGGGAGAAAATGAACCTATTAAAATGGCTGATGGTACATTGTTAGATGAGAAATACATTAATACTTTAAAATCAGAAGAAGAAAAAGAAGCTGCACATCAACGAAACAGACGTACAGATTTTAAAGTACTTAGAGATGACTACGTACCTAAAACTGCTTCTTCTACAGAAGAAAAGTAGATTGATATTGATATAAAAAAACATCCACCAATTTGGTGGATGTTTTTTTATATCTCAACTTTCTTTAATATCAGACATGGGAATCTTAACTTTGTAAAAAAATAATTAGATGGATAAATCAGAGAGATATATGCAAAGAGGAGTTTCTGCTTCTAAAGAGGACGTACATAATGCTATTTCTGCTATTGATAAAGGTTTGTATCCAAAAGCATTTTGTAAAATAATACCTGATTACCTTACAGGAGATGATAATTATTGTGTTGTGATGCATGCAGATGGAGCAGGGACAAAATCATCACTAGCTTATGCATATTGGAAAGAAACAGGAGATGTTTCTGTGTGGAAAGGAATTGCTCAAGACGCGTTGATTATGAATATTGATGATTTGTTGTGTGTAGGAGCTGTAGATCGTATTTTATTATCGTCAACTATTGGGAGAAATAAAAACTTAATTCCAGGAGAAGTAATTGCTGCAATTATAAACGGGACAGAAGAACTTTTAGAACAATTAAGAAATCAAGGGATAGGTATTTATTCAACAGGTGGAGAAACAGCAGATGTAGGTGATTTAGTAAGAACTATTATTGTAGATTCCACAGTAACTTGTAGAATGAGGAGAGATCAAGTAATTGATAATAAAAATATTACTGTTGGAGATGTAATTGTTGGATTAGCTTCTTTCGGACAAGCAACTTATGAAACAGAGTATAATGGAGGCATGGGGAGTAATGGATTAACTTCTGCTAGACATGATGTTTTTTCAAAATCAGTTGCAGAGAAATACCCTCAAACATATGATACTGCGGTTCCTCAAGATTTAGTGTATTGTGGAAATTATAAGTTGACCGATGCAGTAGATGGTGTAGATATTGATGCAGGGAAACTAGTTTTATCACCTACAAGAACTTATGCCCCAATTATTAAAAGGATGTTGGATAAATATTCTAATCAAATACATGGGATGGTTCATTGTAGTGGTGGAGCACAAACTAAGATTTTACATTTTGTAGATGATTTACAAATAGTAAAAGACAATTTGTTTGATTTACCACCATTATTTAAAATGATACAAGAACAATCTGGTACTGACTGGAAAGAGATGTACAAAGTATTTAATATGGGCCATAGAATGGAACTGTATGTTCCCGAAGAAATTGCAGCAGATTTGATTGCAATATCAAAAACCTTTAATGTAGATGCTCAAATTGTTGGTAGAGTTGAGAAAAGAGGACAAAAGCAATTAACCATTAAAAGTCAATACGGAGAATTTGTCTATAATTAATTTATGAGCCTACTTCAAAAATTAGAAGGAATAAGTATTCGTTACGATCAGGTTAGTGAACAGATAGTTGATCCTGAGGTAATTTCAGATATGAAACGCTATGTTCAGCTGAATAAAGAATATAAAGAGTTGGGAGAAATAGTGGTGGTTTATAAAAAATACAAGGATGTAGTTGATAATATAGCTTCTTCTAAAGAAATTATTAAAAGTGAAACAGACAAAGAGTTTGTCGAAATGGCAAAGGCAGAATTGGATGAGTTAATTGCTACTAAAGAGGAGATGGAGGAGGAAATTAAGTTGATGTTGATTCCTAAAGATGAAGAAGACTCCAAAAATGTGATTATTGAAATTCGTGCAGGAACAGGAGGGGATGAAGCTAGTATATTTGTAGGAGATTTGTATAAAATGTACACGAGGTATTTAGAGAAGAAAGGATGGAAAATAGAAGTATTAACGATGAATGAAGGAACTGCAGGAGGGTTTAAAGAAATATCTTTTAGTGTAGAAGGAGAAGATGTATATAGTGTATTGAAATTTGAATCAGGTGTTCATCGTGTGCAGCGGGTTCCTCAAACAGAATCACAGGGTAGAGTACATACCTCTGCTGTTACTGTTGCAGTTTTACCAGAAGCAGAAGATGTTGATATTGAATTGAAGAAAGATGATATCAAAAAAGATACTTATCGGTCTTCAGGAGCTGGAGGACAGCATGTAAACAAAACGGAATCGGCAGTTCGTTTAACGCATATTCCTTCAGGCATAGTTGTAGAGTGTCAAGAAGGAAGGTCTCAGATTAAGAATAATGAAATAGCAATGAAGGTGTTGAGAACACGACTTTATGAGGCGGAGGTAATTAAAAGAGAGCAAGAACGGGCAGCAGAACGAAAGTCTCAAGTGTCAACAGGAGATCGGTCGGCAAAAATTAGAACTTATAATTACCCACAAGGAAGAGTCACAGATCATAGAATAGGATTAACATTATATAATTTAGACGGTGTTATGGGAGGCGATATTGATGAGATTATTAACTCATTGAAAATTGCAGAAAATACGGAGAAATTACAAGCAGGGATAGAATAAACAGATCATGTAAAGAGGAGAAGCTAATGTCAAATAAAAAACTTTATACTTCTCTTTTTTGTTTATCCTTTATTTTTACTAGCCTAGCTCAATCAAACAATACGGACTCTACCCTAATTAAGACTATTACAGGGGTACTGCTTGATGAAAATACGTTGGCCCCATTGCCTTACGCTAATGTAGCTGTGTTAGCTAAAAATAAAGGTGCAACTACCAACGAGAAAGGCTTTTTCGTAATAAAAGAAGTAGACAAATCAGACACATTAAGTTTTCATTATATCGGCTATGAGCTAAAGAAAATAGCAGTAAACGATATTCAAAAAGGATTACCTATTTATTTAAAAGAAGAGATATTTAGCTTAAACGAATTTTTCGTTTTTGCAAACAATCACAATGCCGAAAATATTGTGAAAAATGTGATAAAATATAAAGAAAGAAATTACAAAAGTACAGCAGCAAAGAAGCAGTTGTTTATCCGTAAGCGATACATTTCTAATGTTGATAAAATAAACATTAACTTCAAAAAAAGTTCCTTTACCCATCTTGATGAAAAGATGACAAAACTTCTAGAGAAAAAAATTCCCAAACAATCGATTTCATATACCGATTTTTTAGGAGATGTTTATACTTCTAACAATAAAGAAGACACATTGAAGTTGAACCCAATAAAAGTTGTTAGTCTTAAAGAGAAGGATGTGGCAGATTTAGAACAACTAGAAAAACGTTTTATAGAGCTATTTTCAAATACAAAGGAAAATGAATATTGGAAGATTAAAAGTGGAATTATAGGAGGTAAACTGGATGTTAAGGGTTCTGGATCAGTTTCCGATATAGATTCGCTGAGTGAGTTTTATAAAAATCATCTTAATGTAAAAGTTTATGCAAAAAGATTACATACTCGTTTTAATAATTTATTGGAAGACAAAAAAAAGTGGGATTTTTTATACCATACTGGTAATTATGAATATACTCTTGTTGGTGGAACAAAAGTGAATGGGGAAGATGTTTATATTATCGATTTTAAACCTAAAAAGGGGGGTAAAGTAATAGGTAGAGTTTACATAGCAATAGATACTTACGCATTAGTAAAAGCAGATTTTAAATATGATGTTGGTAAAACGGGTACAGATATTCATCTATTTGGCGTGGGATATACTTCAAATCAATTGAACATTTCGATTTATTTTGAGAAAAAAGAAGGGAACTATCAATTAAAGTACTATGCTCAAAAAATAGGAAATAAAGTTAGTTTTGATAGAAATGTATCATTAATAAAAAAAAGGAAACGTTTTTTAATAGATAAAGAGCTTAATGAAATTAAAGTAAGGTTAAATATACTTTCGCGTGAAGAAAGCTCTTTTGAAGTATTGATTCTTGATGATAAAAAAATCAGTAATCAAACCTATGCTAACTTTAAGCAAAAGAGTACTTTTAAAATTATTTATGTAGATCAATTTAATGATAATGTTTGGAATGGGTATGATATTATTGAGCCTACCAAACAAATGCGCGATTATAAAAAAATAGAATAGGATTATGAACAAACAGGAATTGATTCATCAAATCAAACAAAAAAAATCATTTTTATGTATTGGTTTAGATACAGATCTTACTAAGATTCCAAAACATTTGTTGGATGAAGAAGATCCTATTTTTGAATTTAATAAACAGATTATAGATGCTACAAAGGATTTGTGTGTAGCATATAAGCCAAACACTGCATTTTATGAATCGTTAGGTGTTAATGGATGGAAAAGTTTGCAGAAAACAATTGATTATATCCCAAAAGATATTTTTACGATTGCTGATGCTAAAAGAGGAGATATAGGAAATACTTCTGCCATGTATGCAAAAGCTTTTTTTGATACATTAAAATTTGATTCCGTTACTGTAGCTCCATATATGGGAAGTGATTCTGTAGTTCCTTTTTTACAACATAAAGATAAATGGGTAATTCTGTTAGCGCTTACATCGAATCAAGGTGCGGATGATTTTCAATTTTTTAATGATGGAAATCAACCACTTTTTGAAAAGGTTTTGGAGCAATCTAAAAAATGGGGGAATGAGGAAAATCTAATGTATGTTGTAGGTGCTACTCGACCAGAAATGTTTGCAGAGATTAGAAAAATTGTTCCTAATCATTTTTTGTTAGTTCCAGGAGTTGGGGCACAAGGAGGTTCTTTGTCAGAAGTTTGTAAGTACGGAATGAATAATGAAGTCGGACTGTTGATTAATTCGTCACGAGGAATAATTTATGCAGGAAAGGATAAAAATTTTGCAGAAACAGCAAGAAAAGAAGCGATGATTATTCAAAAAGAAATGAGTACCTTGTTACAGTAAATTAATTTTAAAAATAAATAGTTATGGAACCAGGATTAGTACTAAAATTGATATTTGGAGTATTTGTGTTTTTATTCACATTTGGTATTTTTTTCATTGTAAAACAGAAAACAGCAGTAATAATAGAAAGATTAGGAAAATTTAATCGAGTAGCACGGTCGGGTTTTAATTTAAAAATTCCTTTTTTAGATAAAAAAGCAGGAGTAGTAAATTTAAAGGTAATGGAACTTCCTGTTGAGGTAGAAACAAAAACAAAGGATGATGTTTTTGTTAGATTAATAGTTTCTGTGCAATATTATGTTGTTGAAACAGAGGAAGGAATTTCTACTTCATTCTATAAATTTGATAATCCAGCTCGTCAAATACAATCTTATGTCTTTGATTCTATTCGTTCGGAAGTACCTAATATGCTGTTGGATGATGTTTTTAGCGAAAAAGATAAAATTGCTAAAGCAGTACAAATAGAGTTAGCCGATACAATGGAAGAATATGGGTTTGCTATTATTAAGGCATTGATTACTGATATTGATCCAGACTCTAAGGTAAAGCACGCGATGAATGAAATTAATGCTGCCAAACGACTAAAAGAAGCTGCCAAAGAATATGCCGAAGCGGAAAAAATTAAAGTTGTTGCAGCAGCAGAGGCAGAAGCAGAAAGTAAAAAATTACAAGGGATAGGTATTGCTGACCAGCGAATAGCAATTGCAAACGGAATGAAACAATCTGTAGAACAAGTAAAAGGAGCTATGGAGGCAGATGTTACCGGACAACAAGTAATGAATATGTTGTTTATGACTCAGCATTATGATACCATTAGTAGATTGGCAGATCAAGGAGTAAATACTATTTTTGTTCCTTATTCTCCAGGAACAGTAGGAGACTTACAGACTCAAATACAAGCCAGTTTAATAGCTGCTGATACCATTACTAAACCAGTATCTAAACCTTTTAAAAATGAACCTTCAAGAGGTTCTCAATCTCAAGAGGAAGTAAATCCTGATGATTTTGAATAAGTGTGAAAGAAGATTTTTTACATTATCTGTGGAAGTATAAACTATACAACACTTCTCAACTAAAAACAATTGAAGGGCAAAACCTAGAGGTTTTAAATGTAGGAATTGTTAATTCGGATGCTGGACCTGACTTTTTTAATGGAAAAATTAAAATTGAAGATACCATTTGGGCGGGAAATATAGAAATTCATGTTAAATCGTCTGATTGGTTAAAGCACCAACATCAAACAGATAAGGCATACGATAATGTGATATTGCATGTGGTTTATGAAGATGATAAACCTGTAATAGATAAAAATGGAAGTAGTGTTCCAACACTAGAATTAAAAAATATTATTAATACTACCCTACTAGAAAACTACACCAATTTATTGAATTCAAAAGATTGGATTCCGTGCGGAAATCAAATTAAAGATGTTAACAGGTTTACCATTAATAGTTTCCTAGATAGATTAGCAATAGAAAGGTTAGAGCGTAAATCAGGAGAAATATTACAGACCTTATCGTTAAATAAAAATGATTGGGAGGAAACATTTTACCAATACCTTTTTAAATATTTTGGGTTAAATGTAAATGCGGTTCCTTTTCAATTAGTTGCAAAAAATACGCCTTTAAAAATTATTGATAAGCACCATTCTATAGAAAGTATTGAGGCACTTTTATACGGACAAGCAGGTATGCTGGAAGAAGACTTAAAAGATGTTTATCACGAACGTTTAAAAAATGAATACCAGTTTTTAAGAGCTAAATTTAAGTTGAAAGGCATAGATAGTGGCTTATGGAAATTATTAAGACTGAGGCCATCTAATTTTCCGACAATTAGAATTTCTCAATTGGCCAATTTATTATTAAAAAAACCTAGAACATTCTCTAATATAATTGCAGCTAAATCGATAAAAGAAATTCAAGAATTATTCAAAGTTAGCGCTTCTCAATATTGGGATAACCATTATCAGTTTGGGAAGGTTAGCGACATTAAAAAGCAGAAAAAAATAGGAGAAGCAACAGTCAATAATATAATAATCAATGTTGTAGTACCTTTTATTTTTGTTTATTCTCAACACAATGGAATAGATGAATTAAAACAAAAAGCATTTTCTTATTTAGAAATATTGCCAGCAGAGAAAAACACCATTATAAAAAAATGGAAAGAGTTGAGTGTTGTTTCAACCAGTGCGATGCAGACTCAATCCTTATTGGAGTTAAGGAACAATTATTGTTTTCAAAAAAAATGTTTAAATTGCAGTGTTGGTAATAATATATTAAGAAATGATTAATAAGGTTCAATCTTTTTTTGAGAAACAAATTTTTGGAGTGTGTGCTTGGTGGGGTGAAAAACTTCAGTTAAAATCAAGTAGGATTAGAATGTTTTTTATCTATTTGTCATTTTTAACCTTTGGTTCACCTATTTTTATTTACCTCATTATGGCTTTTATATTGGAACATAAAGAATATTTTAAGTTGCAAAAAAAGAAATCTGTCTGGGATATATAAAATACCTTATGCTCAATTTCAAATATTTCCGAAAAATATATGTAGCGATATCTTTATTGTTGACAATAATTATTATCGGAGTTTCAGGGTTTAGTATAATAGAAGGTTATACATTGTCGGAAGCCATATATATGACAATAATAACTGTTTCTACAGTTGGGTTTAATGAAGTTAGACCTTTATCTTCAGAAGGGAGATTATTTACCGCTTTTTTAATTATCTTTAGCTTTGGTACATTTGCATATGCAATTTCATCTATTACTATGTATGTATTAGATGGTGAGTATAAAAGGTATTTTAAAGATTTAAGAGTTAAGAAAAAAGTGGATAAATTTTCAAGGCATACAATTATTTGTGGTTATGGTAGAAATGGTAAGCAAGCTGTTTCTGAATTAGAAGCACATCATCAAAAATATGTAGTTATTGAAAATGACAAAGATTTAATAGATGTATTAAGAGAAACACATACCATTCCATTTGTAGAAGGTGATGCTACTTTTGAAAAAATATTAGAAGGAGCTGGAATAGGTCAGGCACGAGCACTGATAACAACATTGCCTAAAGATGCAGATAATTTATTTGTTGTATTGACTGCAAGGGAAATGAACCCTGATTTATTAATTATTAGTAGAGCTTCTAATGACAATTCTGATAAGAAATTAAGAAGAGCAGGTGCTAATAATGTAATTATGCCAGATAAAATTGGAGGAGCACATATGGCTTCTTTGGTAATTAAGCCAGATGTTATAGAGTTTATGGATTATGTTATGGGACAAGGAACAAGTTCTGTTAACCTAGAAGAAATTACATTTGAGAACTTGCCTGAAAATCTTCAGAATAAATCAATTAAAGAACTAGGTATAAGAGATAAATCAGGTGCTAATATTGTTGGTTTTAGAACTCCTGAAGGGGAGTACATTATTAATCCTTCACCAGAAACGATTATTATGCCTAGGGCTAAAATATTTGTGCTAGGAACTATAGAGCAAATTGATGCTTTTAGAGATTTTACATCACAACAAAAAGTATTAAGATAAAACTAAGCTTTTCATGAGAATTTTATTAACAGGAAGCAATGGCCTGCTCGGACAAAAATTAGTTAAACTATTGTCCGCTATGAAAGGCGTTGAATTATTGGCAACATCAAAAGGATCGAATAGAATTACCAACCAATTATCGTACGAATATCAAAATTTAGACATTACCAATAGGAAAGAAATTCTAAGTTTATTTAATCAATTCAAGCCAACAGTAGTAATTAATACTGCTGCAATGACGGATGTGGATGCATGTGAATCAAATAAAGAGCTGTGTTGGGATTTAAATGTTAATGCTGTTAAGTATCTAATAGAAGCATCAGAGAAACAAAATACACACTTAATACACCTTTCAACTGATTTTGTATTTGATGGAGAAAGTGGTCCCTACAAAGAGGAGGATGAACCTAATCCGTTGAGTTATTATGGAAAATCAAAATATGAAGCAGAAAAGCTATTACAAAAGAGTTCAATTAAATGGAGTATTGTAAGAACGATAATTGTTTATGGTGTTGCAGAAGAGATGAGTCGTTCTAATATTGTTTTATGGGCAAAAGAAGCGTTAGAAAAAGGAAATCCTCTAACCATTGTTAATGATCAATTTCGGTCACCAACATTAGCTGAAGATTTGGCAATGGGATGCTGGTTAATTGCAGAGAAAGGAGCAAAAGGA
This sequence comes from Vicingus serpentipes, assembly GCA_024103385.1. Classification (GTDB taxonomy): domain Bacteria; phylum Bacteroidota; class Bacteroidia; order Flavobacteriales_E; family Vicingaceae. The sequence goes on from JAGFIT010000050.1 coordinate 37,621, forward strand.
ATTTACCATATTTCAGGAAAAGACATCATGAGTATTATTGAATTAGTTTATCGTGTTGCTGATTTTTACGGATATGATAAATCTATTGTTTCTCCGATAACTACATTATCTTTAAATCAGGCAGCAAAACGCCCGCCTAAGACAGGCTTTGTATTGGATAAATCAATAAATGATTTGGGTTATTCTCCACGTTCTTTTAAAGAAGGGTTGGCTATTGTTGAACATCAGTTAAGTCAAAATAATTGAATGGAAGTATTTGATTATATGATTTCAGATAAAACTTTATTTGAGCAACAGATTTTATCTTATTATCAAAGTAAAAAAAATGTTGTTTTTTTAAATAGCAATTCCAATGAAAAATCAAATTGGTTGGCTGTTTCCGATGATGATGAAAAATATGAAAATCAATGGCAATTTGGATTTATTTCTTATGATTATAAAAATCAGATAGAAGAGCTTTCTTCTAATCATTTTGATGGAGTAAAGTTTCCTGAACAACATTTTTTTACGCCTCAATTATTAATAGAAATTTTACCTCAAAAGGTGATTTTTAATTACAACGCTGAATTATACCATATAGAGGATATAAAAAGTCAAATAAAAGCTATTGAGAAAATTGAACTAAAAAATGTGCATCACCAAAAAGTATCAGTCAAGCCTAGATTAAATAAAGAAAAATATCTCCAAAACGTAGCACAATTGCAACATCATATTCAAATAGGAGATATTTATGAAGTGAATTATTGCCAAGAATTTTACGAAGAAAACGTACAGATTAATCCGTTGGAAATTTATCTAAAACTCAATCAAAAATCTCCAACGCCATTTTCATGCTTTGTGAAGCATAATGATAAATATTTACTTTCTGCTTCACCTGAACGGTTTATTCAAAAAGCTGGTAGAAAAATTATATCACAACCTATAAAAGGGACAATAAAAAGGGGAAATACAGAAAAAGAAGATAGAGATCTGGTAAAACAATTGTACAACGATAAAAAAGAACGGAATGAAAATATTATGATTGTAGATTTAGTAAGAAATGACATCTCTAAAATTGTAAAAAAGAATACGGTAAATGTAGATGAATTGTGTGCTGTTTATACTTATCCACAAGTTCACCAAATGGTTTCGACTGTTAGTGCGGAGTTAAAAAATGATATTTCATTTAAGGAAGTTATTCATGCAACATTTCCAATGGGCTCTATGACGGGAGCGCCTAAAATTAGAGCAATGGAATTGATTGAACAATATGAAACGAATAAAAGAGGATTGTATTCAGGTACTGTAGGTTATATTAACCCTGGTGGAGATTTTGATTTTAATGTGGTTATTCGGAGTATTTTGTATAATGCATCAGATAATTATTTGTCATTCACAGTTGGTGGAGCTATAACCAATCAATCTATTCCTGAAAAAGAATACGAAGAATGTATGTTAAAGGCAAAAGCTATTTTTGAAGTATTATCAGAATAATGAATAGTTTGTTTTCTTTGTCACACTGAGCTTGTCGAAGTGTAGCCAAAGAAAAAATGGATTATAATTAATTTTGTTTTCCTTCGACAGGCTCAGGATGACACAAAATAGGAAGAGAGTAAACTATAAATGCTGCAAAAATTTAAAACATATTATCAAAAAAACGATTTATTTAGTTCTTCTGATAAGATTTTATTAGCCGTAAGTGGAGGTAAAGACTCTATGGCAATGATACATTTATTTAGGGATTGTAACTTAACTTTTGGTGTAGCTCACTGTAATTTTAGTTTAAGAGGGGCTGAATCTGATGCTGATGAAGAATTAGTAAAATCAGTTTGTGAGAAACATAATATTCCTTTTCATCAAACTACATTTAACACTAATAACTATGCAGAGCAAAATGGAATTTCCATTCAAATGGCAGCGAGAGAGTTGAGGTATGATTGGTTTGAAAAAATAAGAGAAGAGAATGGGTATGATTATGTTGCTACTGCTCATCATAAAAATGATGTTGCTGAAACAATGCTCATTAACCTTATTAAAGGGACAGGATTATCGGGGTTACATGGTATAAGGAATAAAAAAGATAAGATTGTTCGTCCAATATTGTGTTTTACAAGGCAAGAGATTAATCAATTTATTTTGGAAGAACAGATTGATTTTAGGGAGGATAAATCGAACAGTGAGGTTAAATACACAAGAAATAGGATAAGGCATTCTGTTATCCCAGAAATGGAAGCCATTAATCCCTCTGTTGTGGAAACATTAAATGTTGAAGCTGAACAGTTTTTGGAACTGGAAAAAATACTTCATGATAAAATTGAGGATGAGAAAAAAAGGTTGTTTCGTGATGAAAGAGGAATGATTTCCATATCTATTTATGAACTCAAAAAATTAAATCCGTTGACTTCTTACCTCTACTTGTTACTGAAAGATTATGGATTTAATAAAAGCGATATAACTGACGTCATTCATTCAATGGATGGTGAGTCAGGAAAAAGATTTTATTCCTCTACTCACGAGTTGACTAAAGATAGAGATGTTTTTTTATTACAAGACAGGCAGAATGTTGAGTCTGAAAAGTTTATTATTAATGAGTTAGCTGATATAGAAAAACTACCTATTTCATTTAGTTATAGCTTGAAGAACTATGATTCCGATATAGAAATTCAAAAGTCAAAAGACTTTGCTTATCTAGATATTGAAAAGATTCAATTCCCACTTATTATGAGAAAGTGGAGAAAGGGAGATACATTTCAACCTTACGGGATGAAAGGCAGAAAAAAATTAAGTGATTATTGGATAGACAATAAAGTGCCTTTACCCGAAAAAAAGGAGAAATGGGTATTAGAAGCTAATGGGAAAATTATTTGGTTGGTAGGCGAAAGAATTGATGATAATTATAAATTAACCAACCAATCGAACAAAGTATTGCTTTTGCAGTTACTTTCTTAAATTCAATAAATTTTATAGTTAGAATGGGTTTAAAGTAATACGTCTCCATACTTTAATTGATTTGATGAATAAAATGGCTTAATTTTCACTCCAGAAATTAGTATTAATAATAATTATATTTTCTAGTTTATTAAACAGATAGTCAACATATTAATTGTACTGCTTGTATTCATTTATTCTAAGAATAATTTTGCGCAAAAAGTAGGGGTTGTCCTAAGTGGAGGAGGTTCTAATGGTGTCAGTCATATTGGGGTGTTAAAGGCATTAGAAGAATATAATATTCCGATAGATTACATCACAGGAACTTCGATGGGAGCATTAGTTGGTGGTTTATATGCTGCAGGTTATTCACCAGAAGAAATAGAAGAAATATTTTTATCCAATGAATTTAAACAATGGGCAGATGGAGAACTGGATGAGAAATATGTTTATTACTTGAGGGAAAAAGAAATAACACCATCACTCATCACTTTTAAAGTATCTACAGATACTGTTTGGGAAACAAGTTTACCTACGAACTTAATAAATCCGGCAGCCATTGATTATGGTTTAATGCGTTACTTCTCTCCAGCTACAGCATTAGCTAACAATAATTTTGACAGTTTATTTGTGCCTTTTCGTTGTGTAGCTTCAGATATTATATCTAAGCAGTCTTTTGTTTTTGATAATGGTAAATTAGCTACGGCTATCAGATCATCAATGGCCTATCCGTTTTACTTATCCCCAATACCTTACGAAGATAAACTATTGTTTGATGGAGGTTTGTATAATAATTTTCCTTCAGATATTATGTATGATGATTTTATGCCTGATTATATAATAGGGAGCAATGTTTCTTCTAATTTCTCTCCTCCAAATGAAGATAATATTATTTCTCAAATAAAAACAATTATATCTGATGATACGGAATATGCGGTGCAATGTAATAATTCCATTATCATAACACCAGAAACAAGTGAGTTTGCTTTATTCAATTTTGAACAAAATCATCAATTAATTCAGATAGGGTACGAGGCAACGATAAAACAAATTCCTAACCTATTAAAAGACATTGAAAAAAGAGCCATCAAGAATGATTTGTTAGAAAAACGGAAAGTATATAAAAGTAAGTTACCACGATTGGTTTTTGATGAGATCAAAATATCGGGGTTGAGTAAAGCTCAAAATAAGTATATAGAGCAATCATTAAGACAAAGAAAAGATACCATTGGAGTGGATAAGTTACAATCCGAGTATATTAAAGTTTCTTCGGATGATAAAATTAAATCTATTTATCCGGAAGCTACTTATGATACAGCAACAAGTTATTATACTCTAAATTTAAAAGCTAAAAAAGAAAAAGATTTATTTATTTCATTTGGAGGAGTGTTCTCTTCCAGACCTATTAATGAAGGTTTTATAAGTTTGCAATACAATCTTTTAGATAGAATAGCATTGTCGTTACTTGCTAATTCATACTTTGGAAAATTACACAATTCAGCCACATTAGGATTTCGATTAGATCTTCCATTTAGAATTCCATTTTATTGGAAAAATACATTCGCAATGGATGGTTGGGATTATTTTAAAAGTAAAACCACTTTTTTTGAAGATACAAAACCAGCATTTTTAGTAATTAATGATAGGTATTTTAAATCAGAAATAGGACTTCCTATTGCTTATAAAGGAAAAATAGAAATAGAAGGTACAGCTGGAGAGCTAGTTAATAATTATTATCAGACAAAACAATTTTTATCAATTGATACAACAGACAAAACAAGATTTAGAAATTTTTCTACAGCAGTTTCGTTTAAAAGGCATTTATTGGATAAAAAACAATACCCTACAAAAGGAGGTTATTTTTCAATAGGAGGAAGATTTATTAGAGGTAAGGAACATACTTTACCTGGATCAACTGCTATTATTGAAAATAAATTTGATACAGTGTTAGATTGGCTACAATTTAAAATTACTTATGACCAATATTTAAACACTCACGAAAAATTTAGTGTAGGTGTTTTATTGGAAGGCGTTTACAGTAATCAGCCATTTTTCAATAATTATACAGCATCTATTTTATCTAGTCCAGCGTTCCAACCTGTTGCGGAAAGCAAAACTTTGTTTCAAGAAAACTTTCGTTCTCATTCTTATTTTGCATCTGGCTTAAAGGGAGTGTATATGCCATTTAAAAATTTTCAGGTGCGTGTAGAAGGTTATATTTTTCAACCTTTTAAGGAAATTTTACAAGATAAAAATCATAAGGCTTATTATGGAAAAGAGTGGGAAAGCAGAGATTTTTTAGCTTCATTAGCTACGGTTTATTATACTCCTATAGGACCTATTGCACTTAACTTAAATTATTACGAAAGATACGATGAGCATTGGAGTTTTTTATTTCATTTCGGTTATTTAATATTCAATAAGAAAAGCTTAGAGTAATTGTTATTAATTTCCATAGGAAGGGAAGGAGTTAGCAATTAGACTTAGAATTAATGAATTAATAAGCACCAAAAGGTAAATAATAAATAGGGTAGATTTTTTGTGTCGATAAAATTTAACACAAATAACAGAACCGATAGGAATAGAGAGTATCGTTGCAGTCAAAAATGCCAATCCCCAAACACCAAATAAATGTTTTGTTTTTACAATTATTTTATTAGTTCGAGTCATGATTTTTGGAAGAGGCTTTCCTGCAGCTTTTAACTTATTAAGTTTAGCTAATCTTCTTTTTTGACTGAACACTATCAGCGAATTTCCTAAAAAATAGAATAGGGTAACTCCAAACAAACCACCCAAAGAAACGGTTATAAATGTTTCAAAAATACTTAAACCTAAGCCATTAACGCTCAGAAAAGGGGAAAGTAAAAACTTGGTAGATGCGGTTAAAAAAACTATAATATATGACTCCCAATTCATGCAGCTTATTTCTGATAAATATACATACTCATTAATTATTTAACTATTTAAAGCTACTTTTAACATTTTTTCATAAACAATTTTCCATCCTTTCCATATTCCTTCTTCTGAAAAAGATTCGTTGTGCCAAACACTAATAAAAGTGCCGTTAACTTCTTTTACAGCTTGCATTAATTTGGTTATTTGCTGGATAGTTTTTTCGGGAGTACATTTTTCATAATACATGTAAGTAGCTTCCATTACAGCGAAAGGATGAATTTTTAATTTAGTAGTGGATTCTGTATCTAAGTTATAAAAATAAAAAGGGCTACAAATACTGGCTCTGAATCCAGACTTGTCAACATACCCCATTGTGTAATCAGCAGTGATATCATTATCAATTAAATTCTGGTAGGTCTCAGGCAAATGTAATTTCAAAAAGTGTTGCCTACTTATCGTAATACTTTTGTGCGTAATTTCTTGTAGTCGTTTTATTTCTTTAATTAAAATTTTAATATCACTATTTGATGCATATGAAGGGTGTATTCCTATGTCATAATAATCAGCTATTCCTTTTATTAAAGATTGAAATTCTTTGTTTTTTACAGGGGTATTTTTATCATTTAAACTATAATCCCCCAACAGAAAAAAATAAAGAGGTTTAATATTATGTTTTTTGTGTAGTTGAAATTGATATTTAAAAGTATCATAAGGGTCTTTTTTCCCTTTAAACAAAACATGAATTCTATTTTTAAAATCTCCTTCTTTAAGGGATTTAATAAAACCTCCAATAGTTCTAATTAATCCTTTGTTCTTATAACTATAAGCATTGTCTACATCTATTGTAGAAATGTATTTAAAATGTTGATTAGGACACTTAAATTCAGGAAACTCTTTACTGATTATTGAAGCTATTTCGTTTGCCCAAATGTTGACTAAAGGTGTTGTTAAAAATTGGTGCTGAAAAGCAATACTTTCTGAAGAAGTAAATCGATCATGTTCATCCCTAATGTGAGGTAAATATTCTTCATATCGACTTATCAAATAGAAACTGGCTGCAAAAGGATCAAAAGGCAAGCAGGAGTCCTTTCCAACTTTATAAAAGCATTTATTCCCATTATTTTCAAAAACATTAATGTTTTGTTCTTTTATACCTATTTCGTATAAAAGAGCGGAAGATTGAAAAAAAAGTTCATCAGTTATTTTGTGGTTGGAGTAATTAATTTTAGGAGAGTTAGACTTTTTAAAATACTCGACATCACAAGTAAATTCTATCGGGACATTAAGTATGTCTACAAATAAAGTCGTAAATATATACCTTAATCGATTTGTAAGTTTATGTGAGTATATTAATAGCATACATAGGTTATTATTGGAACATATAGGTTTTAAAAGTAATCATCATATTAAACCTTCATCGGCAAAACTTAAATACTTTTTTTCACCAACAATAAGATGGTCAAGTACAGGGGTTTCCATCAACTGTCCTATTTCTTTTAATCCTTTCGTTAATTCAAGGTCAGCGTTACTGGGTTTAAGATTTCCTGATGGGTGATTATGACACAATATTACAGCCGAAGCAAGTAGTTCAATAGCATGTTTAAATATGATTTTGGTATCTGCAATTGTTCCGCTAACACCTCCTTTGCTAATGTGTTCTTTTTTAAGAACTTCATTTTTACGATTAAGATAAATAACCCAAAATTCTTCATGGGGTAAATCACTCAACACACTTGATATTTCATTATAGGCATCATTACTAGATACGATGATTGATTTATTTTCATCAGCACTTTCTTTTCTACGTCTTCCTAACTCCATTGCGGCAATAATACTGATGGCTTTTGCTTCACCAATTCCAGGAAATTTGATGAGATCATTTAGTGAAAGTTTACCTAAATAATTTAAATCATTATTTATTGTAGAAAGAATTTTTTTTGAAAGTTCAACGGCAGTTTCTTTTTTGTTTCCAGACCCTATCAATATTGCAATTAATTCTGCATCTGACAAGGCATTACGACCTTTTAGAATTAACTTTTCTCGAGGTCTGTCTTCTTCTGCCCAAGATTTTATTTTCAAGTTTCCATCATACATAATAAAGATAAAATTACAAAAAAGGGAAGCTAAATTTTAGCTTCCCTTTAAGAATAATTCAGTTATTATTAAGCCTCTGCAGTTGGTCCTCCAAAATTCATTGGAATTCCACCTTGAGGACCTGGTCCAAGGTCTTTTATTTTACCATTTGTTGCTTCAAACTTTTGAATGTTATCTTCCAATGCATTCATTAATCGTTTAGCATGTTCAGGGGTCATTAAAACTCTTGATTTTACCTTAGCTTTTGGCATACCAGGCATAACTTTAATAAAATCAATAACAAATTCAGAAGAGGAATGACTTATAATTGCAAGATTGGAATAAATTCCTTCTGCAGTTTCTTCATTTAATTCAATGTTTAATTGGTTCTCTTTGTGCTCTTCACCCATATAATTTTAAATTTTAAATTTCAAAAGTATAAAGAAAGAAAGTCTAAAATATAAACTTTAGACTTTCTTCTTTTTTAACTTTCAACTCAAGTTATTCTTCAATAACAGCTTCATTTTTTGCAGCTATTAATCGCTCGTATTCTTCTTTAGAACCAACAATAATGTCTTTAAATTCTCTAAGACCTGTACCTGCAGGTATTAATTTACCTACAATTACATTTTCTTTCAATCCTTCTAAAGCATCAACTTTTCCTTTAACAGCAGCTTCGTTTAACACTTTTGTTGTTTCTTGGAAAGAAGCTGCAGAGATGAAACTATCAGTTTGTAAAGAAGCTCTTGTAATTCCTTGAATAATTGGACTTGATGTTGCAGGAATTGCTTCACGAGTAGCAACAATTTTTTTGTCCATTCTTTTTAGTTTAGAGTTTTCGTCTCTTAACAGTCTTGGAGAAACAATTTGACCTGCTTTTAATACTTCAGATTCCCCAGCATCTTCAACAATTAATTTGTCAAAAATCCAGTCATTCTCTTCCATAAAATCTTGTTTATTAACAATAGATTTTTCTAAGAAAGAGGTATCACCAGCATCTTCAATATAAACTTTACGCATCATTTGCCTAACGATTACCTCAAAGTGTTTATCATTGATTTTTACTCCTTGTAAACGATAAACTTCTTGAACTTCATTAACAATATATTCTTGAACCATTGTTGGCCCTTTAATTGCCAAAATATCTGCAGGGGTAATAGAACCTTCCGATAGAGGAGTACCAGCTTTAACAAAATCATTTTCTTGTACTAAGATATGTTTTGACAAGTTTACTAGGTATTTTTTTACTTCACCACTTCTTGATTCTACAATTACCTCTCGGTTACCTCTTTTAATTTTTCCAAAAGAAACAATACCGTCTATTTCAGACACTACTGCAGGATTAGAAGGATTTCTTGCTTCAAATAATTCTGTTACTCTTGGTAAACCACCTGTAATATCGGCAGTACCACCAGCAACTCTAGGAATCTTAACTAAGATATCTCCTCCATTAACTTTATCACCTTCGTTTACAATGATATGAGCACCAACTGGTAAGTTGTATGTTCTTAATACATTTTTCTTACCATCAACAATAGTTAAAACAGGAATTTTTTTCTTGTCTTTGATTTCAGATATTACTTTTTCTGTAAATCCAGTTTGCTCATCGGATTCTTCTTTATAAGTAAGCCCTAATTCGAAGTTTTCAAAAGCAACTTTTCCATCCACCTCAGTTAAAATCACAGCGTTATAAGGATCCCAATCACAAATTAAATCGCCTTTTTTAACTATACTGTTTTCCTTAATGTAAATTTGAGACCCGTAAGGAATATTTCCTGTAGTTAGAACAATATCCGTTTTTGGGTCAACTATTTTCATTTCAGCAGAACGACCAATAACAACTTCTATTTTTTTACCGTTATCTCCAGTTTTCTGAATAGTTCTTAGCTCATCAATTTCAACTCGCCCTTCATATTTAGCCTCAACTTTAGATACTCCAGTAATTTTAGAAGCAGTACCTCCAATATGGAAGGTTCTTAAAGTAAGTTGAGTACCTGGCTCTCCAATAGATTGTGCAGCTATTACTCCAACAGCTTCTCCTTTTTGAACCATTCTTCCAGAAGCTAGATTTCTACCGTAACATTTAGCACAAACTCCTCTCTTTTGTTCACAGGTTAATACAGATCTGATTTCAACTTCTTCAATTTCAGCATTTTCGATTGCTGTAGCAATATCTTCAGTGATTTGATCTCCAGATGAAACAATTAAATCTTCAGTGCCTGGATAGTATATATCATGAAGAGAAGTTCTTCCTAATATTCTATCATATAATGGCTCAACAACATCTTCATTGTTTTTAAGTGCTGAAGCAATCAAACCTCTCAGGGTACCACAATCCTCATCAGTAATCACTACATCTTGTGCTACATCAACTAATCTTCTTGTTAAATAACCAGCATCGGCAGTTTTTAATGCAGTATCGGCCAAACCTTTACGAGCACCGTGAGTAGAAATAAAGTACTCCAATACTGATAACCCTTCTTTAAAGTTAGCCAAAATTGGATTTTCAATAATTTCCTGACCTGTAGAACCAGATTTTTGTGGTTTAGCCATCAATCCTCTCATACCTGATAACTGACGAATTTGTTCTTTAGAACCCCTTGCGCCAGAATCAAACATCATATAGATAGAATTGAATCCTTGTTGATCATTTTTCAAGTTCTCCATTAACGTATTTGTTAATCGAGTATTGGTGTGTGTCCAGATATCAATGATTTGGTTATAACGCTCGTTGTTGGTGATGAATCCCATATTATAATTATTCATAACTTCTTCAACTTCAGCATTAGCATCTGCTACCATTTTTTCCTTTTGCTCAGGAATCATGATGTCATCTAAGTTAAAGGAAAGACCTCCTTTAAATGCCATGTCATAACCTAGTGTTTTAATATTATCTAAAAACTCTACTGTTCTAGCCGTTCCTGCGTATTTAAGAACTTTACCGATAATATCTCGTAAAGATTTTTTAGTTAATAATTCATTCACATACCCCACTTCTTCAGGAACCAATTCATTAAAAATTACTTTACCAGTAGTGGTTTCTATAATTTTTTCTACAGGTTTACCTTTTTCAATATCTTTAACCTTCACTTTAATGCATGCGTGAATATCTAAGGCACCTTCATTGTTAGCAATAATAACCTCTTCTGCAGAATAGAAAGTTTTTCCTTCACCTTTTACGATTAAATCTTTGGTAGATCTTTTTTCTTTGGTAATGTAATATAACCCAAGTACCATATCCTGAGAAGGAAGAGTTACTGGAGTACCATTAGCAGGGTTAAGAATGTTATGAGAAGCCAACATTAATAATTGAGCTTCTAAAATTGCAGCATTACCTAAAGGTAAATGAACTGCCATTTGATCACCATCGAAATCTGCGTTAAAAGCAGTACATACTAAAGGGTGTAATCGAATTGCTTTTCCTTCAATCAATTTTGGTTGAAACGCTTGAATACCTAAACGGTGTAGGGTAGGAGCTCTGTTTAATAATACAGGATGACCTCTCAATACATTTTCTAAAATATCCCAAACGATAGGTTCTTTTTTGTCTACTATTTTCTTAGCTGATTTTACCGTTTTTACAACCCCTCTTTCAATTAATTTTCTGATAATAAAAGGCTTGTATAACTCTGCAGCCATGTCCTTAGGAATACCACATTCGTGTAGTTTAAGATCTGGACCAACAACAATTACAGAACGTGCAGAATAATCAACACGCTTTCCTAGTAAGTTCTGACGGAAACGACCAGATTTACCTTTTAAACTATCTGATAATGATTTTAAAGCTCTGTTTGCGTCAGTTTTAACAGCACTAGATTTTCTAGAGTTATCAAATAATGCATCAACAGACTCTTGTAACATACGTTTTTCGTTACGTAAAATTACATCTGGAGCTTTTATTTCAATTAGTCTTTTTAGTCGATTATTTCTGATAATTACCCTTCTATATAAATCATTCAAATCTGAAGTAGCAAATCTTCCACCATCAAGAGGCACTAAAGGACGTAGTTCAGGTGGAATAACAGGAACAACTTTAACAATCATCCATTCAGGTCTATTCTCAATTCTCTCTTGAGAGGATCTGAATGATTCAACAACTTGAAGTCTTTTTAAAGCTTCATTTTTTCTTTGTTGTGAAGTTTCAATGTTGGCACTATGTCTTAAATCGTAAGATAAAGTATCTAAATCCAACCTTTTCAATAAGTCAAATAATGCTTCAGCCCCCATTTTAGCAATAAACTTGTTAGGGTCTGAATCATCTAGATATTGGTTTTCTTTAGGAAGAGTGTCTAATATATCTAAATATTCTTCTTCAGTTAAAAAGTCCAAATACTCAATTGCTTCACCTTCAGCATTGGTTGTTCCAGCAGCATTAATTACTACATATCTTTCATAATAAATAATGGTATCTAATTTTTTGGTTGGTAAACCAAGTAAGTAACCAATTTTATTAGGAAGAGATTTAAAGTACCAAATATGTGCAACAGGAACAACTAATGAGATATGTCCCATTCGCTCTCTTCTAACTTTCTTTTCTGTTACTTCAACACCACATCTATCACAGATGATTCCTTTATATCTTATTCTTTTATATTTCCCACAGTGACATTCCCAATCTTTTACTGGACCAAAAATTCTTTCACAAAACAAACCATCTCTTTCTGGTTTATAAGTTCTATAGTTAATTGTCTCAGGTTTTAATACTTCTCCGTTAGATCTTTCTAGAATCATTTCAGGAGATGATAAACTGATTGTAATTTTCGAGAAATTACTGTTGGTATTATTATCGCGTTTAAAAGCCATATTATAAGGTTATTTGAATGTTCAAATTATATTATTAATCCATTGTGATATTAAGAGATAAACCTCTTAGTTCATGTAACAATACGTTAAATGATTCCGGTATACCTGGTTCAGGCATTGGTTCCCCTTTAACAATTGCTTCATAAGCTTTAGCTCTACCTTTCACATCATCTGATTTTATGGTTAAGATTTCTTGTAGAATGTTTGCGGCACCAAATGCTTCTAATGCCCAAACTTCCATTTCTCCAAATCTTTGTCCACCAAACTGTGCTTTACCACCTAATGGTTGTTGTGTAATTAAAGAGTATGGTCCGATAGAACGCGCATGCATTTTATCATCTACCATGTGTCCTAGTTTTAACATGTAAATTACACCTACTGTTGCTGGTTGGTCAAATTTTTCTCCTGTACCACCATCATATAAGTATGTTTTACCATATTGAGGAACACCTGCTTTTATACAGTATTCATTAATTTCTTCAACTGAAGCACCATCAAAAATTGGAGTAGCGAATTTTTTACCCAGTTTTTGTCCAGCCCATCCTAATACAGTTTCGTACACTTGCCCAAGGTTCATCCTTGATGGTACACCTAGTGGATTAAGTACAATATCAACAGGAGTTCCGTCTTCTAAGTAAGGCATGTCTTCTTCACGAACAATATTGGCTACAATACCTTTATTACCATGTCGACCAGCCATTTTATCACCAACCTTCAGTTTTCTCTTTTTAGCCAAGTAAACTTTAGCTAATTTGATAATTCCTTGAGGCAATTCATCTCCAACAGAGATAGCGTATTTTTTACGCTTAAATTCACCTAGAATTTCATTGGCTTTAATGTTGTGGTTATTAAATAATTGTTTAATTAATGTGTTAAGCTCATCGCTAGTCGTCCAATTTTTAGAATCAACAAAAGTAAAATCATCAATTTTTTCTAATACTTTAACGGTAAACTTTGTCCCTTTTGGAATTATCTCTTCATTGTAATAATTAACTACTCCTTGAGAAGTTTTTCCATTTACAACAGAAAAAAGTTTGTTGATTAACTCCTTTTTTAAAGCAGCTATTTCTTTGTTGTATTCGTTATCTATTTGAGCAATTAAATTTTTCTCTTCAGCTCTTGTTTTTCTATCTTTTACTGCTCTTTGGAATAGCTTTTTATCAATAACAACTCCTTTAACAGAAGGTCTTATTTTTAAAGAAGCATCTTTAACATCTCCAGCTTTATCACCAAAAATTGCTCTTAACAATTTCTCTTCTGGCGTAGGATCAGTTTCTCCCTTAGGAGTAATTTTACCAATAAGGATATCTCCTTCTTGTACTTCAGCTCCAATTCTAATTATTCCGTTTTCATCAAGGTCTTTAGTAGCTTCTTCACTAACATTAGGAATATCAGCAGTTAATTCTTCCAAACCTCTTTTTGTATCTCTTACTTCTAATGAGAATTCTTCAACATGAACAGAAGTAAATATATCGTCTTTAACTACTTTTTCAGAAATAACAATCGCATCCTCAAAATTATATCCTTTCCATGGCATAAAAGCTACCTTAAGGTTTCTACCTAAAGCCAGCTCTCCATTTTCAGTTGCGTATCCTTCACATAAAACTTCTCCTTTTTCAACACGTTGTCCTTTAACTACAATAGGGCTAAGGTTAACACATGTGTTTTGGTTAGTTTTTTTGAATTTAGCTAAATCATATGATTTTGAATCTCCTTCGAAACTAACTAATTTTTCGTCTTTCGTTCTATCATATTTAATAGTAATGGTATTCGAATCAACATATTCTACAACTCCATTACCTTCTGCATTAATTAATATTCGAGAATCTTGAGCAACTCTTCCTTCTAATCCTGTACCCACAATTGGAGATTCAGGATGTAATAAAGGTACCGCTTGACGCATCATGTTAGATCCCATCAAAGCACGGTTGGCATCATCATTCTCTAAGAAAGGAATTAACGAAGCAGCAATCGATGCAATTTGGTTAGGAGCAACATCCATTAAAACCAAATTACTTGGTTCAGTTACTGGAAAGTCACCTTCTAATCTTGATTTTACTTTCTCAGTAAGGAAATTACCTTTTTCATCTATTTGTGCGTTAGCTTGTGCAATAATTTTATTATCTTCTTCCTCGGCACTTAAATAAATAACATCTTTACTCAAATCTACCTTACCGTCTTTTACATGACGGTATGGAGTTTCAATAAATCCTAATTTATTTATTTTGGCATATACACAAAGTGAAGAGATCAAACCAATATTAGGACCTTCTGGTGTCTCAATTGGACAAAGTCTTCCATAATGTGTATAGTGAACATCTCGAACCTCAAAACCAGCTCTTTCTCTAGAAAGACCTCCAGGCCCTAAAGCAGACATTCTTCGTTTGTGAGTGATCTCAGATAATGGATTGGTTTGATCCATAAATTGAGATAGTTGGTTAGTTCCAAAAAACGAATTAATTACTGATGATAACGTTTTAGCGTTAATCAAATCAGAAGGAGTAAATACTTCATTGTCTCTTACGTTCATTCTTTCTCTAATGGTTCTTGCCATTCTAGAAAGTCCAACTCCAAATTGATTGTGTAACTGCTCTCCAACTGTTCTAACTCTTCTATTACTTAAGTGATCAATATCATCCACTAAAGTTTTAGAGTTAATTAACTCAATTAAATATTTAATAATGGAAATGATATCTACTTTAGAAAGTGTTCTTACATCTTCAGAAATATCTAATCCTAATTTTTTATTAATTCTAAATCGACCAACTTCTCCTAAATCATATCTTGTTTCAGAGAAGAATAATTTATCAATTACGCCTCTCGCTGTTTCTACATCTGGTGGTTCAGCGTTTCTAAGTTGACGATAAATGTGTTCTACTGCCTCTTTTTCTGAGTTAGAAGGATCTTTTTGTAAAGTGTTGTAAATAATAGCATAATCAGCAGAATTTACATCTTCTTTATGTAATATAATTGTTTTTGATCCTGATTCAATAATCTGATCAATGTGATCTTTATCTAAAATCGTTTCACGATCAATAATTACTTCATTTCTTTCAATAGAAACAACTTCACCAGTATCTTCATCAACAAAATCTTCTACCCAAGTTTTCAATACACGG
Organism: Vicingus serpentipes; assembly: GCA_024103385.1. GTDB lineage: Bacteria > Bacteroidota > Bacteroidia > Flavobacteriales_E > Vicingaceae. Next base: position 53,418 of record JAGFIT010000050.1, read on the forward strand.
GCAGCTAATTTTCGTCCTAATATTTTTTTAAGTCCAGCTTTGCTAACCTTTACTTCGTCAGCTAAATCAAATAACTCTAAAATTTCTTTATCAGTTTCGTATCCTATGGCTCTAAAAAGAGTAGTTACAGGCAACTTTTTCTTTCTATCAATATAAGCATACATTACACTGTTAATGTCTGTAGCAAATTCTATCCAAGAACCTCTGAAAGGAATTACTCTTGCAGAATAAAGCTTGGTTCCGTTAGCATGTCGGCTTTGTCCAAAAAATACTCCAGGAGATCTGTGCAATTGAGAAACAATTACCCTTTCTGCTCCGTTGATAACGAAGGTTCCTTTTGGAGTCATGTAAGGTATAGTACCTAAATATACGTCTTGAACGATGGTTTCAAAATCTTCGTGCTCTGGGTCAGTACAGTACAATTTTAATTTTGCCTTTAGTGGCACACTGTACGTTAAGCCTCTATCAATACATTCATCAATTGAGTATCTTGGAGGATCTACAAAGTAATCTTGAAATTCTAAAACAAATTGATTACGAGCATCTGTGATAGGAAAATTTTCACTAAATACTCTAAATAGACCTTCCTCTTCTCTGTTTTCAGGAGTAGTATCTAATTGAAAATAAGATTGGAATGACTTTAATTGGATATCTAAAAAATCAGGGTAAGGTAACTGATTTTTCATTGAGGCGAAACTTATTCTTTCAGCCTTCTGTTTTTTAACCAACGGTTTGTTCATTAGTATGTTTGAGTTTAGTTATTAATAAAACTACCTTTAATAAGGTATTAACTATTAAAAATTTACTGTAACTCTTTGCAAATCAGTCCGAAGTAGTTCGGACCTCAGTTTTCCATTTACGAGGAGTATATAATCAAAAAATGGTTTAGGTTCAATTCACTAATAATATAGGAATTGAACCTAAACCTAAAGAGGATAAGTAAGAAATTATTTAATTTCTACTTCAGCTCCAGCTTCTTCTAATTGAGTTTTTAAAGCTTCTGCTTCGTCTTTAGCAACACCTTCTTTTAATGGTTTTGGTGCACCATCAACTAATTCTTTAGCTTCTTTAAGACCTAAACCAGTTAGTTCTTTTACTAATTTTACAACTGCTAGTTTAGAACCACCAGCAGCTTTAAGAATTACATCAAACTCTGATTTTTCATCTCCACCAGCAGCATCTCCACCACCACCGGCAGCAGGTCCAGCAACAGCTACTGCAGCAGCAGCAGGTTCGATACCATATTCGTCTTTAAGTATTGTAGCTAATTCATTTACGTCTTTTACAGTTAAGTTTACTAGCTCGTCTGCAAGTTTTTTTAAATCTGCCATTTTATTTTATTTTAATTTTGAAACAATTTAATTTATTAATTTTTGAATTTTATTATTCTGCTTTCTCAGAAAGCGTTTTTACAATACCAGCTAATTTTCCTCCACTTGATTGAAGTGCAGAAACAACATTTTTAGCAGGAGATTGTAATAAAGCAATAAGATCACCAATAAGTTCTTCTTTAGACTTGATAGATGTTAAGAAGTCTAAGTTCTCATCTCCGATATATATTGCCTCTTCAATGAAAGCTCCTTTTAATAAAGGGGTCTTGCTGTTTTTACGGAAATCCTTAATGATTTTTGCAGGTCCATTGCCTACATTAGAAAACATTATAGAGGTATTACCCACTAAGGTGTCATATAATTCATCGTAGTTACCATCAGCTTTTTCTAAAGCTTTTTTTAATAAGGTATTTTTTACTACTTCTAATTGAATGTCACCATTAAAGCAAGTTCTTCTTAATTTAGAAGAGTTTTCAGCATCTAAACCAGCAATATCCGCTAAATAAAATATATTAGCGTTATTTAACTTTACAGTTAAATTTTCGATAGCCTGATTTTTTTCTTCTCTTGTCATAATTAATCTATTAGATTAGAAAATTTATTAAACCATCATCGATTTTGGTTCAACTTTAATTCCAGGGCTCATAGTACTAGATAAACAAACACTTTGTACATAAGTCCCCTTTGCTGATGTAGGCTTTAATTTTACAATAGTTTGGATTAATTCTATCACATTTTCGGCTATTTTATTTGCCTCAAATGATGCTCTACCAACGGTAGTATGAATAATACCAAATTTATCTACTTTAAAATCAATTTTACCCGCTTTAACTTCTGTTACAGCTTTTCCGATATCCATTGTAACTGTACCCGATTTTGGATTAGGCATTAAACTTCTTGGTCCTAAAACACGACCTAAAGCTCCTACTTTACCCATAACACTTGGCATAGTTATAATAACATCAATGTCAGTCCATCCGCCTTTTATTTTTTCAATATATTCGTCTAAACCAACGTAATCTGCACCAGCTTCTTTAGCTTCAGCTTCTTTGTCAGGAGTACACAATACTAAAACCTTAACATCTTTACCTACACCGTTTGGTAAGGCAACAGTTCCTCTAACCATTTGATTTGCTTTTCTAGGATCTACTCCTAAACGTACGCTTAAATCAACAGAGGCGTCAAATTTTGTATAAGTTATGTCCTTAACAATTTTAGCCGCTTCATCAATGCTGTATAAACTTTCAACATCAAACTTTGATAAAGCTTCTTTTTTGTTTTTAGTCAACCTTGCCATTGTTAAAATTTTAATTTATTAAACTTCTGCTGGGAAATTTCCTTTTACGTTAATTCCCATACTCCTTGCTGTACCAGCAACCATTTTCATCGCAGATTCAATTTTAAAGCAATTTAAATCAGGCATTTTATCCTCAGCAATTGCTTTTACTTGATCCCATGATACAGAACCTACTTTTATTCGATTAGATTCCGCAGAACCTGATTTTAATTTAGCAGCTTCTAATAGTTGAACAGCAGCAGGAGGAGTTTTAATCACAAAATCAAAAGACTTGTCAGCATAAACAGTAATAACAACAGGTAAAACTTTACCAGCTTTATCTTGCGTTCTACCATTAAACTGCTTGCAAAACTCCATAATATTAACACCTTTCGCACCTAATGCAGGTCCTACTGGTGGCGATGGGTTTGCAGCTCCGCCTCGGATTTGTAATTTAATTAATCCACTTACTTCTTTAGCCATTTCACTTACTATTTAGATTGTATTTGTCTCAATTGGAAGCTTTATAGGCATGAGACTCCTACGATTAATTACACTTTTTAACTTTCTTTTTCTACTTGTAAGAAACTCAATTCTAAAGGTTGTTTTCTTCCGAAAATTTTAACCATTACTTCAAGTTTTCTCTTTTCTTCATTAATATTTTCAATTGTTCCCACAAAACCATTAAATGGTCCATCAATCACTTTTATACTTTCTCCAACAATATATGGAATAGTCATTTCTTCTTCTGTCTCCGCTAATTCATCTACTTTACCTAAAATACGGTTTACTTCTGCCATCCTAATCGGTAGAGGGGTACCTCCTTTTTCAGCACCCAAAAAGCCAATTACTCCGTTTACACCTCTAATTACATGAGGCACTTCACCAGATAGATCAGCTTCAACAAGGATATAACCAGGAAAGAAGCTTCTTTCTTTACTCATTTTTTTTCCATTACGGATTTGAAATACTTTTTCCGTTGGAATTAAAATTTGAGTAACATAGTCTTTTAATCCATTTCTAAGAATTTCATCCTCAATGTATTTCTTAATTTTCTTCTCCTTGCCACTAATTGCTCTAACGACATACCATTTTTTTGTATTTTCTGCCATAGTAATCAAAATAAGCCGTAAATAAATTCCATTAAACTATTAAAAGAGCGATCCATTACAAAAATTATTAGTGCAAAAATTACAGAAGCAATCATTACTACTATTGCACTACTTTGTAATTCTGACCATGTGGGCCAAGATACTTTGTGCAACAATTCCTCGGTTGACTCTTGTATGTATGTTCCTATTTTTGACATAATTTCTTTCTTCTTTGCACAGGTTAGAGAGGTTTTCTCTGTTTCTCTCCTTCATGCTGTTTGCACGGGTGGAGAGACTCGAACTCCCGACACCTGGTTTTGGAGACCAGTGCTCTACCAAACTGAGCTACACCCGTAAATTTTAAAGTCAAGAAAGGTACCCGCCAAAGACGGGTACCTTCTCAGCTTAAAATATTATGAGTATTTATTTATAAGATTTCAGTAATCTGACCAGCACCAACAGTTCTACCACCCTCTCTAATTGCAAATCTTAAACCTTTGTTAATCGCAACAGGAACAATTAAGTTAACAGTTACAGTTACGTTATCTCCAGGCATTACCATCTCTCTTCCTTCTTCTAAGAAAATCTCACCAGTTACATCTGTTGTTCTGATGTAAAATTGAGGTCTATACTTATTATGGAATGGAGTGTGACGTCCACCTTCTTCTTTTTTCAACACATAAACTTCAGCTTTAAATTTAGCATGAGGTTTAATTGAACCAGGCTTAGCGATTACCATACCTCTTCTGATATCAGATTTTTCGATACCTCTTAACAATAAACCAACATTATCTCCAGCTTCACCTCTATCCAATATTTTTCTAAACATTTCAACTCCAGTTATGGTAGATTTTAAGTTCTCATCTCTCATACCTAAAATATCAACTTCGTCTCCAGTATTAGCAACACCAGTTTCAATTCTTCCAGTTGCAACAGTTCCTCTACCAGTAATAGAGAATACATCTTCAACAGGCATCAAGAATGGTTTTTCAACATCTCTTGGAGGCAATTCGATATAAGTATCAACAGCATCCATTAAATCCATTACTGATTTTTCCCATTTTTCTTCACCGTTTAATGCACCTAAAGCAGAACCTGCAATAACAGGAGCATTGTCACCATCGTATTCGTAGAAAGATAATAATTCTCTTACTTCCATTTCTACTAACTCTAATAACTCTTCATCATCAACCATATCCACTTTGTTCATGAAAACAACAATTCTTGGGATACCAACTTGTCTTCCTAATAAGATATGCTCTCTTGTTTGAGGCATTGGACCATCAGTTGCAGCAACAACTAAAATAGCACCATCCATTTGAGCAGCACCAGTTACCATGTTTTTTACGTAATCCGCGTGACCAGGACAATCCACATGAGCGTAGTGTCTGTTAGCAGTTTGGTATTCAACGTGAGAAGTATTAATTGTAATACCTCTTTCTTTTTCTTCTGGAGCGTTGTCAATAGAGGCAAAATCTCTTAATTCAGAAAGTCCAGCTTTTGCAAGTACAGTAGTAATTGCAGCTGTTAATGTAGTTTTACCGTGGTCAACGTGACCAATTGTTCCAATGTTTAAGTGTGGTTTAGAACGGTCGAAATTTTCTTTAGCCATGATTATAAGTTTATTTTATTTACTATTTTATTTACTTTAATTATTTTTCAATTTACAATTTTAACAGAGCCAATGACGGGAATTGAACCCGTGACCTCTTCCTTACCAAGGAAGTGCTCTACCTCTGAGCTACATCGGCTTTAGCTGATGTAATACTTAAAAAAGAGCGAGAGACGGGGCTCAAACCCGCGACCCTCAGCTTGGAAGGCTGACGCTCTATCAACTGAGCTACTCTCGCTTTTTAAAGTCATCTAAATAAAGTCTCCTTTATTTACAATTTTCTATGTGGGGAAGGCAGGATTCGAACCTACGAAGGCGTAGCCAACAGATTTACAGTCTGTCCTCGTTGACCGCTTGAGTACTTCCCCAACGTTTCAATATTTTTAAGAACCTAAAAGAGCCGATAGAGGGACTTCCCTCGACTGTTGCTCGGGATAAACTTCTCGTCCCAAACAATTTTACTCTTTTTAACCTTTTCATTCACACTTAACGTTTTAAGTATGTTTTAAGAGCCGATAGAGGGACTCGAACCCACGACCTGCTGATTACAAATCAGCTGCTCTAGCCAGCTGAGCTACATCGGCTTCTATTCCTGTCTTTCCTAAGAATTTCCCATAAAAAAACAGACCTCTTCGTAAAAAGGTCTGCAAATGTATAAAAGTTTTTATACTAATCAAACAAATTTATGTTGATTTTTTTATCTTATACTTTTCTAAGCTTTTCTTTATGCTTTTTTAATTGTCTTCTTAATGCTTCAACGGCAGTATCTGTTGCTTCTTCAAAGGATTTACATTGCTTTTTTGCAAATAAATCACTACCGGGAATTAATAATTTTATTTCTGCTACTTTGTTTTCGGTATCATGTGTGTTTTCTACTTTTAAGATAACTTCACCATCAATAATCTTATCATAATAACTAGCAAGCTTATTTACTTTTTCATGAATGAATTCAACTAATTTTTTATCTGCATGAAAATGCACCGAATTGATTTTTAAATTTACTTTCATTTCTTATCCTCCTTATTTTATTTTATGCCTTTGGATGGGCTTGTTTATGTATATTTTTTAATTTCTCTATTGTGTTGTGTGTGTAAACTTGGGTAGCTGAAAGATTAGCATGCCCTAATAATTCTTTGATGGAATTTAAATCGGCACCGTTGTTTAACATATGTGTAGCAAAGGTATGCCTAAGAACATGCGGACTCTTTTTACTTGTTGTTGTAACCATACTAAGGTAATGATTTACTATTCGATACACAAGTTTAGGATATATTTTTTCGCCTTTTTTTGTTAAAAAAATATAATTATTGCTAGGGTTTACTTCTTTACGAATTAATAAATATTGTGTAAATATAGAATTGACATTTTTAGCTAATGGAATAATTCGTTCTTTATTTCTTTTCCCGATTACCCTAATAGTGTTATTGTGTTTGTCTGATGAGTTTAATTGCAATTCAATTAATTCACTTAACCTTATTCCTGATGAATAAAATAGCTCTAGAATTAATTGATCTCTTAAACCTTCAAAATCGTTATTAAAAGAAATATTTTCAAATAAGTTGTTCATTTCATTTTCACCAACAAATACAGGAAGTCGTTTTGAAGTTTTTGGCGCAGTAACTTTTAATAGCGGGTTATTTTTAACCAATTCATTTTTTAATAAGTACTTGAAGAATGATTTTAAAGTAGATAATTTTCTGTTAATACTTCTTGTATTGATGCCACCTTCTATGAGATGAACTATCCATGAACGAATAATTAAAGAAGTTACTTGTTTGGCTTGTGTGATTTCATATTCTTTATCTAAGAATAATTGAAATTGCTCTAAATCTTTTTTATATGCAGTAATGGTATGTTTGGAGTATCTTTTTTGGTGGGATAGGTAATCACAAAAAATGGAAATATTTTGCATAAAAAAAGTAGTTTGTTCTTATAACGAAATAATTAAATAAAAGTTATAAGAATAAACTACTTAAATAGTAAAGTAGAAAATTAAGTAAGCTTACTCTTCAGCTTTTCTTAACTTTTCAATATAAATAGCTTTTAACTTTTCCTCTCTATTAATAATAGACGGTTTGTCATATTGCTTTCTTTTTCTTAGATCTTTCAATGCTCCAGTTCTTTCAAACTTTTTCTTGTAGCGTTTAAGAGCTCTCTCAATGTTCTCTCCTTCTTTGATAGGAATAATAATCATCTTCTTCTTTATTTTAATTTATTAAAGGGCTGCAAATTTATGCAAATAATATTAGAAACAACAAATTACTTTAAAATTTCTCTTGAAATAACCATTTTTTGAACTTCTGAAGTTCCTTCCCCAATGGTACAAAGTTTGGAATCTCTATAATATTTCTCTGCGGGAAATTCTTTAGTGTAACCGTATCCACCAAATATTTGTACTGCCTCAGTAGAAACTCGTACAGCAACTTCTGATGAGTAATATTTTGCCATGGCAGAAACTTTTGTAACATCTTGATGTCTATCTTTTAAATCGGCAGCTTCATAAATTAGTAATTCAGCGGCATCGATTTCTGTAGCCATGTCAGCCAATTTGAATGCAATGGCTTGAAAAGAGGAAATGGGTTTGTTAAATTGTTCCCTTTCTTTAGAGTATTTTAAAGCAGCTTCATAAGCACCTTTAGCGATACCTAAACCCAATGATGCGATAGAAATTCTTCCTCCATCCAATACTTTCATTGCTTGAATAAATCCTTCACCAACTTCACCAAGCATATTATCTTTATGCACTTTGCAATCGGCAAAAATTAACTCAGCTGTTTCAGAGGCTCTCATGCCTAGTTTATCTTCTTTCTTTCCTGAGCTAAAACCTGCTGTTCCTTTTTCAATTACGAATGCAGTCATTCCATGAGAATCACCTTTTTCTCCTGTTCGAGCAATTACTACAGCAACATCACCAGAAATAGCATGGGTAATAAAGTTTTTAGCTCCATTTAATACCCAGTAGTCACCATCTTGTTTTGCAGTAGTATTCATTCCTCCAGCATCAGATCCAGTATTATGCTCTGTTAATCCCCATGCTCCAATCCATTCTGCGGTAGCTAGTTTAGGTAGCCATTTTTTCTTTTGTTCTTCATTACCAAACATTAAAATATGATTAGTACATAAAGAGTTGTGAGCAGCAACAGATAGACCAATAGAACCACAGACTTTTGAAATTTCAGAAATTACAGTAACGTATTCATTATAACTCATTCCTGACCCGCCATATTCTTCAGGAACAACACATCCCATCAAACCTAGCTCTCCTAGTTTTTTAAAAACTTTGACAGGGAATTCTTGAGAATTGTCCCATTCCATCATTTGAGGACGGATTTCTTTTTCTCCAAAGTCTTTAATCATTGAAGCTATCATTTGTTGATTTTCTGTGTATCCGAAGTCCATAGGAGTATTTTTTAAAATCGAGCTAAATTAAAGATTTTTTCGGAATATTTCAGAAGCTCTTCTTTTCCGTTTAAAAAGGATAAATCAACTACAAAAGAAAAACCTGCTACAGTAGCTTTTTGCATCAGTAGTAATTCTGCAGCTGCTACAGCTGTTCCTCCGGTTGCGAGTAAGTCATCATGAATTAATACATTCCATCCTTCTTCTATCACATCTTGGTGCATTTCTATTTCTGCAGACCCATATTCTAAATCATAACTGTACGACACTGTTTTATATGGTAATTTTCCTTTTTTTCGCATAGGAATAAAAGGAACATTAAGCTGGTTGGCGAGCATGATGCCAAACCAAAAACCTCTACTTTCGATACCAGCTACGGCATCTAGTTTCAAATCTTTTACATTTTCAGCTATTTCATTTACGACATCTCTAGTTAGTTGAGGGTCGAGTAGAATAGGGGTGATGTCTTTAAAAATAATTCCTGGTTTAGGAAAATTAGGCACATCTCTAATGGCATTGATTAATCTTGTATTTATCATTTTTATATTGGTTTTAATATACTCTAGTCAATTCTTTGTATTCAATTGTTTTTCCCGTGGTAGATTTTATGGCTAATTTACTTACTTCTACTTTTTTGAGGGGAAAATAACATAAACAGTTTTTAAAATTGTTTTTGCTGTTGCCAGCATCAATTAGTTCATAATCTTTCCAATTGGATGTGTAGGTTCTTTGCATTTTAATGAATACTTAAATAAGGTGCAATTTTAAGGAAAGTTTCTTCGCTAAAGAGATGAATCTTTTTTAGGTCGTCTATACTTTGATAATTTCCATTCGCTTTTCTGTATTTTTCGATGGCATTGGCTAGTTTCCAATCTACATAAGGGTGTTTTTTTAATCTTTCAGCGTCACTTGAGTTAATATTTATTTTGAGAATTTTATTGGCGTTTATGGTTAGATAAGGTTGTATCGTACGATAGGTTTCTTCTGTTAAGCCATAAACTTCTTTCAGTTGGTCTATATCAGTAAAACCTCCTAGGGCATTTCTATATTTCACAATTCGGTGAGCATATACAGTACCTATTCCTTTCAATTGTTTAAATGTTGATGTATCAGCAGTATTGATGTCAATGATTAATGTAGGAATAGCTTTATTACTTTTATATGAAGACTGATGCTGAGAGAGTGTTTTTGATGTGTAACTTATTTCTTCAGGTAACAAAATAAAAGGTTCCAACTTTTTATAATGTTCTTCTTCCAAGCTATAAATCCTTTTCACATCAGATTTCACTTTCCAATTTCCTCCTTTTGCTTTATAATTGTTGATAGTTTTTACTTGCCATTTTTTGAATCCCAGTTTCAACCATTCCTCATCAGAAATAGTGTTGGGATTAAATTCAAATAGATCATTAGAGACGGGTTCTATATTACCATTAAATATAGAGTCACGCTCTTTTTCAAACTGAGCAATAGCTTCTTCAAATTCTGAAAAATCTATACTTTCATTTTTTTCAAATAAGCTAATTAGTGGAATGGAAATAATTAAGAGAAGAATAATAAGAAGCAAAAAGACCACTCCTCTTTTTTCTCCACGAGTAAAAGAAAAATAGTCTTTAATGTTCATTTAATCTTGATTATTTAGCTACAGACTTGATTTTGTCTTTGTAAATTTTTAACTCTTCTCTCACTTTAGGAGACAATATAATTAGTCCTATTACATTGGGGAATACCATGGCAAAAATCATAGCATCAGAGAAATCAATAACAGCTCCTAAACTACTTGATGCTCCAACAATGACAAAAAGCAAGAAAATTACTTTGTAAGTAATGTCCATGGTTTTTCCTTTTCCAAATAAAAATTTCCATGATTGTAATCCATAATAAGACCACGAAAGCATGGTAGATATGGCGAATAAAACGGCAGCAAACATTAAAACCCAAGAAGAGTAAGGAATAACAGAGTCAAAAGCTTGAGCAGTTAACTCAATTCCACCAGCTACAGATTCACCGTAGTTAATAAAACCACCCTCAATGTTGGTGATAATAAGAACCAAAGCAGTCATTGTACAAATAATAACAGTGTCAATAAATGGCTCTAGTAAAGCAACAATACCCTCACTTGCAGGATATTTTGTTCTTACAGCTGAATGCGCAATTGCAGCAGAACCAACTCCAGCTTCATTAGAAAAAGCAGCTCTTTGAAATCCAACAATTAATACTCCAACAAAACCACCTAATGCAGCACTAGGGTTAAAAGCTCCTGCAAAGATTAATCGGAAAGCCTCAGGAACAGCAGTGATGTTCATTCCTATAATAATTAAAGCTGCGCCAACATATATGGCAGCCATAAAAGGAACTACTTTTTCTGTTACTGCTCCTATTCTTTTAATTCCTCCAATGATAACAACGCCAACAATAATTGCCATAATTAATCCAATAATAGCTCCAGCAGCACCACTTTCAAGACCTAGTTTACCTACTATTTGAGCAGTAGCTTGATTGGCTTGAAACATATTTCCTCCACCAAAAGAACCACCGATACACATCACAGCAAAAAAGATAGCAAGAGCTTTTCCTAATCCTCCCATTCCTTTTTCTTTTAGTCCTTTTGAGAGGTAATACATAGGGCCACCGTGAACAGTCCCATCTTCTGTAATCTCTCTGTATTTAACTCCTAAAGTACATTCGGTAAACTTAGAAGCCATCCCTAGCAAACCAGCTAAGATCATCCAAAAGGTAGCACCAGGGCCACCCAATGAAACTGCAACAGCAACCCCAGCAATGTTTCCTAAACCAACGGTAGCGGATAAAGCAGCAGTTAAGGCTTGGAAGTGAGAAACTTCTCCTTCGGCTCCTTCTACAGCAATGGTTTCAAATATTTCTCCTCCAGGTGTTGGATCTCCTTCAGCAACATCTGCAGTGTGGTGATCAATTTTATCGTATTTACCTCGAACTACATTGATTGCAGTTCCAATTAATGTGAAGTTGGAAAATTTAAAGTAGATAGTAAAAAAAGTCGCCCCGATAATTAAGATAATCAATACCAAAGGAACTGCATGTTCACCTAAAGATATGGGGTAAAATATAGCGCCTCCAATAGCATCTGCTATTGGTCTGAAAGCTTTATCAATTTTTTGGTCAATACTTAATTCTATTTCCTCAGCAACTTCTTGAGCAAAGCTGATAACAGGAATTAAAAATGAAAATAAAGTAAGTAATACTGATTTTGATTTTAACATAATTATTGATTGTATTTTTCGATGAATAAGCGCCAAATATAATTAAAGTTTTTGTTTTTGTAGATGCAAAATAGGCATTTCTCAGAATGCTTGGTAGATGCATCCTCCTATATTGTTTTCGGTAGCACCAGTGATTGATTTTAAGCAATTTTTTTCGTTACGTAACCTTAAAACGCCTAAAAAAGCAAATATTAATGCTTCCTTATACTCGATGATTTCTTTAGGAGGAATAACAATATCATTGTTTGTTTTTGATTTGATTTTTTCCATTAAAAAAGTGTTGAAAGCCCCTCCACCCGTAATTAATATTTTTGAATTGTTTTTGGTAATACTAGTTGAAATTTGAGTAGTGATATGTTCAACAAAAGTATGGAGTTGATCTTCAATGGAAATAGAATACTGTTCAAGTAATGGAAAAATAGTAGAGTTGATCCATTCTATCCCTAATGATTTTGGAGCTGGTTGTTGATAGTAATCTATTTGATTTAACGCCTGGAGCAATACTTCATTTAGTTGCCCTGATCGTGCCATTTCTCCACTCTCATCAAAACTTTTCCCTTTTTGTTGAGCAAAGTAGTTTAAGACAATATTAACAGGGCAAATATCAAAAGCAATTCGGGTGTTGTTTTTTTTGAAGGATACATTGGCAATTCCCCCCAGATTAATACAGTAATCGTATTCACTAAAAAGCAATTCATCCCCAATAGGAACCAAAGGAGCTCCTTGTCCTCCTAAAGCAATATCTACAGTTCTAAAGTCACATATTACGGGTAGTTTAGTGATAGCTGAAATATTGGCTCCGTTACCAATTTGAGTAGTTAATTTTTTCTCGGGTTGATGAAATACCGTATGTCCATGAGAAGCAATGGCATCAATATTGGAGCGAGTTATTTTATTTGCTTGAATAAACTGATTAGTAGCTTCTCCAATAAAATTACCCAACTCATTGTGTAATTGAAATAGCTCTAAACCAGAAGTATGAATGCTATTTTTTAATTTTTTGATAAGCTCATCACTGTAACTTATAGTAGTAGAATTATTGATTTGAAATGACCAATTTTTGTTACCTGATAACTCAAAAGAACAGTAAGAAATATCTAGCCCATCGAGTGAAGTTCCTGACATTACTCCTATCACGTGATAACTCCCCATATTATTTGAAAAATTGAATAATTCGATTACTTTTGTGCTCCTCAAAAGTAAAAAAATTAAGTAGATGAATTTAGAATTAACAGAAGAACATTTAGCGGTTAGAGATGCAGCGAGAGACTTTGCTCAGAATGTATTAAAACCTGGGGTAATAGAAAGAGATGAGAAACAACAGTTCCCTACCGAAGAAATAAAACAATTAGGTGAGCTAGGTTTTTTAGGAATGATGGTTGATCCCAAATATGGAGGCGGAGGAATGGATACCGTTTCTTATGTGTTGGCAATGGAAGAAATTTCGAAAGTAGATGCTTCTTGTTCTGTGGTAATGTCTGTAAACAATTCACTATACTGTTGGGGAATTGAAAAGTATGGAACAGAAGAGCAAAAACAAAAATACCTAGTACCATGTGCTACAGGTCAAAAAATAGGTGCATTTTGTTTGTCGGAGCCTGAAGCAGGATCCGATGCTACATCACAACAAACTACGGCTATTGATAAAGGAGACTATTACTTATTAAATGGAACGAAGAATTGGATTACCAATGGTGGTTCGGCTTCTTATTACATTGTTATTGCACAAACAGATAGAGAGAAAGGACATAGAGGAATTAATGCTTTTATCGTAGAACAAGATTTTGAAGGGTTTACAGTTGGAGCAAAAGAAAATAAATTAGGAATTAGAGCATCTGATACACACACTTTATTGTTTAATGATGTAAAAGTGCCTAAAGAAAACAGAATAGGGGAAGATGGTTTTGGGTTTAAGTTTGCGATGCAAATTTTATCTGGGGGAAGAATAGGTATTGCTTCTCAAGCATTAGGAATAGCTTCTGGAGCTATGGAATTAGCAATAGCTTATTCGAAAGAAAGAGAAGCTTTTGGTAAACCTATTTCACAACATCAAGCGATTGCTTTTAAATTAGCAGATATGGCTACAGAAATTGAAGCAGCCAGATTGTTGTGTTTAAAAGCAGCTTGGTTAAAAGATAATAAACAAAACTTTGATAAAGAAGGGGCGATGGCAAAAGTCTTCGCTTCTAAAGTAGCAATGTGGGTAACCACAGAAGCTGTTCAGGTGCATGGTGGTTATGGTTTTGTAAAAGAGTATCATGTAGAGCGTTTAATGCGTGATGCAAAAATTACTCAGATTTATGAAGGAACTAGTGAAATTCAAAAAATAGTAATTTCCAGAGCTGTATTGAAAGATTAATAGTCTAAACTCCTTTTTTATTTCTTATTACTTCATCTAAAAAGCATAAGTCAACCCACCTAATACTCCAAAGCGTTGAGTAGGGTAGTCTTGCCATCTTTCGTACTTCACAGAACCAATGTTATTGAAGTTAATGAAAGCGGATAATTTTTTTGTGTAGCGGTATTCTACACCAATATTGGCATCAAACACTCCTTTTAATGTTTCTGCAGCATCTGTGATGGTTACCGTATTATTTGTAGTAACTATATTATTTATTTTAGCATATTGCTGACCAATGTAAAATAAATCAGCACGAACAATAATTTTATCTCCTAAATCATAAATACTCGATAAAGCAATTTTAAAATCAGGACGATGCCATGCTTTAATTTCATTTTTAGGTGTGTATCCATAATAATTTCCGCTCAATAAAATTTTCCATTTTTCTAATTTATGGTAGGTCAATTCACCATCCAATTGTATTAAATCTAAGGTGTCGTAAGTCACAATAAATTTGTTTTGAATGTTAGTGATGTCTTTGATGTATAATGGTAAACCTTCTAGTTTTTGTTTACTAAAACTGGTATTGAAACTCAAGTTAGAGGTTAAGCTTCCTCTAATTCCAGCATATACATCGTATTTTTTATTGGTGTTTACTACTCCTATTTCATTGGTATTGATAAAAGGGTTTTCCATAAAGAACTTGTTCAAGCTATTGGCTTGCATTCCTCCTCTAATACCAACATAAGGAATAACAATGTTGTCAGCAATGTTGTATTTGAATTCGGCTTGGGGGTAAAAATGGAAATTGGTTTCTTCCTGTGAATTCACAAACAATCCTAATCCAATTTGGAAGGCCCATTTTTTAGCTATGGTGCTGATGTGAGGTTTTAAACCTACTAACAAATTATTTTTTAAATCGAGCAAGTTGTTTAACCCATTGTAATTGGCTTCTACACCAATTTCATATAATTCTCTTTTATGGTACTTACTCAAGTTACCATCTAAGGCAAAGTGGTTCTCACTAACATCGTATACATCGTTAATATGATGATAATTTATGTCAAAATTGTAATCAAATTGATTGGTATCCGTATAGTTTCGGGTTAAGCTGGCAACAGCGCTTAGTTTATTTAAGCCTTGTTTAATAGCATCTGGATTGGTAATGATGGTATTGTTTTCTGGAGGAAATCCATAATAATGCACTACATGTCTATCAAAATTAACTTTGCTGTACAAAGAAAATTCTTTTAAAATTCGTTTGCCAAAAAGTCCTAAATGGTTGTCAGAAAATCCGCTATAATCGTTCCCTGTTATACCAGAAGAAGAAAAATGATTGCCTGTAAAACCATAATTAAAGGTTTTAGAACGTGTTGCATTGTAATAGATGTCTATTAAAGGTGTAGTATTGGTTCCAAAACCTACTTTAGCGTAACCACGATACAATTTCACCAACGGTTCTCCTTTAATTTTTGCAGGACTAATGGGGTTGACTGTAAAATCAACAGGAACTTGTTTGTCGATAAAGGTATACTTTAGATTAGGAGTTATTTTTCCAGTATCGTCTATAGAAGGATTATCTTTTATTTTAAAAGCATCTTTTAAGAAGGGTTGATAAGCTTCAATGGTGATAATGGTCGTAGAATCAACTTTTGATCCAGATTGTGCATGGATATTACTAAATGCACAAATACTTGCTGTTAAAAGAATAGATCGTATGTAAGACAGGTTATTACTCTTTTTCATCTTGTTCTTTTTCAAATTGATTGTTCGGTTGTGGTAGTTCCTCCTCAATAATTTCTTCTTTTTCTTCTTCAAATAATTTCTCCAAATCGGTGTCGTTCATTAAGTTGAGGTCAATATCATCCTTCACTTCAGTAGGTTTAGCATTGGCTTCTGCTTGCTCAATAATTTTTAGTTTTTCAGAAGCAGTGTTTACTAATTCAGGAAATTTAGAATTATTAATTACGTTTTGCAAGGTTACTTTAGCTTGGAAAAAGTCTTCTTTAGCTACATAATTATCAGCCAATAAAACTAATCCTTTACCAATCCAGTAACCATATGAAGGGAATTTTTTGATTAAGCTAAATACTTCTGTTTCACAATTATCATGTTCACCTCTCAAGTAAAGAATGTAGGCAATGTTGTATTTTGCTTCAGCACCATATTTATTAGCTGAAGTAGAAGCAGTAGTAAACTCTTTTAAAGCTAAATTGTAATCATCCTGATCTAGCATTGCTTTGGCATAGATTAAATGTGCCTCAGTAATTAATAACGCATCATCAATGTCTTTATTAATAATTAATTCAGCATACTTAACAGTAGCTTCGTAATTTTTGATTTGAAAATTTAAACGCATTTGAGCCACTTGCGCTTTAAATACATTTTCTTGAATGTCTGCCAAGTATTCTAATTTGTTGTAGTTGGCTATTGCTGTTTCTATATTACCTAATTCAGTATTGATTAATGCTGATTTTAGTAAAGCAGTTTCTGTAAATTTATTTTTAGGTTGATTCAATACATATTCATAATCAATCAATGCTTCGTTAATAAATTGAGACCTGTTTTCACAATCTGCTTTGTAATAATGGGCATTGAGTAGATAAGTTCCTTTAGGGTATTTTTCAATGTATTTGGTTAAATCGTTTACCGCTTTTTTACAATCACCACTCATGTAGCTATTTTCTGCTACTTCATAGTAATCAGCATCCATTACCATTAAAGAAGAGTCTGCTCCACCAATACTGGTTAAGTATTCCTCATACGGAGCTAGTTGACCTTTATCAATGTATATTTTTTTGATTTTATCTAATGATTCGGTAGCCTCTTCTGTTTTAGGATAATCTTTGACCACTCGCTTAAAAGCCACTAAAGCCTTTTTATCTTCTTTTTTGTTGTAGTAAATTAACCCTTTTTTTACTAGTGCTTGACTTAAATAAGGGCTGTTAGGGTGTTCGTTAATCAACAACATAAAATTAGCCAAAGCTTCCTCATTTTTCTTTAAAATGAGCTGTGTTTTTCCTAATTGGAAAATAGCGTCATCCAATAAGTGTGATTTTTTCTTGCGGTTAATTAAGGTGTTCAAAAGACTGACTTTATCGGCATAATTTCCAATGACTCCATTTACAATGGCGCTTTGGTATAAAGAGTAATCTACTTTATCTACGCCTAGCATAGCTGCTTTATCATAATACTCAATGGCTGCTTGGTATTCTTTATTGATGAAAAAACAATCTCCAATTCTATTTAAGGCATCGTTCTTTATTTTAGTCTCTTCGGCTTTTGCATTTTGTACATATTTTCTAAACCAAGGATTGGCATTTTGGTATTCCTTTAATTTGAAGTAACCGTAACCAATATTGTAATGCGCTTTATTGAGTTGATTAGAAGCCAATGCAGCTGGCTCAAAAATGTACTTTTTATATTCGTTAATTGAAGCTACATAATTTTCTAATCGGTAATTGGCTTCAGCTCTCCAATACATGTTGTCTGCTTTTACCTCTTTATTGATGAGGTATTTGTCAGATTTGTTAAAATTCAAAATGGCTTCTTCATATTTTCTATTGTTAAACAATTCGATGCCTCGGTATAAGGCAATTTTTTGATAAGCCTCTTGTAATTGTAAATCTAACTTTTTGATGTTTTCCAATGATTGGAGTGCCGCTTCGTAGTTTTTAGTAGTAAAGTAAACCGTTACTAAAAAGGTATAAGCATTGGTTAATTTTTCTGATTTTGGATAGGTGTTAATGAACTCTTCAAAAGCTTTGATGGCATCGTTATAAGGATGATAAGAAAGCTCATAAGCTATTTTTGCATAACTAAATAGGGCATCTTCTTTAATTTGAGGGTCAAAATCCATTTGTGAAGCCCAATAGAAAGAACTACGTGCATATTTTTTTTCGTTGGTTTTTAAGTAACACTCTGCTAAATGATAATGGGCAGTTTGTGTTAAGCTGTCGGGCTGATTAATGGCTTTTTTTAACCAATGGATGGCTGCTTGGCAACTGTCACTTTTATAATACGCATAGCCCAATTGGTATTTATCAGCACGAGTAGCTTCGTAAGCTTTTTCTTTTTGAAAACGGGCTAAATAAGGAATGGCTTTGGTGTATTGTTTGGTGTTGTAATACGCTTCACCCAATAAACGGGAAATTTCCGCAGCACGTTTAGGTATGGCGTTTTCCAATAAAGGAGGAGCATAAGTAATAATTTCATCATATTTCTTTTGCAGGTAATAAATTTGAATAATGTAATAAGGTACAATAGGAGAAAACTTCTCGCTGCTTTCTAATGCTTTAAAAGTGAGTAGGGCAGACTCATAGTTTTTTTGTTCGTAAGCAATGTGCGCATAATAATAACGTGCCGGTTCGGTGTACTTGGTGTCCACATCTTTAATTTCAAAAAAGGCTTTAGAGGCTTTTTCATAATCATCCTCCATAAAATAGGCGTAGCCCGATTTAAAATGGTATTCTGCTAATTCTTCATTGGTTAAGTCGTACACATCAATTTTAGCAAACCAAACAATGGCCTCATCGTATTTCTTTTTTCGGAACTGGTACCTCCCTAAATGAAAATAAGCCAATTTTACTTTTGGGCTTTCAGGATAAGCATTGATGAATTCAATCAGTAAATTTTCTGCATCGTTGTTAAACAACTCTAAACCACAAAGGGCATGGTAATATTGAGCATTAACAGCAACTTCTGATTTTTTATCGGTGATATTGTTTAGGGTGGTTAAGAATTTTTCCTGAGCAGCGCTAAATTTTTCTTTGTCGTATAACTCTAAAGCGGTGTTATAATCTTTATTGGAATGGGTGTAGATGGTTGTTTTTTGCGCCAAGGTACTGCTTGCGAATCCAACCAACACGGCTACTAGTACTATGTATTTATTCCAATTCACGCGTTTCATATTTGATGGTTAAAATTATAAAGGATAAGGACTGTTGTAGTTAAATCAGTACTAAGTTTTCAACGAGGAAATGTTTACATTATTTTAGTGAAACGCTATTTGAAGGATTCGGCTGAAAGCTGAAGAACTTAAAATAGACAGTTGAACTAATCCCGCATTTTTAGTGCGGAATCTGGTAAGTAGTTTAGGAAGAATTACCTGTTAATAAATCCGTTATACAAAGAAGTTTAGAGTAGAAATAATAAATATATTTGTTTACTCAATTAATTCATAATACGATGATAATAGACATATCCGCTGCTCAAATATTCCAAAAACAAAATTTGATTTTACAAGATGTAAACTTGAAAATAGGAAAGAGCGAGTTTGTCTATTTGATCGGAAAAACGGGTTCAGGTAAAAGTAGTTTGCTCAAAACTTTGTATGGCGATTTGCCTTTAACTGAAGGAGAAGCTACAGTTTGTGATTTTGATTTAAAAACCATCAAACGCAGTAAAATTCCTTTTTTAAGAAGAAAGTTAGGGATTGTGTTTCAAGATTTTCAGTTGTTGTCGGACAGAAGTGTAAATGATAATTTAAATTTTGTATTGCAAGCAACAGGTTGGAAAGACAAAACCAAGATGCAAGAGCGCATTAAAGAGGTGTTAGAAAATGTGGGGTTAGGCGCAAAGGGTTATAAATTTCCACACGAATTATCTGGTGGAGAACAGCAGCGAGTGGTAATTGCAAGGGCATTGTTAAATGAGCCCGATTTAATTTTGGCGGATGAACCTACCGGAAATTTAGACCCAGAAACTTCAGAAGAAATAATGAAGTTGTTGTTTGATATCAGCAAAAAAGGAAAAGCCATTTTAATGGCTACCCACGATTTTCATTTGATGGGCAAGTTCAAATCACGTACCATTAAATGTGAAAATGCTACCGTAGTTGAGGTGAATGGTGGAGTTGAAACACCAATGGTAGCCTCAGTTCCATCTACTGATGAACCTAGCCAAGAAGAGGGTGGGAATTTGTGATGGGTTTATGTTTGATGTTGTAGCGTTCAGCAAGGTGCTGTTGTTCTCAGATTTTTATTAAATGCTGGTTTTATTTTTGAATTGCTTTTACAATTCTATCTTCCTGAATTAAAACATCCCTCATTAGCAATTTATGAGGGAACTGCTTATGTTTTTTAGATTTTTTAAATCCTTCAAGAATCTTTTGCAAAGATGAGGCAGTTAAAAGAGATAAGTTTAATTCACTATCTAATTCACAGTCAGTGACAAAGTCATTGCTAAATTCTGGAGCAATAATTAAAATCTTAGAAACACGATATCCTTTACTTTCCGCAAGTTTAAAGTACGAGCCTACTTGTCTAGAAATTGAACTAAATTTATTATATCCACTTTCTTTAACAGTCTTACATTCTACGATAAATAATTCGTTGTTATCAAGATTAAGGAGAATATCAATTTTGTCTTTTTTTGTATTGAGTTCTTTCTTTAATTTTTCATCAACATTAAATCCCAGTTGGCTGAAAATATTTTTGGTCAACTCTTCAAATTTAATTCCTAAATCTGCTTCTTTAATTCTAATTCCATTTTCCTTTAATGAGTTTAAATCTCGGAATCCAATATTCACATAATTTTCAAGATATAGATTTTCAGAGTCTTTGTAGGCGTCTAAGATATTTTCAATGTCATTTCCCCTTGTTTTTATATCTCTTGCTTTAATAAATGTAACAAGGTCTTTTGGATTTATTAAATCTAATATATCCCTAGGTTTGATATTATAATCAAGTAAAAGTTCGCTATTTAAAGCATTTTCTTCTTGAATTTCAAATTCAGCTTTTACTTGTGAGTTTAATTTAGGTAATGTTTCGCCTAACTCTGTTAGAAGTTTTTCATAACCATCAACTGAAATTCCAACTTTCTCATCTTTTTCTATGGTTTCAAAATAAGCTAAAATATTTTCAATTTTATCTTCAATAGTTGTTCCTTTCAAAGCAGGGGACAAGTTTAAGTTTTTATCCCATAATTCATTAAGGAATTTCTTTTTGTCAGATAAGTTTGTGCCTTCTTTATAAATGTCATTTGTTAAAACATCAGTAAAAGAAATACCTTCATTTATGATGCTTTTAATTTTTTGTTCAAGGGATAGCTTTCTATCTATATTGTAATTTTTACAAATTAAATTAATTTGAGGTTCTCTAAATGAACGTAAAATTCTTCTAAAAAATTTATCGGCAACTTCTTTTCCTCTAATTTTTCTAAGCACACGTACCATTTCATCAGCGATAAATATTGTACTAGTTTTTTTAGAATAAAAAATAATGCCTAAATTTTTCAGTTCATTAATTACATTGTCAATTTCAGCCTTTTTTGCTGGTAAAATCAAATAATTAATCAGTTTAACTTCTTCTTGAGATAATCCAAGTTGTTTTGAAAGAGTAAGCAAAATAGATAATTCATCATCTGTAATTTTAGCTTCTCTGTTATTTTCTATATCATTATTAAAAGCAGTGTTTACACATGATTTATAAATTTTATAATCTCTTTTTCGACTTTCTGAAATTTCAGATTTTGGGTCCTCAATATTTTTTTGAAGATCTTTAATTTTAGTATTTATATTTTTAATTTCCGTTTCATATAGTCTTGCAAACCAATCTTGTTTCATTAAACAATTTCCATCACGTACAATAATATCAATCAAGATGTCAAGTTGAGAAGATGTATTTACAAACTCCGCTTTTATTAATTGAGAAAATTCATCTTCAATTAGGTCGAAGATTTTTGATATAAGAACATTGTCAAGATGCTTAAGCCCTGATTTATCTGTTTCAGAGATTATTTTTTCAATTTCTTTTGAGTTTTTTGCTCCGTTACTTATGATATTATCAATTATCTTGATAAATGAATTTTTTTCCAATGAATTTAAGTTGTCTAAAATCTTCTCTAGTTTCATTTATGTGTATTTATTTTTTTATGTTCAATAACCAGATAAAGTTCGTTATTGTTCTTTATCCACAATATAGTTTTTTTTGTGATATGTTTATCCAATCTATTCACCCACCAAATCTAATGTTTAAACGAATACAATGCAATACGTTAAAATACGTATATTTTAGAGGGAGGTATTTTGTTGATGCAATTTGTGGCTGTACCAAACGCCTGCAATTCCTGCTAAAACCATGAGAACGGCAATAATTTCCGCTTGGGTAGCTTGCATACCCAATATATGGTAATCAGGGTTAATTCTGATTTTTTCTATTAAAAAGCGTTCTATGCCATTAAAGATGAGGTACACCGAAAACAACATGCCCGGAGCAGTTAATTTTTTACGAATACTCCATAATATACCAAAGATGATAAACGCCATTACGGTTTCATAAAACGGGGTAGGCCATGCTCTACCGGTAATGCTTTCTAATCCCATTTGGTGGAACTCCTCTAATAAAACTACTCCGTTAACATTGCCCGGGTAATCAAACGCCCACATCCATTGGGGTAAAAAACTCAACCAATCGGGCATAGGCGCATCGTTGGGTACTCCCCAGTCACCATCACCTGCTAGTTGGCAACCAATTCGTCCAATGCCATAAGCCAACATTAACCCTGGAGCACAAGCATCAATAACATGCGCTAATTTTAATTTCTTGGTGTAGGCATAATACACTACAGCCCCACCACCAATAATAAGTCCGCCATAAATGCTCAGCCCAGAACCAGAAAAAATAACGCCTATAGGATCAGCGGCTAAACGCTCTAAATCTTCAAATGCATCAAAGAGTTTGGCTCCTAAAATACCTCCCACGGCAGCAATAAAAGTCATGGTGCCTACATGTTGGTAAGGATGCATCACTTGTTCTACTTCTTTGGGTTCAGGTAAACGTTCTTTTTCTGCTTCACGGTATTTTAAGTACACCATTACAGCAGCCAAACCAATACCTCCAATTAAACTTCCTTGTGTAGACAATACATAACCGGGTAAGTCTTTAATGACTTCGTTGTAGTTTAACGCAATGCCTACTATTTTAAACCCTAAAATAAAACCATAAACACCATTGCTAATTAAATCGCTAGTGCTGGCTTTTGCGCCTTTAATTACTTTTATAGTGCTGCTTGAAAGTAAGCCATCCGCTTCTTTTCTTTTCATTTCTATTACAAACAAGTAGTTGGCTGCAATAAATGCCAATGCCACCATAAATCCAAACATGGGCAATGGAAACGAAAAGGAAAACCCGAATAAATAATTGACTAAATCTGAGAGGTAAGGAAACATTATGAGTTGAAAGTTTTAACGTTTAAAAGTTGAGCGTTTAATTAATTTGTCATACTGGCCTCTTCGAGTTTCTCAGAGTAAACTCCGTAGAAGTATCTTTTGACTTCAAAGATTCCTCTGTTTCTTCCGATGATTCCCGATAGCTATCGGGATCGGAATCCAATCGGAATGACACGTTGAAGATGCCTTCATAATCAATGTTAGTCAATGTTACGTTTTTTATTTTGTTCTCTAACTCTTTTTGATAGGGAACTTTTACTTTGATGTAATTGTCGGTAAACCCATTTAAAAAGTCATCGTGTTGCTCTGCTTCAAACAATACATTGTATGTTTTACCCAAGTGTTGCTCATAGAAAAAACGTTTCTTTTTTTCAGATAGAATGTGCAACATTTTACTTCTTTTGCTTCGTTCAGCTTTAGGAACTACATTTTCCATTTTAATAGCAGTGGTGTTTTCTCTTTCAGAGTAAGTAAACACATGCAAGTAAGAAACATCCAACTCATTTAAAAAGTTGTAGGTAGTTAAAAATTCTTCTTCGGTTTCACCAGGAAATCCAACAATCACATCAACGCCTATACAAGCGTGAGGCATTATTTCCTTGATTTTTTTAATTCGGTCAACATACAAATCGCTGTTGTATTTTCTGCGCATGGCTTTTAACAAGGTATCCGAACCAGATTGTAGTGGAATATGAAAGTGGGGCATGAATTTTTTAGAGTTCGCCACAAATTCAATGATCTCAGGACTTAATAAATTAGGTTCTATAGAAGATATACGATATCGTTCAATGCCTTCTGCTTTATCCAGCTCTTGAATGAGTTGGTAAAAGTTTTCTCCTTCACCTTGTCCGAAATCTCCAATGTTTACTCCTGTAAGTACTACTTCGTTGATGTTGGTTTTTGCTATTTCCTCGGCTACTTTAACTGTTTCTGCAATGGTGTTGTTCCTGCTTTTTCCTCTAGCTAAAGGAATGGTACAAAAGGTGCAAAAGTAATCGCAGCCATCTTGTATTTTTAGGAATGATCGTGTTCTATCTCCTTTAGAGTAGGAGGGGGTAAATTCGTTAACTTCTTTAATTTTGGATGCGTAAATTTTAGCTTCATCGGTTTTGTCTAGACTTTGAAAATGCTCAATAATTTTAAACTTATCAGAAGCACCAAGCACCATATCAACTCCATAAATTTGAGCAATTTCATCGGGCTTCAATTGAGCGTAACATCCAATGATAGCCACAAAAGCATCGGGGTTAATTTTGAGTGCTTTCTTCACCAATTGCTTGCATTTTTTGTCGGCATTTTCAGTCACCGAACAGGTATTGATGACATATACATCGGGAGTGTCGTTAAAATCTACACGGGCGTAGCCTTCGTCTTCGAACATTCTGGCAATGGTTGAACTTTCTGAAAAATTCAATTTACAACCTAATGTATATAGTGCTACTTTTCTATTTGGATTCATTGGGCGACAAAGGTAATTATTTCTTTTATTTCATTCCTGAAGTAGCGAAGCGAATATCAGGAATCTATTTTTATGACCATAGACCCCTGATGTTCACTATCGTTTCCTCAGGGGTGATAGATGAGACGTCATTCCTGACGAAATGCAATCCCTCGAGTTCCTCGGGATAAATTCCAATCAGGAATCTTTTTATTAATGTTGGGAGTTAGGCTGGATCCCTGATGTCCGCTCCGCTTCCTCAGGGATGAGGGGAGTTGGTATTTATGTTGTATATCATTCCTGACGAAATGTAATGGAGATCAGGAATCTACTTTTATTAATATTGGGAGTTAGGCTGGTTTCTTGATATTTGCTTTGCTACTCCAAGGATGAAGTAGGATTTCTACTCATACCAATCACTGGATAAATCTTTCCATAAAGGATTTTCTTTCTCTATCAATTCAATTTTCCAATCCCTTTTCCACTTTTTCATTTGGCGTTCACGAGTAAAAGCCTGCTCATAAGTTGCATGTTCCTCAAAATATACTAGTTGGTGTATTTTATATTTTGAAGTAAAACTACTGCCTACATTATTTTTATGCTCGAAAATTCTTCTTTCAAGTTCATTGGTTAATCCAATGTAAAGCGTTCCATTTCTTTTGCTGGCTAATATGTAGGTGTAAAAGGTTTTCATTTTTAAACTAAATCATTCCTGAAGTAGCGGAGCAAATATCAGGAATCCATTCATATGACCATAGACCCCTGATGTCCACTATCGTTTCCTCAGGGGTGATGTGTCTTTTAATGAACAATCTTATTCCATTCTTCGGTAATTTGTCCTGTAAGTAATCATTTTTTAAACTAAATCATTCCTGAAGTAGCGGAGCGAATATCAGGAATCTATTTTTATGTTATTTGTAAAGTTATTAGTGGATTGGTTTCTGGATCCCTGATGTCCGCCTTGTTACCTCAGGGATGATGATTAATTCAATGAACAATCTTATTCAATTCTTCAGCAATTTGTCCTGCGAGTAATTGACGGCTGTACTTTTCGTAGCCTTCACTTGATACGGAGAGATTCTCCTCCTGATACAGCTGATAATAATGGAGTAAATTCTCTTTCAAACCAATAACATCAGTAAAATCAGATATACTTCCAGCGTTAGTTTCTGTAATAATTTTACCTGCATCACCGTCTGTTTTACCAACACAAACAATAGGACGCTTGGCACCAATGTATTCATACAATTTTCCAGGAACAACCCCATCAATATTTGGGGTATCGTTTAAAGGAAGTAGTAACAATTGGGAAGTAATCATCTTTTTGATGGCAGCTTGATGGTCCATGCTTCCTAATTCTAGCAAGCTACTACTTAATCCACGCTGTTGAATTTCGTCTATTGCAGAAACATCTACTTGTCCTATCAACTGAATTTGCAGATCTTTTAAAAAACTTTCCTGCTCTTTACCTAATTCTTGAAGCGCTTGCCATAAAACATGCGGATTTCTATCATCATTTAAAGCACCCACATGGGTAATGGTAAACTTTTTATCCAAAGTCACTTTTCCTGCTTGGGTAAAATCTGCTGGATCAAAACCATTGGTAATGACCATGGGCATTCTTCCGTTGGTTTTCAGAAAATCTTCGGCCCAGCTCCAAGTTACGGTTACTACTTGATTGGCGGTGTCTATCACTTTTTGTTCCAAACGGTGGTGTTTCTTATCTGCCCAATTGGTCAATTTTAGTTTGTGATAAAAATCAATATTAGTCCAAGGGTCTCTAAAATCTGCCAACCAAGGAATAGGATGTTTTTTAATTACATTTAACGCAATAATGTGGGTAGAGTGAGGAGGACCCGTAGAAACGATAGCATCAACAGGATTTTCTTTTAAATACTTAATTAAATACTTTGATGCGGGTTGAATCCAAAACTTACGGGCATCAGGAATGAAAAAGTTACCTCTAACAAAAATGGATAGGTTTTGTAAAAAAGAATTTCCTTTTGATGCTTGCGCCATTCCTGGAGCCATTTTCTCCTCTTTCTTTTTGCCCAGTAGTTTCTTGTACAAATCAAAAGGTTCCCAAATAGGAGTTCTAATTTCTTCAACACCCTTTGGAATTTCCTTCATCATTTCTTTATCCATAATGGAGACTTCGCCATTAGAAGGAGTAAAAATAATAGGTTCCCAACCGTACTCTCTAATGTATTTGGTCGTTTTTAGCCATCGTTGTACTCCTCCTCCTCCCATAGGTGGCCAGTAATACGTGATGATGAGTACTTTTTTCAATTTCGTTTCCAAAAATAAGGAGTAAATAAAATGGCTATGGTAAATAATTCTAATCGTCCTAATAACATTAAAAAGGAAAGTACCCATTTTCCTGCAGTAGGGATGTGGTAAAAGTTTTCTGAAGGACCAACACTTGCTATTCCTGGTCCTACATTGCTCACGGCAGTTGCTACGGAACTAATGGCTTCTAAGAAATCAACACCTAAAAAGGTCATCACAATTGATCCAGTAACAAAGACGAAAAGGTAAAAGAAAACAAAAGCCAATAAATTATAGATGATTTTAGAAGAAACTCCTTCTCCATTTAAATGCACGGGAATAACGGCACTAGGGTGTAATCTTCTTTTAAACTCTAAGAAACCATTTTTAATCAATAATACTATTCGAACAATTTTCATCCCTCCACTGGTAGAACCTGCACTTGCTCCAGTAAATAATAATAAGAAGAAAATAAAGGTGATAAAAGTTCCCCATGTAGTAAAATCGGCACTGGCATACCCTGTTGTGGTAATGATACTTACAATTTGGAAAAGGGTGTCTCTGAACGCTTTTTCAAACCCTTGATGGTTATTGTGTAAAATGTAGATGGTAGGTAATGTTATTGCTAATAGACCAATTACTGCTCCTAAGTACCACTTAAATTCATCATTCGTCCATATTTTTTTGAACTTAAATTTAAATCCAAAATAGAGCAAGGTAAAATTGGTTCCAGCAATAAACATAAAAGCAATAATGATGTATTGAATCAATGGAGAATTAAAATAGGCAATACTTGCTTGTTTGGTAGAAAATCCTCCAGTTGACATGGTGGTTAAAGAGTGATTAATGGCATCATAAAAATCCATGCCAGCAAACATCAATAAAATACATTCGAAAGCAGTTAGTGAAAAATAAATGAACCATAAGCGTTTTGCTGTTTCTTTAATTCGGGGGTGTATTTTATCCTTTGTAGGACCAGGTGCTTCTGATGCAAATAATTCCATTCCTCCGACCCCTAAAAGAGGGAGTATGGCTATGGTTAATACAATGATTCCCATCCCTCCAATCCATTGCGTCATACTTCTCCAAAATAAAATTCCTTTGGGTAACCCTTCAATATCATTCAAAATAGATGCTCCAGTAGTGGTTAACCCTGAAATAGTTTCAAAAAAAGCATCGGTATAATTAGGGATGGCTCCTGAAATAACGTATGGAAGTGTTGCAAATGCAGTCATAGTTAACCATCCTAGGGCAACAATTAAATATCCCTCTCTTTTTTTGACTTCATCATTCTTACTATTTCTAGTAATGTATTTAAGCAGAAAACCAAAGAATAGTGTAATCGATGAGGAGATAATAATAGGGTAGAGGTCGGTACTTTTATAGTAGATGGAGAAGGGGATGGAGAGCGACATTAATCCACCAGCAATCATTACCAAACTTCCAACAACATTAGTAACTACTTTTATGTTAATAAGGCGTTTAGGCATCTTTTACTGAAAGAATTTTTCTATTTCTTGAATAGAGTCCGTATGAGAAAAAACAACTGCTTTATCTCCTTCTTGTAATTGAAATCCGCCAAAAGGAATAAATCCTTCATTGTCTCGTATAACTCCAGCAATGTTAGTTGTAATAGGAATTTTTAGTTCTCTCAATGGTTTAGAAGTAATTTTGGTTCCTCCTTTTACATTGAACTCAATAATTTCTCCAGCAACACCATGTAGATTGGCAATTGCTTTTACTTCCCCCTTTCTAATAAATTTGAAGATGTTATTCGCAGCAATAATTTTTTTATTGATCAAGGTATCAATACCAATGTTATGAGAAAGATTGATGTAATCAATATTTTCTACTCCAGCGATGGTTTTTCTAACTCCGTGTGATTTGGCTACTAAAGAAGAAATGATGTTGGTTTCTGAATCTCCTGTAACTGCAATAAAAGCATCCATATCTTCAATACTTTCTTCTTCCAATGCTTGCACATCTGTTCCATCAGAGTTGATAACCAATGTCTTTTTTAAGCGTTGTGCAATTTGCTTGGCTTTTTTCTTGTCTTTTTCAATCAGAATAACGTTGTACTTTTTTTCTAATAATTCAGCGGTAAGCACACCTATTCTGCTTCCCCCTAAAATCATAATGTTTTTAATTTCAAAACATTCCTGCCCACATATTTTAGTAATGTCATCAATGCTTTCTGGAGTAGAGATAAAATAAACAATGTCATTTTCTAATAAGACAGTATCTCCTTGCACCATGATGGTTTCATCGTGTCTTAATAGTGCAATGGGTTTAAAGGATCGGTTAGGGTTAAGATAGGTGGTATCAAGTATCGACTTATCTTTTAGTGGAGAGCTTTCAGAAATAGCGATACCAAATACAGTTAATTTTCCCCCTTCAAATTCATAATCGTTAGTAAAAGCCGATTGACTGATTAAACGTTTTATTTCTTTGGAGGCTAATTCTACTGGGGAAATGATGTCATCCACACCTAATTCGCTGTACAATTTTCGCATTTCGGAACCAATTCCTTCATAATTACTAATACGGGCAATGGTTCTTTTAGCACCTAGCTTTTTACCGTTAATACAAACTAAGAGGTTGGTTTCTTCTGATGAGGTGGCAGCAATTAATAAATCGCAAGTATCCACTTTCACTTCTTTTAAAACGTGAATGTCTTTTGCATTTCCCTTTACTCCAAATACATCAATATGGGATTGAACGTAATTGAGCCTGTCTTCGTTGTCGTCAATAATGTAAATGTTTTGCGATTCATTTGACATCATTTTAGCAAGGTGAAAACCAACCTCTCCTGCTCCAGCTATAACTATTCTCATACTTACTTGTAACTATGTTTGTGCACAAATGTAATCAACAATTTATTTTATTCCTTGAAAATCTTAACTACAGTTTCTCCGTTCCCTTTTTTATAACCTCTGTACATTCCTTCTGTATTAAAAGGCATAGCAATGTTACCCTCTTTATCTAATGCAATTAATCCTCCAGCACCATTAAACTTAACCAGTTTATTGTTAACAATAAAATCAGCTGCTTCATTTAAACTTAATCCTTTGTATTCCATCATTGCTGAAACATCATAAGCTACTACTTTTCTAATAAAGTATTCTCCATGTCCAGTACAAGAAACTCCACATGTTTGATTATTGGCATAAGTTCCAGCTCCAATTACTGGAGAGTCCCCAATTCGATTGTATTTTTTGTTGGTCATTCCTCCGGTAGAGGTTCCTGCAGTAATGTTGCCATTTTTATCTAAAGCCACGGCTCCAACAGTTCCAAATTTGCTGTCTTTTAGTTTTTCAGGATCCATATAAAATCCTTCGTTTTTATCATCAGAATGATCCAATTCTATTTTTTCAGAATCTTTAATTTTTTGCACCTGATCAAATCTTCGTTGAGTAAAGAAATATTTCGGATCTACTATTTCCAACCCATTTATTTTAGCATATTCTTCAGCTCCTTTTCCGGCTAGCATGACGTGTGGCGATTTTTCCATTACCAACCTAGCGGCTTTGATGGGGTTTTTTATAACTCCTATACCAGCTACAGCTCCAGCATTTAAGTTTTTTCCTTCCATGATGGATGCATCCATTTCGTTAGTTTCAGCATTGGTAAAAACAGCTCCTTTTCCGGCATTAAATAGGGGAGAGTTTTCCATTACAACAATGGCCGCTTCTACAGCATCGGTAGCATCGCCTCCTTTTTCAAGAATTTCATAACCTGCATTTAGGGCTTCATTCAATTTATCGCGATAGGCTTTCTCTAATTCACTGCTAAGGTTCTTTTTAAGAATTGTTCCCGCACCTCCGTGAATAACGATGGCTATATTATTTTTCATAGTAGTATCTTTTTGTCCAAAAGTGCTATTTACAACAATAAGAAGTGAAATTAAAATTAGTGTTTTTTTCATGGTAATCGAGTTTGCTTTGACTTGTTTTCAAGAATAAATCCACTATTTTTGTTAAGTGAGTAAGTTAAAATTTCTGTTAAATTATACAAAATATCGTTTTCAGTCGAATAACGAACATGGAATTCATTCCCCTTTTATTTTTGAGCTGTATAATAATGTAATTTGTGATGAGCGTCCTTTTTATGTTTATGAGGACATTGAATCAATACGAGCGAAATTATTGCTAACGGATTTAAAAATTAATATTGAAGATCATGGAGCAGGTTCTCGGGTGAATGCTTCTCCTCAGCGAAAAATTAAAGATATCGCTAAGCATACCTTGAAATCACCTAAGTACGGGCAATTGTTGTTTAGAATCGTGAACCGTTTTAAACCTCAACACATATTAGAGTTAGGTACATCTTTAGGAATAAGTACTTTGTATTTAGCTACGCCCAACAGGAAAGCAAAGGTAACCACCGTAGAAGGTTGTCCCAATACAGCAAAAGTAGCTCAGGTTAATTTTGAAAAAATGGAGATGAAAAATATTGAGTTGGTCAACGCTACATTTGATAGTTATTTACCTCAATACTTAACTCAAGTACCTTCGTTAGATATGGTTTTCTTTGATGGAAACCACCAAAAAGCGGCAACATTAGATTATTTTGACCAGTGTGTCGCAAAATCACATAATGAAAGCATTTTTATTTTTGACGACATTCATTGGTCTGTTGAAATGGAGGAAGCATGGGAGGTGATTAAAAAACATCCTAAAATCACTTCAACAATTGATTTGTTTTTCGTTGGTATAGTATTTTTCAATACTGATTTGAGCAAGGAAAATTTTCAGTTGCGGTTTTAGGCGAAATAACTAACCAATTTTGTTGTGAGCATAATTCATCAATATACTTTACGCGATTGTCAGCAAAAGAAATTATACCTCTTGCTAATTGCACTTTTGTTTTCTTTTCATGCTTTATTTTCACAACAAGATACGCTCAACCCTAAGCGCTTAAAAACCATTCTTACGATAGAGTCTTTAGGTTACGTTGGAATAATGACGGGCTTAAATTCTATTTGGTATGATAGTCATCTTACTTGGGATTTTAATACGATAAATGATAATGACAACTTCGAACAGATGGATAAGGTAGGACATAGTGTTACTGCTTATTATGTTGGGTTGGTAGGTTATGAAGCGTTAAAATGGAGTGGGGTAGAACGAAAAAAAGCAATATGGTATGGTGGTTCTTTGGGCTCTATTTTTTTGTCTAGTATTGAGATTTTTGATGGTTTCTCTCCAGATTATGGATGCTCTTGGGGAGATGTAGCCGCCAATACCTTAGGTACTGGGCTATTTATTGCACAGCAGTTGGGTTGGGATGAACAGCGCATTTTATTAAAATACTCTTACCATAAAACACATTATGTAAAATTAAGGCCTAATTTGTTTGGCACTAATCTTATAGAGAATGCGACATTGGATTATAACGGACAAACTTATTGGGCAAGCGTAAATGTGGCTTCGTTTTTAAAAGAAAGTGCGGCTTTTCCTAAATGGTTAAATGTAGCTGTAGGATATGGTGCAGAAGGTATGGTAGAGCGAGGAAAATACAATGTGAACAATCCTGAAATAAGAAGGTACAGACAGTATTATTTGAGTTTGGATGTTGATTTAACCAAGATTAAAACTAAAAGTGCTTTTCTCAATACCTTTTTTGGTGTTTTTGGGTTTGTTAAGTTTCCTTTACCTACGATAGAGTTTAATCAAGGTGGGGTTACAAAATTCCATGGTTTTTATTTTTAGCAATAAGTCAATCAATAAATAAAAGGATAATATTATCTTCGTTAATTAAAATTACAAGAGCATTGGAAAACAAAAAGATTTACGATATAACAGTTGTTGGAGGAGGAATTGTTGGGACAGCAACTGCCTACAAACTGCAAGTAAAATTTCCTAATTTAAAGATTTTGTTGATTGAGAAAGAACCTCATTTGGCAGATCATCAAACAGGAAATAATTCGGGGGTAATTCATTCAGGCTTGTATTACAAGCCGGGTTCCGCAAAAGCAAAAACGTGTGTGGATGGTAGAAAACAATTGGTGCAATTTGCCAAAGAACACAACATCAAACACGATGTGTGTGGTAAAGTAGTAGCAGCTGTTGATGAGTCGGAATTGCCATTTATGGATAAAATTTTCCAAAATGGATTGGACAATAACACCGAAGGAATTGAAAAAATAGATGCCAATCAATTGAAAGAAATAGAACCTTATGTAGAAAGTATAGGTGGAATATGGGTGCCTTGTACAGGTATTATTGATTTTAGAGGAACTACCGAAAAATTAGCTGAGTTAGTGGTGGCTAAACAACCTGAAAGTAAAATTGTATTGGGTGAAGAGGTATTGGAATATCAACATGGAGAAGAAAAAACAACAGTGGTTACTTCTAAAAATAAGTACTTAACTAAGTACATGATATTTTGTGGCGGTTTGCAAGCTGATCGTTTAGCAAAGAAGGATAATGTAAAGTTAAAAGAGAAGGTAGTAGGGTTTAGAGGGGATTATTACGATTTAACAGAGCAGGCAAAACATAAGGTAAAGAACTTAATCTACCCTGTTCCTAATCCTGCTTTTCCATTTTTAGGTGTGCATTTTACTAGAATGGTAAATGGTGATATCGAGTGCGGACCTAATGCGGTATTTACTTTTAAACGAGAGGGTTATGGAAAAACAGATTTCGATTTAAAAGACACGATTGATGCGTTGACTTATTCAGGGACATGGAAATTATTGTTTAACAATACCAGTTTTGCCATTAATGAATACCGAAGAGCATTTTCAAAGAAATTATTTTTAGCAACTTTACAGCGTTTAATACCTTCTTTAACTATGGATGATATTCAACCAGGAAGAGCAGGAGTAAGAGCCATGTTGTTGGGGGCAGATGGCGATACTAGAGAAGATTTTAGAATAGAATATAAAGGAAAAAGTATCCATGTATTAAATGCACCTTCTCCAGCTGCTACAGCGTGTTTGTCCATTGGAGATGAGATATGCGCAATGGCAACTACTCACTTTAATTTGGGGTAATTTAAAGTATCATTTGAGAGAATTTTCCCCTCTAGAAAGAGGGGATTAAGGGGTGTGTAACCACCTAATTAATCTACAATCTGATTTTTTTGAAGGAAAGCTTCCCAATTCCAAAGAAAATTTTCCATCACTTCATCCAAACGTTTTAAAAACATGGGGTTAGGGCTATTCATGTTTTTGAAATATTCATCTTGGTATTGGTTCAATTGGTATTTTCCAAAAATAGCTTTAGACATGGCGTACTTCGTATTTTTAGAAGGAAGATTTACTTTTTTTAAATAACATTGATAATCTTTAAGTGCTTTAGCCAATCGTTCTTCATCGGCATTAAAAGCATTAGCTAACTTAGAAATAACTAACTGAGTCATTCTTTCGTCTTGATAATTTTTTAAATGAGTAGGTAGGTATAGGAGATTAGCAGCAAAAACAATTAAAATAAATTGATCATCGTCTGCAGAAGAAACTCTTGGCGATTTGATGAATTCTGGAGCATCGTTAATTACGCCCACCACATCAGCAAAGCCATTATCAACAGTATTTAAGATGGTGTTAACAAAAATGTTAGCGACAATATCTTCTTGTATTTTCTTTTTACCAAATAACGTAAACATACGTGCTTTACTGATAGTTTATACAAAAATATAGGAATATAGAAGTCTTCGTTAAAAGCTGAAAATAGCTTATCAACAAAGTTATTAACTATTGTTGATAAGTTTGTTTACTGGCTTTATTGTATAAAAAAGCCTCTAATCATTGATTAGAGGCTTTCTTGTGTTTTGTAATTGAAGTAATTATCCTTTTCTAAAAAGGTATCTAGTAATGAAAATACCTACTCCATCACCTTTTCCTGCATCACTTTCCACTCCGCTAACTACTTGGAATAATTCCCATCCTTCAGCAGCTTTTGCATCCAGTATTGAAGTAATTAAGGCATCATTAGAAGCAATGTTTTGGAAGTTAATCCCGACCATACTATAGAAGTTCAAGATTTTTGTTTCAGCAAATTTCTCTACTTTAGCGTCACCTCTTTTAATTTTTCCTTGATCACTATCCTTACCATCTGTTCTTTCAGTGGTAAATTGATTGTAATCTATCTCAGTTCCATTTTCAATTATTCTAGAACGTCCGATACCTCCAGGTACGATAGACTCAATAGTAGTGATAATTTTGAATTTTGTTTGTGCATTCAAGTCAATTAAACTTACAAAAGCCAATGCAACAACTAGTAATACTTTTTTCATACTTTTTTATATTTTATGATTAATAATTTTTCATAATTACAACAATTATTCCAAAAAGAAAAATGATTAAGAGAATTGTTTCTCTTTAACAACAATTCTTTCTGGATAAACCTTTAAAGCTTCGGATAAACACTTAATTGCATTCAAAAGAGATTTCTTGTTCAATACATAAGCAATACGTACTTCTTTTTTTCCTAAACCTTTTGTGGCATAAAATCCAGCTGCAGGAGCTATCATTACCGTTTGATTTTTATATTCAAAATCTTCTAATAACCATTGACAAAATTTCTCTGCATCTTTTACAGGTAGTTCAGCAATTGCATAAAAAGCACCTCCTGGTTTAGGGCATTTAATACCTTCAATATTATTTAACCCATCAATTAGTAGGTCTCTTCTTGATACATATTCTTTTACTACATCATCAAAATAACTCTGAGGAGTACTTAATGCACCTTCTCCTGCAATTTGCCCTAAAGTAGGAGGGCTTAATCTTGCTTGGGCATACTTTAAAGCTACAGCTAATAATTCTTTATTCTTTGTAATAAAAGCTCCAATTCGAGCACCACACATACTATATCTTTTGGATACGGAGTCGATAACAATTGTGTTTTGTTCAATACCTTTCATATTTAGTACAGAGTGATGAGTTTTTCCATCGTAACAAAATTCTCTATATACTTCGTCTGCAATTAGATATAAATCGTGTTTTTTTACAATCTCTTTTAATGTTTCTAATTCTTCTTTAGAATACAAATAACCTGTTGGATTACCTGGGTTACAAATTACTATTGCTTTTGTTTTAGGAGTGATTTTCTTTTCAAAATCACTAATAGGAGGTAAAGCAAAACCATTATCTATAGAAGAAGTAACGGGTATAATGTTTACATCAGCAATTTGTGAAAAACCATTGTAGTTGGCATAAAATGGCTCAGGGATAATAACCTCATCTCCTGCATTCATACAACTTTGAAAAGCAAAAATTAATGCTTCAGATCCACCCGTTGTTACCAATATATCTTCAGCAGTTAAATTAAACCCTAGTTGATTATAGTAGTCAGCTAATCCAGTTCTATATCCAATTCCTCCGGCAGAATGACTGTATTCTATTACCTTTCTATCTATTATTCTTATAGCATCGAGAGCGACTTGTGGAGTTTCAATATCTGGTTGACCAATGTTTAAATGATAAACGATACGACCTTTCTTTTTAGCTGCTTCAGCATAAGGTACCAATTTACGAATAGGTGATTCAGGCATTTTTTGCCCTCTGTTTGATAAATCTGGCATATTTTTCTTTTTAAGTGCGTGTAAATTTAATAAAGAACTTGATTAAAATTTTATTTTTTTAGGAACAAAATGGGGACAAGGAAAAAGTAAGAATCAAATGTTTCATTTGGTAATTTTCCTATATCTATTGACAATAAGTGTTTGAGTTATTCTTGTTTACTCTTTTTATAAGCAGCTTTCGTAGCTGCAGAAGCTTTAACTACTCCTTTAAATATCAGTTTTTTTTCTATCGTTGTTTCGTTAGAAGGGGAGTTATAATTTAAAATTACTTCTCGTTCTTGGTAACCAATTTTATTGTTGGTATCGAATTTAATAATTATAGCATAGGTTTTTCCAGCTTCAATTTTTTCTTCATGTAATATAACCTCTGTGCATGAACAATCTATTTTTTCAACAGTAAGGGTGAGCGGTTCTTGTCCTAAATAAGTAAAAGAGTAGTTGAACTCTAATTGTTTTCCTTCATCTACTTTTTTGAATTTATGGACAAGACGTTCAAAATGAATGTCGTTAGGATTTTGTCCAAAAGAAAAGCTTGCTACAAGGAGTAGCAAGCTTAAACTTAAATTGAAAAGATAACTTTTCATTATCAATAACCTATATTGAATTTACTCTTGTTCTACTGGAGCCCCAGCAGGTACATCTTTAACAGGTGAAGTTTTAGGAGCAACAATTTGTCCTTTAATTCTAATTACTTTAGTTGCTTCAGAGGCATTAGAAGTAATAGTTACAGACTTGTTAATAGCACCTAATCTTTTAGTGTCATATTTTACTTTAATCATCGAACTCTCTCCTGGCTTAATAGGTTCTTTAGGCCATGTTGGAACAGTACATCCACAACTTCCTCTGGAGTTTGAAATGATTAAAGGCTCTTTACCAGTGTTAGTAAATTTGAATTCTCTAACTCCATCAGCACCTTGTTCAATTGTTCCATAATCAATAACTTCAGTCTCAAAAGTCATTATAGGAGCATTTGGGTTTTCTACTACTACAGGAGCAGGAGCTGTTTTAGTCTCTTGAGCTTGCATACCAGCAGCTACAAAAGCTAACAGACCGAATGATAATAATATTTTTTTCATGATTTTATTTTTAAGTTACTACACAAATGTAGCTGTTAGTTATCAATACTTAAGTTCAATTAACACTTCCTTAACAAAATAAATAATTAGTGTAGACTGCTAAAATTATTCACATCATATTACTTATTCTAGCCTGCAAAACTTATCTTTGCAAGCTGAATTGAAAAAATAGTAAAGATAGTTAGGAAATGGATAGTAAGTATAACCCCGAAGCGATAGAAAATAAGTGGTATGAATACTGGATGAAGAATGATTTTTTTAGATCTACACCAGATGAGCGGGAGCCTTTTACTATTGTCATTCCACCACCTAATGTGACGGGTGTTTTGCATATGGGTCACATGTTGAATAATACCATTCAAGATGTTTTAATAAGAAGAGCTCGAATGTTAGGGTATAATGCTTGTTGGGTACCAGGAACTGATCATGCTTCTATTGCTACAGAATCTAAAGTAGTGAATCAATTAAGAGAGCAGGGGGTGAGTAAATATGATATTGGAAGGGAGAAGTTTTTAGAGCATGCGTTTGCTTGGAAAGAGAAGTATGGAGGAATTATTTTAGATCAATTAAAACGTTTAGGAGCTAGTTGTGACTGGAATAGAACTCGATTTACGATGGAACCTAAACTGTCTGCTGCGGTAATAAAATCGTTTGTGGAGTTAGATAAAAAAGGATACATCTATAAAGATTGGAAAATTGTAAACTGGGATCCTAAGGCGCAGACTACCTTGTCCAATGAAGAAGTAATTCGTAAAGATGTTCAATCAAAACTATATCATGTAAAGTATAAATTAGTGGATAGTGATGAGTACATTATAATAGCCACCACTCGACCAGAAACTATTATGGGAGATAGTGCGGTGTGTGTGCATCCTAAAGATGAACGTTATACGCATTTACATGGAAAAAAAGTAATTGTGCCTATGGTAAACAGGGAGGTACCCATTATTACGGATGATTATATTGATTTAGAATTCGGAACAGGAATGTTAAAAGTGACTCCTGCTCATGACCCTAACGATTACGAAATAGGACAGAAGCATAACCTAGAAATAATAGATACTTTCAATGATGATGGAACGATAAGCGAAGCAGCAGGTATTTTTGTTGGTGAAGACCGTTTTGTGGTGAGAAAGAAAGTGGCGAAGTTGTTGGAAGAACAAGGGTTACTTGCAAAAGTAGAAGAGATTACGAATAATGTTGGTTATTCAGAAAGAAACCCAGATACGGTAGTTGAACCTAAATTATCGTTGCAGTGGTATGTGAAAATGGAGGAGATGGTAAAACCTGCGATGGAACATGTAATGAATGATGATATCCAGTTTTACCCTTCAAAATTTAAGAATACTTATAAGCATTGGTTAGAGAACATTAGAGAATGGCCAATTTCTCGACAGTTATGGTGGGGACAGCAAATACCGGCTTATTATTACAATGAAGAGAATGATTATGTAATTGCTGAAACAAAAGAAGAAGCACTTGAATTAGCAAAGGCAAAAACAGGGAATGCTGATTTGCAGGTTACAGACTTAAGACAAGATGAAGATGTATTAGATACCTGGTTTTCATCGTGGTTGTGGCCAATATCTGTGTTTGATGGATTTGGGGAAGATACTACTGACTTTGATTATTATTATCCTACCAATGTGTTGGTAACGGGTTGGGATATTATTTTCTTTTGGGTGGCTCGGATGGTTTTTGCAGGGTACGAATTTAAAAATGAAAAACCATTCAAAGAAGTTTATTTTACTGGTATGGTAAGAGATAAGCAGCGAAGAAAAATGAGTAAATCTCTAGGGAATTCTCCTGATGCGTTAGGGTTGATTGATCAATATGGTGCAGATAGTGTGCGTTTTGGGATGTTATCGTGTTCTGCAGCAGGGAATGATTTATTGTTTGATGAATCTTTAATAGAGCAAGGAAGAAATTTCTCCAATAAAATATGGAATGCTTTTCGATTGGTAAAAGGGTGGGAAGTTGACAACGTAATTGAGCAACCAGAAAGTGCACAGATTGCAATAAAATGGTTTGATGCTAGATTGAATTCAGCATTAATTCAAATTGAGATGAATTTTGAGAAATACCGTTTATCAGATTGCTTGATGGAAATGTATAAATTAACGTGGAATGATTTCTGTTCATGGTATTTAGAAATGGTGAAGCCGGCTTATCAGCAACCTATTGATGCGAAGACATTGGAGATTACTATTGGTTATTTTGAACAATTATTAAAGATGTTGCACCCGTTTATGCCTTTTGTAACAGAAGAGTTGTGGCAAAACATAGCTGAGCGAGAAGTAGGAGAAACGATTATGAAGTTGGATTATCCGAAATCTGATAAAGCTAAAATGAGTCCAATGCATCTTCTGTCCTTTGATTATGCTAAAAGTGTTATAAGTGAGATTAGAACATTAAGAAAATCTAAAAATATTCCAAATAAAGATCAGATAGAATTATTGATAAAAGAGAATAAAGAGTTTGGAGATGTGAGTGATAAGGAATTTGATTCAATAATTAAAAAACTAACTAATCTATCTGAATTAACTTATGTTAAAGAAAAAGTAGAAGGAGCATTTTCTTTTGTTGTAAAATCGAATGAATATTTTATTCCATTAAGTGAGAACATTGATGTAGAGGCTGAAATAGAAAAAATAAAAGCAGAATTGGATTATGCGAAAGGCTCTTTGTCCATAGCAAATAAAAAACTGTCTAACGAAAAATTTGTTGCTGGAGCACCAGAACAAGTAGTAGCTGCTGAGCAAAAGAAAAAGGCTGATGCAGAAGCAAAGATCAAAGTGTTGGAAGAGCAGTTGGCTAGTTTAGTTTAGGTGTCATTCTGAACATGTTTTGCGAAACAAGCAAAACATGTTCAGAATGACAAATAAATAAAATTTACTACTTAAAATAATCAAACACCACTTTCGCGCTTTTTTTACTGATGGTTCCTTCTAGTTCTTTTAATGATGCTTTTTTAATACGAGCAACAGACTTGAATTTCCACAACAACTGTTGAGCTGTTTTAAAGCCTATTCCTTCAATCTCAGCTAATTCGGATTGGATGGCTGCTTTTGACCTTTTGTTTCGATGGTGAGTAATACCAAATCGATGAGCTTCATTTCTAAGGTATTGAATTAATTTTAATGATTCCGATTTTTTATCTAAATACAATGGAATGGAGTCATTAGGGAAATATATTTCTTCTAACTTTTTAGCAACTCCAATGATAGTTATTTTACCTCGTAAGTTGAGTTGGTCTATGCTTTTTAAAGCAGCACTCAATTGCCCTTTTCCTCCATCAATAATAATGAGTTGAGGCAAAGGTTGTTTTTCATCTAACAATCGTTTGTACCTTCTGTAAATTACTTCAGTCATCGAAGCAAAATCATCGGGACCTTCAACGGTTTTTATGTTAAAATGACGATAGTCTCGTTTACTTGGTTTAGCATCTTTGAACACCACACATGCTGCTACAGGATTTGTCCCTTGTATGTTGGAATTATCGAAACATTCAATGTGAACAGGTTTTTCGGACATTCTCAAATCTTTTTGTAAACGCTCTAAAATTCGATCAGAATGTTTGGTAGGACTTACATTGGCTTTTTGTTTGTTACGTTCTAATCGATAGTATTTGGCATTGCGTTCAGACAGTTCGAGTAATTTCTTTTTGTCGCCTCGTTGAGGTACTAAAAATCGTATCTCATCATCTTCTAGCTCTGGTTGAAAAGGAACAATAACTTCTTTCGAGTTGCTATCAAAACGCTGTCTTAGCTCTGCAATTCCGATTTGTAATAAAGAGTCATCTGTTTCATCCAATTTCTTTTTTAGTTCAATAGTATGTCCTTGGATAATAGCACCATTAATTACTTTAAGATAATTGACGTAACCGTACTTTTCATCTGAGATGACGGAAAACACATCTACATCATTAATTGTAGGACTTACGACAACAGATTTACTTTGGTATTTTTCTAAAGTTTCTATTTTTTCTTTTAGCAGCTGTGCTTTTTCAAATTCTAAGTTTTCTGCACTTTTTTTCATTAACGGTTTCAGGTGCTTGGTAACACTATTGATATTCCCTTTAATGATGGCTTTGATTTCCGAGATAGAGTTGTTATAATCTTCCTCTGTTTGCTCGTTAATGCATGGTGCTTTACAGTTACCAATGTGGTATTCCAAGCAAACTTTAAATTTATTGTCGTTAATGTTGGTTTCAGATAAGTTGTAAGTACAATTTCTTAAAGGATATAAATCTCTAATCAATCCTAAGATAGTATTCATCATTTTTACGGAAGCGTATGGTCCAAAGTATTCGGAACCGTCTTTTACTACATTTCGAGTAGAAAATACTCTAGGGAAACGTTCGTTTTTTATACAAATCCAAGGATAAGTTTTGTCATCCTTGAGCATAATGTTGTACTTAGGTTGGTATTTTTTGATGAGGTTGTTTTCTAGTAATAAAGCTTCAATTTCAGAACCGACAACGATGGTTTTAATATCTGCAATTTGTTTCACCAAAATAGCAGTTTTACCTCCCGAAAGCTTTCGGGATTCATGGTTTTTGGTAAAGTAGGAAGTAACCCGTTTTTTTAGGTTTTTGGCTTTTCCTACGTACAATATTTTTCCTTCAGCATTATAATATTGATAAACACCAGGCTTATTAGGTAGTGTTTTAAGAAGATTTTTAATTGGCTGTTTATCCATCACTACGAAATTAAAAATTAAATTTTCTATCTGTAAATATGGGTGGATTTATATTTTATAGCTTTTTTAGTTTTCCATAAATTAAGTAAATATCCTTAAGTAAAAATATCTTGTATCTATTGATTTTGTTGATAAAATACAATAAATAAATGTAACTATTGTTTGTGCATTTTCGTAACAATTAGGGAGCTTTAAAAACAAGTATCCAATCCTATTTTACTAACAAACTATTCACACCATGAAGAAATTTAAGAAAATAATTATCGGAGTTTTATGGATGTTAATTTCTGTAATCCCTTTTGAAGTTTTTTCTCAGGAAATTAATGGATATGCAAAGGTTACTAGTGTTGCAGGAAGTGTTTTAACGTTAAGTAATGTAGATGA
Source organism: Vicingus serpentipes (assembly GCA_024103385.1). GTDB lineage: Bacteria > Bacteroidota > Bacteroidia > Flavobacteriales_E > Vicingaceae. The sequence continues at coordinate 96,265 of JAGFIT010000050.1, forward strand.
AGCTTTTGATAGTTTTGAAGATGGCGAGCAAATTATCATCATGCAAATGCAAGATGATGTTATTGGTTCTAATACAGGAAATGATGCCTCTTTTGGAGATTTAGGGGATATTCAATCTGCTGGATTATATGAAGTGTTAACTGTTGTTTCTCATACGGAGTCAGGAGGACTTCCTACTACAATTACTGTTTCAGGTAATTTTTTGAATACTTACAATACTGGAGTAAATTCTTCCTTGCAAATTATTACATATCCCACTTTTGGCAGCCCAGATTATACTACTACTGCTGATATGTCTGCAAAATCATGGGATGGAAATACAGGGGGTATTATTGCTTTTAATGTGAATGGTGTTTTAACATTAGCACATAATATTGATGCTGATGATGCTGGATTTAGAGGTGCAACTGCTAATGGAGGAGGCTCTACAGGCTGTACGGGAGCATCTAATTATAGAATTCCTTCAACTGATAATCATGCAGATAAGGGAGAAGGAATATATAAGGTGACTGATATAAATTATGCTGCAGGTAGAGCTAAAATATTAAATGGAGGTGGAGGGGGAAATAGTCATAATGCAGGTGGAGGTGGAGGAAGTAATTTTTCTTCCGGAGGTTTGGGTGGGCCAGGATGGCCTAATTGTACACCAACAGCTGGAGGAATGGGAGGAGTAGATCTTAGCTCATATGTTACTGCTAATCGTATTTTTATGGGAGGTGGGGGTGGATCTGGTGAAGGAAATAACGGTGGCTCTCAAAATGCAGGGAATGGAGCAGGTATTATATTAATTAAAGCTAATGAGATTAGAACTTCTGGCTCTTGTGGAGGGCTAAGCATTACAGCTAATGGAGAATCTATAACGACTGGTAGTGGTGGAGATGGAAATAGTGCAGGAGGAGCAGGAGGTTCATTAATTTTTCAAGTAGGATCATGGAGTATTGCAGGGACATGTCCGCTTACCATTCAGAGTAACGGAGGAAATGGAGGGGATGTTACTCATAGTGATGGACATGGAGCAGGAGGAGGAGGAGGAATGGGAACTGTCATTTTTTCATCAGCCCAACCATCGGCTAATGTAACCATTAATACAACACCTGGTGCTGGAGGTAGAAATTGTAATACATGTGATTATGCTGAAACAGGTACAGGAACAGATGGAGGAGGAATTGTTCAATCATCTTCTGGACCTCTCCCTGTAACATTGATTCAGTTTGAGGCAAATGTAAATGAGGATAGGGTAGAACTAAAATGGGTAACAGCAACAGAGATTAATAGTGATTATTTTGTGATTGAGCGTTCTAAAGATGGGAAAGATTGGAAAGAGCTTTTAACTACAAGTGCTGCTGGAAATAGCCATCAAACTATAACCTACTTTGAGGTTGATTACAACCCTCACAAAGGGACTTCTTATTATCGTTTAAAGCAAGTTGATTTTGATGGAAGTTATGAGTATTTTTCAATAGTTCCTGTTAAATTTCTAAAAAATAGTCGAGAGAAGGGGATTAATGTTTTTCCGAATCCTTTTGTAAAAGGAAAAGAAAAACTCAGAATACAGTTTAATAACTTAATGGATCAAGAAGCTTTTGTAGTGCTTAGAGATATGAAAGGACAAGAGTTTTATTCTAAAGTAGTTTTAGTTTATGAAGAAAATCAAATTGTAGCTATTCCGATTGATATCAATCTTCCTCGTGGGACTTATTTGGTAATAGCTTCTTCAGAGAATGAAATTTATAGCCAGAAATTGATTGTGAAGTAATTATTTATAACCTAATAAATATCTTTATCTAACAAAACTAATTTTGTTAGAAGACAAGTTGTTGCCAGAAAACGTATTGATTAATAACATTTGACTAGCAATATTATCAAGATGGATAATAGTTTTATATATTCCCGTTTTATTGATGGACAATAAGATTTGTCCTGTTAAGTTTCTAACCTCTATTTTATCAATGGCGTTTTGAGATTCAATTATCAGGTTGCTATTATTGATCCAAACTTTAGCGTTGTTATTGTTGTTAATTGTGTTTTCGATGGCAGTAGCATAATCCAATACAGTAATATTTTTAGAGTCCATCTCACTACAGTTTCCATTTAATGAGGCATTTAGAGTAACATTATAAATACCTGATTGAGTGTATTGATGAGTGGGTTCATTGATGTATGAACTATTTCCGTCACCAAAATCCCAGATATAAGTGTTAGCATTGCTGGATGCGTTGGTAAAATTAATAATACCTCCATTAGATAGATACACAGTATCTGAACTAGGAGTAAACTGAGCTGTAATTTGTTGCGGTTCATCTATTGTTACGCTGCTTATTAAGTTACCGCAAATTGCATCAGTAGTTTCAATAAGATAAGTACCGGCAAGAACATTACTTAAAAAACTAATTCCAGAAACATTGGCTTCGCTACTAATAACAATATCATTTTCATCTTTCCAAACAATATCAAAAGTGCTACCACCTTCTTTCTCCAAAAGAATGGAACCATCATTACTTCCGAAACAAGTAGCATTAGTAATAGTTGTAGTTGTGATAGCACCAAATTTAATTAAGAAACGAGCTGTTTTAGTAGAGCTATTAATGAAGCAAGAAAAAGAATTTTGTTTTTTTAGGTCATAACTTTTTCCAGTAAATAAATCTTCAACGATAAGACAAGCTGCATCATTAAATTGTTCTATACCATCAAAACTAATACTATGCATTCCAGAATTACCTGTAGTTACTTTTAAAGGAATAGTAACTCCTTGTTCAGGAATTTGATTAATAGAAAATTCAATAGAATCAAATAAAGTAGAAACAGAAGGAAGGTTGGTGTTGCTAGAAGATAGTTTTAGAGCATCATAATTTCCATCAAAACCTAAAGTAGCGTTATTATTAAAATTTATAATTGCTTGATCTGTTCCTGAATTATTTTCAACATTTATAGTAAGAGGGGTAACCGTTGATTTTTTTCTGAGAAAAACAGCATCGTTGGTTACTTTGGTACTTTCGGTAACTTGTACACTAGCGCCAGAAGCTGTAGCTTGTACCCAAAAAGCTTGGGAGGAAGCAATGTATCGAGAACCGCCATTAGTTCCTAAACCAAAAACATAACTTGCAAATTGTTCCAATTCAGGGTTCCAAATATAAATAGCATCATTAATACCTGTTTTGTTAATCGAAACATTGTCGTCCCAATCAATAGTAGATGGATAGGGGTTTCCTACCATGTTCCATCCATCATCGGCAGGACTTCCTGAATTGGTGTAACTAATAGGAAGATTAATATTTCCAGTGTTAGCAGGTCCGGTAACATCAATTGTAAAAGGTTGTGTTCCTGTTGAAGTATCACCACTCCATATCCATAAACCTTCACCAACACCAACAGCATTGGTGATGTTGGAAGCAGGTACATATCCATTATCTTGACTACCAGGAACAGTTTCGTCATAATAATAAATAGATACCCATGGATTTCCAGCTGAAGGGAAGTTGGGGAAATCAGAACCTGTAAAACCACTGGTAATAAAATCATCGTTAAAATCAGCAAGGGTAGTATTAGAAACAGCAGAAGTGATAAATCTCCAATTGGTTGAACCAGCATCAATATAGCGTTGCATAGTGATATCACCAGAAATAGATCCTCCAGTAATTTCTGCAATACGGGCTGTACCCGATGCATCAGAAATAAGAGTTAATGCGTTATTGGTAGAGAAGTTCCCGTTGGTTAATGTTAAGGTTCCAGAAAGGTTAATAGTACCATTTGTTAATGCAACGTTATTTGTGTTATCGATGACAAGATTATAAATATCTTGATTAGAATTTAAATCAATAATAGCAGAGCCACCATCACAATTATTAAGCATTTCAATAGTAGAAGAATTAGTAGTGAGCGTTCCATTATTTACTAAGCTTCCAGCAATAGATAGTTTTAAGCTTCCAGTAATGGTTAGGTTAGCGCCACTTTCTATAGTCAACCCCTGACAATTAGCATCAGCGCCAATGATATTAGGCATGGTTGGAGCAGCACCTGAAATTACAGCAGATGTATTAATATTAGGTACACCATTGCTCCAATTGCTTCCGTTAAACCAATCTGTATTTCCACCATTCCATTGAGTAGATAATTGTAAGCTATTCATTGTAATGGTGTTAGAGGTAATAGCGATTGGAGAACAGCCAACAGCATCGGGGGTCACTTCACAAGTTACTACATCATTTACATTTAATGAAGGATTAGAGTAAGTAGAGCTATTAGTTCCTACATTTAATCCATTTAATTTCCATTGGTAAGTAGGGTTGGCTCCTGCATTAATAACATCCGCATTAAAATCACCAATAGAGCCACTAATCAAGTGGATATCTTCTAAAGTTCCTCCGTTGTTATTAATAGAAACATCTACATAAAGAGGAAAAATAGGGACAATAGCGCTTGTATATAAAAGATTACTATTAATGTAATAATAGATATTCCCATCTTTAGCTACTATTCTCGCAGTGTCTCCAGAGGAATAAGTTCCAAAGTTTCCTCTGTTCGTCCCTGATTCATAAATTCTAACAGTTCCGTTGCTTAGTAAGTATATGGCATAATCAATGTTGGTATAACTTGAATTTCCAGCTCCAGAGTTGGTTAAGCCAAACATTCTGTTGGTGTTGGTTTCATTGATGATGGTATAAGCCTCACCATTATCATCAATACTTTGAAAAGAAACAGCACCACCATCCCATCCATTAGCACCAGTTTTCACCAAATCGTTCCCATTAGCAGTCATATTACTTCCCATACTAGTAAAAGCAGCAACAGTAAGTACCTTTTCACATTTATTAGCTGTTGGGATAGTGGATATGGAAATAGATGTGTTGATGGTTGGGTTTTCATTGTAAAAAGAAATAGAATTAGAAAGAATAGGAGAGACACTACATCCAGCAGCATCCGGAGTAACCTCACAGGTGATTACATCATTTATATTCAAAGAAGCGTTAGAGTAAGTAGCACTATTAGTTCCTACATTAAAGCCATTCAATTTCCATTGATAAGATGGAGAAGCCCCTCCATTGATAACATCCGCATTAAAATTACCAGCAGTACCACTAATTAAATGAATGCCTTCCAAAGTTCCTCCGTCATTAAAAATAGAAACATCAGCATAAAGAGGAAAAACAGGGGCAATAGTACTTGCATATAAGAGGTTACTATTAATGTAATAATAGATATTCCCATCTTCAGCTACTACTCTAGCAGTATCACCAGAAGTATAAGAACCAAAAATACCTATATACGTTCCAGATTCATAAATTCGGATTTCACCATTACTCCTTAAGTAGATAGCGAAGTCAATAGATGTGTAACTAGTAGCACTTGCCCCAGAATTAGTTAGCCCAAAGACACGAGTAGTATTTGTTTCATTAATGATGGTATAAGCTTCACCGTTATCATCAATACTTTGAAAAGAAACAGCACCACCATCCCATCCATTAGAACCATTCTTAACTAAGTCATTTCCAGAAGCAGCCATATTACTACCCATATTAGTAAAAGAAGCAACAGTAAGCGCTTTGTCACATTTGCTAGCTGTAGGGCTGGTAGAAATAGAAACAGAAGAATTAGCAGTAGGATCAAGTTGGTTAAAAGTAATTGTATTAGAAAGAATAGGAGAGACGCTACATCCAGCAGCATCCGGAGTAACCTCACAGGTGATTACATCATTTATATTCAAAGCAGCATTAGAATAAGTAGCACTATTAGTTCCTACATTAAAGCCATTCAATTTCCATTGATAAGATGGAGAAGTCCCTCCATTGATAACATCTGCATTAAAATTGCCAGCAGTACCACTAATTAAATGTACATTTTCCAACGTAGCTCCATCTGTGTTAATACAGACATCCACATAAAGAGGAAAAACAGGAGTAATAGCACTAGTATATAGTAAGTTACCATTAATGTAATAATAAATGTTTCCATCTTCAGCTACTATTCTTGCAGTATCTCCAGAAGAATACCCTCCAAAATCACCTTTATTGGTTCCAGCTTCATAAATTCTAATAACGCCATTGCTTCTTAAATACATAGCATAATCAATGGTAGTAAAATTGGAGTTTTCAGCTCCAGAGTTGGTTAAGCCAAACATTCTATTGGTGTTGGTTTCATTGATGATGGTATAAGCTTCACCATTATCGTCAATGCTTTGAAAAGAAACAGCACCACCATCCCATCCATTGGGTCCATTTTTAGTTAAACTATTGCCATTAGCAATCATATTACTTCCCATACTAGTAAAAGCAGCAACAGTAAGCGCCTTATCACATTTGCTAGCTGTAGGGCTGGTAGAAATAGAAACAGAAGAATTAGCAGTAGGGTTTATTTGATTAAATAAGATAGAATTGGAAATTACAGCTGAAGGAATACATCCAACAGCATCAGGAGTTACTTCACAAGTTACTATATCATTTACGTTTAGAGTAGGATTAGAGTAAGTTGGACTGTTTGAACCTACATCAATATTGTTTAATTTCCATTGATAAGTAGGATTAGCCCCTCCATTAATAACATCTGCATTAAAATTACCAGCAGTACCACTAATTAGATGAATGTTTTCCAAAGTTCCTCCATCAGTGTTAATAGAAACGTCTACATAAAGAGGAAAAACAGGGGCAATGGCGCTTGTATATAAAAGATTACTATTAATGTAATAATAGATATTCCCATCTTCAGCTACTATTCTCGCAGTGTCTCCAGAAGAGTATGTCCCAAAACTTCCTATATTAGTTCCTGTTTCATAAATTCTAATAGTTCCATTACTTACCAAGTAAATGGCATAATCAATAGTAGATTGATTGGAATTTTCAGCTCCAGAGTTAGTTAATCCAAAGAAACGATTGGTGTTTGTTTCATTAATAATGGTATAGGCTTCACCGTTATCATCAATACTTTGAATAGAAACAGCACCACCATTCCATCCATTAGCACCATTTTTAGTTAAATTATTATTATTAGCAATCATATTGCTTCCCATATTAGTAAATCTGGCTTCGGTAATGGTCTTATCACATTTACTACTAATAGGAGTGGTCGAAATAGATACGGATGAATGGTTGGTTAGATTAATTTGACGAATAAATATATTATTTGAATTAAAAGGGCCTACTCCGCAACCACCAACTCCTGGAGTTAACTGACATGTAATGGTATCGTTATCGGTAATACTAGGGTTAGCGTATGTTGGACTATTCGTTCCTACATTCATTCCATTTAATTTCCATTGATAGGTAGGTCCAGTTCCTACGGAGGTTGCACTAGAAGTAAAAGAACCATCAGTTCCATTAGAAATAATAACATTTTCTAAAGTAGATCCATTGGTATTAAGAGATACGTCAACTAATAAAGGAAGCGATGGGATTACACTACTAGTATAAACAAGATTGCTGTTAAGGTAATAAAAAACAGTACCATCTTTAATAGCTATTTTAGCAGTATCACCAGTGGAGTATGTTCCAAAATTTCCTAAATGGGTTCCTGATTCGTAAATTCCAATATAACCATTGCTTCTTAGATAGATAGCATATTCAATAGTATTGTAATTATTGTTAGTGTTAGTGTTGCTCAAACCAAACATACGGTTGGTATTTGTTTCATTTACTATGGTAGAAGCATACCCGTAGTTTTGAACTTTACCTGTTGATTCTGCACCAGCATTCCATCCATTTGAGCCTGATTTTGTAAGATAATTGTTGTTGATTACAAGGTTAGCGGAAGCGTTTTTCCATATCACATCTTCCTCAGCTTGTAAACAACCATTAAAAGTATTGCTTGGAGAAATAGTGAATTCACATTGAGCAAATAATTCATTACCCAAGAAGACGGCAACTAAAAAAGGTAATATGTTTAAAATGCTATTTCTCACAGCATAAATATACCTATTTATAAACAAGTAAATATACTTTTTTAGACTAATAAGTACTTATTTTCGATAAAGGTATAAATACTTAAAAAAATCTAAGTATTTATACTTAGAGAGTGTAGTGTAATGTTCTAAGTAGAAATTGGAAGAAAATATAAAAAATTGTAAAATAGTTGATGTATTACATAAAGCCCAACTCTAATTTGGCTTCTTCACTCATCATTTCTTTGTCCCAAGCAGGCTCCCATGCCAATTCAACCTTTGAGGATTTAACAGCCCACATCGCTTCTACTTTTTGTCGTACTTCTTCAGGAAGACTTTCAGCAACTGGGCATGAAGGAGAGGTAAGTGTCATGATAATTTCGGAATTGAAATCATCATCTAAATTAATTTCATAGATGAGCCCCATTTCATAAATATCTACAGGAATTTCAGGATCATAAATCGTTTTAAGCGTATCTATGATCATTGCCTCAACATCTTTTTTTGTGAGTTCTTTTTTATGTTCGTTCTCTTCCATATCATTTATGCTTTAGCTTGAAAAGCGATTGAATACATTTTAATTTGTTTTACCATGGAAACTAATCCATTGCTTCTGGTAGGAGATAAGTGTTCTCTTAACCCTATTTGATCAATAAAAAATAAGTCTGATTCTGCAATTTCTTTTGGTGAGTGATTAGAAAAAACACGAATCATTAACGCAATAATTCCTTTAGTAATGATAGCATCACTATCTGCAGTAAAAATAATTTTTCCATCTATTAGTTCGGCATGTAACCATACTCTAGATTGACAACCTTTAATGAGGTTTTCTTCTGTCTTGAACTTTTCATCTATTAAAGGTAACTCTTTCCCTAATTCAATGATGTGTTCATACTTATCCATCCACTCATCAAACAAAGCAAACTCATCTACTATTTCTTCTTGTATTTCTTTTATTGTCATTTTTATAGTTTATAAAGTTAAAACGTTTTGAACGTTTACACGTTAAAACACTTAAACTATAGAAGCATTCCAACAGCTCTTTTTAGCGCATTAATAAAGGTATCTACTTCTTCAAAAGTATTATAAAAAGCAAAAGAAGCTCTTGCTGTACCTGGTATATTAAATCGATTCATTAAAGGTTCAGTACAATGGTGTCCTGTTCGAATGGCAATACCTAATTTATCAATGATAGTTCCAATATCTGTAGGGTGGGTACCGTCTACTACAAATGATAATACGCTCGCTTTTTTTTGGGCTTCCCCAATAATTCGAACTCCTTCTATTTGTTTGATTTGCTCAGTAGCATAATTTAATAATTCATGCTCGTAAGTTTCAATTTTATCAATGCCAATTTCATTGATATAATCAACGGCTGTAGCTAAAGCAATTCCACCAACAATATTAGGTGTGCCTGCTTCAAATTTGTGAGGTAAATCGTTGTAGGTTGTTTTTTCAAAGGTTACTGTTTTAATCATATCACCACCACCTTGGTAAGGGGGTAAAGAATTTAATAGGCCTTCTTTTCCGTAAAGTATTCCAACTCCTGTTGGTCCGAACATTTTATGACCAGAAAAAGCATAAAAGTCAGCGTCTAATTCCTGAACATCTACTTTGGTATGTGGAACAGCCTGTGCTCCATCAATTAAAACTAAAGCTTCTTTTTGGTGAGCTTTGGCAATTATTTCTTTTACGGGATTGATAGTTCCCAAAGTATTAGACACGTGAGTCACTGCAACCAATTTGGTTTTATCAGAAAGTAATTTTTCATACTCATCAACTAAAAATTCACCTTTATCATTAATCGGAACAACTTTTAAAATAGCCCCTTTCTCTTCACATATTATTTGCCAAGGAACAATATTGGAATGATGCTCCATGGTAGAAATGATAATTTCATCCCCTTCATTCAAAAATTTCTTTCCAAAAGAAGAAGCCACAAGGTTGATAGCATCAGTAGTTCCTTTGGTGAAAATAATTTCATGATCGTGCTTTGCATTAATGAATTTTTGAATTGTTTTTCTAGCTTCTTCGTAGGCCGTTGTAGCTTCCTGACTCAGTGTATGTATTCCTCTGTGAATGTTGCTGTTTTCATATTGATAATAATGAGAAATAGTATCAATTACCTGTTGAGGCTTTTGTGATGATGCTCCATTATCAAAATAAACCAAAGGATGTCCATTCACTTCTCTCGATAGTATTGGAAAATCTTTTCTGATGGACGCTATATCTAGTGTTTCTGTCATTTTATACATAAAACTTTCCCCTAATAAGGGGAGTTGGACGGGTGTTTTAACACCTCCCTAAATCCCTCCTTATTAGGAGGGACTTTAAGTTATTTTGTAAATCTTGTTTCAATTTTAGTATCGATGTAATTTTTTAATGCTTCAATGGTGATAGTTTCTAATGCGTCTTTAATGAATGCTGAAATCATCAGATTTATTGCACTTTTCTTACTAATACCTCTTGCTTGTAAGTAAAAGATAGCTTCTTCGTCCAATTGTCCTGTTGTAGAACCATGACTACATTTTACATCATCAGCATAAATTTCTAATTCAGGCTTAGAGTTGATAACAGCATTATCTGTCAATAAAATGTTATTGTTTTGCTGGAAAGCATTAGTTTTCTGGGCATCAGGACGAACAAAAACTTTCCCATTAAAAACGCCCACAGAATTATCATCTAAAATTCCTTTATAAACTTCGTTAGAGTTACAATTAGGTTTTAAGTGATCAACAATAGTGTGGTTATCAATATGGTTACTTTCTTTTCCTAAATAAATACTGTTTAAGTTAGTTTCACAACCTTCCGCATCTACATCAATGTTCAGGTTGTTCCTCACTAGTGTTCCATCTAAAGTAATGGTATTGATAGTAAAATGACTATTGGCTTCTTGATATACTTGTTCTGTAGAAATTTGGTAGCTTTCTCCTTCTTTATTTTGAAGTTTGTTGTATTCTACTTGAGCATTAACACTCAAGAAAAATTCTGCAACACTGTTAGTGAAACTTTCTGCTCCGCCCAAATTAACAAACGATTCAATAATTTTTACTGAAGCGTTATCTTTTGCTTGAACAAGTACACGAGTGTTGGCTATTAAATTCTTTTCTGTTACTACATTAATAACGTGAATAGGCTTTTCGCAAGCTACATTTTTATCAATATTAATTGCAACACCATCAGTAAAACTTACCGTATTTAATGCTATAAAAATTTCTTTTTCAGCTTTGGCAATTTTCCCCAGCTTATTGCTTACAAAACTATCAGGTTGTTGGATAGCGTTTTTTAAGCTTTTAATCGTTACTCCACTCTGAGGAGCAATTCTTAATAATTCATCAGAGTAATATCCATTGACCAATACTACAATATTGGAATCTAAATTTGGGATGGTAAAGCTTGTAACATCAATTTGAGGAACTGCATTTTTATTTTGAACGAAATAAGTCTTGTTAATGATTTTTCCTAATCTAGTATATTTCCAATACTCTGTTTTTGAAGTAGGGAAATCTAAATGGTTTAATGCTTCTTTTGCTTTGCTTCTTAATTCTTGAGCAAATGTTGGCTCGTTAGAAAAATCAAGCTGACTTAAACTTTCTACTAATATATCTTTTTTGGTAAGCGCTGCTGTTGTCATTTTTGAAATGTTAAATTTTTAGTTTTGAATTTTAAATAATAGATGTATAACTCAACATTTAAAATTTACAATTCAACATTTTCAGATTTAATCCAATCGTAACCTTTTTCTTCTAGTTCTAGAGCCAACTCTTTCCCTCCAGTTTTAACAATTCTTCCATTGTACAATACATGAACAAAGTCAGGAACAATGTAATCCAATAATCTTTGGTAATGGGTAATTACAATAGTTGCGTTTTTTGGAGATTTCAATGTATTAACTCCTTTAGCTACAATTCTTAAAGCATCAATATCTAACCCTGAATCCGTTTCATCAAGGATAGATAGCTTCGGTTCTAACATAGCCATTTGAAAAATCTCGTTTCTTTTTTTCTCTCCTCCAGAAAATCCTTCATTAACAGAACGAGAAGCTAACTTTGGATCTAACTCTACTAAAGCAGATTTTTCTTTCACCAATGCTAAGAAATCTTTTGCTGCAATAGCTTCTTCTCCATGATAAGCTCTTTTTTCGTTGATAGCGGTTTTTAAGAAATTCACATTACTTACTCCTGGAATTTCTATTGGATATTGAAACGCCAAGAAAACACCTTCTCTTGCTCTGTCCTCAGGACTTAAGTCCAGTAAATCGTTTCCGTCAAAATCAACAGAACCTTCAGTTACTTCGTATTCTTCTCTTCCTGCTAAGACGGCAGATAACGTACTTTTTCCAGAACCATTTGGTCCCATGATTGCATGAACTTCCCCTGCTTTCACTTCTAAGTTAATTCCTCTAAGAATTTCTTTATCTTCTATACTTGCGTGTAAATTTTTTATCTTTAACATTTGTCGGTTTTTAAAGTTTTAACGTTGCAACGTTTACACGTTACAACGAGTTAACTATTTTTTAATCGTTGTTCTTAGATATGTGATTAGTTTATTTATCATTTTTGATGTAAAATCACAATCTTCTAATAATTGATTTTTTATTTTATCTTCAATATATTTTAGTTCAAAAGCAATGTGTAATTGAGATCTTAACTCACCACAGGAACCTTTTGCAATGAATAAAAACTGAACGAATTCTTTTATCGTTTGTCTTTCAAACCCTTCTGCGATATTAGATGAAATTGAAATGGTACATCTTCTCATTTGTCTATATAAATCAAAATCATTTTTAAAAGATTTATCATTAGTTATCTTGTAAATATCCAAAGCAATAGCTTTTGACTTCTGCCAAGCTTGTATTTCTTCGAATGATTTAAATGTTCCCATAACTTTAATCTTTTAACGTTAAAAACTTTCCAACGTTAAAACGTATTAACTTATCCTACAGAGCCTTCAAGGCTTATTTCTAATAATTTTTGTGCTTCTACTGCAAACTCCATTGGCAATTGATTTAATACTTCTTTACAATATCCATTCACAATTAAGTTGATTGCTTTTTCGGTATTGATGCCTCGTTGATTGCAGTAAAATATTTGATCTTCTCCAATTTTTGAAGTAGTGGCTTCATGCTCTACTTTTGCAGTACTATTTTTTACCTCGATGTAAGGGAAAGTATGTGCTCCACATTTGTCTCCCATCAATAAAGAATCACACTGAGTAAAGTTTCTTGCGTTGGTGGCATTTTTATTAATCTGTACTAAACCTCTATAAGAATTGTTACTTACTCCAGCAGAAATCCCTTTAGAGATAATCGTACTTTTTGTGTTTTTTCCTAAGTGAATCATTTTAGTACCTGTATCAGCCTGTTGGTGATTGTTGGTAACAGCTACTGAGAAAAACTCTCCAATTGAATGATCTCCTTTTAAAATACAAGAAGGGTATTTCCAGGTAACTGCAGATCCTGTTTCAACCTGTGTCCACGAAATTTTTGAACGATTATGACAAATTCCTCTTTTGGTTACAAAATTGTAAATCCCGCCTTTTCCGTTTTTATCTCCAGGAAACCAGTTTTGCACAGTAGAATATTTTATTTCAGCACCATCCAAAGAAATTAACTCAACAACAGCAGCGTGCAATTGATTCTCGTCTCGTTGTGGGGCGGTACACCCTTCTAAATAACTAACATAACTATCCTCATCTGCTACTAACAAAGTTCTTTCAAACTGACCAGTATTGGCTTCATTAATTCTAAAGTAAGTAGATAACTCCATAGGGCATCTTACACCTTTAGGAATGTAACAAAAAGAACCATCAGAAAAAACAGCTGAATTTAATGCAGCATAAAAGTTATCCGTAGTAGGAACCACTGTGCCTAAATATTTTTTAACCAGTTCAGGGTGATTTTTAACAGCTTCACTAAAAGAGCAGAAAATAATTCCTAATTCTCCAAGTTTATCTTGAAATGACGTTTTTACAGAAACAGAATCAAAAACAAAATCAACAGCAACACCACTTAAGGCTTTTTGTTCATCCATAGAAATACCTAATTTATCCATGGTAGCTTTCATTTCTGGATCAACATCGTCCCAACTCACCTCTTTTTTCTTTTTTGGAGAGGAATAATAAGATATATCTTGAAAATCAATTTTAGGATAATTAACATGTGCCCATTTTTGTTCAGTCATCTTTTGCCATTCAGCAAAAGCTTTTAACCTAAAATCTAATAACCACTGTGGCTCGTTCTTTTTAGTAGAAATAAGTCGTACCACCTCCTCATTCAATCCCTTTGGAATTACTTCAGATTCAATATTAGTAGTAAAACCGTATTTGTATTCTTGATTCTTTAACTCTTCTGCTAATTCATCCTCAGTATAAGCTTTCATGTCTTTTTGTCGTTTTGCGTTACAGGTTTTGATTGTTGTAACGTTTGAATTCAATCATTTATAGTGAAAAACTTTCTCCACAACCACACGTTCTATTGGCATTAGGGTTTTTAAATACAAACCCTTTACCATTCAATCCTCCTGAATAATCCAATTCCGTTCCTGCTAGGTAAAGTATACTTTTTTTGTCACAGACAATTTTCACTCCTTTGTCTTCAAAAACTTTGTCATCATCATTGATAATATGATCAAAGCTCATGTCGTAAGTTAAACCAGAGCAACCTCCACCTTTAACACCAACACGAATAAAACCTCCTTGTGGAGCATTATCCTCTTCCATTAGTTTAATAGATTGATTTTTAGCACTTTCTGAAACTGTTATCATAATTTCTTATTTAGATTGATTCTAAATTAAGGCAAATGTACCTAAAATGTGGTATTCCTACAAGGAAAAAATCAAATAATAATAGAGTGTAAAATAAAAGAAATGAATTATTAAATTTGTAGCATGTTAGAAGATAAAAATCCTAAACCATTAAATGAACTGGAAGAATTAGGCGAATTTGGCCTTATTCAGCATTTAACGGAAAACATTAAGTTGAAAAACCCTTCTTCTATTAAAGGGGTTGGAGATGATGCAGCAGTGATTGAGTACAAAGATAAACAGACGGTAGTTACTACCGATTTATTGGTGGAAGGGATTCATTTTGATATGATATATACTCCCCTAAAGCACTTAGGATATAAGGCTGCAACAGTTAATCTTTCTGATGTATATGCAATGAATGCTACACCTAAGCAAATTACCGTATCGATAGCAGTATCTAACCATATGTCGATAGAAGGATTGGAAGAATTGTATGAAGGAATATTGCTGGCTTGCGAAGTTTATGGAGTAGATTTAGTAGGGGGAGATACTACATCATCTACATCAGGTTTAATTATTAGTATTACCGCAATAGGGGAAGGAGATAAGGATACGTTGGTTTTTAGAGATGAAGCCAAGGAAAATGATTTGATTTGCGTGTCTGGTGATTTAGGAGGAGCATTTATGGGACTCCAATTGTTAGAGCGAGAGAAGCAAATATTTCAAGAAAATCCACAAGTACAACCTGATTTTTCTGGTTACGATTACGTACTTGAACGCCAGTTAAAACCAGAACCTAGAAAAGATGTGGTGGATATGTTTAAAGAAATAGGTGTTCATCCTACTTCTATGATAGATGTATCTGACGGATTATCTTCCGACTTGATTCATATTTGTACGCAATCCAATGTAGGGTGTACGATTTATGAAGATAAAATTCCAATTGACCCATCCACAATCACTGCTGCAGAAGAAATGCAATTAGATCCGATAGTTTGTGCTTTAAATGGCGGAGAAGATTATGAATTGTTGTTTACGATTTCGTTGGACGATTACAATAAAATAAAGGATCAAAAAAGAGTTGCTGTGATTGGTCACATCACATCAGACGAAGGCAGTTACCAAATTGTTTCTAAAGATGAAAAAATTCATCAACTAACGGCTCAAGGATGGAATTCTATTTTAAAGAAAGATTAAATTGAAATTATTTTCACATATCATCAATGTACTTCTGGTAGTAGCAATTTTAAACACTATTGTTAGTAAATCGCTCCATGAGGTGTTGGAGCATACCGAAGTTATTGAGGCTTGTTGTGATGAACGCGCAGCTCATTTCCATGAATATGAGGTTCACCACCAAGATTTTATATGTAATTTCAATTTTTCAGCGAATAGTTTAGTTAAAGCTGTTTTTTCTACAGCTCAATTTATACAATACAAATCAAATGCTATTCATGTTCATTTTTTATGGATAGTAGATAATCTTTATTTTACTCACCTCTTATTACGAGGTCCTCCTGCTATTAAATAGTTCCGATGTTACTCTGAAAATGTCACACTGAGCTCAGTTTATATCAAGTTTATTGAGATATCGGAGTGCTTTTGAAGGATAGATAACATCGTTTTAATTGAAACACACTTTGATTTTAGTGTGCAAAAAATTCAAACTATTTAATAAAAATTAATATGAAAAATATATTGTTGTTCATCTTAATGATGAACGTTATGTTGCTTCAAGCGCAAGTAATAAAAGGAAAAGTGGTAGATGCCGAAACCCAAGAATCTATTCCTGGTGTGAACATTTATTTACCAGAAATTAAAAAGGGAGTAGTTACCGATCTTGCAGGAAATTATTCTTTACAGCTCCATCGAGCGGGGTCTTATAAACTACAAGCATCAATTATTGGGTATAATATCGTTTTAAAAACAGTGTTGGTTGAGGCGGATACCCTACAAGTTGACTTTAAATTGACGCATGCGGTGATAGAAACAAAAGAGTTTATTGTTTCTTCTGTTTACCATAACAGTCAAGATGAAAACCCTGTGGATGTTATCCAATTTGATCAAACACAATTGCAACAAGCAACAGCACCTACTTTAATGGAGGCATTAACCAATGTAGCAGGTGTAAATATGATAGCTACCGGAACCAATATTGGTAAACCCGTAATAAGAGGATTAAGTTATAACCGAGTATTGGTATTTAGTGAAGGAATTCCTATTGACAACCAGCAGTTTGGTGATGAACATGGATTGGGATTAGGAGAAATAGGAATTGATAAGGTGGAAATCATCAAAGGACCATCTTCATTACTGTATGGTGCTGATGCGATGGGAGGAGTATTACATTTTGTAGAAGAACGACCAGCAAACATCAATACTGTTGTAGGAGATGTAGGGACTAAATACTTTAGCAATACCAATGGTTATGTTATCAATTTAGGGTTGAAAGGAACCAAAGATAATTTTAGGTTTAAATTGCGAGGAGGTTATTCGTCTCATGGAGATTATTTACAAGGAAATGGAGAACGTGTAACTAACACCCGTTATACAGAAAGTGCATTTAAAGCAAGTGTTGGATACATGAAAAAGTGGTGGTCGGGAGATGTCAATTATTCTTTTTTACAATCTTCCATAGGTATCCCTGAAGAGATAGGAGAACAAAACACGAATAGGACTTTGTTAGAACCTTTTCAACTAATTACGAACCATATTTTATCCTCACAAAATACCATTTACATTAAAAAATCGCACATCAAATTAAATGTGGGTTACCTTTCTAATAACCGACAAGAGTTTGAGGCAGGAGGGTTACAACAAGCTTTTTATCATGATATTATTGATACAGCAGCATTGGATATGTTGTTGCAAACTGTTAATTATGATGTGAAATGGCATTTACCAGAATGGAAGAGGATAGAAGTGATTATTGGTGCTCAAGGAAAATACCAAACTAATGCTAATAGTGGAGAAGAGAATTTGATACCCGATGCTGAAGTACAGCAAGTAGGAGGATTTGGGATGTTAAAATATGCTAAAGACAAACTTTCTGTTATTTCAGGAGTACGTTATGATGTCAAGCGAATTCATGGAGACCAAATGTTAACCTTTGGAGAAGAAGGTTTTAAGCGCGCTTTTAAACAACATTATGAAAGCATCAATGGTTCTTTTGGATTAACGTATAAATGGACAGATAAGTATTTAACTCGTTTAAATGTGGCTTCAGGGTTTAGAGCGCCTAATTTAGCAGAGTTGTCTTCTAATGGAATTCATGAAGGTACATTCCGATATGAAATAGGTAACCTAACTTTAAAGACAGAGCAAAATGTAGAGTTAGACTTTGGAGTGGAGTACATTGATGAGCATGTTTCTTTGACATTTTCTGCATTTAACAATGTCATTAACAATTACATTTTTTTAGCACCAACCGATACAATAATTGATGATGCAGCTGTTTTTACTTATGAGCAAACGGATGCGAATTTGTATGGTTTTGAAGCAACTGTAGATATTCATCCACACAACATGCATTGGTTGCATTTTGAAACACAATATGCGATGGTAATAGGTGAAAAAAGTAATGGAACTGCTTTGCCGAGAATACCTGCTAACAATTTGTTGGTTACCTTAAAAGCTGAGGTTAAAGATTTTTCTTGGATGAAAAATCCTTATGTAAGTGTTGCAGGCAATACTTTTTTTGACCAAACCAGCATTACCTCTTTTGAGACCACAACACCTGGTTATACCTTGTTAAGTGCAAAAGTAGGAGGAGATTTACAGTTAGGAAAACAAAAAGTAATACTTAGTTTAGGGGTAACCAACATCTTAAACCAACGGTATTACAACCATTTATCACGCCTAAAAGCAGATGGTATTTACAATATGGGAAGAAATGTGATAGTGAATTTAAAAGTACCTTTTGGTATTTGGAAGAAGTAAATTTTAGTCATCAATCGATTGTACTACAGTACAATCGATTGATGACTATTTAATAGGTTGTCGTTAATTTAGCATAATTAGAAACTCTTTTTTGAAGATTAACTACATTTGCTTTTTTATGGGAGAAGCAGAGAAAAATAAAGCCGACATGTCATTTTTAGATCATCTTGAAGTATTAAGGTGGCATTTGGTTCGGTCAAGTATAGCCATCTTGGTTTTTATGGTATTGGCTTTCTCTTTTAAATCCATTTTATTTGATAAAATTATATTGGCCCAAAAGAATGCTGATTTTTGGACTTACCGCATGTTGTGTCAATTTTCGGAATGGTTGGGCAAAGGAGATTTAATGTGTATGGACGATATTCATTTTTCATTAATCAATATTACCATGAGCGGTCAGTTTACCACGCACATAGTTACTTCTATGATTGCAGGAATTATATTGGCATTTCCTTATATCTTATTTGAGGTATGGCGTTTTATTCAGCCAGCTTTGCAGAAAAGTGAAAGAAAGTATGCTAGAGCATTGGTTTTTTCGGGTTCGTTTTTGTTTGCTTTAGGTATTCTGTTTGGCTATTATTTTATTTCGCCATTATCGGTACAATTTTTAGGGACTTATAAAGTTAGTGAGTTGGTGGAAAATCAAATTACCTTAACATCGTTTATCTCTACAGTAACTACCATTACATTGGCTTGTGGACTGGTTTTTCAGTTGCCTTTGTTGGTTTACTTTTTTACTAAACTAGGTTTCTTAACACCTGAGTTTATGCGTAAATACAGAAAACATGCAGTGGTGGTAACTTTGGTGCTTTCAGCCATTATAACCCCTCCAGATATTTCTAGTCAGATTTTATTGGCTATTCCTTTATTGATTTTATATGAGATAAGTATTTTCGTATCTAAAATGGTTGTTAAAAAAGCTTAACAGAAAAAACGTTAC
>JAGFIT010000028.1 GCA_024103385.1 Vicingus serpentipes
ACCAAGCCCAGGAAAAGTGACTAATTATCATGCTCCAGGAGGGCATGGAATACGTCTTGATACACATGTGTATTCTGGTTATGTAATACCACCTTATTATGATTCAATGATTTCCAAGTTGATTACTGTTGCTCAAACGAGAGAAGAAGCAATTACAAAAATGGAAAGAGCGTTGGATGAATATATCATAGAAGGAATCAAAACAACAATTCCATTTCATCAACAATTAATGAAGGATAAAAAATTTAGAGCGGGTGATTTTACAACAAAGTTTATGGAAACATTTGAAATACAAGAAAAATAAGATAACTTTAAACTCGATAAATTAACTACTTATGGATAAAAATGTATATAAAGTATTAGTCCCCCACGATTTTTCGTCTGTTGCTAATTGTGCAGTTAGTCATGCTGCTAAAATTGCTAAATCATTTGAAGGAGAAGTTTTTTTACTTCACGTAGTAGCTAAAAATAAAGAAATAGATGATGCTAAATCAAAGTTAAATAAGATAGCTCAAGGAGCGGAAAGTAGCTATGGTGTAAATGTACATGTAATTGTTAGAATAGGTAATATTTTTGAAGATATAGGGGATGTTGCCTCTGAAATAGGAGCAGGGTATATTGTTATGGGAACTCACGGAGCTAGAGGAATGCAGAAAATTATGGGGAGCCACGCCTTAAAAGTGATTTCCTATTCTAAAATTCCGTTTGTGGTGGTTCAAGAAAAAGGCCCAAGTGATACAGATGCTTATGATGATTTAGTTGTACCTATTGATCATTCAGATGTTACAAAGCAAAAATTGAAGATAGCGGCTAGTATAGCTACTCATTTTAATAGCAAAATACATATTTTTTCAGCTAAAGAGTCAGATGAATTTCTACAAGTAAAATTAGATAGAGAATTAACTTTTGCGAAGAAATATTTTTCAGAAAAAGGAATTGCTTATGATATTGTTTCAGCGGAAGAATCAAGTAATTTTAAAAAGCAATTGATTCATTTTGCTGCTAAGATTAATGCGGATATGATTGCTATTGTAAATACAAGAGAAGGAGCGTTATTGCCGGATTTCTTTGGGAGTGAAGAACAAGAAGTAATCGCAAATGATGCTGAAATTCCAGTAATTATCACTAACCCAACTCAAAAATTTGTGGCGGGAAGTGTATTTGGAACATGATATAACGCCAGTTAAAATAAAAAAACCTACAAAATATTTTGTAGGTTTTTTTATGCTTTAAAAAGAGGGAATATATTTTTTAATTAATTAGCACCACTTCTGCGACACCATGTATGAAGTATTGTTTTTTTGATTTTACTTCTTTACAAAGGTAGCGTGTTCTTTGTTTATTGCCTTTAATAAATATTTTCTGGTTGTTAATGCTAAAAGTGCTTCCTTCAGGGATTTCAGATAAATGAAGCATGTTATTTGTTGTGGCATCATATTCTTTTAATGCTTTAACCAATTGAATATCTCTTGCTGAAGAAGCCGAAGGGTTTGCCATATGTCTTTTTAATTCAATAGCTATCTTGTTAGGAAATATATTTTTTTGAAGTAAGGTATTGATGAGTAATTTAAATTCTCTTTTCCATTCTTCACCATGTGCCTTTACTTGGTGTTTATGACGATTCCACACCAGTAGATGGGCAAATTCATGAGTTAGTGTAATTAAAAAGGCATACTGATTTAAGTTATGATTAATGCTGATTCGTGGATTTTGTTGGCTGTGGTCAGTTCTAAAATCACCGAACTTCGTACTCCTTTGTTTTGTGATTTTGAGCTCAAAAGTACGTTGTTGAAACCATAACTGTAAAATAGGAATGCTTTTTTCGGGTACGTGATTTTTTACAATAGCTAAATTTTTATCCATTTTTTTAAGAAAAAATATGATAAACAACTAAGCTAGAGAAATAAGCCAATGAACTCATGTAAATCAATTGGATAAATGGCCATTTTAATGATTTAGTTTCTTTATGAACAATAACTAAGGTAGTCATGCACTGCATGGCAAAAGCATAAAAAATAAGTAAAGATAAAGTGGTTGCTAACGTGTAAAGCGGTTTCCCTGTTTTAGGATTTTCAGCTAACAGCATTTTTTGTTTGATGGATTTAGTGTTGTCTTCGTCTCCAACACTATATAACGTTGCCATAGTACTTACAAAAACTTCTCTAGCAGCAAAAGAAGTCACCAAAGCAATACCAATTTTCCAATCAAAACCGATAGGTTTAATCAATGGTTCAATTGTTTTTCCAATAATTCCTGCATAGGAAGCTTCTAATTTTTCAGCAGCTATAAATGTTTGAATTTCATCATTATTGTATTTAGTATCAAAATGTTCAGAAGTGTATTTTTCTTCTATTAATTGAAAAGAATTGTCTGGCCCGTATGATGAAAGTACCCATAGAATAACAGATATAGCAACAATTATTTTACCAGCATCAAATAAAAATAACCTTACTTTATTGTAAATAGAGAGGGTAACATTGTTCCACCGAGGCAATCTGTAAATAGGCATTTCAAGCATAAAACTGCTTTTTTCTTTAGATTTTATAATCCATTTCATAACAAGCGCAGCCATTAAAGCAGCAATAAAGCCTAATAAATAAAGCGCCATCATTATTAACCCTTGTAAGTTAAAAGCACCAAAAACGCTTTCTTTAGGAACAATTAAAGCCAGTAGTAAGGTATAAACAGGAATCCTAGCAGAGCAACTGATTAATGGAGCAACCATAATTGTGATGAGGCGTTCTTTATAATTATTGATGGTTCTTGCTCCCATAATAGAAGGAACGGCACATGCTGTACTGCTTAATAAGGGGATGATTGATTTTCCGTTTAATCCAAACTGTCTTAGTATACGGTCCATCAAAAAACTAACTCTCGCCATATAGCCTGTATCTTCTAAGATGGTAATAAAAGCAAACAGCATAGCAATTTGAGGTACAAAAACACCAATCCCTCCTAATCCAGCTATAACACCATCGACAATTAAATCGGTTAGCATTCCCGCTGGTAATGTTTGGGTTAAAAAATCACTTAATAATAAAAAAGCATTTTCAATTAGTTCCATAGGGTATGATGACCATGAGAAAATGGCTTGAAAGATGATGAATAAAAGGGAAAGAAAAATTAAATATCCATATATTTTATGAGTAAGTATGTTGTCTATTTTCTTAGTTAAAATAGAGAGTTTATCCTCTCCTTTTTTGATTAAACATTCGTTTACAATATGATTGATTTTATTGTATCGAAGCATGGTTTCATCGATAACATTAGAAGAATGATGTTGGTCTACAAATGAATTGTTTTGATAAGAAAAATTACTAATGGCATATTTTAAATCATCAATTCCTTTTCCGATTCGTGCATTAATCGGCACAACAGGAATACCTAGTAAGGAAGAGAGTTGATTTATTTTAATCTCTTGGTTGTTTTTCTGTAATAAATCCATCATGTTTAACACTAAAATTACTGGTTTTTTTAAATCAATAATTTGTGTACATAACAGTAAGTTTCTTTTTAAATTGGTAGAATCAGCAACAATAACAATAATGTCTTTTTTGGATTTTTGAATGTATTCTTGAGTAATGCGTTCATCTTCGGAACAAGGGTTTAAACCATATGTTCCTGGCAAATCAATTATTGTATATTTTTTGTTTTTAATGTTAAAAGCACCCACTTTTTTATCTACGGTTACTCCTGGAAAATTCCCAACATGTTGGTTTAATCCTGTAAGAGTGTTAAATAGAGTGCTTTTTCCAGTGTTGGGGTTGCCAACCAAGAGAATGGAGGAGTTATTATTTTCTAGGCTCTTCACTACTTATAGAGTGTTTTTAAGAATGCTAATGTTTTTGGCATCCGCTTTTCTAATGCATATGTAATTTACGCCAGAAGTAATTAATATTGGATCTTTTAATGGTGCTATTCGCTCTATTTTGATAACTTCTCCTAAAATAAAACCCATCGTCAACATTTGTAATGCTAAATCTTCATCATTGATTTGTTGAATAGTGCCCGTCTCGTTTTCTTCTAAAAGGTCTAAAGTTGTTATCATTATGTTTGTTATTTAGAATAAGTCTAAATAAAGAAAGATTCAAAAGTAGTGGAATTAATCTATTTATTCCATGATTTTAATCAGAAAATTAAGAAAGTATCTTTAGCTGTGCTTTTGTTTTATTTCTTTTTGATTGCTCCAATGCGGACAAGAATTGCATTTATTTTTCCTAGCATGGCAAGCATATAAAAATAAAACAATGCCAATTAGTAAAATAGGATGTAATTTTTTCAACTTCATAATAACAAAGGTAAAAATAAAAAAAGAAGAAGATTGTTATAATTCGAAATAAAGAGGTGATGTGAGAATCAGAGACTATTACTAAAGTTAATCCATAATAAATTTTTACTTTTATGATTTGAAAGAGATATCATTGAGTATACTTTATCACATAGGGAAATATTTTATTTTACTTTCAAAAGTATTTAAGAAGCCTGATAATTATAAAATTTATAGGCGTCAAATTTTACATGAGATGGTAAGTTTAGGCCTTGGTTCTTTGGGGCTTATTGCCATTATTTCGCTTTTTATGGGTGCGGTAGTTACTATTCAAACAGTAGCAGCGATTGATAGTCCTTTGATTCCTTTATATACAGTTGGGTTTGCTACTAGACAATCTTTTATTTTAGAGTTAGCCCCAACAGTGATGTGTTTAATTTTGTCAGGTAAAATAGGCTCTAACATTGCTTCAGAAATAGGAACGATGCGTATTTCTGAACAAATTGATGCCTTAGAAATTATGGGAGTTAATTCTGCATCATATTTGATTTTTCCGAAAATTATTGCGGCTCTATTTACTATTCCAATGATTATTATTTATAGTATGTTTTTAGGGATATTAGGAGGTTGGATTGTAGGGGCATACTCTAATAATTTAACAATTGACGAATATCTTTATGGGATAAGGTGGAATTTTAACATGTTCCACATTACATATGCCATGATAAAAACACTTTTTTTTGCTTTTATTATTACTAGCATTCCTGCTTATCATGGTTATTTCACTAGAGGAGGATCTTTAGAAATAGGTGTTTCAAGTACTAAGTCAGTGGTGTATAGCAGTATTAGTATATTAATTATTAATTACATTTTAACGCAGTTGTTATTAATATGATTACGGTTAAAAATATCAATAAATCGTTTTCAGGAAACCAGATTCTGCATGACATCTCTATTAATTTTTTGAGAGGAAAAACCAATATGATTATAGGTGCTAGTGGGTCCGGGAAGTCAGTCTTGACTAAGTGTATTGTTGGATTACATGAAATTGATAGTGGATTGATTGAGTATGATGGAAGAGATTTTACACATATGAACTTTAAGGAACGGAAGGGAATTAGGGCAGAGATAGGAATGCTGTTTCAAGGATCAGCTTTATTTGATTCATTAACAGTAGAGGAGAATGTGAGGTTCCCATTAGAAATGCATACTGATAAGAGTAAAGAAGAAATATTAGATCGAGTTAATTTCTGTTTACAACGGGTAAACTTAGAGAATGTAAATCATCTACATCCTTCTGAATTGAGTGGAGGAATGAAAAAGAGGGTTGGAATAGCCAGAGCAATTGCTTTGAAGCCAAAATATCTGTTTTGTGATGAACCTAATTCAGGTTTAGATCCGCAAACTTCTATTGTTATAGATAATTTAATTCAAGAAATTACTCAGGAGTATGATATCACAACTATAGTTATTTCTCATGATATGAATTCTGTAATGGAGGCTGGAGATCATATTTCATTTATCTATCAAGGTCGAAAATGGTGGGAAGGAGATAGGCATGAAATATTAAAAACAGATAATCCGGAGTTGTGTGATTTTGTTTACGCTTCACGTATCATGCAAAAATTTAGAAAGCTGTGAATGAATAATGAATTAGGATAAAAAAATAGGATAAAAAAACCCCTTAGAATTTTCTAAGGGTTTTTTTTATGTGTGAAAAAAAGAGTGATTTACTCTTTAATTAACTTAACTGTTTTTGTTACGTTATTGTTTTCAATAGTTAAGAAGTAAATACCATTACTTTGACCTTCTAATGAAATGCTTTCGTTAGTAAGTCCTGAGAAAGAAACTTTCTTCGTTACTACTGTTTGTCCAACGATGTTTTTAACAGATAAGATTACATTTTCTGTAGCGTTAGCTGATAAGTTAACAGTAAATATACCGTTGCTTGGATTAGGATATACAGAGAAATCAACATTATTTGTTAATTCTTCGAAACCTACGCCAGTTTGAGAGATTTTAGCTGTAATTGAATGAGCCTCATTTACAAAAGCTGCACCAAAGGCATGTGCTGGAAGCATTCTTTTGTACCAGCCACTGGTAGTTTCATATCTCGCTTGTTTGTTCACAATATAAGCTGTGTTCCAGTCATCTTTTTGGTAAAAGAAGAATGAGCTTGGTCCTTCAAATTCATAAGCTCTAATCATCCACCCATTTTTTTGGGTTAAAAGAGTATCAGCCATAGTATAAGTGTATCCAGGTATGAAGTCTACAGTAATAGCAAATCTATCTTTAAAGAATCTATTACCTGCATAAAGATTGCCAGGTATAGTTATACCTCCCGCATCAATTTTTATTACATGCGTTCCATTTGAAAGACTATCAGCATGCACAGCACTAGTCAAAGGAATTTTAAACGATTGGATTACACCAAGACTTGCACGGAAGTTATTATCAAGGTAGATGTTATTCGTAAAAACAGTATCGCTTAGTGCTTGTCCGAAGTTAGTGTTTACTGCAGAGTTAGTGAAATAGCCATAAACATTAGCAGCATTTACAGCCAAATTGATTACTTGAACTAATAGCGTATCGGTTGAGCTGTTGTCTGGTCTTTTATAAGTTCCTTGAACTGTAATAGAGTCAATTTGGAAATCCTCTCCAGTAACAAAGTTCGCCATTTCTGCAGCATAGATAATATCATTGATATTAAAAGATTGAGCAATACCATATAAAAATGGGTTATGAAAAGTCAAACCATCATATGTAGCTGTTACAGTAGAATCTGGGTGCATATATGTTCTCCAAGCTGCAATAGTTGAGGTGGAGTAAAAAGCTTCATAATCATCAACGTATGACATCCAAAAGCTAGCGTTTGCTTTATTATTAGCTGTTTTTTGGTATTCACGAGTTGTATTTACAGCAGAGTTAGGATTGTCTATGCTGTTCTGGTCAGTCCCATTTTGAGCAAAACCAGCAACTGCAATTAAAGCAGTACTTAGTAAAAGGTAGATTTTTTTCATGATTTTAATGTTAGTGTTTTTAAATAAGTTAAAAAATAAGTGTAACAAATGTAATGTTTTTTTATAAATGGAAAAAGCTAGAACGTTAAAATTTCTTATTTTTTTTACATTTACAATTAATTAAGATGGAAAGACTTTTTAGTTTCTAGTAATAAAAAGAGCTGGAGATAAACTAAAAATAAAAAGCCCTCCGAAAATATTTTCGGAGGGCTTTTTATTTTTACAAAATTTCATTTTTATTTATGCAGTTACTTCCATAAATTCTTCAATTGGAGCACAGCTACATATTAAGTTTCTATCACCATAAGCATCATTTACCCTACCTACTGTTGGCCAATATTTAGATTCTTTTAACCATGTTAATGGAAATGCTGCAGTTTGTTTGCTGTAAGGTCTATCCCATTCATCAGCAAATAAAACATCAATAGTATGAGGCGCATTTTTTAAAGCATTATTTTCTTTATTAGAATCTCCTGAAATAATCGCATTTATTTCTTTTTTAATGCTCACCATTACCTCAATAAATTTATCTAACTCTTCTTTGCTTTCACTTTCTGTTGGTTCTATCATTAGGGTTCCTGCAACTGGGAAAGATACTGTTGGAGCATGGAAACCGTAGTCCATTAATCGCTTAGCAATATCACTTACTTCTACACCAGATTCCGCTTTAAAATCTCTACATTCTAAAATCATTTCATGTGCAACCCTACCATTGGTATTTGTATATAAGATGGAATAATTTTCTGCTAATTTTGTTTTTAAATAGTTGGCATTTAAAATAGCTGTTGTAGTTGATTTTTTTAAGCCTTCAGTTCCTAGCATTTTAATGTAAGCATAAGAAATTAAACAAACGTAGGCACTACCCCAAGGAGCGGAAGAAATAGCAGTAATAGCATGTTCTCCTCCTGTTTTTATAATAGGATTAGAAGGTAGGAATGGAGTTAATTGTTTTGCAACACCAATTGGTCCTACCCCTGGACCACCACCTCCATGAGGAATAGCAAATGTTTTATGTAAGTTAAGATGGCAAACATCTGCTCCAATATTCGCTGGATTAGTTAATCCTACTTGGGCATTCATGTTCGCTCCGTCCATGTATACTTGACCCCCGTTGGAGTGAATAATGTCAGTAATTTCCATGATGCTTTCTTCAAATACACCATGTGTAGATGGATAAGTTACCATTAAACATGATAGGTTTGCAGCATGTTCTTCTGCTTTTGCTTTTAAGTCAGCAACATCAATGTTTCCTAATTCATCACATTTTGTAACTACTACTTTCATTCCAGCCATAACAGCACTAGCAGGGTTGGTTCCGTGTGCAGAAGATGGAATTAAAGCAATATTTCTTTGGGTGTCACCTCTGCTTTCGTGGTAAGCACGAATAACCATTAATCCAGCATATTCTCCTTGAGCGCCAGAGTTTGGTTGTAGGGTTACAGCATCAAAGCCAGTAATTTCAGCTAAATCATTTTCTAACGCTTGTAGCATCTCTTGATATCCTTGAGCTTGATTGATTGGAGCAAAAGGATGAATATTAGCCCAATCTCCCCATCCTAAAGGAATTAATTCAGAAGCTGCATTTAACTTCATGGTACACGATCCTAATGAAATCATGGAATGTGTCAATGACAAGTCTTTATTTTCTAGTCTTTTGATGTAACGCATCATTTCAGACTCAGAGTGGTACTTGTTGAACTGCTCATAAGTCAAAAAATCTGAAGTTCTTTTAAGATTATCAGGTAAACCAACAGTATTAGCTGTAATTGCTACTCTTCCGGAGTTACTTGCTTCTGCAAAAATATCAACTAATTTGTTGATGTCCGACATACTCTCTGTTTCTCCAATACTAATAGATACGGTGTTTTCTCCGTAATAAAGGTTGATTTCATTCTCTAAAGCTAATCGATTGAGGGTTGCTTTATGATCAGGATTAATAACATAAGTAATGGTGTCAAAAAAGCTGTCATTTACTCTTTGGTAACCTAAACTATCTAGGTGAGCAGCTAAATTTCCAGTTAATTCATTGATGTTGGATGCAATATTTTTAAGTCCTTTAGGACCATGATAAACAGCATACATACCTGCCATTACAGCTAGTAATACTTGTGCAGTACAAATATTTGAAGTCGCTTTATCTCTTTTAATGTGTTGCTCTCTTGTTTGTAGCGCCATTCTTAAAGCTCTGTTCCCTTGGGCGTCTACAGAAACACCAATCATTCTTCCAGGAATAGTTCTTTTATAAGCCTCTTTTGTCGCAAAATATGCAGCATGAGGTCCACCATAACCTAGAGGAATACCAAATCGTTGAGTTGTACCTACTACTACATCTGCTCCCCATTCTCCAGGAGGAGTTAATTGAGTAAGACTGAGGATATCCGCAGCTACTACTACTATACTTTCATTAGCGTGTGCTTTTTCAACAAAACTTTTGTAATCATTTATCTGACCAGTAACGTCCGGATATTGTATAACCGCACCAAAAACATCTGGAGTAAATTCAAAAGTAGAGTGGTCTCCTATAATTAATTCAATTCCAAGTGGAGTTGAACGAGTTCTTAACACATCAATTGTTTGAGGCAAACATTTTTCAGAAACAAAAAACTTAGAAGCATCCGCTTGTTTAGCAGCTTTACTTTTGTTGTTAAAAGCTAAAATCATAGCTTCTCCTGCAGCAGTCCCTTCATCTAATAAAGAAGCGTTAGCTATTTCCATTCCTGTTAGATCCAATACCATTGATTGGTAATTTAATAACGCTTCTAATCGGCCTTGAGAAATTTCCGCTTGGTAGGGAGTGTAAGCAGTATACCATCCTGGGTTTTCAAATATATTTCTTTTAATAACAGAAGGAAGTATCGTGTTGTAATACCCTAATCCGATATAAGATTTAAATTGCTTATTCTTTTTACCTAAAGCATTAATGTGATTTAAATATTCAAACTCGCTTAAAGGCTCATCTAAATTTAATTCTTTTTTTAATCTGATTTTAGAAGGAATTGTTTGATTGATTAGTTCATCAATAGAAGATGCACCTACAGTATTTAACATTTCTTTAATGTCATTGTCTCTCGGACCTATGTGACGGCTTGAAAATTTATTTGAAATCATAAGTTTAAAATTATATTAATCAATGAAAAATGGGAAACAAATGTAGTAAAAGATTAATATAAAAAATGTTTTGTAGGTACCTTTTTTAGTGGTTGTTAGGGATTTTTTTTATGAGAAAGAAAAGAGGAGTTAAATGGAGGAGGACACAATGTTTAATTGATGTTTCATTTCTGCAATTTCTGCAATTAAATTTCTGTTGGATTCTGCACCATTTCCAACAACAATAAGGTCTGCTCCAGCGTTGTATATTTTTTTTGCTGTTATGACACTTCTAATACCCCCTCCAATAATGAGAGGTCCATTTATTGCTGCTTTTGTTTTAGAAATCATTTCTTCAGAAATACATTTCTTAGCACCACTTCCTCCATCAATATAAGTGATTTTTAATCCTAAATATTCTCCTGCAAGTGCTGTATTAGCGGCAATATTGGAATTATTATAAGGGATAGGATTAGTGTCACTCACATAAATAGCTGTAGTAGTAGTCCCGCAATTAACCAACAAGTATCCTGTTGGAATAACTTCTAGCTGCGTTGATTTTATGAGTGGAGCAGCTGTTACATGGTGACCAATTAAAAATTCTGGATTTCTGCCTGATGTCAATGAAAGAAAAAGGATAGCATCTGCATGTTTTGATATTTGTTCAGGATGACCAGGAAAAATAATAACAGGCTTTAGGCTATTTTCTTTAATGGTACGAACAGTCTTGTCCATATCGCCATGAGTAATAATGCTACCGCCAACAAAGAAAAAATCAACTTCTGATTGATTGCACTTATGTATAGTTTTTAATAAGTCTTCTTCATTCTGTTTGTCAGGGTCAATTAAAACCGCAAACATTTTTTGTTGCTTGTTGCTTTTATGTAAAATGTTATTGTAAATGGTGTTTTGCATAAAAATGTAAAGTTACAATTTTTACCATTAGCTTATTTGAGAAAAAATTACTGTCAGTTCGAGTGGTTTTTGATTTTTTGTTCTCGATACTCCCGAAAGTTTTCGGGAACTCGAACTGACAAAAATCAAAAAACGTATCGAGAACAAAGTTTTTTTAATAGAACTAAAGCGTATAAACCAAAATGTAATTTTCAATTTTTTCCCATGTCATGGGGATTTCTTTTTTATAGTTAGTCATATTTATTTTACCATTAAATGAGGTAACATTTTCCTTAAAATTTTTGATAAAAAGATGCTCTATAAATAATATTTCTTTTTTACCGTAATATTTATACAATGCTTCTTTGGCACACCAAAGTGTAGTCAGTTCTTTTTCAGAGGAATATTTGGTTAAATCTTTTTCATTTAAAAACTTATGTTTGATACGGGTAACTTTTGGAGAAATTCGCTCTATATCAATACCACAGTTTTCTTTTTCATTTAAAAGAATAGCCACATAATTTCCTGAATGAGAAATAGAAATGTGCCACCCATTGTTTAGGGATGGTTTACCCAAATCATCATAAATAATTAGTGTGTCATGAAAAAAATCGTTTAATAACAAACGAGTAGCTATCCATTGTTTAATTCGATTTTCATTTTTTAAATTCTGTATTGGGTTGAAATTAACCTGTTGATTTTTGGCAGCTATAAATAATTCTTCCTTGGATTCAGTGATGTGCCATACACCTAATTTAGTGGAGTTATTGATATTTTTATGGATAAATACCGCCATTACTTGAAACGTATTGTGTTATTCCTTAACTTTGCTGTCCTTAAAAATATAAAACTATAACTAAATGAGTACACAAGTGGAAAGATTACCATACAAAGTTAAAGATATATCCTTAGCAGAATGGGGTAGAAAAGAAATAAAAATAGCTGAGGCAGAAATGCCAGGTTTAATGAGCTTAAGAGAAGAGTTCGGAAAATCAAAACCATTAGCAGGAGCCAGAATTGCTGGATGTTTGCACATGACGATACAAACAGCAGTGTTAATTGAAACGTTAACAGCCTTAGGGGCTGAGGTAACTTGGTCATCTTGTAATATATTTTCTACACAAGATCAGGCAGCTGCTGCAATTGCTGCAACAGGAGTTCCTGTTTATGCATGGAAAGGATTAACAGACGAAGAGTTTGATTGGTGTATTGAACAAACCTTATTTGCTTTTGAAGGAGGGAAACCATTGAATATGATTTTAGATGATGGTGGAGATTTAACCAATATGGTATTTGATCGTTATCCAGAATTATGTAAAGACATTAGAGGATTATCTGAAGAAACTACTACAGGGGTTCATCGTTTATACGAAAGGGTTATTAATGGAACATTAGTAATGCCAGCTATCAATGTAAATGATTCGGTTACTAAATCTAAATTTGATAATAAATATGGGTGTAAAGAGTCTTTAGTTGATGCAATTAGAAGAGCTACAGATGTAATGATGGCTGGAAAAGTAGCGGTTGTTGCTGGGTATGGTGATGTAGGTAAAGGCTCTGCGGCATCTTTACAAGGAGCTGGAGCAAGAGTTATTGTTACTGAAATTGATCCAATTTGTGCTTTACAAGCTGCAATGGATGGTTTTGAAGTAAAGAAGATGGACGATGCCTGTAAAGAAGCTAATATTATTGTTACTACAACGGGAAATAAAGACATTATTCAAGGACGTCATTTTGAGAGCATGAAAGACCAAGCAATTGTTTGTAACATTGGGCACTTTGATAACGAAATTGATATGGCTTGGTTGAACAAAAATTATGGAAATACAAAAGATACCATTAAGCCTCAAGTTGATCAGTACAACATTAACGGTAAGGTTATTTTTGTTTTAGCGGAAGGAAGATTGGTAAACTTAGGTTGTGCAACAGGACATCCTTCTTTTGTGATGAGTAATTCATTTACGAATCAAACATTGGCTCAAATAGAATTATGGAAAAACAGCGCTGATTATAAAAATGAAGTGTACATGTTGCCTAAACATTTAGATGAAAAGGTAGCAAGATTGCATTTAGCTAAAATTGGTGTGGAGTTAGAAACATTAAGACCAGAACAAGCTGCTTATATCGGTGTTGCTGTTGAAGGTCCATATAAGCCAGAGCATTACAGGTATTAAAATTAGTCGCCAGTTACTGGTAAATAGTTGATAGTAAAAATCCCTGATCTCGAAAATTCCGGGATTGGGGATTTTATTTTTACAATTATGAAGGAAATAATCAAATCTTTGGTTAAAAGGGTGGGGTATGAGATTAAAAAGCCCAGTGATAAAATTGGTGAAGATGGGATGCCAAAAGATATTACAGATACTACTTTTATAGAATTTTATAATAAGTGTAAAGCATATTCTACTTGTTCTATTGAACCTATGTATAATTTATATAAATCGGTTGAGTATATAGTAAAAAATAATATATCAGGGGATCTAGTAGAATGTGGTATTTTTAAAGGAGGAAGTGCGATGATGATGTGTTATTCCTTAATTCATTTTGGGGATACCAAAAGAAAAGTTTATTTATATGATACGTTTGAGGGTATGTCAGCACCAATTGTTCTAGATGTTGATATTTCTGGAGAAACAGCCGAAAGTTTATTGGCTGAAGGATTGGCTATTTGTTACAGTTCTATTGAGGAAGTAAAAGAGAATATCGAAAAAACAAACTACCCAAAGGATTATGTGTTTTTTATAAAAGGAAAAGTAGAAGATACCTTACCTGAAATAATTCCTGACAAAATAAGTTTGTTAAGGTTGGATACAGATTGGTATGAATCTACTTATCATGAATTAATTAATTTATATCCTATTCTTGAGCAAAAAGGGGTGTTAATAATTGATGATTATGGACATTGGAAGGGAGCAAGAAAGGCAGTAGACAAATATTTTAAAGAGAATAAAATATTTATGTTGTTAAACAGAATTGATTATACCGTTAGAAGTGGCATTAAAACTCATTAATTAAAAATATGCAACACACTCCCATCGAAACTGGTGCGGTATTGTTTTAATGGAAGATTGGCGGGGCCTTGGGTAACAGAGCCATCTGTAATTAAAAATTTAGATCCACAGCAATCATCTTTAGCGGAAATGTTGGACATCTCCACAGAAACCAAAGCGCAACTGTTTCCTGAGTCATAAGTACAATGCCTGTCGTAGGCTTTAAATTCGTTGTTGGAAGATTTATAGACAATTATTCCTCTTGATCCACCAACAACATAAATCCATCCACCTACGGCATTTAAATTGATGAATTCAGGATTACTGGAGTTTATATAAATATTAACATTTACTAGTGGAACTCCTGAGTTATTGTCTTTTTTACTACAACCACTAATTAGGATAAAAGAGGCAATCAATATGTAGTAAAATGGCTTCATTATTGATGTAAAATTAGTAAATTCGACTTTATATTAATTTAATTACCTCATGAAAGTATTTAGACATCTTTTAACAGTTGCTTTGATTGCGTTTTCAATAACTGCTTTTTCGCAAGAAACCAAGCAGGTTAAAAAACGAAGAAAAGTGCTAGAAAAACAAGAAGAAGAAAAAGATAAAGCGCAAGAAGATTCTATAAAAGAAGGAAAAGAAAGACATTTGAACATTCAATCCAAAGAAGTGAAAAAACGCATTAAAAAGAATGCGAAGCGAGATAAAAAGAGACATAAACAGAAAGCGAAAAGAAAACGTTAAGTAGCTAGTAGAAGGAAAAATATGAAAATAAAAGAAATTACTTCTGTAATTGAAGAATTTGCTCCATTAGCCTATCAAGAAGGTTATGATAATGCAGGACTAATTGTAGGAAGCCCTGAAAATGAAGTGAAAGGGGTGTTGATATGCTTAGACAGCACAGAGGCGGTAGTGGATGAAGCTATATCGAAAGATTGCAATTTAATTATTGCGCACCATCCAATAGTATTTAGTGGTTTAAAAAAATTGAATGGAAAAAATTACATTGAGCGAACAGTAATTAAAGCGATAAAAAACGATATTGCGATATATGCTGCACATACGAATATAGATAATGTTGCCAATGGGGTTAGTTTTAAGATGGCTCAAAAGATAGGGTTGATTAATTGTAAAGTGATAGCGCCAAAAGTGAATTTATTAAATAAGGTAGTAACATTTTGTCCAGAAAAGGAAGCGGATAAGGTTCGTCAAGCGATGTTTGATGCTGGAGCAGGTTCAATAGGAGAATACGGTGAGTGCAGTTTTAATACTGAAGGAAAAGGAACATTTAAAGCAGGGGAAAATTCGACTCCTTTTGTGGGAAAGAAAAACGAACGACATCTAGAAGCTGAGGTTAAAATAGAAACAATAGTTGTTACACATCAAGTCGACCAAGTGGTTCAAGCATTAATTCAAGCACATCCTTATGAAGAAGTGGCTTATGATATTTATCCTCTGAACAATCCAATAAATACAATAGGAAGTGGCTTAATAGGAGAGCTGCCTAAAGAGGAAAATGAAATGGATTTTCTGAAACGCTTGAAGAGTGATCTAAAAACGGATGGTATTCGGTATACGAGTTTAAGAAATAAAAAAATTAAAAAAGTAGCATTGTGTGGTGGTTCAGGAAGTTTTTTACTGAATGATGCGATGAAAGCAAATGCCGATATTTTTATAACAGGAGATTTTAAATACCACCAATTTTTTGATGCTGAAGATAAAATCATAATAGCTGATGTGGGACACTATGAAAGTGAGCAATTTACTAGTGAATTATTTTATGAGCTACTTACCGAAAAAATTACTAATTTCGCAGTTCGTTTATCGGAAATAAATACAAATCCAATTAATTACCTTTAAATAAAATGGCTAAAAAAGAAACGACAGTAGAAGAAAAGCTAAAAGCTTTATACGACTTACAAGTAATCGATTCAACAATTGATAAAATTCGTACAATTAGAGGTGAATTACCTTTAGAAGTACAAGATTTAGAAGATGAAGTTGAAGGCTTGAAATTAAGACAAGCAAAGCTAACAGAAGAAATTGAAGATTTAACAATAGAAATTTCTAATAAAAAAAATAGCATTAAAGATGCCAATAGCTTAATTAAAAAGTACGAAGAGCAACAAAATAAAGTTAGAAATAACAGAGAATTTGATGCTATTACTAAAGAGATTGAATTTCAAAATTTAGAGATTGAGTTAGCAGAGAAAAGAATTAAAGAAGGCGAATTTTTATTAGCATCTAAAAAAGAAAAAGTAGAAGAAGCGAAGGAGTATTTAGATGGAAGAATAATAGATTTTGAGAATAAAAAGAAAGAATTAGAAGAGATTACGAATGAAACACAAGGAGAGGAAGAGAAGTTGATTAAGAAATCAGAGAAGGCAGAAAAAGTAATAGAAGACCGTTTAATAACTGCTTACAAAAGAATTAGAGAAAATGCTAGAAATGGTTTAGCGGTTGTTACTATTAAAAGAGATTCTTGTGGAGGGTGTTTCAATAAGATACCACCACAACGACAAATGGATATTAAAAATCACAAAAAAGTATTGGTTTGTGAGCATTGTGGTAGAATATTGGTGGATTCGGCATTTGATCCTGATTACGAGGAAGCGGTAGTAGAAGAAAAACCAAAAAGAAAAGTAACTAGAAAGAAGAAAGCAGAAAAAGCTTAATCATTTTTCTGTAAAACAATAACTAAAAAACCGTTAACTAATCGTTAGCGGTTTTTTAGTTATTACAATATTTCCCAATCATGTAGTAGGCATTATTAATGCCTAATTCACCGGCTTTACTAAAATCTAAACAGGCTTGTTCAGAATTGTCTATAATCAGTAAAATTAAAGCACGATTTAAATAAGCTTCTGCAAAATCAGGAGCAATACGTAGTGCTTCACTTAAATCTTCAATAGCACCAATATAGTTGGTGTTTTGAAATTTTAAAATAGATCGATTAAAAAAAGCATAGGCGAAATTGGGATTTTCTGTAATACATTTATCATAATCCTTAATCACCATATCTGCAGAATAATTACTTTGGTAGTTGTTTACCTCAATCTGATTGATGATCTTGTGTATCATGTTTGCTCTTCCAAAATAAGCCATATAATT
The DNA here is from genome assembly GCA_024103385.1 of Vicingus serpentipes. GTDB lineage: Bacteria > Bacteroidota > Bacteroidia > Flavobacteriales_E > Vicingaceae. Next base: position 17,379 of record JAGFIT010000028.1, read on the forward strand.
ATGAGGGTCTAACTGGAGCGATTCATTGTAGTCAAATATGGCTTTATCATAAATTTGTAGAGAGTTATAAATAGTAGCTCTTTTTAGATAAGCTTCTCCATTAGTAGGGTCTGTTCGAATAGCTTGATTAACCACTTTTAATTTTTCCTCCTTTAAAGTTTCATTGATGATTTCTTCATCGGTATTCAACAAGTAATAAGGAGAAAAAGCGCGATTTTTCTTATTCCAGGAATCAATAATTCTTTTCTCTTTATTGCCCGCAATCAAACTAATGTAAAAGGAGTTGGAGAGCGCAATTTCTTTTTTTGTAATTTCTTGATGGTTTTTATTGGAACTTCCACTACTAAAATACGTTACTTTGGCTAAGTTTAACTCTTCATTTTCTTTTAAACTATCCGTAATGTTTATCTTAGTTTTGTTAATGATTTCAGCAGTTTGTTCGTCATTATTAGCACCAATGTAATCGCCCAATCGTTGTTTGATAGAAGCTCTTAATTTATATCCATCAACAAAATCAGGATACAACGATATTGCTTTTTCTACATCTTTTTTTGCTGCTTGTAGGTTTTTTAATTGCTGATAAATAATAGCACGATTGTAATAGGCTAAAATGTTTTTAGGGTTTAATAAAACTACTTTATTATAGTCTTGTAGTGCGTTTTTAAATTCTTGTTTATCACTATAAATTAGAGCACGGTTGTAATATGCAGAAGAGGAATTAGGAGAATATTCAATCACTTTATTTAAATCATTCAAAGCATCGTCTGGATGTTCAATCTTGCTGTAAACCATGGCTCGTTGAAAGTAGGCATAACTGTTTTCAGGATCTAAATGCAATGCATAATTAATATCAGCTAAAGCAGAATCATAGTGCAATAAAAAATATTGAGCAGTAGCTCTCCTTACGTAAGAGTCTGATTTAAAACGATTATTTTTGATAATTACATTAAAATCGGCTATTGCTGATTCGTAGTGTTGAAGCCCCATTTTAGACATTCCTCGGATAACGTACACCAACTCTTTTCTAGACCCGTATTTTAAAGCACGTTCACAGTCAGCTATTGATTGTTCAAATTTCTTTAGATAATTATAGGTAATACTTCTATTAAGGTAAATGTTAGGATTTGTTGAGTCTATTGCAATGGCCTTATCAAAATCCTCAAAAGCTGCTTTATGTTGAGACAACCTATCTCTAACAGAAGCCCTGATAATATAAGCATCAACATTTTTTGGTTTCAGATAAATAGATTTAGTAAAATCGTTTTCAGCACCTATATAATCGCCTAACTCCAATTTAGTCACTCCTCTTAGATAATAAGATTCATAATTGTTGGAATCACTTTTAATAGCGGCATTAAAATGTTCTAATGCATTTTGGTATTGATGGTCGGATAGTTCTAACCTTCCAATCAATAAATCATTTTCTTTTTTGACTTGGGCAGTTGAAACAATGGAATAAATCAACAATAAAAAGAAGAAAAAAAGTCTAAAAAAGTGGAAATGCATTTAATACTAATTTAATTATTTATTGTCGCGCATTACTACTTTTAAAGTATAATGCCGATATAGGTTTTAAGAAGCATTTATGCGACATTTAAAACCATAATCGGTACAACAAGTGTTTTCACAAAAGAACAGAATATTTGGCTGAGAGACTAAGAAATAACTACTTTATATGTTAATAATTTATAAACCTAAGGGAGTTCTTCTAAGTTGTAGGTGTATATTTTGTTACCATCGCCCACTACTAAGTTTAATGTTTTGTCATTATTAAGATCAGCAATACTAAAAGGAGTTGATCCTGCAAGAGGGAAACCTTCAATCATTTTTCCTTCAGAATTAAATAAATAAATTTGACGATTACTTACCAATCCGATTAGGGCAGCTTTATTTGTAGTTGTAAAAAATAAAGGACGGTAAGAGATAGTATTTTCTAACTCAATTTCAAACACAGGTTTCTTGTCTTCATCAACTACTTTTACTTTGTTTTCGTATGTAAACAAGTAAAGATTACTGTTTAAATCGTATTTGCTGTCTTTTTCAACTTTATCAATAACAATTTGTTCTAATTTATCATTTAAAAATAGCTTAAAGATAACTCCATTATTGTCGATAGCTGTTAAGTAAGTTTTATTGAATTCGTTACTTTTTTTAAGGGCTATATTGGTACTACTAGGTAGGTATTTTTTAAGGCGTAACCGATCCTTACCAGAACGTTCTACGACTTTTATTTCTCCACTGTGCAAAGGAATTATAATGTAATCTTTTCCAGAAAATACAGTATGCCAAATTTTCCCGTTAGCAAAACTTTCTGCAGCTTGATATTGCCATCCTTCCACCATGTTTCCTTGTGCTGTATAATTGTAAACCATGTTATTATTGCAGCCTATGAGTAAACGGTAATTTTTATTTTTCTCGTAATCTAATGGAGTTACTCCATTAGTGGCTTCACTAGGTAATTGTATTGGAAATTTTTCTACGTTGTTTCCATTCCTATCGAGCAAGTACATTTTATTTTTTGTATTAAAAAGCAACTGTAATTTGTTGTTTTTGTAGAGGTCTATTTGATGAACTTGACCTATAATAGCTTCTTGTAATTGTTTACTCCAAATTATTTTTCCCGTATTGCTAATTAAATAAATTTTGTGAGCATCATCTTGAACAAAAACTTCTTTGGTATTACTTTGATGATTAATAACCAGTTGAGGTTTTCTGCTAATGGTTGAGTCAAGAGCTACTTCCCATAATGAACGTGTATCTTGCTTATATACAGGATTGTATTTTAAGAAGATATTGTTGTAGTAAAGGTTGTTCTTTTTAGCGTTGACTTGAAATGCAATAGCTTCAAATTTTCGAAATAGTTCTTCTTTTTCCTCAATAATAGGAAGGTAATCCGCTTTAGTAAAATTTTTAAATAGGTTAACTGAACGGGCAATGTTTAAATAAACAAATAGATTAGCATCTTCAGCTAGGTTTTCGCTAAATGCTTGTAGATTTTTATTCTTTTTAAATGTTTTTTCGTTTTTATAATCACTAATAAATACTTTAATGGCATTCTCTGTTTTTGCGAAAACAATGTAATCATTAATGATGGTGTAAAAGGGAGAATCGAAATTGACAAATGGTTTTCCTAGCAGGTTTGTAAAAACATTTTTAAGGTCAACTTTATGTATCGGATAATCTTGATAAGCATCAAAAAGGTAAGACTCTTTATTTACTTTTAGCGCGATAAGGGAAATATCTTCCGTTGCTTTTTCAATTTCATTGGAGTGAAAAATTACATATTGATTATTACTGTAATCATCACTTAAAGGTTCTGTAATAATTAAAGCCATTTCGTTTCCGATGTTATTGAGCAATTCTTCTTCCAGATCAATTTCATGCAATTTGCTTTGCTCGTCCAATTGTTTTTGATAATCAAAAAACTGGTGTTTGCTTTTAAGTAATTGTTTTCTTTTTTCAAAAAAAGTTTTAGCATTACTGAACCCATAATAATACAACAAAGCGGTATTGGCAGGTGTTATGTTAAGCAGTTCTGTTTTTTGTGGGGTTTGCTCTTTAAAAAGAGAAAGAAACAAGTTGCTAGAATCGGAAGATAAGGTAAAACCGTTGAGCATTAACGCATTGGGTTTGATGCTAATATCTAGTTCACTCCAATTAGCGTAGTGCTCTAAGTTAGTACTGTATTTTTTTGCTGAAGGGTTAAGAAATTGACTTACTATTTTAGAAAAATAAGTAGGATTGATGTATAAATTCCCATCTTCTGCTTCCCCAGAAGTGGCTAATATTTTCGAGAATTTGGGGTTGTCTAACAGGTTATTATCAGCGTTGAGTTGCCGAATAACATCTTCAATTAAAACAGTACTGTAACTAAATGCAAAAATATTTTTATAAAAAGTAAAAGCAATTTTATTGTTGTTTGTTGTAGGGATAGTATAAATGTTTATGTCATCATAAGCTCTTTGTGAGGGATTACTATGGGTAGAAACTCCAATTTTTTGAACTAACTTTTCCTCTGTAACATTTTCAGGTGTTGCTAGGTAAAAAATAAAATCGAAGTGATTGGCTCCTGATAAATGAGCCGAAGTTAATATAGGTTGCTGAGCAAATGGTTTAAAAGAATGCTGAAGTAAAGAGTCAATATACAGCAACTGCTGGTTTACTTGTTGTGTTGTTTTGGTATTGCTCACCAATTCTTCCCATATAATATTGGTAGAGGCAATTTTGTTGTACAACAAACTAAAATTATTTTCTTGTAAGATAAATGCTGCATTTTGTGGAACCGCCATCATCAAGTTACTGTTGACAGGCTTTTTTACATTTTTATAAAAGTTAAAAGCAATGATTCCAACAGCCCCTATTAGGAGAATAAATATGCCAATTAATATTTTTTTTGTCATTCTTTAACTATTACAATAGTTGTATATATAAGTTGTAAAAATAAGCGCTATAAAAGAGTTGTGAGAAAGGTGTTTGGGAAACAATTAACAACTTAAAGTTAATTAGGTGTTATTGATGTTTGTTGTTTAATTTTTTCTTGATTTTAAAAGAAAAAATAAGGTAATACCTCCTAACACTAAAAATAAAATTCCTGTCAGCAATAAAGCCTGTTGAACCGAATATACATCGGCAAAATAGCCTAAAAAAGGAGAGATAGAAGCAAATAATAATCGAATAATAAAACTTCGGATGGACATCACAGTTGCTCTCATTTCAGAAGGGGTTTCTCTGTTCATGTAATCTCTTAGAATGGGTGTAGCTATTCCTCGTGTGAAGTAAAAAACTAATAAAGTAATTAGCCCCCAATAATTCACCAATTGGCTTGAACAGATGTAGCAGCTAGTTAGCAAAATTAAAATTAGAATGAGTATTAATTTTGTGTTTAAAATTTTTTCTATTTTGTGTGCATAGAAGGCTGTGGAAGCCACAGCAAAGTTTAATCCGGCACCAATAATACCATAATAGATACCGTCTTTAATACCTATAACTTGAAAATAAGGTTGAGCAAACCAGGCCATGGTCAAAGTAGCGGCACCCACTATCGAAGAATAAAAAATATAATAACGTAATAGTGTATTTTCTTTTAACGAAAACTGGATGATGTTTTTCATGTTTTTCCATGGTTTAGTAACTCCATCTTTTAGTTTTTCAGACTGAGGTTCAACTAATAAAAAAGCAATAAAAAAACCAATAAACGCAATACCTATTTGAAAGTAAAAAGGAGTTCTCAAGGTGAAGTCGGCTAAAAAACCTCCAATAATAAAAGCGATGGATTCTGCAAAATTTCCCATAGAAATGGTTCTTCCTTCTAATTTGATAAAATCTGATTGTCGGTTGAGTTGTTTTAAGGAGTCATACATTAGTGCGGTATCTGAACCAGAGACAAAACTTTGTCCAATACCCAAACAGAGCGCAGCGGGTAAGAACCCCCAAAAGCCGTAGGTAATGGAGTAAATCACTATACCTAAAAAACCAAACCCTGTGCCTATAACCATTGATTTTTTTCTTCCTAATACATCTGCAACATATCCTGATGGAATTTCAATAGTGGCAACAGTAATAGAGTATATGGCTTGGAGCACCATAATGTCTTGAATGTCCATTCCGTTTTCTTGAAAAAACAAGTAGATGGTAGGCATAAAAAGCATCATCCACTTTGATGCTTTTATGACGTATAATTTCCAAATATTTGAACTGACGCTCAAGTTATTTTTTGATAGAAAGAAAGTGTAAAATGGCTAATCGGTATGAATTAAGGCCTAATCCAGTAATTACTCCAACACAGTTTTTTGCCATTAACGATTGGTGTCTGAATTCTTCTCGGGCATAAACATTAGAAATGTGTACTTCTATCACTGGAGTCTCTATTCCAGCAATGGCATCACCAATTCCAACGGAGGTGTGTGTGTATGCACCAGCATTCATGATAATTCCATCATAAATAAAACCTACTTCGTGCAGTTTGTTAATCAATTCACCTTCTACATTGCTTTGGTAATATTCAAAATCAACGTTAGAAAATTCAGCTTCCAATTTTTTATAATAATCCTCAAAAGAGTTATCTCCATAAATAGTAGGCTCTCTTTTTCCAAGTAAATTTAAATTAGGACCGTTGATAATTAGTATTTTCATAAAAAATTGCTATTGCACAAAGATATATATTTGTAGTTAAATAATTACGTCATTGCGAACGTAGTGAAGCAATCTTATTAAAAACAGACCAGATTGCTTCCTGCTTTTGCTTTCGCAAAACACTCGCAATGACGGTTTGTTTTTGTATGAACTGGACTCCCACTATAAAAGGCTTTAAATCGTATCTGCAATTAGAGCGTTCTCTATCAGAAAACTCTATTGAAGCTTACTTGCGTGATGTGGAGAAATTGCTTCAGTTTTTAGAAATGCAAGAAATTGATGTTCAGCCAGAAAAAGTAAAACAACAGCACATTGAATCATTTTTACAATGGGTGAGCGAGATTGGATTAAATGCTCGATCTCAAGCTAGAATTTTGTCAGGATTAAAAGCGTTTTATAAATATTTAATGATGGAGGACATTATTGATGTGGCTCCTACAGAACTATTAGAAGCACCTAAAATAGGTAGAAAACTTCCTGAAGTGTTAAGTTACGAAGAAATTAATCAACTAATTAATGCCGTTGATTTAAGCTCTCCTGAAGGAGAGAGAAACAAAGCTATATTGGAAACTTTATATAGTTGTGGTCTGCGTGTATCAGAGTTAGTGAACTTGAGATTATCTAATTTACTATTAGATGAGGGTTTTATTCGTGTTGTCGGTAAGGGAGATAAAGAGCGGATTACTCCTATAGGAAGAGTAGCAATAAAACACATTAATATTTATATAAAAAGTAAACGAAACCATATGGATAACATTGAGAAATCCAGTGAAGATATTTTATTTTTAAACAGAAGAGGGAAGCAATTAACACGGGTAATGATTTTTACCATTATTAAAAATTTAGCAATAAAAGCAGGAATTGAAAAAACGGTTAGTCCTCATACATTTAGACATTCTTTTGCTACACACTTAGTAGAAGGAGGCGCTGACTTAAGAGCTGTGCAAGAAATGTTAGGGCATGAGTCCATTACCACTACGGAAATATATACCCACTTGGATAGGGAGTATTTACGACAAGCTATTTTAGAATTTCATCCTAGAGCTAAGTAAATTTTTGTAATTTGGGATTAAAATTAATTAATGAGCGAAAATCAAACGATAAGAAATAACTGGGAAACAGAATTAGACAAGATAGCTTTAAAATATCACATCATTACTTTATGGGTAGCTGTTGTATTTAATTTATTGTTCTTTATTACGGATTATATTAATATGCACCAGTATTGGAGAGAATTTTTAACTTTTAGGGTAGTGGTGTCATCGATTTGTTTGATTACGGTTTTGTTTTACAAACAATTAAAAATTTCTATCCAATTAATGGGGGTTATCCCTGTATTACTCATTTCAATAGAAAATGCATTTATATGGGGCTGTATGGATGCTGAACATTTACAAAGACATACCTTAGCATATATGGCACTATTTATTGGCTCGGGGATGTTTGTTTTTTATCATGTATATTATTCTGTATTTATTGTTATAGCAAGTGTTATAGCAAACATTGTATTTTTCTATTTTAATAGTCCGTTAACTCCAGAAGAAATTTTGGTAAATGGAGGTTTTCTTACAGCTGCCGTTGCCGTTTTTTCTATTCTGTTGATAAAGATGCGGCTTCGATTAACTAAAAAGGAGTTGATTGCCCGTTTTGCATTAGAAGCTTCTAAACATCAGCTTCAGATAAAAAATAAAGAAATTGTGGATAGCATCAATTATGCGAAGCGTATTCAAAGTGCACTAATCCCGCCTGTAGAGGTGGTGAAAGACATATTACCTAATTCTTTTTTGCTATTTAAACCAAAAGATATTGTTAGTGGCGATTTTTATTGGGTAACAGCAATAGATACAGCAAAAGGTGATAAAAGAGTTGCTTTTAGTGTTGCCGATTGTACAGGGCATGGTGTGCCAGGAGCTTTTATGAGTATTATAGGATTGAAAATTTTTAATCAAACGATCAAACAAGAGGATATTAACTCACCTGCTAAAGTGTTAAATTATTTGAATAAGGAAGTTTATCAAGCCGTCAATAAGCATTCTAAATCAGACAATGTAATAAGAGATGGAATGGATGTCGCTTTTTGTGTTATTGATTTTGATTCATTATTGTTGTCTTTTTCAGGAGCTCAAAACCCAGTTTATATTGTTCGTAATAAAGAATTAACGGAAATTAAAGGAGATAAACAACCTATTGGTTCAGACGAGGGAGGAATTTCTTTTACGGATAAAGAGCTTCAACTAGAGAAAGGAGATATGATTTATATATTTTCTGATGGTTATGCAGACCAGTTTGGAGGAGCTAAGGGTAAAAAATTCAAATACAGCCAATTTAAGGAGACTTTAATAACTTATTCAGATAAAAGTATAGAAGAGCAGGAGCATCAATTAGAAAAATTATTTGAAGATTGGAAGGGCGATTTGGAACAGCTAGATGACGTTTGCGTACTAGGTGTTAGAGTGTGATAATGTCTTCCTAGTTGTCTTCTAGCTTTATTTCTTATAAATGATTATTTTTACTTCCAATGTTTAGAGCCATCAAAATATTTATCTTTTTTGCTTTTGTGGTTGCTTTCTTTTCGTGCAGAAAAGATTTTGAACGACCTAATTGGGATGTTGATTTATTAACACCACTCATAAAGACATCGCTAACCTTAGATCACTTACTCCCTGATTCAACTTTACAAACGAGTTCAGACACAAGCCTTAAATTAGTTTATCAAACCAATATGTTTGATATTGATGTGGATTCCTTGTTTCGAATTCCTGATACAACAATGGTGGAAACATTTTCTCTAGCATTACCATCCATATTAAATCCAGGAGATTTTTTCTATAGTACATCTAGGGAATTTAATTTGAATGTAAACAATGGAGTAGAATTAACTACTGTTTATATTGAATCAGGATTTATTGAAGTGGAAGTGTTTAGTGATATTAAAGAAAAAATAATAGCAGAATATATCTTTCCTAGTGCAACAAAAAATGGAGATACGTTGGTAGTAAGTGAATTAATACCTGCATCAACTGGTGGTCAGCCAGGGTATTTAGTTAAAAGGGTGGATGTGAGTGGTTATCATTTGGATTTAACGGGAATTACAAAAACAAAAGTAAATACGATGGTAGTAAGGGCATCAGGTATGGTAGATACCAATGCAGCTGGACCAGTAGTAGTTGCTGCGGGAGAGAAAATTAAAGTCAACAATAGGGTAATAGCTCTTGTTCCGGCTTATGCAAAAGGTTATTTTGGAAATCAACAAATCCATTTTGGCCCAGAAACAAAGGATTTTAATGTATTTACAAAAGTGCTGGGAGGATCAATAGATATTGATCAGGTTGATGTTAATTTAGAATTTGAAAATGGAGTGGGTGTTGATGCTCAATTAATTATCAATCAATTTTCTACAAAAAATACTGCAAATAACACTAGTGCGTTATTGGCTCATCCTGTTATAGGGAATTCGGTGAATATTAATAGAGCTCAAGAAACATTTTCTATACCAGAAGTAACTTATACTAGTTATAATATGCTCATGAACACATCTAATTCTAATATTGATCAGCTTATAGAAATATTTCCTAATCAGTTGTTGTTTGATTTAAATTTAAACATTAATCCACTGGGTAATATTTCTGGAAACAATGATTTTGTTTTCAAAAAACATCCTATGAAAGCCAACTTAAATGTGGAGTTCCCATTATCGCTGATGGCAAACAATTTAACATTAGTGGATACCATTGATTTTTCGTTGCCGACTAAAAAAGAAAAAGGAGAAATTATTGATGGAACATTATATATATATGCAGACAATACTTTCCCTTTTGATGCTAATATTAACCTAGCACTCTATGATAAAGACTCAAAATTTATTCAAAAATTAACGGTGGTTGATAAGGTAAGAGCAGCAGTGCTTAATGCATCATTAAAGGTGGATCAGGCCATGTTTTCAGTAGTGGCTATCCCATTATCAGAAGCAGATATTGATAATTTATATAAAACCAAGAAAGCAGTTATGAAAATAACTTTTACTACACAGCCCCAGTCCCAATTTGTCAAAATTTATGAAGGATATGCGATTGATATTAAGCTGGTAGGAGATTTCGCTTACAATGTCGATCCAAACTAAAAAATGAAAAAACTTTTAACTTTAATAATAGGGTTTTTCATAGCAACTTTTTTGGTAGCTCAAGATAATAATGATTTTTTTCAAGACACTACACAACGAGTTAATATTGATTTAGGTGTAGGTTACACTTATGGTTCAGGAACAATAAGTAATGAGTTTTTAAATAAATTTGTTTTTGGAGGAAGGATTGAGCAAGATTTAAAAGATAAAGCGTACAAAAAATTAGCAAATAATAACTTCGCAGGAGGAGACTTGAAATACCAAGTTAATGTGGAGATTCCAATGGATACTTTTTTTCGGAGAACTAACTTGTCTCTTTTAATAGGGCTTGAACATGTAGCGCATTTTGATGCCAATTTCACAGAAGATTTGTTCAAGTTTACTTTTGAAGGAAATAAACAATTTGCAGGAAAAACAGCAGAAATAGGAGGAACCAATTTTAACGCTTTTACCTACCAACAAATTAATTTTGGAATAATTAGTCACAAAATCAAAAATCAAAAATTAGCAAAAGAAGGCTTTATTGTTTCTTTAATAAAAGGGCAGTCCCACCAAGCAATTACAATTCCAAGGGGGAATATATTTACAGAACAATTAGGTAAAGAGTTGGAGGTGGATATTAATTATGAATACAATGCTAGTGATACGGCTAATAAAGGGGTAATGGCGTTTAATGGCTATGGGGTTTCTACAGATTTGTTTACGGAATTCTTTTTGAAAAATGGAAATAAAATTCATTTGGCAGTTAACGATTTAGGTTTTATTGTTTTTAATAACCATTCTATTGACCAATCAGCGGACAGCACCTTTTTTTTTGAAGGAGTAGAAGTGGATAATATTTTTGACTTAAACGATAGCTTGTTGGCAGAAATATCAAAAGATTCAATTATTAATGACATTACCAATCATAAAAAAGAAAGTTATTCTATAGCGCTTCCAACTTCTTTTAATATTAATTACACCAAATACATCAGTCAAAAATGGAAAATGGATATTGGTTTTTATTATAAGGTGTTGTCGAATTATTTCCCACTAATATATACGAACACGTATTATTATTTTAACACCTCTTTAGCTCTTAAGTTCCACCTGTCCTATGGCGGTTATGGGAAGTTAAATACAGGAATAGCGATTGCTAAGTCAGTCAAGAATCAGTTAAATATTTTTATTGGCACAAACAATCTTGGAGCATTCATTGTGCTAGGAGCATCATACGCTAATAGTGGTTTTGTAGGAATAAAAGCTTATTTTTAATAAAAAAGAGAAATGAATAATATACCCAATTTAAAACATACCGACTCAGGAAATTTTTTTCTAATTGCTGGTCCATGTGCAGTTGAAAGTGAGGAGAATGTATTTGAAATAGCATGTACTATTAAGGCAATTGCAGAGCGATTAGAGATACCTTATATTTTCAAAGCATCTTATCGTAAAGCAAATCGTTCACGTTTAGATTCATTTACAGGAATTGGAGACGAGAAAGCTTTAAACATTATCAAAAGTGTTAAAGATAGATTAGGTTTGCCTGTTCTTACAGATGTACATACGGCAGAAGAATGTATGATGGCGGCTAAATATGTAGATGTTTTGCAAATACCAGCGTTCTTATGTCGCCAAACAGATTTGTTGGTTGCAGCTGCTAAAACTGGCAAAGTGGTGAACATTAAAAAAGGACAATTTTTAGGGCCTGAATCGATGCAGTTTGCTGTCAATAAAGTAAAAGAGTCAGGCAATGAGAAGGTGTGGTTAACAGAGAGAGGAACCACATTTGGGTATCAAGATTTAGTAGTAGATTACAGATCAATTCCAGTAATGCAACAATATGCACCAACTGTCTTAGATATTACACACTCTCTTCAACAACCTAATCAAACATCAGGTGTTACGGGAGGGAAACCGGAGTTGATTGAAACAATAGCCAAAGCAGGTATAGCGGTTGGTGTAGATGGGATATTTATAGAAACCCATCCTGATCCAGCTAATGCAAAAAGTGATGGAGCTAATATGTTGAGGTTAGATTTATTAGAGGATTTATTAGTTAAATTAGTTAAAATTAGAAAAGCGATTAATGCTTAGATTTTTTCAAATAGCACTCCTTTTGTTGCCAATAGTTGGGTTTTCTCAAAAAGACACTTTAGCACATCTATACATGTTTGGAGGAAGTGATAATGACAATGCTGAAGATGTAGCAGCTACTTCAGATGGAGGTTATATTGTGGTTGGATCAACATCCAGTAATAGTTATGGCAATACAGATGTATATTTATTAAAAGTAGATTCTTTATGTGATTACCAATGGAGTTTTGCGTTGGGAGGTGCAAATAATGATTGGGGCTATTCGGTAAAACAAACTTATGATAAAGGGTTTATTATAGCAGCTAGCTCTAATAGTTATGGTAATGGAGGCTATGATGCAGTATTGATGAAACGCGATAGTGTTGGAAAATATCAATGGACTAGAAGTTATGGCGGGGATGATTGGGATTTTGCTTATTCTGTTGTTCAGGCTTATGACAGTGGATATGTTTTTTGTGGAGAAACATATAACAACAGTAATGGTCAATCTGATGTTTATGTTGTAAAAACAAATCCTTTAGGAGATACGCTTTGGACAAAAACGATAGGAGGAAGTTTAATAGATAAAGGAAGTTCAGTAATAGAGACATCAGATTCAAATATAGTAGTAGCAGGATTAAGAAATACATTAACGGATTCTACACAAGCATATTTAATTAAATTATCTTCATCAGGAATATTGTTGTGGGATAGTTTGTATGGAGGTGCAGGATATGAAGAAATTAAAGGAATAAATGAGACAAGTGATGGAGGGTTTATTTCAATAGGAATAGCAACAAACATTGGTGTAGATAAGGATTATTATGCGTTAAGAACAAATAAAGATGGAGTTAAAGTTTGGGGAAACATGTATGGAAATCCTGGTGATGAAGTGGGGTATGACATAGCTGAGTTAATGAACGGAGATTTTTTAGCTGTTGGATATACTGCTGCTGCTGGTGCTGGAGAGAAAGATGGGGTTTATTTCAAAATACATTCAGCTGGATGGTGGCTTGAAGGCGGTACGTTTGGAGGAATATTAAAAGATAATTTAAAAAAGATAAGTATTGGAAATAATAATCAAATGGTATTTGCTGGTGCTACTAATTCTTATGGTAATGGTAAGGAAGATGTTCTATTAATTCGTTTAGATACACTTTACCCATCAATGGATACAGCAATAGTGCTTTTTCAGGATACAATGCCATTAAGTTCGGGTAAGAAGAATGAAAAATCAACTAAATTATTTGTGTTTCCTAATCCAGTAAAGTCACAATTTTATTTAAAAATCATGGAGATAGGCGAATTGGGTTTTGTTGATATGATGATTACAGATGTATCAGGGAGGGTAGTGTATTCTCAAGCTATTTACCAACCTCAAACTAAGATTGATATATCACAGGTTTCATCTGGAGTTTATTTCCTTGTAATAAAGTCAAAAGGAGAGAATATGTATTGGAATCAAAAAATAATTAAAATCAACAATTTTTAAATACACTTAAAGTAATCAAAAGGCTCTAAGCAATCATTACATTGGTACAGTGCTTTGCAGGCTGTTGAGCCAAACTGACTTTTAAGTTGGGTGTTTTCTGAGTTACATTGAGGGCATTTTACGATTTTTTGATCAGAAGAAAATAATACTCCTTTATCTTCTGTTCCTTTCACAGGTGGAGCAATCCCATATTTTCTAAGCTTTTCCATTGCCGTTTCACTCATCCAATCGGTAGTCCATGCAGGAGAATAAACCATTTTTATTTCTACATTTTCTATCCCCTTTGATTTTAAGGTGCTGATAATTTCATCTTCAAAAAGTTTCATGGCAGGGCAACCTGTATAGGTAGGTGTGATTGTAATAATCACTTTATCTAAAGTAATTTCTACATTTCTTAAAACACCTAATTCTTCAATCGTAATTACAGGAATTTCAGGATCAGGAATCCCAGAAAGAAACCCCCAAATTTGTTCTTTTGTATAGTGTGAATTACTGTTCATTTCACATTATCAACAAAGAGTCTTGAAATCTTAATTCTTGAGCTCTTAATATCTGATTAACTACCATTTAGCAGTTGGGTAAGCTCTTTGTAAAAATTGCATTTCAGCAATCAAATGGCCTAAATATTCAGAATGCATGGCATCCAATCTTCCAGTTTGCATATACTCGTCTTCAGGACGAGAAAGAGTTGCTCTTTCTAAAACATCATTAACCGTTTTATCCCAATCTTTTTTAATAGAGTTTAAATCAACAGCTATTCCTTCTTTTATTAAAAGTTCATCTACTTCATTCATTTCAAATAAATCTCCAGTAAATTCCCATAAATTGTTTAACGATTCTTGAACTTTATTATGACTTTCTGAGGTGCCATCACCTAAACGAACCAACCATTCAGCACTATGTCTTAAATGATAAGTTACCTCTTTGATAGACTTTGCAGCATGAGCAGCAATCATTTCGTCTGAACTGTTTTTTAATGCCTGGTATAAGTGATAAAAGAAAGCTGAGTGTAAAAAATTTCTTACAACAGTATCTCCAAAATGACCGTTTGGTCGTTCGGATAACAGTGTATTATAATACTCCCTTTCTTCTCTTTTATAAGCTAGGTCATCTTCTGTTCTGCCTTTACCTTCAATCTCTCCAGCATAAGTTAGCATGGTTCTGGCTTGTCCAATTAAATCTAGAGCAAGATTGGTCATAGCAATATCTTCCTCCAAAATAGGGCCATTACTACACCACTCAGCCATCCTTTGTCCAAGAATTAAACTGGAATCACCCAACCTTAAACAATAATTTATTAATGCATCTTTTTTTTCCATAATTCAATATCTTAACAAATGCTTATTAAATGTGCTTAGCTCCATCAGGCATCACATAGTGCGTAGGGTGTCTGTATATTTTATCGTCAGAAGGATCAAAAAAGGAATCATTATCTTCTGGCATAGACGAAACGATAGCATTTAAAGGAACAACCCATAAACAAGTTCCTTCTTGTCTTCTAGTGTAGGTATCTCTTGCATTTTGCAAAGCCATTTCTTTATCTGTTGCATGTATGCTTCCAGCATGTTTATGAGGAAGTCCTGGCTTGCTTTGTATAAATACCTCCCATACGTCTCCCTGATTATCTGTATTACTCATATTGTAAGTTTTAATTTTGTTAAAATTTAGGCCACTAATTGTTTTTCTTTTTGTTTAGCAGCATAAGCTAATGCTGCCTCTCTAACCCAAGCACCATCTTGGTGTGCTTTTTTATGATGGTTTAATCGTTGTTTATTGCATGGACCGTTTCCTTTTACAACTCTCCAAAATTCCTCCCAATCCATCTCTCCAAAATCATAATGACCTTTTTCTTCATTCCATTTTAAATCTGGGTCAGGAATAGTAAGACCTATTACTTCAGCTTGCTGAACAGTTTTATCGATAAATTTTTGTCGAAGCTCATCGTTGGTTTCTCTTTTTATTTTCCATTTTACTGCATTTCCTGTATTGGGAGAATCAGAATCATGAGGACCAAACATCATGATTGACGGCCACCAAAATCTATTTAGAGCATCTTGAGCCATTGCTTTTTGTTCAGGAGTTCCATTAGCCATATGCGCCATAATTTCATAACCTTGCCTCTGATGGAAACTTTCTTCCTTACATATTCTCACCATTGCCCTAGAATAAGGTCCATAAGAGGTCCGTTGTAACGAAACCTGATTAACAATTGCGGCACCATCAACTAACCAACCAACAGCACCCATATCAGCCCAAGTTAATGTAGGGTAATTAAAAATACTGGAATATTTGGCTTTTTCGGTTTGTAGTTCTTCAATGTATTCGTCTCTACTTTTCCCAAGTGTTTCGGCAGCAGAATACAAATACTGACCGTGACCAGCTTCGTCTTGAATTTTAGCTAATAAAACGACTTTTGCTCTCAAACTAGGGGCTCTACTAATCCAATTTCCTTCGGGTTGCATTCCTATTACTTCAGAGTGTGCATGTTGAGAAATTTGACGTTGCAAGTGCTTTCTATAATCTTCAGGCATCCAATCTTTAGGTTCTATTTTAATTTCAGCATCAATTTTTGCTTGGAATTCTTCTAGCTTTTTTATGTCTTCCATGAAATGAATGTTAATGTTCTTACAAGTTTAATCAATTTCGTTTGTATTTCAGTGGGTTTTTAGTTGGATGTTATTTTTTTTAAAAATTTTATAAGATTTGTTGTGAAATAAATTTTCCTGTAAAAAGGATTTAATTTATAAGTTTTACCTTTGTAAAAAGAATTGGAAAAAAGAGGAATTATGTTTAAAAAGTTGAAAGTTAAGGAAGTTAAGAAAGAAACAAATAATGCTATATCTATTGTGTTTGATGTTTCAGCGGATTTAAAAGATGAGTTTAACTATCAATCGGGTCAATACGTTACCGTTAAAAAAAATATAGATGGAGAAGACGTAAGAAGAGCTTACTCCCTGTCTAGTTCTCCTGATGAAGAAGACTATAGGATTGGGGTTAAAAAAATTGAAGGAGGAAAAATGTCTTCTTTTCTGAATGACAATTTAAGTGTTGGTGATGAGTTAGACGTAATGCCTCCTAAAGGAAACTTTTTATTAAATAGTACTTCAGCTCATTCAGTAGGGTTTGCTGCTGGGAGTGGAATTACTCCCATTATATCTATGATAAAATCCGTTTTAAAGGCTAACGGAACTTTTACCTTATTTTACGTAAATAAGACTTCTGGAGATATTATTTTTAAAAGTGAGTTGGATGCTTTAAAGAACGATTATCCTAATAATTTTCATTTGAATTACATCTATACTAGAGAAGAAACTGGAAATCAATTTTTTGAAGGTAGAATTAATAAAGAAAAATGTAACGAGTTAATGAAATCGGATTTGGACTTATTAAAAGCAGATGGATTTTATATGTGTGGACCTGAGGAGATGATAGTGGGGATAACGAGTTCATTAAAAGAATTAGGGGTAAATGAAAGTAAAATA
This sequence comes from Vicingus serpentipes, assembly GCA_024103385.1. Taxonomy (GTDB): domain Bacteria; phylum Bacteroidota; class Bacteroidia; order Flavobacteriales_E; family Vicingaceae. The sequence goes on from JAGFIT010000028.1 coordinate 34,660, forward strand.
CACTTTGAGCTTTTCACCGCTTCTTCTAAAACAGCCGAAGTGCCTGTTGTTTCATCTAGGTTTTCTGGAGAAAGTCAAGTAAGAGTAATTATGGATGGTGAAGAATTCGATTTTGAATTGAGTGGAGATGGAGATTTTATTTTAGACGCAGCTATAGAACATGGTGCTGATGCTCCATTTTCATGTAAAGGAGCTGTTTGCTGTACATGTAAAGCAAAAGTGATTGAAGGAAAAGCAATAATGGAGATGAATTATTCTTTATCTGATGAAGAAGTGGAAGAAGGATACATATTAACATGTCAAGCACACCCTGCTTCAGAAAAAGTAGTGGTAGATTATGATGTAACATAGATATATTAATAATGTGATGTTGAAAAGGTCTAGCAATGCAGGCCTTTTTTTTATTTTCCTCAACTAACTTTGATGATTGATGAAAAAGAATAATTACTATATAATAATTTTATTTCTAGCCTTATTTATTTATTCCTGTATAGAAAGTAAAAAAATAGCAGAAGTCAGTAAGGAAGACTATCTTCAGAACAAATATGCTGAAATTTTGCAAGTGAATAATTCAGCTATTCAGAATATGAAACTGTATGCTTTTGTTGATGAATGGTATGGAGTTAATTATAAATATGGCGGTCTTTCAAAAAAAGGGGTGGATTGTTCCGGCTTTTGTAGCATATTATATGATAGTATATACGGAATACAAATAGAACGCACGACACAAGCACTAGTCAATAAAATAAATGAAGTAGAAAAAGATAGCTTACAAGAAGGACATCTAGTTTTTTTTAACATTGCAAATAAAAAAAATTCGCATGTAGGTATTTATTTAACCAACCAACGATTTATCCATTCAAGTACGAGTAAAGGGGTCATAATTTCAAGTTTAGAAAATCCTTACTACAAACAAAACTATAGTAAAGGAGGTAGTCTGCAATGAATATATTAGTTACAGGAGCAAGTCAAGGCATAGGAGCTGAAGTAGTAAAACAATTTGCTCGCAATAGCGATACTAATATAGTAGCTGTTTCTAGAAACCTAAAAAAATTGCAACAGTTGAAAATCTTCTGTGCTGAAGAATATAAGAATGATATTCATGTTTATAGTATTAATTATTTGTCATCTTCTTTTAAAAGTGAATTCGAATTGATTCTTTCAAAGTGTCAATTTCATTTTGATATAGTAATTAACAATGCGGGCCTGCTAATTAATAAAGAGTTTTTGGAGGTTTTACCTGATGAAGTAATAAAAACATACCAGGTTAACCTTTTTGCACCAATTCAAATTATTCAATCCCTTTTATTAAATAATACTGATAAGTTAAAGAAAACTCATTTTTTAAATATAGGAAGTATGGGAGGGTATCAAGGAAGTGCTAAGTTTCTAGGCTTGTCAATTTATAGTTCATCCAAAGCAGCATTAGCTAATCTAACAGAATGTTTGGCTGAAGAGTATAAGGATACCGAAATAAAGTTTAATTGCTTAGCGTTAGGCTCTGTGCAAACAGAAATGCTAAGTAAAGCTTTTCCTGATTATCAAGCTCAGGTTTCAGCAGAAGAAATGGCAACCTATATTGTTGACTTTGCTCAAAATGGGGCACAATATTTTAACGGGAAAGTAATTCCTGTCTCAAAAAACACTCCTTAGAAAAATTTTATTTCACTGATATTCAGCACAAATAAGTAGCTGTTAAAAAAATATTTCAGGTATAATTTGTAGGTGTTAAAAATAGAGCTACATTTGCAGCCGCTTTAAAAACAACGGTTTTAATTAAGCTTTAAAAACATCTTACCCAAAACAAGATATTTTGAAATAAAAATAAGTTTAAAATTATTTTTAAATTTATTTGGAGGTTTAAAAATTAGTTGTACTTTTGCGTCCCTCAAACAAGGAAATGTCCTTTAAAAAGAGTTTGAGAAGTGTTGAAAAATTTATAGTTCTCTATATAATTTATAGTGTTCTTTGAAAATATTGAAGATAGATAAAAATTAGGTAAAGTATCCTTGAGAAAAGAATTCAATTTCTTTCCGAAAGTGAGACAATCTTTCAAAACATTTAAGATTAATTACAACGGAGAGTTTGATCCTGGCTCAGGATGAACGCTAGCGGCAGGCCTAACACATGCAAGTCGAACGGTAACAGATCCTGCTTGCAGGATGCTGACGAGTGGCGCACGGGTGCGTAACACGTATGCAACTTACCCCTAACTGGAGAATAGCCTTTAGAAATGAAGATTAATACTCCATAATATTTCAGAGTGGCATCACTTTGATCTTAAAGCTTTGGCGGTTAGGGATGGGCATGCGTCCTATTAGTTTGTTGGTGAGGTAACGGCTCACCAAGACTTCGATAGGTAGGGGGCCTGAGAGGGTTATCCCCCACACTGGTACTGAGACACGGACCAGACTCCTAGGGGAGGCAGCAGTGAGGAATATTGGTCAATGGACGAAAGTCTGAACCAGCCATGCCGCGTGCAGGATGAATGCCCTACGGGTTGTAAACTGCTTTTATATAGGAAGAAACCCCTTTACGTGTAAAGGGTTGACGGTACTATAAGAATAAGGACCGGCTAACTCCGTGCCAGCAGCCGCGGTAATACGGAGGGTCCAAGCGTTATCCGGATTTATTGGGTTTAAAGGGTCCGCAGGCGGGAAAATAAGTCAGTGGTGAAATCCTACAGCTCAACTGTAGAACTGCCATTGAAACTGTTTTTCTTGAGTATAGATGAAGTGGGCGGAATGTGTCATGTAGCGGTGAAATGCATAGATATGACACAGAACACCGATTGCGAAGGCAGCTCACTAAACTATTACTGACGCTCAGGGACGAAAGCGTGGGGAGCGAACAGGATTAGATACCCTGGTAGTCCACGCTGTAAACGATGATTACTCGGTGCTAGCAATATGCTGTTAGTGCCTAAGCGAAAGCGATAAGTAATCCACCTGGGAAGTACGGTCGCAAGATTGAAACTCAAAGGAATTGACGGGGGCCCGCACAAGCGGTGGAGCATGTGGTTTAATTCGATGATACGCGAGGAACCTTACCTGGGCTTAAATGTAGATTGACAGATTGGGAAACCAGTCCTCCTTCGGGCAGTCTACAAGGTGCTGCATGGTTGTCGTCAGCTCGTGCTGTGAGGTGTCGGGTTAAGTCCCATAACGAGCGCAACCCCTATCCTTAGTTGCCAGCGAGTAATGTCGGGGACTCTAAGGAAACTGCCGGTGCAAACCGTGAGGAAGGTGGGGATGACGTCAAATCATCACGGCCCTTACGTCCAGGGCTACACACGTGCTACAATGGCGGATACAAAGGGCAGCTACTTGGTGACAAGATGCTAATCTCTAAAGTCCGTCTCAGTTCGGATCGAAGTCTGCAACTCGACTTCGTGAAGCTGGAATCGCTAGTAATCGCGTATCAGCAATGACGCGGTGAATACGTTCCCGGGCCTTGTACACACCGCCCGTCAAGCCATGGAAGCTGGGGGTGCCTGAAGTCGGTGACCGCAAGGAGCTGCCTAGGGTAAAACTAGTAACTAGGGCTAAGTCGTAACAAGGTAGCCGTACCGGAAGGTGCGGCTGGAACACCTCCTTTTTAGAGTAAGTTTGTTTCTAATCACGATTTATCGTGATGATGCTTTCCTAATTTTTCTTCTTCATATTTTACCCAAAACAAGCTCAGTTAGGGCTTTTGCCTAGAGCTAAGATTGAATAACAGTCCCATAGCTCAGTTGGTTAGAGCGCTACACTGATAATGTAGAGGTCCGCGGTTCAACTCCGCGCGGGACTACTTGGGGAATTAGCTCAGTTGGCCAGAGCACCTGCCTTGCACGCAGGGGGTCAAGGGTTCGACTCCCTTATTCTCCACAATTGGGTTTACCCACCTGCCCCCCGGGGTAACATTACCCCCTATCAAGGGGTTTGGGTTGAACCCGCTCAAAGGTTCTTTGACATACTGGCTAAAATAGAAAGAGAAATTAGTAAGATTATATTCGAGAAAGTAATTAAGAGCGCATGGCGGATGCCTTGGCTCTCGGAGGCGAAGAAGGACGTGACAAGCTGCGATAAGCTGCGGGGAGGAGCAAATATCCAT
>JAGFIT010000033.1 GCA_024103385.1 Vicingus serpentipes
CAAGATATATTTGTGATGAAGATAGATGTAACTGGAAATTAACAATGGACAAAAACATACGGAACAAGAGCTAAAGATGATGGAAGCAGCTTATCTATCATTCAATCTATGGATGGAGGGTATTGAATTGCTGATCATACAGTGAGTGGAACTAATGGCTACGTTATTAAACTAGGTGCATCAGGAAATATTCAATGGGAAAAAAAAGAAGCAAATACATTAGATATGGGTGGTAAAGAATGAGCAAATTGTTATTGTATGTTAACAGGTAATGCTAATTCTTTTGGTTCAGGAACTGGAGTTGGAGGGTGTCTGTTGGTTAGACTAGATTCTTCAGGGGCAATGTTATGGTCGAAAGGATATGGAGGGGCTAATCAAGAACAGGCTACTAATGTGTTGGAATTACCAAATGGATATTTAATAGCGACAGGAAATACATCTACTTATGGATTAGGTGTATCGGATGCATTTATGATTAAAACAGATGATTTAGGGAATTTAATTTGGTCAAAAAATTACGGAGGTAGTGGCACTGAGATTTATTACTCTGCAAGTTTGCTTGGTGAAGGTAATATTTTAGCTATTGGATTTACAACAAGTTACGGAGCAGGTAATGATGATATTTTAGTCTCTAAAATAGATACCAATGGAGTTGTTTTATGGTCAAAAACATATGGAGGTTCAAATATAGATAGAGGGGAGCAAGTTATAGAGAGTGCAAATGGAGAAATTATGATAGCAGGCTATACCAATAGTTTTGGAGCGGGAGGATATGATAAAACCTTATTAAGTGTTGATAATTTGGGGAATGTTAATTGGTCGAAAGTATATGGTGGTTTGAATGATGATGAGGTAGATAGGTATGCCGATCCAATGGTTGTGGCACAAGACAGAGGTATTTTACTCGTAGGAGGGACAAAAAATTTTGGTTTAGGTGATGAAAACATATACATTGTTAAAACAAATACTTGTGGAGAAACTTTTTGTAATGACAATAATGTTAATTTTTCTGTTACTTCACCGGTAATTATTGGTACTAATTCAAATGCTAGTACGGCCGTTTCGGGTAATTTTTCTGCAATTGTATCCACAGTTAATACGTCAACTTTTACGGAGGCAACATTGTGTGATTCTAATTTAGTGGGGATTAATAATGCATTTAATGAGCCCATTAATAGTGTTGTTGCACCTAATCCAAACAACGGGCAATTTAATGTTGTGATAAACAATAATGATATCTCATTAATTGAGGTTTATGATGTGCTAGGCAAACAAGTATTTACAAAAAGCAACGTAAATACGAATAAAGTTGCAATTGACTTAACAAGTCAAACCAAAGGGATTTATTTTGTTAAATTAACCATTGGAAATCAGGTGTTTAATGAAAAAGTGATTTATCAGGAGTAGATAAAAGAGATTAACCGTAGAAAAGAGAGCATGAATTTCATGCTCTTTTTTTATGTAAAACACAAAACTGGTCAAAAAGTGACCGTTCATCTGAAAAAAGTGACCGTTAAGAAAACAGGTGATTTATTTCTTGATTATGGTTTTTTATCCCCCTACTTTCGTTTTGAAATTTTAATATAATCTCTTTTCTTCTTTAAAGAAAAGTTAAATCTATTCAACAAATTAAAATACGATAAAATGAAAAAAATATTAGTAGGTGTGTTAGCATTAATCAGTTCTTCTATGTATGGACAAAATAATTACCCTTCCTCTGGAAACGTTGGGTTAGGTTTTACTAATCCTAGTAATGCAAGTCATAAATTGTCTGTGGGAATGTATGATTCCCAAATCGCATCATGGAGTAGTGCTCTTTTTTATAAAGGAATAGCCGTTAGTCATACCTCAGACAAAAGCGCTGTAGTGGTTTCTAATCAAGGTGCTGGATTTCCTGTTAAGGGAATCTTTGCTTATGATTATGGAACATCACAATATATAGATTTATATGTAGGTTGGGGAGGAAATGATGTATTCTTGTCTTATGATGGGGGTAGAGTTAGTATAGGTACCACTATTAATAGTGCTACACTAAATATTGGTGGAACCGAATTTACATCTCACTTTTATCACGGAACAAACGAAAACACTTATATCCGACCCGGAAAATCTTCAGGTTCAGTAATTATGGATAAAGGAAATGTTGGAATAGGTACAACTATTCCTTCAGCTAAATTAGATGTTCATGGAGATGTTAGAACTAATAATTTTCCAATTTATTTTAAAGGTGCTGGAGATAATAACCATGGGTTAGGTTATTTTTCAACACACAGTGGCGAAACAATTGACGGGCCAGTATTATTTGGTTATTCGGGAGGGGCTTTAGCCACTAACCAAGGAGGGACAACTAATAATGCTTTAATCTGGAAAGCAAATGGAGAGGTAGGAATAGGTACCGACAAAACATCAGGGTTTAAACTTTCTGTAGCTGGTAAAGTAAGGGCAGAAGAAATCGAAATAAGCTTATCTACAACATGGGCAGATTACGTATTTGCCAAAGATTATCAACTAAATTCTTTAGAGGAGGTGAGTTCTTTCATCGAAAAAAATAACCACTTACCCAATGTGCCTTCTGCAAAAGAAGTGGAAGAAAACGGCATTAACCTAGGGGAAATGGATGCTATACTGTTGAGGAAGATTGAGGAGTTGACACTCTATGTTATTGAACAAGACAAAAAAATTAAAGACTTAGAAAAAGCAGTATCTAAATAATTTCTTGACCATCAAATTTACTATTATGAAAAATCTAACTTTTATCGTTTTCTTTTTTATTGTTGGGTTCATCTCTGCTCAAGACATTGAATACTATTATGATGATGCAGGTAATCGTACCATCCGTAAAGTTATTGTTGTAGGTGGCGGTGGTGGTGGAGCGGCACATGCACCTCATAAAAAACAAGATAATTATACCGAATCGCTTGCTCCAGAATTAGAAATAACTATTTATCCTAATCCGTTTCAGGAAAAAATTAAACTACAAGCTGTAGGAAATTTTGAGCCCTATCAAATTACAGTAACTGATATGAGCGGGAAAGTTATAGTGAGTGAAAAGGTAACTAAACCCAATAAAGAACTGTCGTTAACAGCAACATCTAAAGGAGTTTATTTTCTGCGAACTACTCTGAACGGACAATTTAAAGAGTGGAAAATAATCAAACAATAAAAAGATTTATTAATCAATAATAAAAAAGCAGAAATGTTAACTCCTGTTTATGTAAAGAAACTAGGGGTTAATTTTAAATCGCATCGCATTATGAATAAGAAAATAAAATTTATTTTAAGTGGCTTAGTACTCATCTTAAATGCAATAACAAGTGTTTATGCTCAAAACATAATTACACTTGATCAGCCTGAAACGGGAAATCAGACGCATGTGGCTAGGGAAAAAATAACTTTAGAAGGAAACTTCAGTTACGTTAATAATGCATCTAACATCTTTCGAGCATACATTGATGAAAGACATATAGGGGAGACCCCAAATAGTACCTCCTTATACAACCCAACTACCTTTGATGAAAGAGCAATTAATACCAATTTATCGGTAGGCTCAATTGAGGGGGGGCATGCTATTACACCAACAGGTGCGGCTACTTATTCTATCCCTATTAAATTAGCTCCTGGAAGAAATAATATGACGCCTGCATTAGCTGTAAACTATAGTAGTCAATCAGGAAATGGTATTTTGGGTATGGGGTGGAACTTAAGTGGTATTTCTGTCATCACGAGAGTCTCTAAAAATGTTTATAATGATGATCATATTTCTCCCATTTACTTATCTAAAAGCGATGCCTTTTCTTTAAATGGAGAACGATTGGTTGCTACATCAGGAATTAATGGAGAAGACGGAACTATTTATTATACAGAAAACGAATCTTTTAATAAAATTACTTCTTTTGGTACTACCGGAGGGGGGCCTACCTGGTTCATGGTAGAGTCAAAAAATGGACTTGTTTTTGAATATGGAAATGCTGCGGATGCTAAGCACCTTTCTTCTCCAAACAATGGAACGGTAATGAATTGGTATTTGAATAAAGTAACTGATAATTATGGTAATTACTACACCTATACGTATCGATTTGAAGATGAAGAAATGTTAATAGACAAGATTGAATATGGAGGGAATGGTGCTACCGGGTTGGCTCATTTTGCAAAGGTACAATTCGATTATGATCAAAGAGAAGATAAAAACATTTCCTTTTTAATAGACAAGCCGATCAAAAAAAATGTAGTACTAAGCGGTATTAAAATTTATACTGAGGAACAATTGGTTAGAAAGTATAAGTTTAAGTATGGGGTTAATTCATACACTTATTTAACTGAAGTTGTAGAATATGGTAGCGATGAATCTGCTCTAAACAGTACCATCTTTAAATATGGAGAAACAGAAAATACGGGAATCACAGAAACAGCACTTATGAATACTAATTTTACTCCACCATCTGCAGCGACCAGAGGTTATCGTTATATTTCTGGTGATTACAATGGTGACGGTAAAATGGATTTATTAGGGTTCTCTTACGATGAAGAAATTATCATTGAAGAAATTCCTTCCTATGTATGGAATATTCCTTCACGTACAGAAGAACACATTGAAAGAACGTGGAAAAGCATGGATCTTTTCTTAAATAATGGAAACGATACCTATTCTTCAGCATCAAGTATAGACCTCCCAGCTAATTTTAATGATGAAGATAAAAATGACTTTATGGAAAAGGTGCTTCCCTCACCGCATAGCGGACTAGGTAAAAATGCTTTACAAAACGTAGATTTTAACGGTGACGGATTATCAGATGTTTTACTCATCATCCCTGGTCCAAGTAAAATATACCATTACATTCATCCTTATATCTCTACGGGTAACGGGTTTTCGGCTCGGCCTTCTTTTAGTATTCCTACTGCTGGTTATGGAGTGGTTAGCAGAACCTATGATGCCGATGGAGACGGGAAAACAGAAATTTTTTTAAGTTACAGAGCCAATTCTGCGGATATGAAATATCAAATTATATTTAATGGTGATATCAATCATGCTCAAAATGAAGAACATACGTACGGATTCATTACTGGAAATATCGTTGTTGGGTATAATCCCGGACCACCTTCTCCTTTTGATTTTTGGACAAACCAATGCTATGACCCTAATGAATCTCCTATGCACTTTGAGTGTGATTGGCATATCGATGAATATGGCTTTGTAGAAGCCTACAATACATGGAAAGCGGGAGTGGCTAATGGGCAAGTAACATCAATTTACAATAATGCAGGACCCGAATATGATTTTTCTAAAAGTATTATTGCTGATGTGGATGGAGACGGAAAATATGTACTAGAAAACGTAACACATCTTATTTCTGCTGGTAATACTGTAACCAAGTCATTGGAATACAATACAGTAACGTCAACTCTTACTTTCAGTGCTACTGGTGATTCTCCATTAGATGTTGAAACAAATCTCCATAATACTCTAGATAATGATATATTGTATGGAGATTTTAATGGAGATGGAAAAACAGATGTTCTTTATACATCAGGTGTTAATCATAATTATTTTCATTGGATTGCTAGATATACCAGTCGAACTTCTTTTATACAAAAAGGTTATAATAGCCTGTTTAACTCTCCTTATGATATGTATAATCGTAGTAACACCACGCCTAATGTATATCGATACAATCACTATGTAGTTGATGTGAATGGAGATGGAAAAAGTGACATCATAGAAATTGGATTTAACCATGCTAATGAAACTATTAGCAATAAATTACATGTCTATTACAGTAATGGATTAGATTTTACTAAACAAACCTACCCAACAACTATTGCTATGGATTATCAAGAGCATGGGCTTGTTTTTGGAGATTACAATGGTGATGGAAAAGTAGACTTATTGGTTTACGACCATGGTGATGATCCTGCTACAGCAAGTTATAATGTCATCTATTTTAATAAAGATACCAAAGAAAGATTATTGCATGGAGTGGCTGATGGGTTTAACAATGTTACCGAATTTGAATACGATTATTTAACCAATAATACTATTTACACTAAAGGAACTAGTGCTGTTTACCCATTAGTGGATATACAACAACCTTTTAGTGTGGTGAGTAGTGTAACCACCCCTGATGGTATTGGAGGTGATAATGTTACTTCTTACTTTTACGAAGAAGCCCAATTTCATCGGCAGGGAAGAGGGTATTTAGGGTTTAAGAAAACCATTGCAGAAAATAGTTTAAGTGATATAAGAACTACCTCTACCTATCAATTAAATAACACTTTTCTAAAAGTAACACCCTTAAAAACAACCACAACGTTAATGTCTACCAGTACACCCTTAACGGAAATTAACCATTCTTATTCTTATAATGATTTAGGGAACAAAAGATTTTTTCTCCAATTAGATGCTACTACTAGCATTGATAAACGTATCAACTTTACTACCATTACTACATTTCAATACGATAATTACGGTAACCCTACTTCCATAAGTGTAGACAAAGGAGGTATTGAAACCAGTAATACTACACACCAATATGGACAATATGGTGCATGTATTCCTTCACGTTTAGTTCAGACAGATCTTACAGTTACACGAATGGGAGAACCAAGTTACAATAGAAGTAATTCTTACAATTACAACACTCAAGGTAGTTTAATTCAAAAAGTAGCAGATTTTTTATCTACTTCAGAGAGTTTAACGACTAATTATACTTATAATACTTTAGGGAACGTTACTAGTACTACTATTTTGGGTAATGGCATAACTCCTAGGGTTAATAGTAATGTCTATGATAGTAAAGGACGATTTGTTGTGGAGGCTACCAATACATTAGGACAAACCAGTTATGCTACTTACGATCCTAGATGGGGAGTTCCACTTACGCAAACAGGAATTGATGGTTTAATCACTACTCATACTTATGATGGCTTTGGAGTATTGACTTCTACAACTACTCCAGATAACATCACCAGTACATCTACTTTAACTTGGGATATAGGTAGTGGAGGAAGTTCTACACCAACCACGGTAGAAGATGCCATTTACTTGAATACTGTTACTACTCCTGATAATCCAACAGTAAAAACATGGTACGATGCTTTTGGAAGAGCCCGTAAAACAGAAAAAGATGGGTTTAATGAAAAAATATACCAAGTAACGGCTTATGATGAAAGAGGGAATATAAAAACCAGCACTGCTCCTTTTTATGATGGGCAATCTAACTTTATAGTAGTAACTACCAATACTTATGATGCATACAATCAACTTATTTCCTCTCAAAAAACAAACATCAGTAACCCTACTACTATCACTTACAACTATGCGCAAGATCAAGTAACTACCACTGTTACTAACCCTGATATGACCAGTAGCTCTAAAGTTACAGATGGTACAGGTAGAGTTATTTCAGCTACTGATAACGGAGGAACATTACAATATAAATATTATTCATCAGGACTTCAAAAAGAAGTGCTTTTAGGTGGGGTAGTGGTAAATAGCATGGAGTATGATTTAAGAGGTAATCAAACCAAATTGACAGACAAGAATGCAGGTATTTCAACTTATACCTATAATTTGTTGGGAGAGCTTATTGAGCAAATAGATGGTAAAGGAAATAAATACGAAATGGTATACGATGTTGCAGGAAGATTAATTGAAAAAGAAATAAATGATGATCCGCTTACTACCAATTATACTTATGAAACATCCAATAATGGATTGAACCAATTAAAAACAGTAGTAGATAACAACACCAATATTAGTGAAGAATATACTTATGATTATTTGAGCCGATTAATAGAACGAAAAGAAACAGTAGATGGAAACGATTATATCACTACCTTTGAATATGATGATTATAGTAATATTTTAGCTACTACCTACCCTTCAGGGTTTAAGGTAAGCAATACTTATAACTTTGGTTACTTAACAAAAAGAATGAACGGCACTAATGTAATATGGGAAGGATTGGCAGCTAATGCCTATGATCAGTGTACTGGTTGGAATACAGGGAACGGACTAGCTACTGGGAAAGGGTATGATCCTTATGGCCTACCTACAGGTATCGCTGCTACAGGATATTTACAAGATTATACCCAAGACTTAGGATTAAATATTGATCCTAGCAGTGGTAATCTAATAAGTAGATCCGATAATGTAAAAGGAGTATACAATGAGTATAATTATGATAATTTAAACCGCTTAACACAAACCAAATTAAATGGTAATAGCTTAGTAGCGATAAATTATAGTGGAAATGGAAACATTTCTTTCAAATCGGATGCTGGAGATTATACCTACGATAATAATAAAATCAATGCGGTAACCAAAGTGCAACCGCTTTATGCTGGTGGTAGCTCAGCACCTCAGCAAGACATTGTTTATACCCCATTTAATAGCCCTGCTTCCATAATTGAAGGAACCAATGAGCTGCAATTGGTTTATGGGCCTAATGAACAACGCAAAAGAACTAAATTGTACAACGATGGTAACCTACAAACTACCAAGTATTTCTTTGGAGATTATGAAAAAATAGTTGATGCTGCCTCAGGTGATATTACCGAACTCCATTATATTAATGGTGGAGGTGGATTAGTAGCAATATACACGATTATTAATGGGGTAGGAGAAATGTATTATACTTACACCGATCATTTAGGCTCAATATTAACCTTAACCGATGATGTAGGAAATATTGTAGCAGAACAAAGTTTTGATGCTTGGGGAAATTACAGAGACCCTGTCACATGGCAACCTTCGGCAACTAGTGGTTTGCCCGCAACATTTGGTTGGTTAACCAGAGGTTATACGGGGCATGAGCATTTACCTGAATTTAAACTCATTAATATGAATGGGCGGGTTTACGATCCACAAATTGGCAGAATGCTCTCACCAGATAATTATGTACAAAGCCCTTTTAATACCCAGAGTTATAATCGTTACTCTTATGTTTGGAATAACCCATTAAAGTTTACTGACCCTAGTGGTGAGTTTGCTTGGGCAGCCCTAGGTGTTTTGGCGGGGTTTACTTACCTCAAAGGAGTAGCTGATAATGATTGGAAGTGGAACCCAAAAAACTGGAGTACTACCAATAAAAATGGGCAAGCTATTAACTACGGTTTTGGTATTGGTATGAATAGTAGCGGAATTAGCTCTGTTTCTTTTGGTACAGGAGTAGGTGGGACAGCAAATTTGCTTAGTGTTTATACAGCTTCCTTATCAGGAGTTCCTGCTGTTAATTGGACAGATGTAGATGCTGCTAGATATAGTCCCAAAGGGCTAAATATACCTCTTCCTAAACTTTCAGAAAGATATTTAGTAGAAAATCGAAACGAATGGGATGTTATTTGGGGAGAAGGATATGCTCTCTACAATGGAAAAGCTATTGGAGGAACAAATTTTGTAGGACCAGGAGAGGATAAAAACCCTTACATGCTAAAAGACCCAAACAATCCAGGACAATTTTTGCGGCCTAAAGATGAAATAGATAAAGCAGCTAGGGATCATGATTACGTCTATTGGCAAAATGGTACAGGAGGGGTTCCTGGTGCTCTTTTTAATAAATCAGTCCTCTCTGCGGATATAGCGTTAACTATCAGCGCATATAATATTATGGAGGGTTACCGTTCTGGCGGAATAGATCAGGTAACGGGTCTACCTATTTCACCAAGAACCTACAATATTGCAGTAATGGTGTATCAAACATTTTTCATGATTAGCATTGAAAAAATGCGTCCACCTATTATGTTGAACCCTATTCTTCATTAAATTTATTTATGAAAGATTATTTTTTTATACGCGTTCTTTTTTTGATGATGATTATAAATGGATGTAATATATCGTCTGAAAAGAAAATTGCTATAAGGGGTTTTGATATATCATTGGATGATAAGAGTATTCTATTTTCCCTTGTAGAAAACAACAATACTTCTCTGCAAGAAAAGAGTATTAATGATGGCTTGATTAAAACAATAATAAAATCAAACAAAAATAAATTTTATGCTAATCCAAGGTATTCTTTAGATTTACAAAAAGTTGTTTTTATTGAATACGACAAATCTGACATGCAGAATAGTAGTTTGTGTGTGGTTAAGATAGATGGGACAAACAAACAATATTTAATAAAAAATCAAGGAATTGTTTCCGAAGCGATTTTTTCCAGGTATGGCAATGAAATCCTGTTCACCAAAGCCAATGAATACACTAAATCTTCTCCCATCGGAGTAAATGCCGCGCATGATTTTGATATTTATTCCATTAATCTGGCCAGCAATGAAGTTACAAAGTTGTCAAATATGAATGCGTACAGTATTCATCAGCTTTTTGAAGTGGACAGTAATCATCTTTTGTTTTACACTTTCGATCCGGAAAAAGGAGGGATGATGTTATTTAATAGGGATTATCCCGAAGAAATAAAAAGGATAGTACCCGTTAATAATCCAAGAGGAGATGCAGCCATGTACGATTCTCCTATCTACTCTGAAAAGTTCAATATGTTAGCTTTCATTGCTCCCTACGAGTTATTTTTGATGGATAAAGAAAACAAAATAGCCAAGTCACTTTTCAAATCAAAAGCATCTCATATTGATTATATTTCTTTCTTTCATAATGAAGAAAAAATAATGTTTGTTATAAATGGGGATCCGAATTTTTATACCATTAATCTGGATGGAAACGGGTTAAAGAAGATTTTCGTCAAATAAAATAGGCAGGTTTTTAATTTGCCCATCACTGTCCTTAATCCCCCTTCTAGCGCAAGCGTCCGCTTGTGCTAAATAAAGGATAACTGCTCGTTTAAAAACAACAAGAGTAATATTTTTGCAATAAAATGAGCAGAAAATATAAATTTAAAGACCAATCAAAGCCGTATTTTGTAACATTTACGGTGGTAAATTGGATTGATTTATTTACTCGTAAAGAATACACTGAGGTATTAATTGATAGTATAAAATTTTGCCAAAAAGAAAAAGGATTAATAGTATATGCATGGGTAGTAATGCCAAGCCATGTTCATATGATTATAGGTACAAGAAGTAAGGAAATGCAAAATACATTAAGAGATTTAAAAAGCTATACATCAAGAAAATTAAAAGAAGAAATAAAAAGTCATCCACAAGAAAGTAGAAAAGAGTGGTTGATATGGATGTTTGAAAGAGCAGGAAAGAAAAATGGTAATAATAGTAATTGGCAATTATGGCAACAAGACAACCAACCAATAGAGTTGTGGGATAATTATATGATAGATAATAAGTTAAATTATTTGCATCAAAATCCTGTTAATGCCAGAATAGTTAATAATGCTGAAGATTATGTATATAGTAGTGCGGCAGACTATGCCGAACAAAAAGGAATAATAAATGTTGAACTGTTGCAATAAGAAGCACAAGCGGACGCTTGCGCTAGAGGGGGGCTTTTTTTAATCTCTAATAAAAAATGAGTTATACATATTTGTCAAGTAGGGCTACTCCGTTTTATAAATTTATACCGGTACTATTTTTTACAATAACGAGTCTCTTTATATTAGGGTCTATTACATTTCTTCCTAAAAAGCATGTAGAGTTGTATTTACCTTTTAGTATATTTTTAGTAATATTTACTGTTAGTTTATCTCCTTTACTTTTTATAAAAAAAGTGTATTATAGTAATGACCTTCTTTATTTAAGTAATTATAATAAAAAAAGCATTATAGAAGTTCATAACGTTAAAGAAGTAAAGATGTTTTTATTTTATTTTTATAAAATAATATACAAAGACAATTCAAACAGAACTAAGAGTGTTATATTTATACCTCATATTTTTGAAAAGCTTTCTAACCCATTCGGATCTTTAGATAGTATAAAGCAGTTTAAAAAACTGCTAAAGAATAGAGTATTAGTTTAATACTACCATAACTATCCTTAGGTTGAAGGGGAGGATAGAGACTAAGGACTTGTTTAATAATAATAGCCAGAATTCCTGAACGGATATAAAAACATGAAGTTAAGAAGGAGTATCTTATCTAAGCTTTACAAGGGTGACGCTATCGGAAAACTCTAATCGACAATCATTTTCAGAAATCAGTTTATAAATGTTATTTTTGGTTTTTGTAAAGTGTAAACCTTTTGAGTCAACTAAAAATAGCATTTCAACTTCCATTTGGAGTTCTTGTTAAAAGAATTATCAGGCGGTTATTGCCAGCTAAAAAAAACAATTATCATCTAAAAGAGTGGAGGGGTGTTGCAGAGGAAAAGCTAAGTCCTGTAGTTGAATTTAAAAAAAATCAAATTGTTGTAAATCAGTTTTTTGTTAAAAATTACCTAAACCATCAGTTTAAAATCTTTGATAAAGATTGGAAAGATAGAAATGCTAGTCAAAAGCCTATTTTAAATTGGGCACACCAAGCTTTTTCGGAGAAAATTATAGCTCATGTATCAAGTAATTATCAATTCATCAATTGGCAATTAGATGTAAAATCAGGTTTTGAATTTGATGTGACAAAACCGTTTTATCAGCAAGTAGCTTACAAAGAAAAAAGGATAGATGTGAAGAATTGTTGGGAGTTGGGTCGTTTACAACATTTACCTCAGTTAGCATTGGCTGCACAAGAAGCAGAAAACAAAGCAGAAATAATACAAGAGTTTAAAAATCAATGCTTGGATTTTATTGCGAATAACCCCGTTGGAATGGGTTGTCAATGGATGTGTGCAATGGATGTAGGTATCAGGGTCAGTAATCTATTGGTAGCCTACGATATCTTTAAACAAGTAGACGAATTTGGAATTTTGGATGAAACTTTTGATACGTTTTTTGTGGACAATGTTTATCAGCACGGGTTGTTTATATACAACCACATAGAGCATAAGGAAGGTGCAGCAGGAAATCATTATTTATTTAATTTAGTGGGCTTATTGTTTGTTGCCGCTTATTTGTCTCAAAATAAGGAAGTTCAACAATGGGGAGATTTTGCTGCCAATGAAATACAAAAAGAGCTGGAAAAACAATTCTTTAATGATGGAGGAAATTTTGAAGGATCTACTACCTATCATTGTTTAAGTACTGAAGCGATGTTGTATGCTACGGCTATCCTATTACGTAGAGGTGTTACTTTTTCTGAAGAATATACCAATCGATTGTACAGAGCAGGATGTTTTATCAAGGACGTGATGAAACCTAATGGCAATCTTCCGCAATTTGGAGACAATGATAGTGGTCGTTTGTTTATCCTTCGACATTCCGATAACTATCGGAATCAGGATGACAAGGAAGGATTATTGAACTATGAATCTTTATTAGCTGGATTTGCAGGGTTGTTTGAAAATACATTTGATGAATTTGCTATAAAACACCCTTTAAACAAAGAGTTTATTGAGCAGCTAGCAAATTACACCAAATGCATTCTACCAACCATGAACCACCAACCATCAACTGACAACCATCAACCATCAACCAATAACCATCAACCAAATACTGAGAAAACAACATTAAAATTTCCTGTCAATATTGACACCACATTGATACAACATTACGCTTACCCTGATTTTGGAATTTATGTGTTTAAGTCCACATCTTTTTATTTAGCCATCAGTGCTATTGCCAATAAAAAAATGCACCACAGCTGGGGGCATGCGCACAACGATAAGTTATCTTTTGAATTGCAGGTCAATAATGAAGATATAGTTAGAGATCCAGGGACTTACACCTATTCTGCTGACCCTACATTGAGAAACGAATTTAGGAGCACTAAAGCTCATCATGGGATAATTGTTGACGGTGTTGAACAAAATAAAATAATTGATTTGTTTTATATGGATAGAGAGGTAAGATGTAGTGTATTAGAGGTAGGGTTAAACAAAATTACTCTTAAAGCCAATTACTACGGGGTAGAACATGTTCGAAAATTTGAAATCTTAACTGACAGCCTATTAGTTACGGATTATTGCAATCAACTTTTTAAAGTGAATATCAACCAATTTAATAAGTATTCACCAATGTATGGAGTAATTGAAACGATGAAATCATGAAAACAAAATGGTATGAACTATTAGGCCCAGGTTTGTTATATGCAGGAGCAGCAATAGGCGTTTCTCATTTGGTACAATCTACTAGAGCCGGAGCAGAGTTTGGATACGGGCTGGTATGGGCTGTTTTGCTGGCTAACCTATTAAAATATCCTTTCTTTGAGATGGGACCGAGGTATGCTGCAAGTACAGGAAGAAGTTTGTTGTATGGTTATCAAGCTTTAGGGAAATGGTCTTTATACCTGTTTTTAGCAATAACTGTGGGGACGATGTTTATTATTCAGGCTGCAGTTACAGTGGTAACAGCAGGTTTGGTGAGTGAAATAACAGGAGTAGGTTTTCAGCCATGGGTAATATCCACCATATTGTTGGTACTCTGTTTAGGGATATTATTGCTGGGGAAATATACTGTGTTGGATAAAGTAATGAAGTTAATTATTGTGATTTTATCCATAACAACAGTAGTAGCGTTAATTGCTTCTTTTACGGGTAACAACGAGAAATATGTAGAGCACATGATTTCTTTTTCATTTTCAAATAAAACACACATGTTATTTTTAATTGCCTTAATGGGTTGGATGCCTGGGCCATTAGATATTTCTGTTTGGCATTCGGTGTGGACGGTAGAAAAAAACACAGCAATGCAACAAAAAATACCCTTAAAAGTAGCCTTACTCGACTTTAAAATAGGCTATTGGGGAACCTTAATTTTAGCACTGTGTTTTTTAGGGTTGGGTGCTTCAGCTATTTATGGCTCGGGTATTCAATTGGAGGAAAGTGGAGGAGCGTTTGCGAAACAACTCATTAATATCTACACTACCAGTTTGGGAAAGTGGGCTTATTTCATAATTGCTATAGCTGCATTTACAACGATGTTTAGTACCACTCTAACCTGTCTGGATGCTTTTCCGAGAGTATTGAGTCCTACAACGGAGATGTTGTTAGGAGATAAAAAACCGAATAACCAATCATTGTATTGGATATGGATTTTAACGGTGGTGATAGGAACAGTGATTGTACTCTTATTTTTTCTAACAAACATGAAATCGATGGTAGATTTTGCTACTAAAGTGGCTTTTATTACATCTCCTATTTTAGCTATTTTAAACTACTTAGCTATTAATGGTGATACTATGCTCAAAGAAAATAAGCCTAACTTATTTTTAAGGGTTTTAAGCTGGGTAGGTATTGTATATCTTGTTGGTTTTAGTATTTACTTCATTTATCTTACATTAGGGGAGTTCTAAAAATTAACCTTTTGAATCCCCTCTATCAAGAGGGGGAGGGGTGTGTTAATTGAAAAGCACAATTTTTAGAACTCCTCGTTATAAAAAAAATAAGGAATGAAAATTGCTATTCGACTAAAACAAGATGAGTTTAGGGTAAGTAAAATGCTGTCAGTCAGAGTGTCCTGTTCCGATAGCTATCGGAATCAGGATGTATCGAAGACAAAGTATTTTGCGCATTTCGATACAATTTTTCTTCGAAAAACCACTCAATGTGACAAAATATTTTGAGTTCAATTTTTATCCAAAATTCACTCACGTTATAATAATTAACTTTCAATAAAAGCAAATGATATGAAAAAAATAACCTCCTTATTCGTTTTTGGCTGTATGCTAAGTATCGGTTTCTCACAAAACGAAAAAATACAAGAAGTAGAGACAACAATTAGTTCTGCAATAATTTATTTAAATGGAGCAGAGATACACCGCTCTAAAAAAGTGACTTTGGTTAAAGGGCGTAATCAAATAATGTTTACAGGTTTGTCTCCTAAATTGGATGAGAAAAGTATACAAGTTACTACTACGAATAATGTTGCGTTATTGGCAGTTTCACATCAAACAGATTATTTAACTGACGTTAAGGAGAAACCAAGGGTAAAGCAATTGAAAGATTCATTAACGTTAATCACTCAAAAAAATGTATTTCACCAAAATAATAGAGATGCGTACAGTATAGAGAAAGACATGTTGCAAAAAAATAAATCCATTGGTGGAACCGATAAAGGAGTATCTATAACAGAATTAAAAATGGCTGCAGATTTTTATCGATTAAGAGTTATGGAGATTAATAAAGCAATTTCAAAAATTGATGAAGAGGTGAATGAGAATACAAAAACGATTAATCGCATAAATAATGAATTGTATCAACTAAATGCTAAGCTATCTTATACGAGAGGGGTAATAACCTTACTATTAAATTCAGATGCCCCAACAGTGACTAGTATAGATTTAAAATATATTGTAACCAATGCAGGTTGGGCACCTTCTTATGATATTAGAGCAAGAGATATCAATGAGCCTATTGATATTGTTTACCGAGCTAAAGTTTATAACAACACGGATATAGATTGGCAAAATATTAAATTCAAACTTTCTACAGGAGATCCTACAGTTAGTGCGACCCAACCTAAATTAACCCCTTGGTATTTGAATTATAAAACGTCTCAAGTTAGTATTTCAAAAGCAAATTATGGAAGAAAAAGAGAGGTAGGGCAGACGTTAACTTCTTCAGAAGTTCCTTCTCAAGATTTTAACATTAATCAAGGGTTAGTTCAAAATCAAATTTTTCAAGCCGATAAAGTGGTGTTTAAACCAGAAGAATATACCCAAATTGCTGTTTCAGAACTAAGTGCAGAATTTGATATCGAAAAAGAATATTCCATTCCATCAGACAACAAACCCTACATTGTTGATGTGACAACATACAATGTCCCTGCTTTGTTTAAGCATTATTCAGTTCCAAAATTGGATAGAGATGCTTTTTTAATAGCAAGAATTCCGAATTGGCAAGATTTAAATTTAATAGAGGGAAATGCAAACATTTATTTTGGAGGAACCTTTGTTGGACAATCATTTATTTCAACAAGAAGTGTAAGCGATACACTGGATGTTTCTTTAGGTAGAGATAAAAAAGTAATTGTTACAAGAACAAAAATGCAAGATTTTAGTGCCAAGAAATTGATAGGCACTAGTAGAAAGGAAACTCATGCTTATCGTATGATTGTTAAAAACAATAGAAAAACACCAATAAATATTGAAGTATTAGGTCAGGTGCCAGTTTCTCAAGATAGTGAAATTGAGGTAGGTGTAGATGAAATTAGTGGAGCAACAAAAAATGATTTAACTGGAGAATTAAGATGGATGTTTCAGATAGATGCCAATCAAAATAAGACGATTGACTTAATATTTTCTGTAAAATACCCGAAAAATAAACCAGTTAATATGAAAAAAGAAGTGTATCAATCAATAAGATTCTTATAGCCGATGCACTTAAAAAAAGAATCAGATTAATTCAATAAAATCGGTGGATAACTGTACCTTTTTTCACATCTTTACGTATTGTTAATTATGTGGAAGAGGTGTAAAATAATAATGTTCCTACTGTTTGGTTTAATAACAGTTAAACATGCTGTAGCTCAATGTCCACAGTTGTTAGATGGCGCGGGTAATTTTTCAAACAATGCATATTGGATAAGCTGTACAGGAGGTAATTTTTCATTATTTCTTCAACCAGATATTAACGTAGGAAATTACACCATTGATTGGGGAGATGGTTCTCCTAATGATAACGGAGCAAATATTATTCCTCCAGCTTTTGTTACTCACATCTATACCGCAACAGTTGATACTTTTGTGGTAACGTTAACTGATAACGATAATGGTTGTGTGGCAACAGGGGTGGTAGTGATGGAAAGAACTCCAACAGCTTCAATAGTTATTCCTATTGGGGATCCCGTTTCTGGTTGTGCTCCAGCTTCTTTTAATTTTAATAACAATACACAAAATGTATCACAAACAACTGTTTTTACCTGGGATTTTGGTGATGGTTCTCCGATTTTAACGTTTGATGAAACAAACGTTGGACAAACTATTTCTCATACTTACGTACCTGGGACGGTAAATTGTGAGGTAGATGTTACATTAACAGCAGAAAATTATTGTAATCAAGGTAACCCTTCAACCAATGTTTTTTCGCCCATACAAGTTTGGGATATAGATGATGCACAAATAACGGCTTCCGCTACTTTGTTGTGTTACCCTGATACAATAGTGGATTTTACCAACACTACTAATCGAAATTGCTTTGCCAATGGAAATACTGCTCAACGTTATGAATGGTGGAATTTTGGTGATCATTGGGGGCAAGGAACAGACTCAATTGTTGGGTGGAGACCATGGGGACCACCAAATAATCCACCATTAACAATGGCTTACCCAGGAATAGGAACATATGATGTGATGTTAGTGGATAGTAGTTATTGTGGCTTAGATACAGTGTTTCTTCAGGTTCAAATTGTTCCTCCACCAACAGCTGCCTTAACAATTAGTAAGGACACTATTTGTGAAGGAGAAACGGTAACATTTAATAATCTTTCTGGAGGAGGAGCCAATAATTATTCTTGGAATTATGGAGATGGAACAGGTTGGAACCCTTCTGGAGGGGGGGCGACTTCGCATACTTACAATTTTGCAGGGGATTATGATATTCAATTGGCTGTTTTTATTAATGGAGGAACTGCAAGTTGTACAGATATAGCTTCTATCCCTGTGCATGTGTTGCCTAGTCCTACAGCCAATTTTAATTTTGATAATAACAATGGATGCGATACGTTAAC
>JAGFIT010000049.1 GCA_024103385.1 Vicingus serpentipes
TTCTTCATTCAGTTTTGGTATATTATTGTGTTTCATTCCTTTATTCTATGTCTTTACACCTTTGATCTTGTTTTTCGTTAGGGTGGAATATTATACCCCCCCGTCTCCTGGCGCGTTTTTTGGCCCCCCCCGTAATTCGATTGTTAAGCATTCCGGGAATCCATTATAATACCTAACGACTCCCATCAACCCCATATAACGTACCTTATTTGATCAGGCAGACCAAACTAAACTAATAAGGTAAAACAGACCACTAATTAAAGCTTAAGTTAACTTGTTCTCTATGTTAGATATGATTCTTTTTACTGAATTGTCGGGAAGGAAACTAAACATTCAGGCATAACAAACCACATAAACCCTGGCTAACAATAACATTACATAGCATCCTGGGTTGCATGTGTCAAAACATTGGTATAAATTGCACTCATTATTTAACCATTTTAAAACAAATAACAATGAGAACTAAACCACAAAGTGTTGATGGTAGTGTAAATCCCATTAGTAGGTATGAAGTAGCTAAAAAGTTACACATACAAACAAGCAAGGAAGCAAACCAAATTTTATCTTATTTGATTTCGGTTCACAATTCATTACAAACCTTTGGTTCAACTCCTCATTCTGATAAGTTAGTTGTATTGCAATCCGGCCAAAAATTTACCTTTATTATGGTAGACAAACCCCATCAATTTAAAGTGTTACTTGATCCTAATACAGAATATGGGGTCTATGTGTTATCCTTTGATGGTAGACAACCAAAGATTGACGAACTCCGATATATTATTAAGGTCTGTCAATCCTATTTATCATATTGGAAGGATTGACAATTACCTTAATATTAATAATGGCCTATCGTTTATTCGGTAGGCTATTTTTTTACCTACCTTAATCGTATATTTACGATGGAAAAATCATTTTAAGCCATTATAAGCCACGATCTCAAGTCAAAACATAGTTAAGTACCTTTTTAATGAGATCGTTTAACTGTGTGGGTTGTGTGTGGTTTGTGTGCCCGAAAACAAAGACTACAATACTAAACCTCAACAAAACAGACCTTTAAACCTTACTACTATACTAATAATATATCAGTATCTTGACAAGCTAAAATATACAGACCTGAAACCAGCTATCTAAAAAACTTTGATCTAAACCTAATTTTTTTTATATATCACTTGTTTGGTATCCTGATTATGCTTATCTTTGTGGAAAATTCGATGCAAAGGCATCGTTGATAGTTTGAATGACTAGCCTATATTAGGGTAAAAAGTTCCCACCGTGGGAACTCCGAACCTATTATAGCTTCATTATATTTTGAAACAATTATTTTTTAAACTATTAAATTTGACAATTATGGGAACTAAACAAAGTTCGAAAAAAGGTACTACTACCAAAGTAACCAAAGTAACAACTGAAGCGCCATCTAAATATGGTGCGGAACTTGCTCCGATGGTTGAACTCCTCGAAACAATTGAGAAGGAATCGAAAGATTTTGCCATTAAATCTTTCAATTATGCTTTGTTAATGGGGGAAAAACTTTCCCAAATTAAAAAGATTTGGGAGAGTGATTTTAAACCTAAAAACCTGATTCAAGTTTTTACAACTGACTTTGAAAAAGATGCAAAGTCGGGAAAGATTGTATCAGGTTATAAAGTCAATCTGGCAAATGCCAAATCGATTAAGGACAAAACCACAAATGAACTTATTTTGGGATTTTGGGATTATTTGACCTATGAAGGATTTTTACCGTTCAAATACGGTTTTGGTGCACGATTATTGCGATTGTACGAAAATCAGGACAAGTTTAAGGAACTTTCGACCGAACAAAAGGTTGCAGCCCGAATTCAAAATTCTGATAAAGCAGATGCCTATTTGTCACACCTTAAAAAGGGAGGCAACATTGATACCTTCATTGAGGAGGTAAAGGAGAAGGATTTACCAAAAGTAGCTGAACCGGTTACAAGCGAAGGAACGGAAACGGGAACGACGGCTAAAGATAGTAAACCTTTACCGCCTAAGCCCATGGTACTTGACCTTTGGAAGGGTGATGCTAAGGCCGTGAAAATCCATTACAATGGTAATGAGTACACTACAGACGGAGTTAAAACGGCAATTGTCAAGCAATTTACCGATCCAAAATCTAAACAAAAGATTTCGGATGCCGAACTGGTAGGGGTGATGAATGTGTTACTTGCTCACTTCGGGGTGACCAAAGTTAGCCCGACAAATTTGGCGAGCATAACCAAAGTTAAACCTGTCAAAACTGCCGAAGCTAAAAAGTAGCAAACCTTTTTACAAAATGGGGTGATTAATTTCACCCCATTTTTTTAAACATCCCATAACAGTCTAATTGCGTAGAAAGAATCCTGATCATTATAAAGTTCCCACGATGGGAACTCTTAACTCTTAAACTATAAAACAACAAACAATGAACAACAACGTAAATTATCCTTATCAGATTAAAAACCCCATGTTTTGCACTATTTTTTCGATAGTCGAATTGAAGTGTGCATCCTTCTTATATAAGGTTAAAAATCCTGACGTTGAGGGTACTAATATAAATATGCTATGGTTTAATTCCAGATTGTTTGGTTTTGAGGATCAGCCCGGCGAAAATATAGGTTTAAGGGGCTGGTTAGCATGGGAAACCCTCCCGGGAATTTGTTTAAATTGAATTACTAATAATTAAAACACGATAACAATGATTAACATTACCACGTATGAACGGGCTACCCGGAATTGC
Source organism: Vicingus serpentipes (assembly GCA_024103385.1). Lineage (GTDB taxonomy): Bacteria > Bacteroidota > Bacteroidia > Flavobacteriales_E > Vicingaceae. Next base: position 2,738 of record JAGFIT010000049.1, read on the forward strand.
AACGATTACGTTACCATAGGGAATGTACCTTATGATGAAGAATGTACACCAACTGATCCTATTAATGATCCTGCTTATGGGGCAAGGCAGATTAAGGAATGTGGAGCTTTAGCCCGGCAGTTAATGCGCATATACGGGGATCCACCTTCAGGGGCAAAATTTGCCATAATGAAAAATCCCCATGACTTCGGGGTATATTATGATCTTGTGATCATATTTAACCTTGAAAACGAGGTCGCAACTGAATATGCTTTCAAATGCGAAGACCTCCCGGATAAGTGGGATTCCGAAGCAAGGGAGGAACTCCATCTGGATGAACAAAAGACACCATCTCAGCGGATGATGGATTTCATGGGTTGGGAAAATCCATATGATGGTGAATGATCCCATTATGCTTGAGAGTTCCCACCGTGGGAACTCTCTAATAATTTCTGAAGAATTTTATAAAGGGAAATGAAAAAACATATCGCTAACATAGCCTTACTGATACTAGCAACGCCTACTATCCTGATCATAATAATGAAAGCATTACTATGGTTAAATATAAATCAAGGTGCTACCATATTTATTACATGTACAACCATGCCCGTGTTACTCATGTATATTGGGTATAGGATAAGTGAACAAAAAGACTGATTATTTCTCATTATAGTTTAGTTTGGTTAAAGGGTGCGGGATGGTTATCATAAAAAGTTATGAGCCATCCCCTTTTTAAAAAGAAAAATCTAAAAATATTAAATACCAATGAAATACCTAACCTTTATTATTTTAATGATTCTGATCATTCCGTCTTGTGCTGTAAATTCTTATTCCGGCAAAGGGACGGCTACAATTGTAAAAGCCAATGGTAAAGTAAAACACCGCAATATGAAAAAAGCTAAATGCATTCGTAAGCGAATGCGGGTTGAAAAACGGAATCATTATGCACGATTGAGACGACATAACTTATAAAATTATGGTATAAAAAAACCGCTGAGTGATCGGGCTGTCATCTCCGTAAAGATGAATAGGGCATGGGATTTTCACCCATAAGTCCGGTTGCTCTTTTTTAATTAATTAACCTGAGTTCCCACGGTGGGAACTCTTTCTAAAAACAATCAACAACATGAAAAAACAAACCTATCTATTTATCACAGCCATCGCCCTATTGATCCTCATACGAGTTATACTATGGGGTCAAGACAAAAATCAGGAAATTGAGATATATGGGGCAAATGATCTCTATTACATAAAACCCTACAAATTAGAATTCGCTACCGAATCCGGAAGATATGCTATAAAGGCAAACTCACCCAAAGAATTCAGGGATAGTATCCACGACATAACGTTGAGGGATTCCGAAGATTTAAAAGCATTAACAGACTGGCTATTCCAACACCTCTCTTTAAAGTATTATCCAGATAATAAAGCTATCTTTTGGGAACTAACAGATCCTTACACAAATAAAACCTATCAAGGGTTATTCAATACCAGAGATGATTTCGGAGAATATTATCAATATTATATAACAGATTAAAAATCATACTAACAATGGAAACCACATTTGAAAAATTAAAAGTCTTTGTTGAACCACACTTAAAAAATTACAAGAACGATCTTCTTGTCCACGACAAGAAAACTCTTGACACTTACAAAGGGCCTTTCTTACACTACACAAGAGAAAACGGTACTCACATATTGTTAATGATTCCTGCTGAAGAGTACCCGGATTCCCAAGTATCTATACTTTTTGGCGTGGGGGATCGTGTAGACTTGTTATTAAACTTAAAGGACGCGCAAGAAACCTTTAACAAGAGTGGACTTGTAAAAGCTGTTCATTATTATTCCGGTAATGGGATATTAATTCCCGTAACAATGGATATTGCTGATCAGATCCTTTATCAATACACAAGGAATACCATTGATGAATGGGAAGAGCAAGAAAAAATCGATCTTGACATTGCTTACATGAAATCAATAGGTGAAGATATGTTCTAGTTGTTTCGTTGTTATTGTTATGGATTCCTCCCTTTTCCCGAGCGATCCCCCTCAATCGGGGAGGGGAGGGATTTTTTGAAAACCTTTTAATAAAAATAATTATCAATGATACCAAATGTACGTAAATCTCATTTGCTCATTAGAGCAATAAATCACCCCATCCGAAAACAAATACTCTCGTTGTTATTGGATAATACTCTAAATGTAACTGAACTGTGCACTATAATGAAAAGGCCACAACCAGATACCTCCCGGCATTTAAAAATCTTACGTCAATCTAAGATGATTAATAACCACCGTAAAGGATCAGAGGTATATTACACCATTAACCCGAATACTATGAAGCTATTAAATGAAATAACCGATAAGATAAACCTCTTGTAAAGAAATTAATCCGTAGTTTTTGAAGGGCCAACAATGTAACCATGTTGCCCTTCTTTTTTTAAAAAAAGAAATAAAAAGCCATGTCAAAAAAAGAAGTAAAAATATCTATCCCGTTGTCTTATTTAAGGCAATGGAATAATGAGTTTGTTCATCACATATGTGATAAATACTTAGAGGAAAACGGGATAACCATTCCCGAGGAAAGTATATACCAACCTTCAGTGGTAGCTCTAATAAAAAGCGATTACCACACCTACCATTACTGGACCAAGCCCGAGTTTGCAAGTCAGGACTGTAAATGTGAATTAAAAGACATTAAAGGGTTTAAGAAATATAAAGTGTTTGATCCCTTAATTATACGATAATAAATTCAGCTACCTAAAAAACTCATCATACATAACAAAATATTTACTAAAATATTTGGATATATTAAATATATTTCGTATATTTGTGGTGAAACCACATGAAATTGAAATTAAACCAATTAACTAACCGGTAACGAGTTCCCACCGTGGGAACTCCGAACCTAAAACAACAAACAAACAATGAAACATGCGCAATTTACCGACAACCAAATCAAAGCCATCAAACACATCCAATGGTTATCGTTCAACGATGAAGATTTTCAATTAAAAGGCTATCGCAACCTGAAATTTTCAGATGTCCTTAAGTTAGGGGAATGGACACTTGAAGATCTTGAAGAATTAGGGGCAGCCATGACAATGGATAAAACCCTGAATACATTTAAAAGTATTATGCGTACACACATAATACGTAAACCTTCTAAAATCCCTCTAAGGGAACACTCCATCGACCGTCGAAGGTCATTAAATTCCCGGGACAAAAAACTTGGCAACCTATCTAAAAGACCTCGAATAACTAAATCCGAGCGAATACTCACCGCAACCGGGGCTTACATTATCAACAGAAAAACTAATATAATATCATGAACAAGGGATGGATATATTTCAATATATATAACCTAATGTTATGTAGTTTTACATTAGGTGCATTTACCCGCACGCTTTTCGATACCAAAAACACGGTTCAACTATACGAATGGATAATTGTTATTGCATGTACTATTATGTATGTATTCCTCATCATAAAATCAATTAAAAAATGAGTATTGATATTCAGATACTTAAAAAATTGTACGCAAAGGCAGTCCTCAATAATCAGGAACAGTTTATGTACAAAGGTCAACCTATACTCACATCATATGCTAAGTATGTGATTGAGTATTATGAAACCACAGTAGCAAACAAACCCCAATGACACCTGTACACTTACATTGTAACGCCAAAGTTCCCACTGTGGGAACCACACAGTCTGACTATTTGCTGTACCCCGGTAATGTTTTTCCGGGGAAGGAAATGTTAAGAGAATCTAAACAGAATGTATCCACATTACGGGGTGGCTACGATAGTAGACACGGTAAAACGTTGTGTTTGTGTGTGTATATCAAACACAACGTATTAAGTTAAATTTTGATTTTTTATTTTTTGAAATTAACGTAATTTTAACTAAAATGACAGAAGAACAGTTCAATCATTACATCAAAGGTGGCTATTTTTTAGCCACTTATAACCCTAAAGTCAAGCACGACCTAAGTTCAGGTAGTTGGGAGGTAATAGGTAAAAAGATTAAAGTGTGGCAAAATATGATCAACTCACCGCTTCAAGGTCATTACCAAGGGCAGCACGCTTTTAATGCTGACGAGATATATGGCTGGTTCCCTGAAGAGGATATTGAGATACATGAGATACTGGACGAATTTAAAGATAACGTCCAGACTTTACCGCAATACATGTACAAGCTGGTCTATACCAAAAGAAGCCAGATAAAACCCAACTTTGGTATCGGATACGAAGACGTAAAGTTACCGTTTGAAGTATATAGGGAATACAGTTTTGAAATGGACTCATACGTGCTTGGGTTATCTAAACCCCCGGCGACTAAAGTCCAAAAGTATATCTGGACAGGAAAATACAATGAAGAGATTAAATGGGAAGACCTTGAAATAAAACAATATGAAGAAGAATAAGTGTTCACTCTCAGCTATTGTGCGTGCAGTCCGGGAGGGCAACTTGCCTCTGACTCCCAAACATCAACCCATTAAGGTGGATGATCCTTTAATCTTTCAAAACTTTAGGAAATGAAATATAGAATAGAACTTGTATGGAACAGAGAATTTCACTGGTGCACGTTCAAGCATGAGGATGATTTGAAAACGGCTAAAAAACTAGCAGATCAAATGGTTGAAAGTGGAGATGGGGCACGTGTGAAGAAAATAAGAGTAATCGATAATGAAAACGATAAAGTTGTATACAACCGATGA
>JAGFIT010000055.1 GCA_024103385.1 Vicingus serpentipes
AATTTGCTGGATCAATTTTATTAATTAAAGTAATCACTTCTGCCTTCTCTTGGGTAGTAGCTTCTTTAAATAAGGAGATAATTTCATTAATTTTTGCATTAAAAAAGATTTGTAATATAAATGCTCCAGGCTTTAGTGTATATATGTTTTCTAATAGTTTAAGACTATTTAATACTTCTGCTCTGCCTTTAGGTGTATCTTGTGTCATCACGTCAAAACCTAATCGGTGATATTTGTACAATGCTTCTCTATAAGGCGCATAATTATCCCTCAATAAATCTTGTACTAACCAATATCTATTTTTATCTCCTTCAAATGCTTTCCAGCCAGGTTCTGAAGCAGATTGAGAATTATTAACAATAGTTAAAGCTTTATCTAAATAAGGTGTTCCTCCTCCAAGAGAAAAAGAATCGTAATCAAACGCCAAAATAATATATACATAATAAGAGATGACAGATGTTAAATTATTAATAAAACTAGTTTCTGAATACGTTAAGGGATCAAACTCATTAAATTGAAAATCAAATTCTTTATCTAGCAAGTTCAACAGCGTACTATTATAAGAAGTGCCATAAACGGGTCTTCTTGATTGAACTTGGATAGTAGCTTTAAAATTTCCTGTAGCAATTTGTTCTGTTATGTTTATCAATATAGATGCTTCTATTCTTTCATCAGGATCATAAACGTTAGCTGTCCATTTTCTGTTATTAACGAATTCAAAAACTGCTTTCTCCAAAACATCAAATATACTCTTGTCGGAACCAATTATTTGGGTAGAATTAACCGTTACTGAACAATTTAACTCTTGCGCCTTCACTGAAAAAGTAAAAAAAACAGATAAAATAAGAATGAGTATGGATGCGTTTTTTTTCATAATTGCTTACAGTAAAGATAGTATTTTATTAAAAATATCTATTGCTACTTCTGGCTTCGGTTTTAACTCATATTCAAACACTTTATTGTCTTTATCAATTATTGTTATTTTGTTAGTTCCTTCTCCAAACCCAGCACCACTATCATTTAAAGAGTTTAATACTATCAAATCTAAATTTTTACGTTTTAGTTTTGATTTCGCATTTTTAACTTCATCATCTGTTTCTAAAGCAAAACCTACTAAAATTTGTTTTTTGGTTTTAATTTCTCCTACTGATTTTAATATATCTTTCGTAGGCGAAAGCTTTATTTCTAATGGAGTGTTCTTCTTTTTAATTTTAGAAGAGTTGGTTTCTGTGGGAGTGTAATCAGATACTGCTGCAGACATAATAACAATATCAGCATCTGAAATATTTTGGTGAACTGCTAAATACATTTCTTCAGCGGAAACAACATCTATTCTTCTAATTTCTTTTGAAGTTTTTAAAGAAGTGGGTCCTATTACCAAAACAACTTCAGCACCCAATTTTATTGCTCTCTCTGCTAATTCTATTCCCATCGTTCCCGTAGATTTATTACTGATAAATCTAACCGGATCAATCTGCTCCCTAGTTGCTCCTGCTGTTATTAGTATTTTTTTTTTTGAAAGCGCTTTGTCAGTTAAAAAATATTCAACAATCCAATTGAATATATTTTCAGGTTCTTCCATTCTCCCCTCTCCTACTAAACCACTTGCCAACTCCCCATTTACTGGCGCTATTATTTGATTACCAAACTCTTTTAATCTATTGATATTTGTTTGTGTTGCTGAATGTAAATACATATCCAAATCCATTGCTGGAGCAACAACAACTTGGTTTTTAGATGAAAAGTAGGTGGCCAATAACAGGTTGTCACAAACTCCGTTTGCCATCTTAGCAATTGTGTTTGCTGTAGCTGGAGCAATTATGAATAAATCTGCCCATAAGGCCAATTCAACATGATTGTTCCACTCTCCGGTAGAATCTTTAGAAAACTCAGTATATACTGGATTTTTCGATAAAGTAGATAAGGTTAAGGGGGTAATAAACTGATGAGAAGAAGGCGTCATGATGACTCTAACATGAGCGCCTTTCTTTACTAATAGTCTAACTAAGGTTGCGGATTTATAAGCTGCTATTCCCCCTGTTACACCAACAAGGATGTTTTTTCCGCTAAGCATTTTATTTTTCTTCGGAAGTTTTTCTAATATACACTTCGTCATCTAAAAACTCCTTCATTGCTATTGCATTCGTTTTAGGAAGTCTTTCATAGATTCTAGAAATTTCAATTTGCTCTCTGTTTTCAAATACTTCTTCTAAATTATCTGAATTAGATGCAAATTCATTCAATTTACCTACCAACTCTTCTCTTAAGTCAACAGCAATCTGATCTGATCTTTTTGCAATAACTACACAAGATTCATATACGTTTCCAGTTACATTTTCAATCTCTTCCATGTCTCTAGTAACCGTAGTACTTTCAGCTTTAGTATTCTTAAAATCCATAATTATAAATTTTCTAATGTTATTTTATCTCTTAAATTATTCATCTTAGTTAGAATAGTTTGTGCCTCTTTTAAGTACTTACTATCTCCATAAGAATCGACAAAGGTATGATAAGCTTCGATAGTATCATCAATTCTTTCTAATTTTTTTTGTTTAATACTGTTTTCTGTTAGTAAAAAATGTGATTTTAAAATCAAAAACGTTATTTCTTCTGCATAGTTGGTCTCTGGAAAATCTTTTAACGTATTATTTAAAGCAACAATAGCCGCTTTATAATTAAAAATCTTGTAATACTGCTTGGCATTTAAATAAGATTTAATCTCCAGTTTATTTCTTAACTTATCCATCAACACATTACTCGAGTCTACCAATTCACTTTCTGGATAAGTGTTTACAAACAGCTGAAATGAATTAACTGCAGCGTAAGTGTCTGTAGGATCTAACGTTGGGGATGGGGATAATAAATAGTTGGAATAAGCACTCATAAACAACATTTTTGAAGCATGTTTGCTTGTTGGATATGTTATTGAAAATTTTTTAAAATGATAAGCTGCAGCATACAGTAAATTCAAATTAAAGTTGGTGTAACAGTAATGATAATAGATATTTTCAGCCTTCTCTGTACCTCTATATAGCGGCATTAACTCTTCTAATAAAGGAAGAGCTTTGTCGTACTTTTCTTGGTTGTAATACTCAATAGCTCCTTCATATTTTGCATCCATATCAGCACTTTTTAATAAACGCTGGTATTTACTACAACTAATGGTAAATAAAGAAATGACAATAAGTATAACCCCTAGTTTTTTTAACATTCGGCAAATATATGATTTAAGTAAGTCAATCTCTTTTTATCAATGTTAAAATTTATTAATATCCAAGACTTATTTACAATTGATTTTAATCTGTTCAGCAGCCTTTGCATGTCCTAAATCAAGTGCTTTTTGAAAGTTAGAACAAGCATTTGCTTTTTGACCTAACTGTAATTGAGCATTAGCTACACCATAATAAGCATCAGGGATATTGTTGTTTAGCTTTAACACTTCAGCATAGTAATAAATAGCCGAATTGTATTTTTTTAGGGAAAGTTCGATATTTCCTAAATAAAATAATGCTTGTATATTTTTATTATTAAGAGCCACTACTTGAGTTAAGTCTTTCGATGCTTCTTCTATTTTCCCATATTGGAGAAGCAGTTGTCCCCTACTAAACAATGCTGCCTCATAATCAGGATTTAAAGATATAGCGGCATTAAATAAATTGAATGCTTCATTGACATTATTCATATTTAACAAGCACAAGCCTCTATGTAGTATAGCACCATAATTTTGAGGTTGATTGGAATATGCTGCTAAAAATAAACGTTCTGCTTCCTGGTATTTCTTTTCATTAAAAAGGGCTAATGCTTTTTCATAATTAGGGTCTTCATTAGCTATTTTTTCAAAATTAACCACCTTGAATTTATATTGATCGCTAGGAGAAATAAAGGTGCTGAGCACTTTATATTGATTAGGACGATCCATTAAATAACTCAACTTTACATCCATTTTATAAATTTCTCTATCATTATAATGACTTTCCCATATAATAATCGAACCTGGTTCTGCTTTTTTTAAGAATCGCATTAATAGTTGAGGATATTGACCTAAAGAATCTGTTTGAATAACGTTGCTATTAGGGTACTCATCGGAAAAATGAAAAAAGAGAGCATGATTTGTCAACGTTTTTCTATTTGTCAGGTTGTTTCTATGATACCAACTCACTACTTTCTTCATTGTTTTATCTTCATCAGAAAGTTTGTAAGGTTCTATAGCTCTAATGTTATCCACTACCATTAAAGTCAATACTGCCCATGAAAATATAACTGCTTTATCCTTTTTAAATAAAGGAATTAAGAAAAGCAGTAACAACAGTATAGCTGCTTGATACCTTGCTGGATCTGGATCTGTAAAAACAATATCATTATACTTGAATGATAAATATTCGTGTGTTAGATAGGTGTAAATTGCAAGTACAGCTCCTATAACAATTTTGTTAGATAATTGTAGGTTTTTAAAATTGGCTAACCCGAATGCCCCAAACAAACCTATAAAAGGCGTTAGAATTACCAATGCCCTTGAATTGGCTAATTGATTTAACCATGGGAACCATTCGGAAACACTTAAACAATAAAAAACAAAGATTATTGTAAACCACAAATAAGGTAAGTGTAGTTTTTTTATATTCGGGATAATCTCCTTTTTGCTATAGGAAAGTTGAAAAAATCCAATAAAAAAGATGATAGCTGAGACGGTTCCCGCTATAGCAGGGAAAAACTTCCAATAATGAAAAAATCCTACTTGCCTAAACTTGATATTTTCAGAATTGTTAGCTACCTCTTGAAAAATGAATAATGGATCACCTGTTTTTATCCATAACATTAATGCATAAAATATAGGAGACCATCCTAAAAGTAAAAAAGGAATGTACTTTTTCTTGGATAACAATAACACTCCAAGAACCATAGTAATAACAGCAGATTCTGGTCGGATTAAATAGAGGTAACTGGAGAAAAAAGCGGCCAATAAATACCTCTCTTTGTAATAAAGGTATATGGTAAGGATAATAACAAAAGCAGCAAACGTCTCGGAATAAGCTCTAAAACTTAATTGTACAGTTAAGACTAATGTGCTACATATTATTTGAGCGATATAGCGATTCCCTATATCTAATAAATGAACTAATTTGTTAGTTAAAAGACCTATTCCTGCGGTTATAAAGCAACATATTACAAGTATTGCTGTATTTCCAAAGAGACTGGGTAAAATCAGAATGAATTTAAGTCCTGGTTTTGCCCATGCACTAAAAATACAAAAAGGGTCATTCCAAAATCGCCTAGCATTAATCAAATGCCCTACTTCATCATGTTGATAATAACCATTTGATAAAAAACTGGCAAAGAAATAAGCTACAGCAAAGAATAGAAATATATAAATTGAAATAAGATCATATTTCTTATTCATAAAGAGGTTTTGTATTTTACTCATCATAATTAATTCTTTTTTGATGCTGTTATTACTACTTGTGTAAAGAGATCTCTGATACCGAAATAATAGTTTTCCATATGAAAACCAGACTCTTCAATAATTCTAATAGCATGCTTTTTTGATCTTATTCTTGTTATTTCTTCGGGATGAAGTTGTATATTCATTTTTAACAGATTGTTTAATATAAAATGAGCAAAATCAAGCACATTAACGGTCACTCCAAAAGTAGGAGGCCAAAACAATACTATTTTTCCATTGGGTTTTAAAATTCTTTTAAATTCTTTAAGAATGAGTTGGATTTCGTCTTCTTTAAAATGCTCCATTACCCCTAAATTATAAATGCCATCAAAATGATTATCTTCATAAGGCAAATCGAATATACTTGCATTAACTACAATAGCATCTTTGTGTAAGCCCTTATATATGTTTAACGCTTCTGGAGAAATATCTAGCGCTGTAATGTTTACGTAATCAGAAATCCCAAAATCTACTTGACCACTTCCACAACCAGCATGAAGCACCTGGTCGTCTTTCTTGAAGTTTAACCGAATAAAATGTTTTAAATAAGGTTGAATAATGAAATAACGATAGAATTTTGCAATACCATCATACAATAAGTTGACAGATTTACCTTTTTTGCTCCAATAAACATTCCAGTCTAATTTGTCTTTTTCGTCTCTATCATTACTCGCCATAATACCTTTATTTCTTGATTAACATTTTTCTTTTGTGCAATGTCTTTTTCCAAAACATCTTAGCTAACATCCTTAAACTCAAAATCATATCATTTAAAGTCATTTTAGAACTACCGTAGGTTCTTGCTGGTAATTTAATCGGTATCTCTGTAATCTGATACTGATTGAGATGTAAAACCAACAAGCTTTCAAAAAAGAAAGAGTAAGTCTTAGATTCTATTAATCCAAATACTCTTTGATCTATTTTAGATAACCTGTACAATCTGAATGCTCCACTAGCATCGTATTCCATACCTAATAATGTTGTGGTTAAAAAATGACCTAATCTTGTCAAAAATTTACGGTACATGTTCCAGGTATCAATACTGTCTTTTTGCATATACCTAGAGCCGACAACAATTTCATGATTTTTGGAATTCTCAATAAAAAGAGGGATATCAGAAGGGGAATGAGTTAAATCACAATCCATAGAGATTAATGTTTCATATCCCTTATCGTAAGCCCATTTAATCCCATCTTGATGAGCACTTCCTATCCCCATTTTTCCTGGTCGATTAATCACATAAAGATTTTTATGAGAGGTGCTTAGCTGGTTCAGTACTTCTTTAGTTCCATCTGTTGAGTTGTCGTCAACAAATAGCACATCAAGATTCAAATTTAAAGCATTGACTTTGCTGAAAATTTTTTCAACATTCTCTCTTTCGTTGTATGTGGGTATCAATATTAGGTAATCAGCAGGCATATTCGTTTAATTCATTATTAACAAGGATATTAATCATATTTTCAAATGATGTTTCTGGAACCCACCCCGTCATCTTCGTTAGTTTAGAGTTATCCCCTAGCAAATCTTTTCGTTGAGCATTTGGAATTAAAGAGGCATCTTCTTTTACATGGTCTTTCCAGTTTAAATCTAGCACCTTAAATACTTGCTCAACAAAATCTTGAACGGTATGCCGTTTACCACTAGATACAATAAAGGTATCGGGTTGACCTAATTGCAAAATAAGGTGAGTGGCTTTCATGTAATCAGGTGCATAACCCCAATCTACCGTAGAGCTTAAATCTCCCAAAGTCAGTATTTCATCAGCTCCATTTTTAATTCTTACTGCTGTACTTACAATTTTCTTTGATACAAATTTAGAAGCCCTTAACGATGATTCATGATTGTAATATATACCTACACTAGCATAAACACCATGTTTTTGTTGGTACATTTCACATAAATTCATTGCTGTTAACTTTGTAATTCCATAAATACAGGTAGGATGGTATCCTTTATCTTCTTGTTGAGGCTTATACTCGGGGTAACCAAAAATATGTGATGAGCTGGCATAAAACAATCGTGCTTTATTAGCATGAACTTTAATGGATTCTAAACAATTAAAAAGTCCTTTCACATTGACATCAAAACTCTTATTAAACAAATCCTCCTCTGTTCTTGATTCGCTAGACGATTGATGAACAGCTGCAAAATAGTAGATTTCATCTGGTTGGTATTGACGAATAACTTTTTCTACTTGACTGTAGTTCGTAATATCAATCTTATCAACATTGACTCTTCCTGAAGAATCATACACTTCTCTTGAAGAGATTCCTAGTACCTCATAATTAAAATCTTGAAGAAGATTATTCATCAACGTGCCGTCTTGGCCAGTATGTCCAACAATAACAGCACGCTTCATTAAGGGTATATTTGCATTTTTGGTAAAGGAAACACCAGCTTTCCTCCCCTATCTGTAAAATCTTTTTCTTTAACGATTATTCCTTCTTTAAAATGCCAAGGTAACACCATAAAATAATCAGGATTTAATTTTCTCAATTCTACTTCTGATTGAATTGGAATTAATGTGCCTGGGGTATATTTTCCAAACTTATCTTCATTTACTTCGGCAATAAAAGAAAGGTCTTCTTCTGATACTCCACAATATTGTAAAATTACATTCCCTTTTGTAGAGGCCCCATAACCAAAAACTTTTTTCCCTTCTTTTTTTGCCTTAGCAAAAAATGCTCTTAACTCTTCTTTGTGAAGTTCTGTATTCTTTCTAAACTGATTATAAATATCGATTTCATCCAATTTATTTTTCTTTTCCAGTTCACGAATCTGATTCAAGTTTTCTTCATTAACAATTAACGAAGTATTTTTTTTAGCTGCTGTTATTCTAAAACTTCCTCCATTAGCATCGTTTAGAGAGACATCTATAGCTTTTAATCCAGCTTTATCTAAAATATATTCTATCTGTTTTAAAGCATATTATTCGATGTGTTCATGACATATAGTATCATAAGCTACAGCCTCTATCATTGATAATAAATAACTTTGTTCAAACACCCAGATACCATTATCATCTAAACACTCACAAATATCTTGGCAAAACTTAACAGGGTCCTCCAAATCATAAAACATAGCGATAGATGTAATCACTTTAGCTTTCTTATCTCCCAACTTATTTTTAACCGCTTCGCTTGAAAAGAAACTCGGAATTAATTGAATATGTGAAGGATAATAGTTTTTAAACTTCACTCCAACAGGATCTATTCCTACCAAATTTAGATTTTCCGGATAGTTTTGAAGAGAAGTGGAGTCGTTACTTCCTATATCTAAAACAAGGTCGCCCTCTTTTAATGAAATTCTATTTTGTATTTCAGTCGCAATTCCTTTTAAATGTTGAATCATGGAATTGTTTAAGCCTGATCTATAACCATAATTTAAACCATACATCTCATCACTATCATAAGTGTGCTTTAATTGAACCAAACCACATTTTCCATCACATTTAACTAAATCTAACGGTCCTCTTGTTACCTCTTCCTTTTTATCACTAGGAAATACTCCTGTCAGTACTTGCTCTCCTAAAGATAAAATAGGTAGTAATTCTTTACTCCCACAAACCCTACAAGCAAAAATCTCTTTAAACATAAATCTCTATAATTATAAAAGTAAAGATACTACAATATAACAAACTGCAAAAAATCCCATTAAAAAAGACAACCGTCCTATAAATCAATGGTAGAAGGTAAAATCAAACCTCTTTCAACCATTCTTTTATATTATGTTTGTATTGATAGTGAATTTCTTTTTTAATTTTTTTATCACAAAAAACAGTGTCTCCAGATTCGATTTTTAGTTCTTCTTCAGGCCATTGAATATATTCTATTTCCACTGAATATTTTTCACTTATCATCGTAGCTACTTCTAGCAAACTTAAATTATCATTACTTCCTATATTGTATATACTATTCTTTGTTTTTTCAGAGGATATTGATTGGATAATAAGCTGAGCGATATCATATACATGCGTAAAGGTTCTTTTCTGGCTCCCATCACCGTATAGAAGTACGCTTTCTTTATTTTTTGCTTTGTTAAATAGGAAATTTAAAGTTCCATAAGAATAGTTGCTGTCAAATAAATTTCCATAGGGAACTCCTATCCTAAAAACAGTATAATCAATTCCGTAATAGTTATGATAGATTTTTAAGTACCTCTCTCCTGCTAACTTATTTTGAGCATAGATGGTTTTTGTTTCTTTTTCTGCTTCTTCATCTAAAAATTTATTTTTCATTCCTTTGTAAACTAAGCGTGTAGAAGGATAAATAATTCGTGCCTTACTATTACTATTTTTATGATGGTTTAAAATGTTTAATAGCCCTATTTCATTTACTTTAATAAATTGTTCATATCTATCAAAACTAACATTTGTACCTGTTAGTCCCGCAAAGGCAAATATATAATCTACATCAAAATTTATGTTGTCCACCTCTTTTGATTTTGAAATATCTACCTGTTGATAATTAAGGTAATCATCAATAGAGTATGGGGAATTACTTAATGGAAGTACTTCAAAATTATTTTCATTCAAAAAAAAGGTAATGTGCCTTCCTAAATAACCATTACTGCCAAATACAATTGCTTTTTTCATATTTCACTAAACTCTGACACCAATTACACACATTCCCGAATCAAGTTCGGGACAGGCTGACTCGTTTTCGTTATATTCTTACGCCTATGACACAAACATCGTCAATTTGAAACAGTTCCCCTTTCCATTCATCAAACTTACTCTCAACCACCTGATGTTGTTTAGACATTGGCTCCTTGTTTATTGAAAGTAAAAGCTCTTTAAATTGTTTGTACATGAATTTCTTCCCTTTTGGTCCTCCAAATTGATCTGCATAACCATCCGAGAAAGTATAAATTACATCTCCTTTTTTTATTTCCACTAAATGGTTAGTAAAAGGAGTTCTTTTGGCATAGCTCCCTATAGGCGGCTGTTTATCTCCTTTAACTTCTTGAAGTTCTTCACCTCTAACTAAATACAATGGATTATTTGCTCCTGCAAATTGCAACTTTCTCGTTTTAATATTTAGAGCACACAAAGCGATATCCATTCCATCTCTAATATATTTATCTTCCCCACTACGCTCAAAAGTTTCTATTACTATTTCTGTTGTTTTATCTAAAATTAACCCCGGGTCAAGTAAATTGTACTCTCTTACAGCTCTATTTAACGCATTATAGCAAACAACACTTACCATAGCTCCAGGCACACCATGCCCGGTACAATCAGCAGTTGCATACAGTACAGTATCACCTATGCGTTGTAGCCAATAAAAATCTCCCGCAACAATATCTTTTGGTCTATAAAAAACAAAGCAATCTTTTAGTGAATCAAGTAATTCTTTTTCTGGAGGGAGTATGGCTCTTTGGATTCTTTCTGCATAAGTAATACTTTCAGTGATTTCGTGATTTTTCTCTTCCAATTTATCGTGTGCATACTTGATTTCTATTTTTTGCTTTTTGGTAATTTTTAATCGACTAAAGACAGAGAACAATAGCAACAAAACAAGTAATAAAACTACTATAGAAGTAATGATTAGTATTTTTTGTTTTTCATTTTCCTTCTTTTTAATGGCAATCTTTTTTTCGTAATTAGCATCATTAATCGCTTTCTTTTTTTCGTATTCATACTTAGCTTGCGTTCTTATTGCTGCTTTTTCTGTTTTTTCGTTGTTTATGCTATCTTTCATTTGAACAAACAATTCATGCATCTCATAAGCTTCCCTCCATAATTTAGCTTTATTTGATATAGATGTAGATTTTTCAGCTTCCATTTTAGCTATCTCACTCATTTTTTTAGCCGAATTGTAAATGTTTTTAGGATAACCTATTTCTTGTGCGATTTTAAGCGCCCTAGTAGCATAGTCCCTAGCTAAATTTATTTTTCCTTGTAATATCATTACCCTAGATATTCTGTCTAATGATTGAGAAACTCCGTACTTATTACCTATTTCTTCATTAATTAATAAACTCGATTGATAATTGACCAATGCTTTATTTAATGATGAAATAGTTGACATACCTTCATACACAGCTCCTATGTTAATTAAACTCACAGCTATACCTCTTTTGTCTTCTATAGATTCTCTAATCATTAAACTTCTATTATAGTACTGTAGAGCCAATTCTCTCTTTTTTAAAATATCCAAAGAATCAGCTTTAGCATTTAATAACTCGGTCAATTGATCGCTATAAATAGTACCTATATTATTTAAACTCGTTGCTTCTCCTCTTTTATCTTTGATTTCTTTCCATATCTCTAAACTCTTTTGATGATAATCCAATGCTTTCTCTACATCTCCCTGTGTATAATAGATATCCCCAATATTATTCAAGCCCTGTGCTACCCCTTCTTTATCTCCTATTTTTTCTCGAATTTTTAGACTTTGTATAAAATAATCCAACCCATTAAGTATATCTCCTTGTTTGTAGTATATGAATCCAATATTATTCAAACTAACAGCCACCCCTTTTTCATCGCCTATTTTTTTCTGAATCTCCAAACTTTTGTAATAGCATTTTTTCTGCTCCACAACATCCCCTTTTCTTCCTGCTAAATATCCTTTATTGTTAATACTTCCAGCATAATATTTGAGTAAAACATTATTTGGCTTTGGAGTATTTTTTAATTTCTGGTTAATAGTGTTGTAAACCCAATCGTTGTATTTTGGCCAAACATTATCATCCCAACATCCATCCATCTATAATAAACGAAATCAATTCTATTTGAGAAGTATCTGCTTTTGTTTTGTGGTATTTTTTTAAAATGGAATCTATTAACTTAGCATCATTAACAGAAAGTTCTTCTAGAATTAAAGAATCTACCAAATAATATTCTTTATCAGCAAATTGCTGACTATATACTGATAAAGAGAAGATTATCCCTATTAGTGTAAGCGTTGCTATTTTAATTTTAACCTTTTTCAATTTATTGTTTCGTGAATAATATATGTAGGTCTATTTTTTACACTTTCAAAAGTTCTACCCACATATAAACCAACCATACCTAATACTGAAATTATTGCTCCCGAAAAAAAACTTAACAACAAGGCTAAACTTGCCCATCCTGCTGTTCTATAATCATCTAAAAAATATAATACGATTAACAATATAGCTGAACAAAAAGAAATAAAAGATAAGAATACCCCCAACTTAACAGTTAGGCGTAATGGTTTATCTGAGAAAGTTAAAATGGTATCTATAGCCAAACGTAGTTTCTTTTTGTAAGAATAAGAAGATTTCCCACCTTCCCGCTGGGCATGTTCAACTTCTACTTTAACATAATTAAATCCTATCATTTGTTGCAACATCGGATAATATCTGTTGTAATCTTTTAATCTTGCCATAGCATCTACTGCTTTTCGATGATACAATACAAAATTAGCTACAGTTCTATCCTGATTAGTTTCAGTTAAGTAACTTAAAACAGCATAAAAAACTCTTGATGACATTCTTTTTAATAAATCGTCTTGTCTACATTTTCTACTAGCAACAACTATTTCAAAACCTTCTTTAGCCTTATTGAATAATTTTTCTATTTCTTCAGGTTGGTCTTGTAAATCACAATCCATAGTAACAATATACTTTCCTGCGCTTTTATCTAATCCTGCCTGAATAGCATATTGTTGTCCATAATTACGACTTAACCGAACTCCTTTTACTTCAGAATATTTCTCAGCAACAGCTTTAATTGAATTCCAAGAATTATCAGGGCTGCCATCTTCAACTAAGATAATCTCATAGCTATCGGTTAATTGGGAGACGGCCGCTCTTATTCGTTTTACTAATTTTTCTACAAGTTCTTCAGCTCTGTATACAGGAGTAATTATAGATAGTTCTATTTGATTCATTTTTGAGCTCGAAACCGAAATTTGAAAGACGAAAATAAGGATTTGATTGGCAAGTGCCAAATAGTTTGGAGTAGGATTAGTGACACTTATTTAATGGCTCTAATATAATACTGTGCACCAAGAGGTAGCCATGAAAATAAAGGTTCTAAATGATGAAGCCATTTGAATATTTGTTGACGAGGAAAAAATAATGTATATCTCAATTCCTTTATTTTTAATCCATTTTCCTCTATTATTTTTTGATGGTATAAAGGTTTTAATAGAACAGCATGTTTATCAAACTCACATGCTGCAACTATTTTTCTTGTAAGTGGATTATAAGGATTATGTTCAAAGTTATAAAAACGACCACCCTTTTTTAGAACCCTATAAATTTCTTCCAATACAGCATTATGGAGTTTGTAATCAATATGGTGAAAAACCATAGAAGAGAAAACGACATCAAAACTTTCAGTTTCATAAGGAAGTATAAATCCTTCGTACGCTGTAAAAAAAGTATTTTTGATATTCTTTTCTTTCGCAATTTTAATACTTTGCTCAGAAGTGTCGACCCCAAAAATAGTTGTAAATGGAAAGTGTTTTCTAATAAATATGGAGCTGTTACCATCTCCACAGCCAAAGTCTAAAATTTTTATAGTTGATTGTGAATCTTCAAACTTTAGCATCTCTGTTATCTTATACTCACTAAAGTAAGAACTGTCTCCACCACTTATTTTAACAACATCATCATGCTTTTTTCGATAGTCTACAGCAAACTCATCAAAGTTGTCAAAATTTCTTTTACCAGACATATCTATTACAATTCACTTTTTTCTTTTTATTTCATCTAATAATCTGCTTTGATTAAGAATTTCTTCATATTTCTCATCAAAATCATTTTCTAACACACATCGTTTAAATTCATTTAAAATACTAATAAAATGATTTTCTGCATCTACTTCATAATTATAAACTTCTCCTTCTTGCTCTAAAACAATAAGTGGTTTATAATCTGATGGAGGAGTAAAAGCACGATGAGCAGTTATTTTTCCTTTACTCCCCCAAATTTCGTAATTGCACTGATAAAAATTATCAAAACCAAAAGCTACTTCTGCAAACAAATTATCAGCTGATTTTAAATAAGCTCCTCCAAATATATCTACATCCGTATTTTGATAATTTAAGGTAGCTGCAGCTACACCCAAATTATTCCCTAAAATCAACTGGCTTGCTCTTACAGTATAAGCTCCTGCATCTAACAATGCGCCCCCTCCTAACTTCTTATTGTACCTAAAATTATCTTTATCTAGTGGTGGAAAACCAAAAGAACTCCTAATACATCTTACTTCTCCAATCTTTCCTTTCGTTATTAAAGCTTTTACGAATTGATGCTGGTTATGGTACAAAAACATAAAGTTTTCCATAATTAACAAGCCTTTACTTTGGGCTAAAGCAACCATCTTTTGAGCAGAAATAGAATTGATTGCAAGTGATTTTTCTACAAAAACATGCTTTCCTGCTTCTAAAGATTTGATTACCCATTCCTCATGCATTCCTGTAGGTAATGGTATATATACTATATCTATATCTTTGTTCAATAAATTCTGGTATCCAACAACTCCCTCACAGCAAAAATGACGAGCAAATTCTGTTGCTTTTTCTTCTGTTCGACTAGCAACAGCCACTAATTCAAAATCTGAAATGGATTTAATTGCCGGAATAATACTTCTTTTTGCAATATTTGCACAACCTAAAACCCCTATTTTTAGTTGATTCATTTAGATAAATTTTATCACGGATAATAAACTTCTCGCTTGAACATTTAAGTAATTATTAAACTTAATGAAAGTTTTCATTTGATTTAAAGTCATCCAAATATATTCGTCTGGAACTTCAATATTAAAATCATCTCCTACCTCAATAATCATATTTTTATTTTGCTCCTGATAGAATCTTCCGCCATCTTCTGATTGAAACGTAGAATAATGAACGGTTGCATTTTTATCTTCAGGATGGATAACATAATCTATAAAAGCTACTTCATATTCATTTTTTCCTTTTCGATAATTACCTGTTAAACATTGTATGGTTGGAGCCAACTCAATAATATCAAAATTTCCTGCTTCCAATTTTGCTTGTACTAAAAAATGATATACCCCATTGATTTTCTTTATCAAAAAGGCAATTACTCCCTCTTGCGCAGATTTCACCATAGGCTGTGTCCAAGTTTTTACTTCCCTATTTTCTATTTCCACCTGAACAGCAATCACAGAAAAGTATTTATGTGCTCTATGATAAATCGATTTATCATCTTTAGACCAATCTTTAACTTGATTTAATGGGATTTTTTCTACATCTAAGTCTGCAAAAGATTTATGTTTCGTAATCCATGAAATAATAGTTTCAATACTGTGTAGTGAGCTACTCTCATTTAACTCTGATAGTAACAATCCTCTTCCGTAATTCTGAAGATTTTGTTTAAACTCTACTTTTCCTAGCATATCCGTATCTCCATATGTAATACCTGAAATTACTGTACGGGTATCCATACTGATAATGTTATCGTGAGTTAACAATTCTTTTATTTGTCCCAATGTTAACCAACAAAAATTATCTTTAACTTCAACTTCATTGTTTATTTCTATAATGACATTCCTGTTTCGTTTCTTTAGAAATCTAGCTCCTTGTTCAGATTGTAATTGATCTAACAAAACAACAACATCATTGCTGTCCTCTATAAAATACTCTAAATACAACGGTTTGTTTCCTTCATGTACTTGGCTATAATTGCTTTTTGTTGCTTGTAAAGTTGGAGAAATTTGAACAGCATTAATGTTACCAGGTTCAATTTTGGCTTGCATTAAAAAATAAAGTACTCCATTAATTTTTTTAGTAATAACCCCTAAGAAACCTATTTCTGGTTGGTTAATTATAGGTTGAGACCATGATCCTAAACTTCCCCAATTCGTTCTAACACGAATACCTTCTATCGAAAAAAACTTTCCTGTAGCATGCTCTAAGTTCCCTGTTAAAGAATTAAAATTCCAGTCTTTTAGTTCAGAAAAAGGAATTGGAGTAATAGTATATTTAATAGCATTTTTTTGCTTCTCTAACCATTCAAAAAAATCAGGAGTTGATAAAATAGTGTTTTTAACAGTAAGTGCTGAATTCAGAAAATGATATTCGATTTTTTTATCCATTTTATTACAGCTAAAATAATAATATAATTAGAGCTATTACCCATTATAGGTCAAGATAAATTATCTCTAATAAATAAATATTTTAGATTTATGAAACTAATTGATAGACGAAACGTATCATGAACTAGACTAATCAATTTTAAACTAAATTGCATGAGACAGTTAAAAATCACCAAGCAAGTTACTAACAGAGAAACTATTTCGTTAGATAAATACTTACAAGACATTTCAAGAGTGGGGTTAATTACAGCTGATGAAGAAGCTGATTTAGCTAAAAAAATAAGAAGTGGAGATGGTTTTGCACTAGAAAAATTGGCCAAGGCTAATTTGAGGTTTGTTGTTTCTGTTGCAAAACAATATCAAAATCAAGGATTAAACCTTTCTGATTTAATCAATGAAGGAAATATCGGATTAATTAAAGCTGCCGAGCGATTCGATGAAACAAGGGGGTTTAAATTTATATCTTATGCTGTTTGGTGGATTAGACAGGCTATTATGCAAGCTATTGCAGAACAGGCTAGAATTGTTCGACTACCTCTCAATAAAATTGGAAACATCACCAAAATCAATAAAACTTTTTCTTTATTAGAACAAGAGTATGAAAGAGAACCCTCAGCTGAAGAAATAGCCGAATTATTAGATATATCTCCTAGTGAAGTGAAGGATACCCTCAAAATATCAGGAAAACACTTATCGGTTGATGCCCCTCTATCAGATGATGATGACAACAATACTATGTTAGATTTGATGGCAGGTAAGGAAGAGAAATTAAATCCCGATAAAGATTTAATGGATGAGTCATTAAGAAATGAAATTGAACGCTCTCTCTCTACGCTTTCTTATAGAGAAGCGGAAGTTTTGAGACTGTATTTTGGCATCAATTGTAAGACCTCTTTTACTCTGGAGGAAATTGGTGAACAATTTGAATTAACAAGAGAACGTGTTCGCCAGATTAAAGAAAAAGCGTTAAGAAAATTAAAGCATACTTCGAGAAGTAAATTACTAAAAACCTATTTGGGGTGACATTAAACGACTAAGATTATCAAAAGCGAGTATTTAAAAATATTCGCTTTTTTTATTAAAGCTGTTCTTGATTTAATACCTTTGTCAAAAAATAAGTTAATGGCTCATCTAATTGCTCCCTCTATTCTATCGTCTGATTTTTCTAACTTACAAAAAGAAGTAGAACTTATTAACAATAGTGCTGCTGATTGGTTTCACATTGATGTTATGGATGGAGTATTTGTCCCTAATCTTACTTTTGGTATGCCTGTTATAAATGCCATCAAGCAATATGCAAAAAAACCTTTTGATGTACATTTAATGATTGTAGAACCTGATAAATTTATTGAAGACTTTGCTGCTGCAGGAGCAGATATTTTAACCGTTCATTACGAAACATGCCCTCATTTACACAGAACTATTCAACGAATTAAAGCTTCAGGAATGAAGGCTGGAGTTGCTTTAAACCCACACACTCCTACTCACCTCTTAGAAGATATTATTAATGACATAGATTTAGTTCTAATCATGTCGGTCAATCCTGGTTTTGGAGGGCAATCTTTTATTGAAAACACCTACAGTAAAGTGAAGCAAGTGAAGCAATTAATAAAATCAAAAGATGCTAACACTCTTATCGAAATTGATGGTGGTGTTACATCATTAAATGCTCGTAAATTAATTGATGCTGGAGCAGACGTATTGGTTGCAGGAAGCTTTGTTTTTAAATCAAACAATCCGGAGAATACTATTAAAGAGCTCAAAACCATTTAAAGCTATTAATTATATAAATTATTGTTTACTTTTAATGCTAAACTTGTTAAAATCATATTTATGAAAAAGCTTTTTTTTATCTTATTAATTTCTTGCTCAACTATACTGTTGTATAATTGTGGGGATTCCTCTCAAAATAGTACAGAAGAAGCTGTTATAGAAATTACAGAAGAAACAGCAAATATAAACGGTGTAGATCACTTCATTCAAAAAATGGGTTCAGGAGAACCTTTACTGGTATTACATGGAGGACCTGGTTTATTTCATGACTATTTAGTGCCACACTTTAAAAAGCTTGCCGCTGATTATCAAGTCATTTTTTATGATCAAAGAGGATGTGGTAAAACTGCTTTTCCAACAGACACTGCTACTATTAGCATGTCTAATTACGTTGAAGATGTTGAAGGAATTAGAAAGCACCTAAAACTAGAGAAAGTAATTCTTCTAGGTCATTCTTTCGGAGCAATATTAGCAGTTAATTACGCAAAAAAATATTCCCCTAATATTTCTAAATTAATCCTTGTATCTCCAGGACCTGCAACTTCTCAATTTTATGATCAAGCTTTTAATAATATGCAGTCTAAAAGAAAAAGTGAAGATACAAAAGCATTGATAGAAGCGATGATGTCTGATGGATTTAGCAAAAGAGAATCAGCAACTTTTAAAAAAACCATACTTTTAGGGGATAAAGTAAATTTAGCTAATCAAGAAAAAATAGAAGAGTTATACGCTCCAATGAATTTTGACAACAACAATGCTCAAAATATGTTGTTAGTCAATAGTATTATGGAAAAGAACTTCTTTGATTATGACTTGACAGAGGGCATTGAAACAGTAACCCCTCCTACAATGGTTATTATTGGGGATTTAGACAACGTTCCTTTTGCTTCAGCTCAATTAATTGTAGAGAACATTAAAGGAGCCAAATTAGAAGTAATTAAAAAAACTTGCCATTACCCTTTTTATGAAGATCCAAAAGAATTTAATAGAATTGTTACTGATTTTCTAAACCCTGAATATCAGTATTAATGGAAATAATTGAATTTCAATTAACCAAAGAATACATAGAGTTAATAAAGCTGTTGAAATTATTAGGTGTTAGTGAATCAGGTGCAGAAGCTAAATTAATGGTTGAAGAAGGAAGTGTTTACTGTAATAATGAGACAGAATATCGTAAACGAAAAAAGTTAAGAAAAGGAGATTTGATATCTATCCCTAATCAAAAGACACAAGTCAAAATAGTTTAATTTGATGCTTATGCCAGTTAAAAAACAGCGAATATTAAATAACGAAGAAATTCAACAAAAAATCAATCGAATTTCCTTTCAAATTTACGAAGACAACCATACTGAAAAAGATATTGTTATTGTTGGTATGTCTAAAAAAGGTTATTTATTTGCTGAAAAAATAGCACAACAACTAAAAATCGTCTCTCCTTTTAATGTCCTTCTCGTTAAGCTAACCATTAATAAAGAAAATCCTATAGAAGATAAACCTAAATTAGATGCGGATACTAATTTATTGAATAATAAAACCATCATCTTAGTGGATGATGTATTAAATACTGGAAAAGCATTAATTTATGGCGTTCGCTTCTTATTAAATTTTCCGATTAAAAAGATGTCTACTGCTGTTTTAGTTGATAGAAATCATAAAAAATATCCCATAGGAACCCATTACGTTGGTTTATCTTTATCCACCACCTTACAAAATCATATTTCTGTAGAATTCAGCAAAGACAATTCTATAAAAGCTTTCTTAAGTTGATAAGATTCTTTTAGATGAACTCATCTGAATTTAAAAAAGCTATTCTTAAAGCAACTACACCCTTACCTGGAAGTCACCTAGAAGCTTTCACTTATCAGTTAACTGTCAAAAAGAAATACCAGGGATTATCTATTCTTGATTTTTATTGTGAAATAATACCTCGTTCTTCCAAAGAGGATTGGATTAATAAAATTAATAACCAAAATCTAAAAGTAAACAACAACAGTATAACTATTGATTATATCGTAAAAGCAGGCGATATAACTACACACACTACAGAACCAAAAACAGAACCTGAAGTTAATTCGAATATTAATTTAATTTATGCTGATGAGAACATCTGGGTGATTGATAAACCTTCCCCCCTGCCCGTTCATGCTTCTGGAAGATTTGTACGGAACACCTTAATTTTCATATTAGAAAAAACTTTTCCAGAAGACGATTTTAAGTTATTACATAGAATAGATGCAAACACTACAGGTGTAATTATTGTCGCAAAAAACAAAAAAGATGCCAACCTTATGCAGCAGCAATTTGAAAACAAAATTGTAAAAAAAGAGTACATAGCATTAGTTGAAGGAATACTTAAAAAAGATACCCTTACTTTAACTCAAAACATAGGAAACGAGGTTTTAATTGCTGGAGCAAGGAAGGTTGATCCTAATGGGAAAGAAGCTTTAACTAAAATAAAAGTATTAGAACGCAGATTAGATAAAAACCAATCACTAATAAAAGTAACTCCATTAACCGGGAGAACCAATCAAATCCGACTTCATTTAGCCGCTATCAACCATCCCATTGTTGGGGATATTGGCTACAAAGATTTAAGTTATTTCGAAACCAATCCTTTTACCTACAACAAAGACCAACTTTTCCTACATGCCTACCGACTTTCTTTTATACATCCAACAACTAACAAAGAAATGCTTGTTAAAGCAGAAATACCTAAAAAGTTTTTCGATTAATGAACATGTTCCCTTCCTTTTATTTGATTCTTTTTGTATGCATTCTCTAATTTTTCATTTTCTAAGTTGATTGTAGAGTTTTCATTAAACAATTTTTCTAAGTTAGGTTGACCAGCATTTACCCATGCAGTATACCAATAACTTCCTGTTTTTAGTATTGCCTGAACCATTCTCCTTTCTACCATGCCGTTTAATCTTTCATGATATGCTGTAGCATATTCTTCACTGTACACTTTTACTAATTTTTTTCCTCTGTTTTCATAAGTGTATTTTTTATCTTTTGAAAATGTTGCGTTCAACTCTCTTTCTATCGATAAAACAGAATCTTTAGCTGAGAAGCTTTCTTTTATGCTATTCCATTCATCATCGAGAACAGAATCAACATAAACAGCTCTACCAGTAATGAAATTGTAGTCTTTAGACTTTAATTCAGGCAATCTACTCTCCCAAAAACCATGGATTCCATATTGATTAGTCATTTGTCCGTTATAATTTTCAGTAGTATGTAATGGCACATGAGAATCTGCCACATAATGTCCTAAGTCGGCAGAACACCTTAAAATAGCAGCAACATTCTTTTCTTCAAAAGCCTTAGTAAGGTTTATTACCATCAAATTTACGTGCCACGGAACAATTCCATAAGTTTTTAATGTGTCTTCTGAATACTTTTCTACTGCATCCTTCCATTTTTTAGGTAGTACATCAAACAATTTTTCCTCATCTAATACATATCGATCAATATCAATATAGTGTTTAACCGCTTCATTTTTATCAACATACCTTCTTTTGTCAGCATCTACAGCATGTTCCGAAATATAATTGATGTTGGTCTTATAAAACTGAATCATTTCAGGAGGTAAAGTAAAAACAGCCATTCTATTGATTTTTTTATGCGCAAAAAAACCCCAAGAACTTATTGTTGGTTGGGTGAAAAATAAAATAGTAACTAAGAAAAATAAACAGAGAGTATATTTAAGAATGAACTTCACAATATCAGCTAGCAGCAATAATTTTATCTCCCTTAAGAATTGGAACTATGGATGATTTATCAAAAGACAAACAATAAATGATATCTTCCTCCATATTTAAACGGCTCAATCTTTTTCTATGAGACGATTCCCCTAAAAAACCATACATATCCTTTTTAGCTGTAATGTACATATTAATAGCAGCTATACTTGAATCAGATAAGTTTTGAAACCGTAAATTTTTGGATATTTTTTCCGCAACAGCACCTGCAAACAAAGTGTCTTCTAAATTAAATCTATCTTTCCAACCAGCACAAAGCAATAGAACATCTTTATCTTGATCTTCTACATACTGACAAAGCGCTGTAAAATTAGTGAATGCTCCAATAATAACAGTAGTAGCTTCCTTGGCTATTTCAATGGCTTTTGTGCCATTAGTGGTGGTTAACACTACAGATTGATTCTTGTATTTTTCATTTTTAAACGTGAGCGGAGAATTTCCGAAATCGAATCCTTCAACAATTTCTGCATTTCTCTCAGCTCCAACTAAAAACCCTTCTTGTTGATACTTTTTTGCTTTTTCAATAGTGTCAACAGGTATTAAACTTTCTATTCCACTTTCAAAAGCAGCACAAATAGCCGAAGTAGCTCTGAAAATATCAATAACAACTACGGTACAATCTTTATTTTCGAAATAGGATGGAAAATTTAATGGAGAGAAAACCACTTCCACTTTTCGAGTATTACCTGAAGAAATTTCGCTCATAAAAAAAAGGTATTTGAAGTAAAGTTTTAATTTCACTTCAAATACCTATTAAAAATTTTAATTAACCTTTGTAAAAAGGCATTTTAACCACTTTTGCTTTAATTCCTTTATCTCTTATTGAGATATAAATCTCTGAATCAAGCTTAGCATATTCTTTCTTCACATAGCCCATCCCAATAGCTTTATTTAATGAAGGAGCCATTGTTCCTGATGTAACAATACCGATATTATTTCCATCAGCATCTACTATCTCGTAATCGTGACGAGGAATGCCTCTTTCTAATAATTCAAATCCAACTAACTTGCGAGTTACACCTTCTTCTTTTTGTTTTTTCAAATTATCAGAATTTACAAAATCTTTTGTGAATTTAGTAATCCACCCTAAACCTGCTTCTATTGGAGATGTGGTGTCATTAATATCATTTCCATATAAACAAAACCCCATTTCCAACCTTAAGGTATCTCTACATGCTAACCCTGCCATTTTCATGTTCACTGCTTTTCCTGCTTCCTGTACTGCATTCCATATCGTTTCTGCGTCTTTATTGTCAAAATAAATCTCGAAACCACCTGCTCCAGTATATCCGGTAGAAGAAATAATCACATTATCTACACCAGCAAAAATTCCTCTTTGTACGGTGTAATAAACCATATCTAAATCTAGATTGGTCAAAGGAGCCAACATTTTTTGTGCATTAGGTCCTTGTACTGCTAATAAAGAAATGCTTGAAGAAAGATCTTCTATTTCTACATTAGAAGTGTTGTGTTTTACTAACCAATTCCAATCTTTATCTAAGTTAGCGCCATTCACTACTAGCATGTATTCATTTTCATCCAGCATATAAACCAACAAATCATCCACAATACCGCCATCATAATTTGGCATACAAGAATATTGTACCTTGCCAGGAGTTAATACTGAAGCATCATTTGAAGTAATTCGTTGAATTAACTCCAACGCTCCTTCTCCTCTTACCATAAATTCTCCCATATGGGAAACATCAAAAACACCAACATTATTTCTAACATTTAAATGTTCTTCTGTTAAACCTGTATATTGTAATGGCATATTAAACCCTGCAAAAGGAACCATTTTTGCGCCTAAATCAATATGTTTTTGCTTTAGTGCAATGTCTTTAATATCTAAAACTTCCATAATAATTATTTTTTTGAGAAAACAAATGTATAAATAAAGTATTGAGGTTGGTCAAAAAAACAGAAGATATTGATTAAACAACTTTAATTTCTATCTTTGGAGGATGATTTTTAGAGGAAAAAATACCCCTAGATGGATTATCTTTTTTATAGATTTATTCATTGTTCTCTTCTCTTCTATTATCGCTTATTTAGTCAGGTTTAATTTTGATATCCCAAGCAGTGAAATTAGAACTTTTAACACTGTTTTTCCCTTGTTGTTGGCGATAAGAGGAATTTCTTTTATTCTTTCAAAAACATATGCTGGAATTATTAGATACACCAGTTCAAAAGATACCGAAAGAATTTTCTTCACTACTAGTATTGGTAGTCTTTTATTTATTGGTATTAACATATTAACTTACTTTCTGTGGGAAAACAGATTTATTATTCCTTTCTCTATTCTTATTCTTGAGTTCTTATTAACAACTTTTACAATGATTGCTTCGAGAATTTTTGTTAAGGTGCTTTACAATGAATATACTGATAATACCACCTCAAAATCCAATGTGATTATATTTGGTGCTGGAGAAGCTGGAATCATAGCAAAAAACTCATTAGATAAAGATGCTGGTATAAAATACAAGGTAATTGCATTTATTGATGATGATACCAAGCAATCTGGAAAAAAAATAGATCAAATTCCTATTGTTCATTCCTCAAAATTAGAAGACCTAATTCAAAAAAACAACATTGAACATGTTATTATCTCTGTACAAAACCTTAGAGCTAAAAGGATGAACGAGATAACAGAAACTTGTTTAAAGCACCATGTGAAAGTCTTAACTGTGCCTCCTGTTAGTAAATGGATTAATGGTGAATTAAGTTTCAAGCAAATTAAAACTGTTAAAATTGAAGACTTATTAGGGAGAAGCGAAATTAAACTGGATGAAAAAGCCATTAGCAAGCAATTGTTAAATAAAACCGTTCTTGTAACCGGTGCCGCAGGGTCAATAGGCAGTGAAATTGTTAGGCAAGTAATAAAATATCAACCAAAAAAAGTAATTCTATTAGATCAGGCTGAATCTCCTTTATATGAAATTGAATTTGAGATCAACCAAAAACGAACAGGGAAACTATGTGAAGTAGTAGTTGGTGATATCAGAAGTAAAGATAGAATGCAAAATGTTTTTAAAACATTTCAACCACAAGTTGTTTATCATGCAGCAGCATACAAACATGTTCCTTTAATGGAAAACAACCCATCTGAAGCAGTATTGACTAATATTTTAGGAACTAAAAATATTGCAGATTTATCCGTTGAACATCAAGTGGAAAAGTTTGTGATGGTATCGACTGACAAAGCAGTAAACCCTACCAATGTGATGGGTGCATCTAAGAGGATTGCAGAGATATACATTCAAGCATTAAATGAAAAAGTAGCTACCAACTTTGTTACCACTCGTTTTGGAAACGTATTAGGTTCAAATGGCTCAGTAATACCTTTATTTAAAAACCAAATAGAACAAGGTGGACCAATAACTGTAACTGACCCAGAGATTACCCGATATTTCATGACTATCCCTGAAGCATGTCAATTGGTTTTAGAAGCAGGTTCAATAGGAAATGGTGGTGAGATATACGTTTTTGACATGGGTAAATCCATTAAGATTGTTGATTTAGCTAAAAAAATGATTAAGCTTTCTGGCTTAGAGTTGGGAAAAGATATCCAAATTATATATACCGGGTTACGTCCAGGAGAAAAACTGTATGAAGAACTGTTAAATAATAAAGAGAATACTTTACCTACTTCTAACCAGCAAATTATGATTGCAAAAGTTAATTCATATGCTTTTGATGAAGTTAAAGGTAAAATTGATAAATTAATTTCCTTATTTAACACTCAAGACAACTTTCCTATTGTCCAATTAATGAAAGAGTTAGTTCCCGAATTTAAAAGCAAAAACTCAGTATATGAGAAATTAGATAAAAAATAAATCAATAGTTATATATTATACACACCCAATAAAAAAACAAATCAATGGCAAATGCATTTTTTACCACACCTATAGCAGTAAATGAACCAGTTTTATCTTATGCTCCTGGCAGTTCAGAAAGAGAAGAACTACAAGCTGCATA
The DNA here is from genome assembly GCA_024103385.1 of Vicingus serpentipes. Classification (GTDB taxonomy): domain Bacteria; phylum Bacteroidota; class Bacteroidia; order Flavobacteriales_E; family Vicingaceae. The sequence continues at coordinate 25,994 of JAGFIT010000055.1, forward strand.
TGCAAGATTAAAAAGCAAACAAATTGATGCCCCCATGTTTATTGGCGGTAAAGAAATTAGAACAAACAACAAGGTATCAATGCACCCGCCTCACGACCATCAACATTTGTTGGGTCACTTTAATATGGGAGATGCTACTCACGTTCAACAAGCAATTGATGCAGCATTAGCTGCTAAAAAGAAGTGGTCAGATACACCTTGGCAGGATAGAGCTGCTATTTTCTTAAAAGTGGCTGAATTATTAGCCGGACCTTATAGAATGAAGATGAATGCTGCAACCATGTTGTGCCAAAGTAAAAATGCTTATCAAGCAGAAATTGATGCGGCATGTGAATTGATAGATTTTTTAAGATACAATGTTCAGTACATGACTGATATCTATGCTCAACAACCAGAATCTGGTGATGGTATTTGGAATAGATTGGAATACCGTCCGCTAGAAGGATTTGTGTTTGCCATTACTCCGTTCAATTTTACAGCCATTGCTGCTAACTTATGTGCTGCTCCAGCTATGATGGGTAACGTAGTGGTATGGAAACCCGCAGATACTCAAATATATTCTGCCCAAGTAATTATGGAATTGTTTAAAGAAGCTGGTCTTCCTGATGGAGTCATCAATATGGTGTATTGTGATGGTCCTGCTGCTGGGGAAGTAGTTTTTAAACACCCTGATTTTTCTGGACTACATTTCACAGGTTCAACTGCAGTGTTTAAACACCTATGGAAAACTATAGGAACCAATATTGACATCTACAAAACTTATCCAAGAATTGTTGGAGAAACAGGTGGTAAGGATTTTATTGTTGCACACCAATCAGCTAATATTAATCAAGTAGCTACAGGTATTTCCAGAGGTGCTTTTGAATTTCAAGGACAAAAATGTTCAGCAGCTTCTAGGGTTTACTTACCTTCTAACCTAGCAGATGAAATAATAGCTAAAGTTAAAGAAGATATCAACTCATTTAAAGTAGGTACTACTGAGGATTTTAGCAACTTTATTAATGCAGTAATAGATGAAAGAAGTTTTGATAAAATTGCTGCTTATATCGATTACATTAAAGAACAAGATGATGCTGAAATTATCTGTGGTGGAAACTATGATAAATCGAAAGGGTATTTTATAGAACCAACAGTGGTTAAAACAACCAACCCTCAATTTAGAACCATGTGTGAAGAAATTTTTGGACCAGTAGTAACTTTATTTGTTTACGATGAAAATGATTTTGAAGGCGTTTTAAAACTGATTGACAGTACATCAGAATATGCATTAACTGGAGCCATTTTTGCTCAAGATCGTTATGCTATTGGACAAGCCACTAAGGCGCTTGAAAATTCGGCTGGAAACTTTTACATTAATGATAAGCCAACAGGGGCTGTAGTAGGACAACAACCATTTGGAGGTGCTAGAGGTTCTGGAACAAACGATAAAGCAGGGTCTTACTTAAACCTAGTAAGATGGACGAGCCCAAGAACCATGAAAGAAGTTTTTGTTAGCCCTACAGATTATCGTTATCCTTTTTTAGGGTGATGTTACTTTTTATCCCTTAAAAAGTGATAGCGGATATAAGGGATCTAGTCTATAACTTATCGCTAAGTACTTCCAAAAATGAATTCCTTAGGTATTATAGGTTCTTCGGTAAGCTGATAATAAGATTATGGATAAATGGTTCGTGCCTCTCCATTTTCCGCAATGACGATGTTAATGATTAATCAACAAAAACAAGTTGAGCCATCTTACCGTCTCTACCTGTTAACCAACCTCCTGTTGGAGTATTTAACACACAACTGTAATAGGCCTCATCAGAAACGTGTTTCCAAGTTAAACCTTTGTCATAAGAAACATCCACTCCCATTCTGCCACAAGCAACTAAAACACCTTTGCTGCTAACCGCTACACATGATTTATACCCTTGAGGAGCATTTTTTGAAGGTTCCCATGTCAATCCACCATCTGTAGTGATAACGCAATTCCCTTCAGTTATTGTAGAATCTTTATAACTCCCTCCTACTGCTACTCCATTTTTCTCATCAACAAACACCAACGAGTATATTCCCGAAGCTTCTCCTTTTTTCATCGGTGTATCTACCACTGTCCAATTTTTTCCTCGGTTATGCGAAACAAATACTCGAGAAACAGCTCCTCCTCCAGTTCCGATGTATACCGTGCTGTCACCAACACATGTAATACCAGTTCCACTAGCAGCAAAACCTGCCTCATTTTCTAAGTTTTTTGGAATTTGTATGTCTTTAATAATGTTCCAGCTTTTTCCTCCATTGGTAGTATGAATAATAAAGAATTTTCCATCTATGGGGTCGCTAAATGCTATTCCTGATTGATTATCCCAAAAATCCATTCCATTAAAAAATACGCCTTTCATATAGTTTTTAAACACTAATGTCCATTTTTTACCTCCATCAATGGTTTTATACATATCGCAGCCATCTCCTGAACTCATTATTATTGCTTCTTTATCGCTAAACGCATGGATATCTCTAAAGTCCAGATGACTCCAATGTTCATCTTCGTGTATGTTCCATCGGGTGGAATCTATTCTTCTCATCACTACTCCTTTTATCCCTGAAACCCAAACCACATTACTATCAACAGCACTTAACCCTCGCATAGATGTTTGGGTAGTATTAAAATCAACGGGAATAATCTTGACGTCTTGAGCAATAGTTGATAGGCTCAACAAACAAATAGCTATTGTAAAAAATATTTTCATAACACACTTTTAAGCGTAAAGACTTTCTTTTTGAGTAGATACCTTAGCGTCTGCCAAGTACTCATCATAAGTCATTTCTTTATCGATACATCCATTTGGGGTCAACTCCACTATTCTGTTCGCTACTGTGTTTACAAATGCATGATCATGTGAAGTAAACAATACTGTTCCTTTAAAGTCTTTTAACGCATTATTAAAAGCGGTGATGGATTCCAAATCTAAATGATTAGTTGGCTCATCTAATATCAATAAATTACCCTCTGCTAACATCATTCTAGATATCATACACCTTACTTTCTCTCCACCAGAAAGTACATTCGACTTTTTAAATACCTCTTCACCTGAAAAAAGCATTTTCCCTAAAAAGCCTCTTATAAATATCTCGTCTTTCTCTTCTTCTGAAAATTGTCTTAGCCAATCAATTAAATTATCACTTCCGTTAAAAAAATGTTCGTTTTCATTTGGCAAATAAGCAGTGGTGATGGTTTGTCCGTACTCAAAAGTTCCAGCATCTGCTTTTATTTCTTTTTCTAAAATTTGAAATAAAGCCGTCATTGCCATTCCGTTTTTACTCACAAAAGCCACCTTGTCCCCTTTCCTTATGTTTAAATTTAAATCTTTAAACAAACCTTCTTTTGTGAGTTTTTCGATGTGTAATATTTGGTCTCCCGCCTCTCTTTTTTGATTAAAGATAATGGCTGGGTACCTTCTTGTAGAAGCTTTAATTTCTTCAAAATTCAACTTCTCCAACATTTTTTTTCTACCTGTTGCTTGTTTCGATTTAGAAGCATTAGCACTAAATCGAGCAATAAAATCTTGTAATTCTTTTTTCTTTTCTTCTGCTTTTTTGTTGGCCGATTGTTTCTGACGCAATGCCAACTGACTTGATTCGTACCAAAAAGTGTAGTTTCCACTAAACGCGTTAATTTTTCCGAAATCAATATCCGCAATATGTGTACAAACCGAATCTAAAAAATGTCTATCGTGGGAAACTACGATAACTGTGTTTTTAAAATCAATTAAAAACTGCTCTAACCAGTTAATGGTATGAATATCTAAATCATTGGTAGGCTCATCCAATATCAAAATATCTGGGTTTCCAAAAATAGCTTGAGCCAATAATACTCTTACTTTTTGAGTGCCATCAATATCTTTCATTAATTTATGGTGGTTTTCTTCTGGTATGCCTAACCCACTCAACATGTTGGCAGCATCCGATTCAGCATTCCACCCATCCATTTCGGCAAATTCTGCTTCTAATTCTGAAGCTTTAATACCATCTGCATCAGAAAAATCGGGTTTAGCATAAATAGCATCTTTCTCTTGCATTACTTTCCACAACTTAGAATGCCCCATTAATACCGTATGCAATACCGTTTCTTCATCAAACTTAAAGTGATCTTGACTTAACACCGCCATTCGTTTACCAGGATCGATGGTTACACTTCCTGAATTGGGAGAAATTTCTCCTGACAATATTTTTAAGAAAGTAGATTTTCCTGCTCCATTAGCTCCAATAACACCATAGCAATTACCTTCTGTAAACTTAATGTTTACTTCATCAAACAAAACTCTTTTACCGTATTGTAACGATACATTATGTGCTGCTATCATTCTTTTATCTTTTTAGGATTGCAAAGGTAGTAATATCTTAGGATTTGTTAAGAAATACTTTATGCTATTGATTTCTTTAATAAGAAAAAATGATAACTTCGTTTATCAACCGATTATATCACATTAAAACGTGACATAGACAGACGTTATGAATAATTAGCTCATTCACAGTATTTTACAACCGCATATTTTTCAGGGAGAAGGAATAATTTTAAGGGTTAGCTAGGGCATAAAAAAGGAAAAGAAAGTAGAACTTTCTTTGGCTTAAGTCTTGTCGGTTTCACCGTGGGAAGTTTCACTTACAGACGAGTTAAATCGTCAAAAGACTTAGCCGAAGTTACAGGAAAAATTTGACAAAGTCAAGTATTTACTGGAATTTCAGTAAAAAGCCCTAGCAACTGATCCTTAAAAATTAATTACTTATTGTTTCTTCCCTGACTCATTTTTAACGCTCCATAGTCACTGACTATAACTCATGAAAAATGATAAAAATAAAAGGTTGATTTTAACCAATGTTGTGAATGCACCAACTATCTCGGAGTTGTCTTCTTTGATGTGTTTATTAGCTTGAAAAAAAAGAAGACTTCTATTTACTCCTTGATGTAGATAGACAAAATATCAGGAGTTAAATAAACTCCTTCATAACACCATCTAAAATCAATTTCTCTTAAAATTATCTTAACTTTATTTCTTTAAATATAAAGTCAGCTAATTTACATGAAACTACGCTAAAGCTGATTTTAGATTTATCGATAAACGAACACCTCCTATTTCAAATGCTCAATAATTTCTTGAGCTGAAGCTCTTTTAGAGTAGTTGTAATCGAAATGTCGCCACTTTATTAATCCATCCTTACCAATAACATAAGTAGCAGGAACAGGTAAGGTAGCTTCTTCTTGATTATTATTTTTAGCAATATCTGTCAATAAAAATGTTTTAATTTTTCGCTGGTATTTTTGATTAACATGAAAAAGCACATCATAAGCCGTTAAGATTTGAAAAGTAGTATCGGGTAACAAAATAAAATCAGATTTAGATTTATCAGCTGTCTTTTGCGCGTTTTCAAAAGTTTCAGGCCCTACCACAATAACTTCTACATTGTTGTTGGTAATGTATTGCAAAGAATCATTTAAATTACTCAAATAGCGATTACAAACTGGACACCATTCTCCTCTATAAAATACCAATACAATCTGTTTAGTCTTTAAAATTTCTTCAGAATCAATTGCTTTTCCTCCTAAAGCTACTCCTTTAATTATAGGAGCTTCTACGCCTACTTTTAACCCTTTAGGAATATACTGTGCAGTATCTATTCCTTTTTTATCCATCTCTCTGGTATCTTGAGCTTTTATCATTAAAGGCAATAACAACACAAATAAAAACAGTTTTTTCATCAACTCATTTTTTTTGTAAAAGTAACCCTTATCATTAGGAATTAATATCATTAAAAAGTCTTTTTAATGGACTTCTAAAATATCACTTCTAGTAGCGGCTATAAACTTATTTTTTAACTAACTTCGCAACCTTGAAAAACTTATCAGTTAATATCAATCTAACCTTACCGTGGTTATTAAAAGCTACACTATTAGGTGTTTTGGTTTTTCTTTTAAATACCAATACTTCTGCTCAGAAAGTAACCAAAATAAAAGGAACTGTTTTAGATGCCAAAACCAAAGAACCTCTCCCCTTTGTTAACGTAACGTTTCAAGGAGCTAACATTGGTACTACAACAGATTTTGATGGCAACTATTACCTTGAAACACAATGGGCTAAAGAGATATTAGTGGCTTCGTTTGTAGGCTACAAAACCACCTCTTCTGTTGTTCAAATTGGGAAAAGTCAAACCATTAATTTCTTACTAAGCAATGATGCTATAGAAATTGAAGAATTTGTAGTTAAAGCAGATAAAAAAAGGTACCGAAACAAAGATAACCCAGCTGTTGAACTGATAAAAAATGTAATTGACCATAAAGAAGATAATCGAAAAGAAGCACTTGATTTCTATGAATATGATAAATATGAAAAAATAGAGATAGACATTAACAACATCACTGAAGAGTTTTTAAATAAAGGTTGGCTAAAGAAAAAATTTCAAGTAATTATCGATCATATTGATACTTCTGAAATTAATGGAAAACCCTATCTCCCAATTTTCTTGAGAGAAACAGCATCTAAGATGTTTTACCGAAAAAAACCAAAAGCATTAAAAGAGTTTCGCTCTGGAACTAAAATGACAGGTTTCGAAGGATATTTGGATGATGAAGGTATGTCTTTTATTATAGACAAGCTGTACCAGGACATTGATATTTATGAAAACAACATTAATTTACTATCTAACCAATTTACCAGTCCTATTTCCAATTTAGGAACTACTATCTATAAGTATTTTATTATTGATACGTTAATGATTAATGGTCATGAATGTATTAACCTCGCTTTTACACCTAGAAACAAAGCTGATTTTGCTTTTAAAGGGAATCTCTACATCCTTAACGACTCTTTAACATATGCGGTAACGAAAGTAAAAATGGGGGTTGCTGATGAAATTAACTTAAACTTTGTTCAAGACCTTCAGTTAGATCAAGAATATACCCTTTATCAAGATAGTGTATGGATGCTTTCTAAAGATAAATTAATCATCGATTATAACCTCACTAAAAAAGGAAGAGGAATGTATGGTAAGAAAACCATCAATTATAGCAATTTTGTTTTTGGAGAAGAACGAGATGATGAAATTTACAATCGAGTAGAAAAAATTATTAAAGAAAACGGGATGGAAAACAAAACGGATTCTTTTTGGGTAGAAACAAGGCCTGATACTCTTACCAAGCAAGAGGAAGGTGTTTATACCATGATTGATAGTATTCAAAAAATACCGGCTTTTAAAAGAACCATGGACATTGCATTCTTATTGATAACTGGATGGCATGATATAGGAAAAATAGAATTAGGCCCTATTAATACTTTTTATAGTTTTAATGATGTAGAAGGTTTTCGTTTAAGAGGTGGGTTTAGAACTACTCCTGCGTTCAATAAAAAAATCATGTACGATAATTATATAGCCTATGGTTTTAAAGATAAAGAATATAAATATTATGTAGGATTAACTTATTCTTTTAACGACAACTTTTTATCCAATCCACAAAACCGAATTATAATTTCCCATCAACACGAAACAAACTTTCCTGGTCAGGATTTACAATTTTTAAATGACGATAACTTCCTGCTTTCTTTTAAGCGTGGAGCATCTAATAGAATGTTGTTTTTTGACTCCTACAAAATAGATTACAATCACGAGTCTGCTAGTGGGTTTTCTTATAACTTAATTTTAGAAAACAAGCTTCAAAGACCTATAGGAGCACTTGAATTTGCAAATGGGGACAGTATCCCATTATATAGCAACAATATAAAAACGGATAATATTAGTGTTAACTTTAGGTTTGCGCCTAATGAACAGTTTTATCAAGGTAAGAACTTTAGGTTACCTCTTCCTAACAAATACCCCATCTTTCAGTTGCGTTTTACACAAGGATTAAAAGGAATTATCAATGGAGAGATTGAATATACTAGAGTGTCTAGCAACATTTTTAAGCGTTTTTATTTGGCTCAACTGGGGTTTACCGACATAGAAGTTGAAGGTGGAAAAATATTTGGTCAAGTTCCCTTCCCTCTATTAAACTTACCCCAAGCAAATCAATCCTTCTTTCTACAAGAGCCTTCATTCAACATGATGAATTTTATGGAGTTTATGAGCGATGAGTATATTACTATTAAAGCTACCCATAGTTTTAATGGAGCTATTCTTAATAAAATACCTTTATTAAAACGATTGAAATGGCGAGAAATAATTGCCTTAAAAATGCTTTATGGAAGATTAACATCAGAAAACGATCCTGATTTTCATTCTGACCTTTTTAGATTTCCTGTTGATAAAGATGGTACTCCTATTACTTACAAATTCGATAGCAAAATACCGTATATGGAAATTAGTGCTGGGGTATCTAACATTCTTAAAATATTTAGGGTGGATTTGCTACAGCGGGTTACCTATCTTGATAATGTAGATATTGGCTCTACTTTTGGCGTAAAAGGATTAGGGATCAGAGCTAAAGGAAAAATTGATTTTTAATCTTATATTTGCCCCTCATTCTAAAACTAAAAAAAATGAACAAAACGATATTAACATCTGCCATTACATCAGTAATTACTATAGCGCTTATATTTTTTGCTATGCACTTTTTCAAATGTGGTAGCTGCGGAGAACAATCTAAATGTAAAAAGGACTCTACAGAATGTAGTGCTTCTAAAAAATGTAAAGGTGAAAGTAAATGTGCTGACTACAAAAAGAGTTGTCACAAAAAATCTTCCTGTAAAAAAGACGCTAAATGCTGCGAAGATCCAACCAAGTGCGAAAAAGAATGTTGTTCAGAAGGGAAATGCGCTAAGAAAGGAAAATGTTGTGCTAAATCTAAATGTAAAAAAGATGATGATGACGAGAAGGAAGACGAAGACGATGAGAATGAAACAGAAGATGATGACAAAAAAGAAGACATCAAGTAATACTTCAACACTAATTAAATTAGTACTAAAAAAACCTCAATTGCTTATTGAGGTTTTTTTATTGTCTTTTTACGCATTCGAATGTTAATGACTTCCACAACTAATGAAAAGAATACTGCAAAGTAAATATATCCTTTAGGCACATGGAAATGAAAAGCCTCAATACCTAGCATAAACCCTATCAAAATTAAGAAAGACAACGCCAACACTTGTAATGTAGGGTGTTTAGCAATAAAATCACTTATCGCTCCAGCAAAAATCATCATTACCAAAATAGAAACAATAACCGCTATTACCATCAGCATTAATTGATTGGTTAGTCCTACTGCTGTTAAAATAGAATCAAAAGAAAATATGATATCCAGTACTACAATTTGAAACAGCGCTTTACCAAAAGCACTAGGTGCTTTTACTTTTGATTCATCATTCCCTTCTTCATTTCCTTCTACCTTATGATGAATTTCTGAAGTACTTTTAGCAATCAAAAACAAACCTCCTGCTATCAGTATAATATCTCTCCAACTCAAATCAAAACCATATATACTTAATACAGCTTCTGTTAATCCTACCAACCAGGTAATTCCAAATAACAATACTATTCTGGTAATTAACGCCAAGCTTAATCCTATTAAGCGTGCTCTTTTTTGTTGATGTTGAGGTAGTTTTCCTGCTACTATGGAGATAAAGATGATGTTGTCAATTCCTAATACAATCTCTAAAAAAGTAAGTGTAATTAAGGCTATCCATGTTTCTGATTGTAGAAATATTTCCATTTCAATTTATTTTTTTGCTAAATTAATTCGATTTTAAATATAAAAAAAGGGAAACGTTTGTTTCCCTTTTCAATTGTTATCTAAACACTTATATCTTTCGCATTCTTAAGCTCTCAGGTGTCACTTCTAAGTACTCATCTGCCTGAATATACTCCATAGCTTCTTCTAATGAAAATTTAATCTTAGGAGCAATCTTAACAGCTTCATCACTTCCCGACTTACGCATATTCGTTAATTGTTTTCCTTTAATCAAATTAATTTCTAAATCATTATCTCTTGAGTGTTCTCCAACCACTTGCCCTTTATAGATAATGGCTCCTGAATCTACAAAAAAGCGCCCTCTGTCTTGTAATCTATTCAATGCAAAAGCGGTTACCTGTCCAGCATCCATAGATATAAAAGATCCTTTATTTCTTTCTGGTATTTCTCCTTTATATGGACCAAATTCTCTAAAACGATGGGTCATCACTGCATTCCCTGCAGTAGCTGTTAACATATTGTTTCTTAATCCTATTAACCCTCTTGATGGTACGTCAAATTCTAAATGCAATAAATCACCTTTCGGCTCCATCACCAACATGTCTCCCTTTCGTTGCGTAACCAACTCTATCGCTTTTCCTGAAAACTCCTCAGGAACATCTATTACCAATGTTTCATAAGGCTCGTATTTCTGTCCTTCTATTTCTTTATAAATCACTTGAGGCTTGCCCACTTGCAACTCATACCCTTCTCTACGCATGGTTTCTATCAATACTGATAAATGCAGCACCCCTCTACCAAACACGTTGAACTTATCTTCTGTATCTGTGTCCTCCACTCTTAAAGCTAAGTTTTTCTCAATTTCTTGATACAAACGGTCTCTTAGGTGACGAGAAGTAACATATTTTCCTTCTTTACCAAAGAAAGGAGAATTATTGATGGTAAATAGCATGCTCATAGTCGGTTCATCTATCGCTATTCTTGGCAACTCTTCAGGATTAGTTACATCAGCAATAGTATCTCCTATTTCAAATCCTTCAATACCTACAATAGAACAAATATCTCCGCTTCTTGCTTTATCCACTTGTTTCTTTCCCATTCCTTCAAAAACATGAAGCTCTTTAATTCTTACCTTCTTTTTAACTCCATCTTTCTTACATAAAATGTAGTCTTTGTTGGCTTCTAAATCCCCTCTAAATATTCTTCCTATGGCTATTCTTCCTACAAATTTGGAATAATCCAATGAAGTAATTTGCATTTGTGGTGTGCCTTCATAATAAGGCGCTTCCGGGATTTGTTCTAAAACAGCATCCAATAAAGGAAAAATATTATCAGTAGGTTTGGTATGATCCAAACTCATCCAGCCTTGCTTAGATGAACCGAAAATAGTTACAAAATCCAATTGATTCTCTGTAGCATCTAAGCTAAACATCAAATCAAATACCGACTCTTGTACTAAGTCAGGCGTACAGTTCTCTTTATCTACTTTATTTACAACAACAATAGGTTTTAAGCCTAATTCGATAGCTTTACCTAGCACAAAACGTGTTTGAGGCATAGCGCCTTCAAAAGCATCTACTAATAACAAAACACCGTCAGCCATCTTCAACACACGCTCTACTTCCCCTCCAAAATCAGCGTGACCAGGAGTATCTATCACGTTAATTTTAACTCCTTTATAGTTAACAGAAACATTTTTAGATAAAATAGTAATTCCACGCTCTCGCTCTAAATCGTTGTTATCCAACAACAACTCCGTTCTTTCTACCCTATCATCTAACGTTTTACACGCATCAATAATCTTATCCACTAATGTAGTTTTTCCATGATCTACGTGCGCTATAATAGCTATGTTTCTAATTGATTCCATTTCCCTTCTAAATTTAAGTCTGCAAAAGTAGAATAGTTTTCGGGATTTAATTGATTTATGTATTTTATTATTTATCCTTTGAATTAGGTATTCACTAAAAAACTAATGGATTAGATAGCTCTTTTGATATTTAATCCGTTAACCTTTTATTTTTCAAAAACAATGTTTAACATTGACTTACTTTAGTGTAAAGTGTTCTTTGAAGGATTGATTAAAAAATTGGAAAAACGATATTAAAGGTAGAAAATAAAGATTTATTTGCAGTGTTGTGGATTGATTAAAAAATTGGAAAAACGATATTTTTGGTAAAGAAAATATATCAGGCTTAATCGTTGTGGATTGATTAAAAAATTGGAAAAACGATATTGAATGGTTTAAAATCTAACTTGTCAGATTTGTTGTGGATTGATTAAAAAATTGGAAAAACGATATTCCTGCTTGGTTACTTGCCTTCCTTCTTCGTGTTGTGGATTGATTAAAAAATTGGAAAAACGATATTAAACATTACAGAATTAAAAGCTAGTGGTGGGTTGTGGATTGATTAAAAAATTGGAAAAACGATATTTTTACCTTCTAATTTAAAGGATTGTGCATTGTTGTGGATTGATTAAAAAATTGGAAAAACGATATTAAAGCGCTGATAATGAAGCTATGAATTCTAGTTGTGGATTGATTAAAAAATTGGAAAAACGATATTTCTTCAGCGAAATACATTTTACCTGTAAAAGTTGTGGATTGATTAAAAAATTGGAAAAACGATATTGTAGTTGGTGTGGTCTCAATGTTGCTTAGTGTTGTGGATTGATTAAAAAATTGGAAAAACGATATTATTTACTCAACTCCCCCCTGTGCCACGGGGGTTGTGGATTGATTAAAAAATTGGAAAAACGATATTCAAGACTTGACTATTAACTAGACCGGCTAGTTGTGGATTGATTAAAAAATTGGAAAAACGATATTATATAGCCATTGTAATTGTTATCTCGAATGGTTGTGGATTGATTAAAAAATTGGAAAAACGATATTCAGCAGGTCAACAAGCCCAAAGAGGTGCAAGTTGTGGATTGATTAAAAAATTGGAAAAACGATATTAGTTGATGCTTTAATCTTCTAATTATCAAAATTTTAAAAAGAAATATCGTTAATAATAATGACCGTTTTAAAGACTTAATTGCTTTGATTCGGTCATTTTTTTGTTTTGAGTTCTCGATACAATTTTATCCCACTATGTTCCATAAAATTACTCGAACTGACAAAAAAAGTTTGTCACTTCGAGTTTCTGTCAGAAAGGAAGAAGTATCGAGAAGTAAACAGACCAAATTACTTCCTAAAATCCTTTTTACTTAACAAAGGTAGTTTTTCGTATTGCTCATCAATTAAAGCTTCTTTTTTCTTTCTTGACCATTTTTTAATTTGTTTTTCTTTCTCAATTGCAAACTCAATATTTGAAAATTCTGAATAATAAACTAAACTAACAGGTCTTCTACTATGAGTATAAGATTTTATATCTAAGCCTTCTGTATGTTCTATAAATCTTCTTTCAATATTGTTAGTAACACCCGTATAATAAGTATTATCATTACATTTTAAGATATATACATAGTATTTATGGTGTTTCATAGTAATGATAAAGGTATCATATTTCTGCCTGCTTCTCGATACAATTTTTGATTTTTGTCCCTTCGAATGCGTAGCATATCGAGAACTAAAATCAAAAACCACTCGAAGTGATAAATAAAACATTGTCAGTTCGAGTTTCCGACTGAAAGAAGGAAGTATCGAGAACAAAATGTTTCAAGCATAAAAATAAATAACCTAAAACAACTCCAACTGTTTTGGTTGTTCGGGTAAAGGCTTACTTTTTACTCCCCAATAATTAATAATATTACCATATTGTTTATCCGTGATTTGAGTGATGCTTACCTGACCAGATTCAGGCAACATACTTTTTATTCGTTTAATGTGTACATCAGCACTTTCTTTACTAGCGCAATGACGGGTATATACACTATATTGCATCATGGTAAAACCATCACGCAGTAAATCTTTACGAAAACCTGATGCGGCCTTTCGTTCTTTCTTAGTATTGGTAGGTAAATCAAAAAATACAAATAACCACATAATTCGGTAAGCATTTAATCGGGTATGTTTACTACTGTTTTTCATGTTTTTTTATCGATTTCTCGATACAATTTTGTTTCGTTTCACTACACAAAATCACTCGAAATGACAAAAAAAGAAAAAGCACTGTCAGTTCGAGTACTCCGAAATATGAGGAGTATATCGAGAACAAAGTATTTTTTCTCTATTTCTATCATTTTCATTATATTTGCTCTTAGAAAGATATTCCAATTTTAATCTTTTCACAATAAGGCTATATGCCGTAGAAGAAATTCTTGAGCCCTGCGTACTCCGTGGGGCTTTTTTTATTTGCTTCTCGATACATTCCGATCCCCGATAACTATCGAGACGGAACACTCTATGACAAAAAATATAAAAAGCTGTCAATTCGAGTGTCCTAAGCTTGTCGAAGGGCGTATCGAGAACAAAGCTTTAAACAACTTCTGGATAACTTATTCTCTTCCCTTTTCCTTCAAAACAACGACTTAACGAAGCTGTTGTTTGACTTAATGCTACCATTAACGGACTTTTTTTTCCATTAATTATTACATCTTGTGTCAACAATTGCAATAAATGGGCTTTTTCTTGTTTGCCTAAATCTATGCAGTTTAAATTCTGCTTTTGCATGTCAACCACCAATAAATCTACAAAAGGTCGGTAAGGTTCCATAATATCATCTGCTAAACAATAGCTGTTGTATTTATTACGATGATGAATACCCAAAGTGGGTAATAAGCCACTTCCCGACAACGCCCTAGCTGTTGCTGCTCTTAAAATGGCATAGCCATAATTTAATGCGGGATTAGGTTCGTTGCCATATCGTTCACGCGTAAAATTTTCACCTAATAATTTGCTCCAATACCTCCGTGCTGCTTGAGCTTCTTGGTTAGTACTATCACCACTCAACACTTGCTTACTTAAATAAAGTAATGCTTCTTCACCTTCTTTACCGGCTTTGTTAAGGGCTGTTGCCTGGTTTATTATTTTTTGTTTAATGGTTTGTTGCCACAGTTGTTTTTTGAGTGGTTCGCTGGCATTAATTTGTGCTTTAAAGCGTTCGGTTTGCACCTGATTGGTATCTAAATGCAACAACATACTGGATGGATGAAACTTGGCATCGCAAAAAACCACTGCGGTATTGTTTTCTGCCAACAGTTGCATTACACTTTGTGTAAAAGTTATTTGAGGATGCTCAAATACAGCAAAACCAATATCTTCAATTGGTACAGATTTAATTTCACCGCTTTCTTTACAAGCTGCTTTTAATTGTAAGTTTTCGGTATGCAAATGGTAAGGATTACCAAAAAATAAGGTGCGTTTTAGCATAACTATTTGATTTTTAAGATTCTTTACTTAAGAAAAAAGTACCTAACTATTTTTGCTTACTTCTCGATACAATTTTGCTCCGTTTCACTTCGCAAAACCACTCGAAGTGACAAAAAAACGCTGCCAGTTCGAGTAGAGCTTTGCTCGTATCGAGAACAAAGGGTTTTTATTACACTTTTACTATTTTACCGGTTGGGGTTATTTTTACTTTAATAGGATTAAATGTGTGCCAACCTGTTTTTCCTTCTCCAAAACCTTTAATGTAAACATAATCAGCTTCTGTTGATGGTTTGCTATCAGTATGTTTTCTAAAACAGATTTCCATAAAATAGTCTGCTCCAGCGATTTTTTGAACTTTATACAGGTTCTCAGATAATGAATAAGAATCTTCCCAATTTATCTCTTCTTCATCTTGAAATAAAATGAAAAAATCATTTTCTTGGAAAGTATTTATGATTTTTTTGCCATCATTAGGTAAAGTTATAATAGAGATACCTTGTTTTTTTCTTTCTACAGTTGACCAAAAACTAACCACTTCTTTATCTAATGTTCCATCTGCTTTTTTATAGATTAAAATATGGTGGTTGTTTTGTGGATTTACCCATTGATTAATGTCTTTAACTTGAACAGCATTAGTTATTTTTTCTTTCATTCTCACTTTTTTTATGGGTACAGGTTCTCCATTTTTATTGGGTAAAAAGATTTGAGGGTGAGCTACCCCATTTTCATCTACGTTATAAAAAGTATTTTTTGGTATATTCTTTCCTTTTTCATAACCGCCTAATTTTTCAACTCTTTTTGTGATTAACTGGCGTATTACAGGGTCAACTACTTTTTCAACATGTTTAATAGTCGTTAAACTTTCAATGGGTTTTCTTACATGGTAAGCTTCTTCGCTATTGGGTGCTTGTCGTTTACCAAAAACAGTTTCTTTATGTAACTGTCCTCTTGCAGCAATTCCAACATTTTTATACTCCTCCCCATTCTTTTTAACTTTAGTTGTTCTTATGGTTAAAACATTATCTGTTTTTTTATGGGAAACTAATATTTGATTAATAGCCTTTTCTGCATCTTGTCTAAAGGTTTCCCAATTTGATGGGAATGGTATGCTCTCAATTTTTTGATGATACGACTGCTTATTTAAGTCGCTCATTTTTTGTAAATGACTACGAGTTGAACATGCCATTACTAAAGCATCAATAGCATGATGACGATGGTCGTTTCTACTTTTTTTATTATCATCATTTAAAATGGAATTTAAACCCCAATCGTGTCTTAACTCGGCTGTCATCTGCCCAGGTGAAACTTGTACATTCTCACAAACTTTACTTAAATAATTTTTAGCTTCCTTACTAATATAACGTGTATCATTTAATTGTCTGCTAATAAAATCACTTTCGTGCTTTTGTTTTACAAACTGCTTAAATTTTGCATAAGAATTTGAATAATTAGTTTTGTTTTTAAAACAAGTTAAAGCTTGAGCTTTTACTTGTTCCCATTTTTGTTCTCCTTGTCCTTCAAAATAAAATTCATAAGGTGTTTTATCTCCTTTCGCTCTATTTTCATCAGCAAAACAAAGGGTCTTGTTCATAAAACTATCGTTTAACGAACGACTCCAAGGCATAATATGCTCTATTTGAACTTCTCCTGTAAATAATTGAGTTACACTTATCTCTCTTCCTGTGTAAGGACACGTTTTATTACATTCTTCCCACAGTTTAAATTTTAAAATATTGTCATGATTAATTCGTTGTCCTAATAAGTTAATTTCAGCTTTAATTCTATCATTCTCACGTTCTAATCTTTTCTGCTCTTTTCTAATCTCATTTCGTTTGGTTTTAGAAATTTTTAAATCACGAGCCATTTCCACCTTTATTTCATCAGGTTTTCCATAATCTTCAATAATTTCGTTTACCAATTTTCGTATTTCAAAAAGAGCAGTAACAACAATAGGATTTTTAATGCTTTGTATTTCTTTATCGGCTAGTTTACCTAATGGTAATTTTTCTAAAATTTCGGTAGCCTCTATATTGGCAGAATGATGGTATAATTTTGCAAGTTGTTTCTCGGTTAACCGAAATTCATCTTTAAGAAATTCTTTTAAACCATCAATAAAACCACCTTTTTTACCTTGTCGTACAATATCAAACATATTGTCGATAATTAAACTTCTTTGGCTTTCCTCTAATTTATCCCAATCATTACCAAAAGCATTTTTGATACCACCTAACACAACAGCAATATCGTAAGTAAAACCTAATTTAAGAAAAGGTAAAATGTTATAAATGGCTTTTCTACTCAAATTAGCATAACCATCTTTCAGGTTGAACTTTGATATTTTTTCTGCTTTTTCTTCATTAAAACCCCAATTGTCAATAGCGTATTGTTTTAGTTTATCCCTATCTTCAAAAAAGTACAATACATGCCAAATATCTTCCTGTTCTTTTTCCGTAAAATCGAACCATTTTTCACCAAAAAATTTTTTATTGGATAAATTGCTAATAGTATGTGTCCCAACTATTTTATCATCATCTTTATAATTGAATTGAAAAGAGCTATCTGCTTTTTTTATTGCTTTTCGTAAATCCATAAAATTTACTTTTTCTTTTGACAGCAATATTTTTAAAATTTTATCTCTTTCTTCTGATGTTATTTCTATTTTTTCGCCAACTACATCACACTTTAATGTATTTACCCATTCATATATTCTTTTTAACTCGTTAGGTATAGCACTAATCGGGCACTTTGTTTTTTTAGGTTCAAAAGTGCATTTACCCACCAAATGTTTTTGCGAACGTAAAGGACGTTGATGAAACAAAACTCCATCATCAGCATATCCATCTTTTTTTCGACCTCCAAAAATGGTTTTTAAATCATCTGTTAAAATTGGGTTGTATTCTTTTTGTTTTTCCCAAATTGTTTCAAACTCATCAATATACATTTGACGAGTGGTGTATCGATTTCGAATACGTTCTAAATTAGCTTGATAAGGTTCAAATTCTTTAGGTTGTATTTCATTTAAATAAACTCCTAAGGTTTTTACATCTTTAATTTTTTCTTGGGTTTCTGAAATACCTATTTTACCAATTTTTGAATCACCTTGAAAAATTACACTCTTTTCGTTTTCATCACTTCCACCACTTCTACTGTTACTTTGGAAACCTCTTCGCTGTATCATGTGGTAAAACACTCTTCCTAATTCATGCAAGGTCAATTGTTCTTTAACAGCTTTTGCTCTTAACTCATAAGGATTTAGTTTTAACCATTGTTTTAATGTTTCATCATTAAACACTTCTTTAGTATTCCATACTTTGACTTTATCAGAAGCTATTGGACAAAATTTATTTTCTGCCAATTTTCTTAATAAATAACGCTTACGCAATCTTCTTCTAAAAAATTGCCTTCTTGTTCCTCTGGTATCCGTTCGGCTAGCATTTTTAGAAATTTCATTATTTCCTTCACCTAAATTTTCAACTCCTTCAGGGAAAATTCGACTACCAATGCCCAATATTTTATTTTGTTTATCATCAATCAATGCCCAACCTATCGAGTTCGTTCCTAAATCTAATCCGAGTACCTTTGCCATATCTAAAACTGTGTTTATATTAGAGGGGCAAGTTAAAGCAAATTGTTAATAAATACAATCCGTTAAAACGCCTACCGTGTGTACACATCTTCATAAAGAATCCATCCTTGATAAATATCATAGAATCTTCTGAGGCCAATTAAAAGAGTAGTAATTCCAATAGTTGTTTGAGAATTATACCCTTTCCATCCTCCAA
>JAGFIT010000070.1 GCA_024103385.1 Vicingus serpentipes
ATATACTTATTTACAAGTCGATCAAAGAGAATACCTTCAAGTTTCATTAAAAGATTCTCTTATTGCAAATAGCAAGTATTATGTTAGTTTATATGTGGCTCTGACTAAAAGTTCAAAATATGCAATAAATTCTTTAGGTATTTATTTTTCTAATGATAGTATTACAAATGCTTCATTGGAATATTTACCTTTTTCTCCTCAAGTAAGTAGTGGCTCAAACTTTCTCACAGATACAAGTTGGCAAAAGGTTTCAGATACCTTAATCGCTAACGGAGGAGAAAAATATCTTATTATTGGTAATTTTTCTTCTGATACTCAAACTTCAATAATTGATGTAGGAGGTAGCTTAGGAGGAGGTTATTATTTTATAGATGACGTTTCCGTTACTTTAATAGATAGCATTGTAGGCATAACAGAAAATAACAATAAGCATGGCATTAAAGTTTACCCTAACCCTAGCATGGGGCAGTTTTTTGTAGAATATGAGTTAAAGAAAAGCGAAAAAGGAAGGTTAGAGTTGTATGATTTAATTGGGAAAAAGGTTTTTTCTCAGCCACTGAATCCTGGCTTAAAACGAGAGCATATCAATTTAAACAATCAAGAAAATGGAATATACCTTTACAAGGTAATTGTAAATGAGCAAGTAGTACACACCGAAAAATTATTGATGATAAAACAATAATAAATTAAGTACGTAAAAGCTGAACTCCTGGCAAAATGATTGTTAGGAGTTTAGTAATTTTATGCTGCATGAAAAAGAAGGTTGTATTTTTTACTTTTTATAGTATTTCACAAAATTTAGTGCCTAATGGGAGCTTTGAGAACTACTCTGTTTGCCCTGACGGTGGTGGTCAAATTATTAAAGCAGTTCCCTGGTTTCAACCTGAGCAAAACATGACTAGCACTACGGATTATTATAACCAATGTGCGACTTCGATTGTCGGAGTTCCTGCAAACCAAACGGGATATCAGGGAGCAAAAAGTAGCGTAGCATATGGAGGATTTTTTTTGTTCGCAAGTTTAGCCCCTAATACTCGGGAGTACATGGAAATTAAATTAACCGATTCGCTAAAACCGAATTACAGGTATTTAGTTAGTTTTTATGTGAATTTAGCTGAGGTATCTGGTTTTGCCATAGATGCCATTGGGGCACATTTCTCTGTTGATAGTGTATTGACAAATGACTATTATGTATTGCCACATTCTCCACAAATCATTAACAAAAATGGGATAATCAACGACACCTTAAATTGGATATTAGTGCAAGACACATTATTAGCTAACGGTGGGGAACAATTTATGACTATTGGTAATTTTAACAATGATAGTAGTACTTCAAAAGTAAGTGTTACTGGTGGGTCTAGTCAGTGGGCATATTACTATGTAGATGACGTTTCGGTTACTTTAATAGATAGTGTTGTGAGTATAGCAGAAAGAAGAAATGAGCATAAAATTAAAGTTTACCCTAATCCTAGCAATGGCAACATATTTTTCGAATACAATTTGGGGGTTGACGAAAAAGGCGTGTTGCAAATAGTAGATGTAACAGGAAAGTTACAAGAATCTTTTTCGTTAACTTCTGGCACCAATAATATGCTGAAGCTTAATTTGGTTGATTATGAAAATGGAGTATACCTTTACAAAGTAATTGTGAAAGGACAAATTAAACTGGCAAATCGTTTAATAATTATCAAATAACATCTTTTAATACTTGAAAACAAAAGGCATCGACAATAAAACTTTGTCGATGCTTTTTCGTATCTTCACTATATGTTAATTCGTTTATTCATAATTGGTAATTTACTATTGATCTCCTTTTCTGTAAGAGGTCAGTTGCAGGATAGGGTATGGTGCTTTGGAGATTCTGCCGGAATAGACTTTAATAATTTAACCGTGCCAACGCCTATAATATCGTCCCTCCGCGCTTTAGAAGGTTCAGCTTCTATAGCAGATAGTAACGGAAATTTATTGTTTTATGGAGGTGGGGTACTTTTTGGTCCAGGTATTAACACATTCGATAATCAGCATGTAAAATTATTGAATAGTGATAATGTTATTGGTAGTTATAGTACAACGATGGGGCCTTTGATTATTCCCTTTTCAAATTCGGTTCAGAAATATTACCTGTTTACGATGGAATCATCTTCCAACAATTTATACTACCATGTGATAGATTCTGTTACTCAAAATACTACTGGTAAAATAATAAGTAAAAACAATCTATTGTTAAGTAATCAATTAACTGAGAAAATGAATGTGGTTAGACATGCTAATGGTAGAGATTGGTGGTTATTGGTGCATGAGTATAACAACAACAAATTTTACAAATACTTAATTACTCCAAATGGTGTTGAAGTGCCCAGCTCAAATATAGAGAGCATTGGCTCCATTCATATTTCGGTTTTTGGTGAAATGGAATTTTCAAAAGATGGCAGCAAACTGTTGGTGGTCGCACCATTTGGAGTAATTAATCTATTTGATTTTGATCGCTGTACTGGAGAATTAAGCAATTTTAAAGACATTGGGGAGAACATTTCATCCTTTGATTATGCATATTGGGGTTGCTCATTTTCTTCAAGCAGAAAATACATTTATGTTTCTACCAGTCCGGGTATTGGTCAAAATAAATATCTGTATCAATATGATATTTCGAGTGATGTGACGAGTACGATAAAAGGTAGTCGACAATTGATTTGGAGTGCTCCAGATACGCTTGATATTTTACCTGGTCAGCATCAGTTAGGTCCGGATAATAAAATTTATATCGCTACAATGGAAAATGCTTTTCCATATCCAGATTCACTTTATTCGGTGTATAACCAAAATCTAAGTGTTATTAACTCACCAGACAGTTTGTTTCCTGCATGTGATTTTCAGCCCTTTAGTTTTTATTTAGGAGGGAAAAGAACTTATGCGGGACTGCCGAATATGCCTAATTACAATCTTGGTCCTATAGATGGTAGTGTTTGTGATTCTTTAGGGATAGATAATGTGGGCATTACGGAAAGAAAAAATGAAAATACAACTATCATATACCCCAACCCTACAAAAGGCGCTATCACTATATCATTGAGTAAAGCACCCCATAAAGAAAGTGCATTGATTATTTATAACGTTCTGGGTGAACAAGTGGAGCATATTCCCATTCGGGAAATTAATACCCAACTAACACTTCAACAACCTGCGGGTGTCTATTTTTATCACTTTAAAATTAAACAGGAAGTGGTTTCTTCTGGGAAGTTGATTATATCGGACTAAATAGAAGGTATCGACAATAAATATTTGTCGGTGCTTTTTCGTATCTTCATTTTATGTTATATCGTATCTTTATAATTGGTAATTTGCTGTTGATGGTTTTTGGTGCTACTTCGCAAAATCTCGTTCCTAATTGGAGCTTTGAAGACATATCATTATGCCCAGATAATCAAGGACAAATCTTGATGGCAAATTTTTGGAGTACTGCTAATTCAAACACACCAGATCTCTATAATAGTTGTAACGTTGGCAGCTATGGTGTTCCAACTAATTTTTTTGGTTATAAAGAAGCTAAAACAGGAAATGGTTATGCTGGAATATATACTTATTTACAAGTCGATCAAAGAGAATACCTTCAAGTTTCATTAAAAGATTCTCTTA
>JAGFIT010000072.1 GCA_024103385.1 Vicingus serpentipes
TAAGAGAATCTTTTAATGAAACTTGAAGGTATTCTCTTTGATCGACTTGTAAATAAGTATATATTCCAGCATAACCATTTCCTGTTTTAGCTTCTTTATAACCAAAAAAATTAGTTGGAACACCATAACTACCTCCATTACAGCTATTATAAAGGTCTGGCGTATTTGAATTAGCAGTATTCCAGTAATTTGCTCTCGAGATTTGTCCTTGATTATCTGGGCATAATGATATATCTTCAAAACTACCATTATTAACTATGTTTTGAGTAAAGCAAAAAGCAAAAAGCAAAAAGTACAAGCTTCTTTTTCATATCCTATAAAATTACTAAACTCCTGACAATCATTTACCAGGAGTTTAGCTTATACGTATTGAATGGTTTATTGTTTTATCATCAATAACTTTTCGGTGTGTACTACTTGCTCATTTACAATTACCTTGTAAAGGTATATTCCGTTTTCTTGATTGTTTAAATTGATATGCTCTCGTTTTAAGCCAGGATTCAGTGGCTGAGAAAAAACCTTTTTCCCAATTAAATCATACAACTCTAACCCTCCTTTTTCGCTTTTCTTTAACTCATGTTCTACAAAAAACTGCCCCATGCTAGGATTAGGGTAAACTTTAATTCCATGCTTATTGTTATTTTCTGTTATACCTACAATGCTATCTATTAAAATAACGGAAACGTCATCTACATAGTAATATGCCCATGTACTTGATCCTCCAGTAACATTTACTTTTGAAGTAGTACTATCATTGTTAAAATTACCAATGGTCATAAATTGTTCCCCACCGTTAGCCACCAATGTGTCTTGTATTTTTATCCAATTTAAGGTGTCATTTATTATCCCATTCTTGTTAATTATTTGTGGGGAATGAGGCAATACATAATAATCATTTGTCAACACACTATCAACGGAAAAATGTGCACCAATGGCATCTATGGCAAAACCTGAGACCTCACCTAAATTCACATAAAAACTGACCAAATACCTATAATTCGGTTTTAGTGAGTCTGTTAATTTAATTTCCATATACTCCCGAGCATTAAATGTCAAACTCATGAATAAAATAATTCCTCCATATGCCACACCAGTTTTTGCTTCTTGATAACCCCGTTGGTTTGCAGGAACTCCGACAATCGAAGTCGCACATTGGTTAAAATAATCCGTAGTAGTAGACATGTTTTGCTCAGGTTGAAACCAAGGAACTGCTTTAGTAATCTGACCACCACCATTAGGGCAAACAAAGAAATTTTCAAAGCTCCAATTGGGGACAAGGTTTTGCGAAACACTACAAAAAGCAAAAAGTAAAAAGTAAAAAGTAAAAAGTACAACCTTCTTTTTCATATAACATACAATTACTAAACTCTTGGTAATCATTTACCAAGAGTTTAGTTTATACGTACTTAATTTATTATTGTTTTATCATCAATAATTTTTCGGTGTGTACTACTTGCTCATTTACAATTACCTTGTAAAGGTATATTCCATTTTCATAATCAACCAAATTAAGCTTCAACATATTATTGGCGCCAGAAGTTAATGGAAAAGATTCTTGTAATTTTCCGGTTACATCTACTATTTGCAACACTCCTTTTTCTGCAACACCCAAACTGTACTCCAAGAACATGTTGCCATTGGTTGGGTTAGGGTAAAGTGTAAACTTCGCTTCTTTACTAAATGTTGAGTTGCCCAACTCTATTTCCTCCTGCACCTTCTCTCCTTTTTTACTGCTTTCACTGCTGCCCTGGCTGCTTGCTGTTCCACAGTTGCTATCATCGTATTCATAGGTACTATCACTCAACAATTGGAGCATGGTTCTGGCAGCAAATACCGCTTTACCCCCCAATAACGGACATTGAGCTGCAATTCCCTCTACCTCATTAAATTGTGCGGTGGTCAACTCATTACCGGCTGCCCACAAGCAATAAATGGCATTGCAGCTTTGTTGGTTGCTTTCCATCAGGTTATTGGGTACAATGCTGGCATTCAATCCATGCGCCTGAGCATAATCACTGTTGCACAACAATTGACCAACCGTTACCAACTGCCCTATAGCTGTAGTTTTTACACTATCGAAAAAATGTTGAAGTATAGCGGTATCTTCCGGAGTACCCATATTCATAATAGAGTCGTTTGCCATCATAGCACTATACGCAAACTCTTTGGCAAACTGCATGTTTTCTTCCTGTAATGTGGGAAATACCACCTGGTTATTCACAAAGAGCAACAACGCCTGTTGCAAACAATTGGAAGGGCTGGAGCATTGACCTGCGGCATTGCAATTAAAAGGAGCTCCTGTTACAGGTGTTTGTAATAAAACTGCATCCGTAGGATCTAATGTAGGATTAAAATTTACAGCGGGTACTGATCCACCGGCATCACCACGAATAAACCAGTCTGGGTCTATCCCTAGCGAATTACTGACAATATCAAACTGAGCAGTGCCAAACCATTGGTTATCCGAAGGGTTGGTACTACTTCCTTGGGTGCCTATGGTAGCGGTTTCTAAAAAGAAACCTCGCTGGCATTGGTCTAGCACATTGCATCGGATGGAGCTATTGATGTTTACTCCCCTCATAATAATACCACTTCCAAACTCCGTAATGGTGTTGTTGTTCATTAAGGTATTGCCACTTAGGGTAACATCTACTCCTCGCACACGGTCAGTAGCAGCGGCAGTTGCTGCTATAACAGGCCATATATTGTTTTCAACAATTTCAGAGTTAACGCAATTCTCTACCCTTATTCCATAAGAAGGAAAGGCCGAAATACCGATATCCTTTATATTGGTAATGGTATTGCCTTCTACCAATAACAGGTCGTCTGCTATAGTGGTTGCCCATATTCCTGTTCTAATGTTATCAATGGTGTTGTTGGTAATGCGAATTTCATCTCCCGAACTTAAGTTAGAGTAGAATATAACCTCTTGTACTGCAATACCTAAAGTGAGTGCCACGGTGGGGTTACCAATTAAATTGTTGTTATCAATCTCTATGTTTCCAGTACGGTTATCAAAACATAGAATAGCATTACTGAAATTGTTTAGGGTATTATCGTTAACAGTAATTGGTTGCTCAATGCAATTGGTAATAAATATTCCATTTCTTACATCAATAAAACTGTTGTTTAAAATGTTTACCGTAGTGCGATCTTCCACACGCACTCCTTCGGTACAGTTATTAAACGTATTGGTAGCTAGCGCTGTGCCATCTCCAACATCAATGGTATGTGCATTGTTTACATCACCACTAGACCATATTGCAATTCCCGGCAATATACAAGGTGTTGGAGGGGTGGGGCAAGCGCTGTTAGGTGGGGTAATGATGTTCGTAAAATTATTGTTGAATACACTTAAATTGCTTCTAACATTTGTGATTCCAAAATCCATGTTATCAAAGCTATTGCTTCCAAATGCAGGATCGCCCATTTGTATATTTGCTACATCAGTAATTTCCACCCCTACACTGGTACGTTGGTTACTTCGAGGCACTTTTAACGTATTTCCCGGAGAAGTAGCACTTGCATTACAAGAAAGCATGGAGTTAACCACCGTTGCAGTGTGAGCAGCAGTAAAAGCGTTCACCACAATGTGTTTGAAGTTTTTGTTTAAAATAGCTCCATCTAACTGATAAACACCTCCATTTGTGGATACGATTGCTGTTTCTGCATCCTCGACACTGGAATTGCCATCAATGATTAACGTACTCGTATTATCCGGAATAAAAATACCGTTCCAGAGTTCGGTACAGGAAAAAAGATGAGAATTGTTGGTAATGGTTAATGTTACTCCACTTTGTATATTGATTTGTGCATCCTTACGCATGATAAAATTAGTGGCATTTAAGGTGTAAGGAACATCTACATTCAGTATGCTGTTTGCATCAAAGGCAATAGTAGCACCTACGATAGTATTTGCAGGTAATGTGCCAGCAGTAATTAAATCAGAAAGTTGATGTGTTCCAGAAATTGTTTGACTTTGTGTGCCACAAACGGCAACACAACTATTATCAATAGTTACTGTTACATCATCCGTATTCACACAACCGTTTGCATCTGTTCCTGTTACGGTATAAGTAGTAGTTGCTGTAGGACTTGCATTTGGAGTAGCTATGTTTGGGTCGTCCAATCCGGTAGCTGGAGTCCAGCTAAAAGATGTTCCACCACCTGCCATTAATGTTGTACTCTCTCCAGCACATATTATTACATCATCTCCAGCGTTGACTGGAGGTAATGGGTTTACCGTAACGGTGAAGGTTGCCGAAGGTGGAGGACAGGCACAGTCCAATATAGCTTCTACAGTATATGTAGTAGTTGTTGTTGGAGAAACAGTAATGGAAGAAGTTGTTGCTCCATTACTCCATAAATAAGAAGCTGCCCCCGTAGCACTCAACGTTACGCTTTCGCCTTCACAAATCGTGGTTTGAGTAGCAGTAATTTGAGGTGCTTGAGGAATAATACTAATGTCATCTACGTAATAATAAGCACCATTTAGAAAAGCACTAGGAAAACCAGTTGGTGTAATCATTGATGATGCCGCATCCAAAAAATTACCAATGGTAATAAACTTTTCTCCTCCCCCAATAAAATTGGATTCCCGAAGTTGTATCCATACAGGACCTGTATTAGTAATCACACTAGAAGAAGCTACTTGTGGAGTAAAAGGTAATGGTGTAGGTCCGGAAATAGGGTTATTTACAGGAGTAGTTGATAGGTATATACCTGGCCCTTTTGTAGCAAATTTACTATTTTCTGCAAGGCTTACATACATAATTACATCATAAACCTGACCAACTTCTAGTTCACAAAGAAGTTCAGATTGAACAAATTCTACTTGCCCCGTTGTATGCATTCCAACATATCCTGAACCTCCTCGAGCGAGTTGTGAACCAAAAAGATTATTAGGAGTACCAACCAACGAACTATTACAATTAAAATAATCAGGAGTCCCTAAAGTTGGTCTGTACCAAGGTAGTATTTTATTGATTTGATCGAGCCCACCACCACCAGATATATCTGTAGGACATGAAGAATAATCTTCAAAACTTGGATTAGGGACTAGATTACAATTGGCTTGAAGAGCAGGTAAAGGGAACCCCCCATTACTTGGAGGTAATATTAATAAGGAATTACTAGGTTCACTGATAGATACACCATTCATAGCAACTACAGTAACAACATCTCCTCCTTCCAATAAGTTAGCAGTAAAGTTATTATCTCCACTATTTTGGGCAGAAATACCATTGATAAAGAACTCATAGTTGTCAAAATTACTAGGAGTAGCAAAAAACTTATTTACCATTCCTTCCGGATCAGGGTTTAATGTTACAGTAATTGTTCCTGGCACACAACTTGAAAACCCTGAAGTATTACCATTAACATCGGTAACTGTAGCAGTAATGTCCCCTGCCATTGATAGCGATAATGACCAGTTTCCATTTTGATCTGCAACTGTACTTCCAATCAATATTTTACCTTCACAATAAGAGTAAGAATCATCCATAAATAATTCTACCACTCCATTTGAAACACTTTCTCCAGTTATTTGGCTAGATGTTACTGATGTAATTAATACTGATTGAATACCGTTATTAGCTCCTGTTACTAATCTAATTCCTCCATTACCTGTTGTCTGTGAGTTACCAAAGAAACTATTTTTCCTTACCTCTACTTCATAATTTGTTGCACTGCACACACAAACACCTTCTTCTCCGTTAAATGCAATGATATTACCTTCTCCGTTGTTTGTTCCACCTATCAATATGTTATCTGTAGTACCAGCTGTTTCAACACCATATTCTCCATTACCTAACTCTTCTGTTCCATTAGTTCCTGTACCAATACTATTGCCTTGTACGATAAAAGCACCACTGGTCGCGCTAAGTTCGAGTCCATCTCCTACATTAGCTGAAATAATATTTCCTTCTCCTGTATTTGCTCCTCCAATAGTAATGGTTCCTCCTGTGTTGTTGGCATGAATACCATCACCTCCATTGCTTTGTGCAAGTGTTCCTGTTTCGTCTGTTCCTATTAGGTTACCTGTAATCGAATAATTAGGATTAGTGAGACTAATATCTATACCATGATTGCCATTTCCTGCAATGTGGTTTTCACTAATACTCCCACTACTGGTGGAACCGTTTATTGCTATACCATTATCGGTGAAATTGATAATGGAGAGTCCTTTTATTACTACATTTTCTGCGTTTAGAATATTAATTCCTGTATTTACAGCATTGTTACCGTCCAATACAATTTTAAATGCAGCACTTCCTGTTTGTGTGCTAGCATCAATGGTAATATCATTTTCTGTAATATCAGGCAATTGACTATTAAGTGTAATGGTATGGGGCGCATTACCATCGATACAAAAAGAAATGACATCGGCTACTCCATTACTGTTGGCTGTATTGATGGCATCACGCAAAGAACCAGCTCCATCGTTGTTGGTGTTCAATACACAAATAGTTCCTGGAAAGGCGTTAATCGTGACGGTAGCAGTATCGGAAAAAACAACGCAGCTATCAGTAACTTTTGCTCGAAAATATACACTCCCAGGGCCTAATAACGAAGCAGTAGTATAGGGTGTTGTTGTAGCACCAACAATATCAGAAAAATTAATGCCATCAGTAGATTGTTGCCATTGAATAGTTCCTGAGTGACCATTCAGTGTTAGGGTAGTTGATTGGTTGTGTTCAATGTTAATAGGTGCAGCTATTGCTGTTCCTGCTATTGTTGTACAACTACCGCTTACACCTGTTACTAAAATGTTATCAAAATTATGTGTTTCGGTACTACTATTATTATTCACTTTAATGATGATTTGTAGAGAATCGATACTATCACCTATATTGATGCTAGCAGAAGTAGAGCCAAATTCCTGATTGGAAGGGTCGAACCATGCTATTTCTGAACCACTAGCGCTAGTTTTGTAAAATGCTTTAATGAAATCGCTACCATCATCGGTGTTTTGTTCTTCGAAATTTCCAGAAATAGTAACATTGGTAAAGTCTTGTACGTTAATCCATTGGGATATCCATAAGACAGTACCATCGACATCTCTTCCTTCAAACTTATTACTCCTTGTTTCAAAATAATCACCAACACCAAAATCACCTCCACTAATGTCTATTGTCCATGCCGCAGGGTTACCTCCTCCTACTATTGTGCCATCGGGATAGGTAAAATCTTCCAAGTATAAAGTATCTTGTGCATAAAGGGAAGTTGTAAAACTGAAAAGTAGAACAATGAATAACTTACAGATGAAAGAGCGATAGGTAGTAATTGACATAGTTGAAAAATTTTGGTTGAGAGGAAAATATATTCCGCTACCAAAATAAATAAAAAAATCACAACTTTCATCAGTTCAAATACTTACGTAAAAATACGTGCGCCAAAAAACTTAGAATAAAATAAGCCATAGATAATAGATAGTTGAAAACCTAAACAATATCTTTCAACTGAGAACCATCATTCATAAATGCAGAAATCCCAGTAACATCCATCCCTGTGATTAACAAATGAATATCATGTGTTCCTTCATAAGTAATTACCGATTCTAAATTCGCCATGTGACGCATAATAGGGTATTCTCCTGTAATTCCCATACCGCCATGCATTTGTCTTGCTTCACGAGCAATTTTTAATGCCATATCTACATTGTTTCGTTTTGCCATAGAGATTTGCGCAGAAGTGGCTTTTCCTTCGTTTCTCAACACGCCTAAACGCCACGTTAATAATTGTGCTTTGGTAATTTCAGTAATCATCTCTGCTAATTTCTTTTGAGTTAACTGAAATGAAGCTACTGGTACTCCAAACTGTATTCTTTCTTTAGTGTAGCGTAAAGCCGAATCATAGCAATCCATTGCAGCACCAATAGCTCCCCAAGCAATTCCAAAACGTGCAGAATCTAAACATCCGAGTGGTGCTCCCAATCCTGATTTATTCGGCAATAAATTTTCTTTAGGAACCTTCACATTATCAAATACTAGCTCTCCAGTAATCGATGCTCTTAACGACCATTTATCATGTGTTTCTGGAGTGGTAAACCCTTCCATCCCTCTTTCTACTAATAGTCCATGAATTCTTCCTTCTTCATTCTTGGCCCACACTACTGCAACATCTGCAATAGGCGCATTGGTAATCCACATCTTTGCTCCATTGAGCAAATAGTGGTCGCCCATATCTTTAAAATTAGTAATCATTCCTCCAGGATTAGAGCCGTGATCTGGTTCTGTTAATCCAAAACAACCCATCATTTCTCCGGTGGCTAACTTAGGTAAGAATTTTTGTTTTTGCTCTTCATTTCCATATTTCCAAATCGGATACATCACTAAAGAACTTTGAACAGAGGAGGTTGATCTTAAGCCTGAATCACATCTTTCTAATTCTTGCATAATCAATCCATAAGAAATTTGATCTAATCCTGCTCCTCCGTATTCTTCAGGAATATACGGTCCAAAACCACCAACCTCAGCTAATCCCGGTATTACCTGCTTGGGAAATTCTGCTTTTTGCGCATACTCTTCAATAATTGGAGAGACCTCTTTTTTTACCCACTCTCTAACAGTAGCTCTAATTAATTTATGTTCTTCTGTTAAAAGTTCATCCAGTTGGTAATAATCTGGTGCTTGAAATCTATCGTCTGCCATAATAGTGTGTTTTACAAAACAAAAATAGTTATTATCATTTAAGATAACTCCTCTACCTTACAAAAAGTGTATATTTGAAATTATGGATTGTAAATTATGAAAAAATGGAAAAGATTTTATTATTTATTGGACTTCTTATTTCTAGTTTCCTAACTGCCCAAACTAAATTTACCGTTATTGTTACAAATGGGAGCTTCAACCCCAGTAGCCTAACAATAGCTATTGGTGATACTGTAGAATTTGTTAATCAATCAGGATTTCACTGGGTAGATGGAACACAAACAACTTATCCTTCCAATCCTGTTTCGTTTGATAATCAATCTCAATCAGGGTCAGGATGGACTTACAGCCAAGTTTTCAATACTGGAGGGGTATATAACTACAGATGTGGTATTCATACAACCACTATGTTTGGATCCATTACCGTTCAATTTCCATCTAGTGTTAATACTTCTTTTGATATAAATTCTTTTAATTTTTATCCAAACCCTACCTCAAAAAACATATTTTTCTCAGAACTTAAATCCATTGAAAGTATAATTATCTACTCTATAAGTGGTGAAAAAGTATTGATTTCAAACTTAGTAGATAATTATTTAAATGTATCAACATTAAGTTCAGGCGTGTATATTTTAGCTATAAACACTAACCACAAAATAATTACAAAGAAATTGATTATTCAATAAAGAATTTACTCATGAAAAAAGCATTAACGGTTATACTCATCCTAATAATGGTATCCTGCCGTTATAATAAGGAAGAATTGCCTACCCCTAAAAATAACAGTACTCCTACGCCTACTTATAATGGTCCTGTAATTACCTACACCAATCATACTAAAAAATTGTTTGATAATTACTGCATAGCTTGTCATGCGCCTGGAGCATCAGTATCATTTTGGCCTTTAACTAGTTATACTGAAGTAAGTGTTTACACTAACCCTGGAGGAAAAATACAAGTTAGGGTATTGGATCAAGGAAATATGCCTCCCACTGGTTCCGCTTCAGGATTTTTAACGCCTGCTGAAAAAGATACCTTACAAATGTGGCTCGACCAAGGTGCTCCACAATAATAATCCACAGACTCATGAAACAACTTAATATATTATTATTCATCTTTATTACTTCAATCGGCTATTCACAAAATTTATTTAAAGCCACTTCCGGAGAAATTTCTTTTTTTTCTACTACTCCTATGGAAGATATTGATGCCACCAATAAATTGGTAAAAGCATTAATTAATGCCGACAATAATGAAATAGTTTTTATGGCCACCATTATTGGTTTTCATTTCAAAAAACCTTTAATGGAGGAGCATTTTAATGAAAACTACATGGAAAGTGACAAATACAAAATCGCTTCTTTTAAAGGAAAAATTTTGACTCCTGTTGATTATAACGTAGATGGTAAATACAATGTGAAAGCAAGAGGAACGCTAAATATTCATGGTGTTGATCAAGTGAGAGAAATATCAGGAGAACTTCTTATTAAAAATAATCATATCGAATTAGTATCCGCCTTTGATGTTAAATTAGCTGACCACAACATAAAAATACCTAAACTGGTCATGAAAAATATAGCCGAAATGGTAACGGTAAAGCTGAACGTTAATTTTGAGAAAAAATAATCCATGAAATATTTCACTACACTTTTTATTCTGCTTTCTTACTTCCCTCTCTTTGCTCAAGAAGACTTAATGGAGATGCTTGAAGATGAAGTAAAACAAGAAACATCAAAAGAAAAAATCATAGCAACATTTAAAGGCACTAAACTTATTAATGCACAGACCATTCAGACTACAAAGAAAAGAACATTGGAATTTAACATTGCGCATCGATTTGGAAATATGGATATCACTGGATCAACAGGAAAACATACCCTTTATGGACTAGAAAACGCATCCAACATTCGTTTTGCGTTTGATTATGGATTAACTGATAACATAAGTATAGGAGTAGGAAGAAGCAAAATGAATGAACATATTGACGGGCATATGAAATTTCGTTTTTTAGAGCAAAAAATAAAAGGTAGCCCTATTTCTATAGCTTACTATACTTCTGCCGCTATCTCCCCTATTGCAAATATTCCCAATGATGATTTTAATAATCGTTGGTCTTATGTTCATCAATTGATTATAGCAAGTAAATTAAGCCGCTCTATTTCCTTGCAAGTTCTTCCCACACTTGTTCATAGAAACTATGTAGATCAAACCTTGCTTCATCCTAAAAATGGCTCTAGTGATCAAAATGATTTATTTTCATTAGGTTTTGCTGGTAGGGTTAAGATAACTAAACGGATGGCCTTTGTTATAGATTATTTCTTAGTCTTTTCTGAATTTAGAGATGCTGACAATAGTTTTTATGACCCATTAGGTATAGGAGTTGAAATTGAGACCGGAGGGCATGTGTTTCACATTAATATTACCAACTCTGCTGGAATTATTGAGAATGATTTTATTCCTTATACATCTGATGCATGGGATGACGGAGGATACAAACTAGGGTTTAATATTTCAAGAGTATTTAGTTTCTAGCATCATTTTTCTCTTTCAATAACAGTATTGTATTAAATAATGTAAAGAAATTAATTCCAACCTGTGTTTCTAAGGTGTCTTCTGTAAACATCGATAACAGCACAATACTAAAGAATGCTACATAAGTAAAGTCCTTGTATAATCCCATATTAACAATAGGAAAAATTAGAAAAAAAGCAAATGCTAAAATCCCCAATATTCCAAAAGTCACAGCATAAGTGATATATTGATTGTGTGCTCTTAAACGGTATTTTGGAAGTAATTGTGACTGGTCTTTTTCATATTGAGCATTAAATGCATCTTGAACATCTCCAGTACCAACACCCATCCATAGGTTTTGTTTAAATATTCGCCCCCCCGTCTTCCAATATTCCCATCGCATAATTACCGAATGCCCATTGAAATCTCTTTTATCTTGATAATTATCATATTCCCAAATAATTTTGTGTACTCTTTTCTCAAAATTATTCATATAAAGATAATGATAGTTGGCAATCCCTTTTTCTATCGCTGCAATTTCCTCTAAAGTTAATTGGTTAACACTTGTACCATTTTTAATCATTCCTTTTGATGCCAAAAACCGAATTAATGTAGTTGACAATTCCTGATGTTTTAAATCTTCTCCTCTAAACGGTAAATTACTTTTGCTATTCCATGCTGTTTCTAATTCTTTCCATGCAATATTTCTCCATACATAGTGTCCATTTTCTTTTTCTTCTTTTCTGGTTGAAGTAACATCATGATAATATCGCTCTCCAGATGTGGAAAACAATTCTTTATCAAGTTGGTTGATATTTTTATCTTCTCGATAATTCTCAATTATTTCGTTAATAGAAAATATTCCATAAAAAATTGAAATCAATAGTCCAAAAAACAAGATATATCTCATTTTTAGGTTAGTTGAAATGAAACTAAATAATAAAAGTAGAATTAATGTGGTCAACACTAACACTATCATCCCTGTAAATAAACTTATGATGTATAAAAATGCTATTAACCATAAACCAATAATACCCCAAATCATTTTTTCAGTATTAGATTTTGATAGATACATATAATAAGCGGAACCAAAAATGGCAAAACACACCTCTAAGCCAAATCGAATATGGGAATTAAACCTTGAATACTCACGAACATCTATAATCATTTTGTTTAATCCTCCAAAATAAACATACATGCTCCAAAAAGAAGCCACTAGAACACCTGCAACATAAACCTTAAAAATAATTTTCCACTCTTTAGTTGAAATAGGCTGAAACCCTGATATTAAAAAAGGTAGTCCAAACAAAGCCGCTTTTCTCCTAACATCACCTACGGCATAATCGAAGTTGGAAGTATAAAACAACCCAAACAACGTTAATAGATAAATGCTACTGAGTACTACTGCTGTTTTGTTACGAAAAAAAGACATGACCCGGTCTTTCATCTTTCCATCTATTAACCATGTCAGTAAAATAATAATTTGTCCTAACGAAATGAGAGGCTTAGACATAGACAATCCAACCATCATCGTAGCTATTCCCAATAAAAAGAAGTTTCTTGGCTTAAATATCTCGTAGAGTTTCATGTACCTCAAACGGCTGTTTATTCTTTTTTATAAGTGCCATCCAGTATAGATGAGTACAATTTACTGTTGGTTAATGTGTTGATGGCTTCATCAAATGCAGCATCATTTTTTAGCGTCACTTCTATTTGCCCTTTTTGATAGTAATAACGCGCAATAATTTCACTTTCTAAAACATACTTCACTTCATCTTTAAATTTATAGAGATCATCTTTTTTATTAAATGCTAGTTTATTTTTTAAGATTTCATATTCCTCTTTAATATCATCATAATATTTATCCTCTTTTGCTGTTTTTTCCAACTCCTTCAATAAATTCTCACTTTTAGTCACGTACTCATAATCCTTATCCTCCAGATAATGAACAAAATCTTCATATTCATCTTTAGTCAAAGAAAATTCACTTACAGTAGCAATTTTTTTATTTTTCACTCGGTAAGCTGTGGCATAATCAAAAATCAAATTTTTAATTAGCAAAACACTTGTTATCTCACTTAAATAGTCTTTTTTAACTGCAATATCTGGTGTAATTCCTTTTCCATCAAAAACACTTCTTTTACTGTGTAATGTTTTAAATTCTGTAATCAAAGAGTCGGGAACTTCTTCCACCTCTCCATCTCCGTTTCTGTGTGAATAATCTAATTTTTGAATACATCTTCCACTAGGCGTGTAATATTTTGCTACTGTTACTTTTAACTTCGAGTTATAACTTAACGGTCGAACCTGTTGAACTAACCCTTTTCCAAAAGAAGGAGAACCAATAACCACAGCTCTATCATTATCTTGGAGTGAGCCTGACACAATTTCCGATGCTGATGCCGATCCTTTATCCACTAAAACCACCAGAGGTATTATTGTATCAATTGGAGCGTTAAGTGCTTTATACGTTTTATCCCAGTCTTTAATTTTTCCTTTAGTACTTACCACATCAGTGCCTTGAGGAACAAAAAAATTAACAATATTTACCGCCTCATTTAAAAGTCCTCCACCATTTCCTCTTAAATCTAAAATAATAGATCTGGCATTTTGTTCTTTTAATTCCTTTAATGCTACTTTAACTTCAGCACTGGCAGACTCTGTAAAACCAGTCAATTTAATATAGCCAATAGAATCTTTAATGATACTGTAATAAGGAACATCTTTAATTTTTACTTTTTCTCTTGTTACTGTTTTAAGTAAAGGTTTTTCTTCTCCAAGCCGTTCAATACTAATTTTTACCTCTGTTCCTGGTTCTCCTAATAAAAAGTCTCGTATTTCAGCACTTGTTTTTCCTTTTGCAGAGTTTCCATTGACTTCCAATATTTTATCTCCTGCCATTAAACCCGCTTTAAAAGCTCCAAAACCTTCATAAGGTTCAGAAATAACAATATAATCCCCTTGTTTTTGAATCAATGCTCCAATCCCTCCATACTGCCCTGTCGTCATCATTTTATAATCCTCCATATTAGATTCAGGAATATAATTGGTGTAAGGGTCTAATGATTCTAACATGGCATCTATACCCGTTTTCATTAATTTCCCTGGATCAGCACCATCAACATAATAAATATTTAATTCTCTAAAAAGGGTAGCGAAAATGTCTAAGTTTTTAGAAACTTCAAAATAACTATCTGTAAACCCTAATGTAAAAATTGATGTAGTTGCAATGGAAATAATTACAACTATTTTGGCAATTTGTTTTTTCATGCTTTTCATTCTAGTGAGAGTTCAAAAATTAAACCCTTATCATTTTTCTTCTTACTTTTTTATCATTTTTCTTCTCTTAATTCACAAAACAGTCTATAATTTACGGAACTGGATCATGACCATGCCCTCCCCAAGGATGACAAGAAAAAATTCGTTTCATTGAATACCATCCTCCTTTTAATGGCCCATACTTATTAATCGCTTCAATACTATATTGAGAACATGTAGGTATATATCTACAATTTTGACCTAAAACAGGAGATATACTCAACTGATAAAAACGAATTAAAACAATAAATATTTTACTCACCAACCACTTCACTCAATTCAATTAAACGTGTTAAAATTACTTTTATTTTTTCTTCGATTTCTTTATAGGGTAAAATTTGTTTTGCAGTATAAATAAACATCATATTGAGCTCTACCTCTGTCTTTTGAAGATGGGTTTTTAATTCATGGTTATTTAAACGATACGCCTCTCTCATTCTTCGCTTTAGCAAATTTCTATTGACCGCTAGTTTAATATTCTTTTTAGGAACAGCCACACTCATATTTATTGGAATTTGGGTAGCTAATTCTTTTTGCTTGTAAATCGCTCTAATTGGAAAAATATGGATGGTTTTCCCTTTGCTAAAAAGCAAATCGATAGCCTTTTTACTTTTTAGTTTTTCATTTTTCGATAATTTATTGCTCCTTTCCATAATTCATCACAAATGTAATAGATAAAAAGAGGTTTATTAATTTGATGTATTATTAGTTTATACAATTTCTTATCTTTGTTTACCTTAAAAAAATCTTATCCTTAGTTACATCAACGATATTGACACCTCTTTGTTTCTGTTCTTAAACAGCATTCACTCTCCAGTTGGAGATATTGTTTTTGAATGGATAACTGATAAGCGGTCATGGATTCCTTTTTATATTTTGCTATTGGTGATAACTATTTTTAAATACAAATGGAAGACCTTATACATTGGATTATTTATAGGCGTTTTGATGCTGGTAAGCGATCAAGTATCTGTTCAATTATTTAAAAACGTATTTGAACGTTTGCGTCCCTGCCATAATCCCGATATAAATACCATGATACACATTACTGGTAAGTGTGGAGCTAAATTTGGGTTTGTTTCTTCTCATGCTGCTAACAGTTTTGCTTTAGCTGTGTTTGTTGGATTATTATTGAAGCGGCATTATCCATTTATCGTGACAGGAATGTTATTTTGGGCCGCAGTGGTTTCTTATAGTCGTATTTATGTTGGGGTTCATTATCCTGGGGATATTTTAGGAGGAGCATTACTAGGGAGCGTCATCGCGCTGCTAATTTATTCTCTAATGAGATACATGAATCATCGATTTAATTTAAAAATTACGCTTAACTAATGTTGAATGTTTTAGCCATATTTATAGGTGGAGGATTAGGGAGTATATGCCGATACGGCATAGGAAGACTTACATTGTCGTTATTTCCCATTTCATTTCCATTAGGTACTTTTATCTCAAACACATTAAGTTGTATATTTTTAGCTATTACTGTACTCTATTTTAATGGAAAAATTTCTGAAAATGTAATCCTAAAACTTTTTTTAATTACCGGTTTTTGTGGAGGGTTTAGCACTTTCTCTACTTTTAGTTTTGAAACTTTTGAATTGATAAAATCTGGTAACATTCTTGTTGCTTTACTCAATATTACTCTTAGTATAACCGTGGGTGTTATACTAATATTTATGCTCTTAAAAAACCAAACCTGATGAGATTCGTCATCCTTCTTTTTCTTTTACCTCTTACTACAATTTGTCAAGTAAACCAACCAAAGTTAGTTATAGGTATTGTTGTCGATCAAATGCGCTACGATTATCTTGACCGCTTTTGGAATAAATATACTCAAAATGGTTTTAAAAAATTGGTTACTGAAGGGCTCAATTGCACCAATACACACTACAACTATATGCCCACCTTTACTGGTCCAGGACATGCTTCTATATTTACTGGTACTACTCCAGTAAACCATGGTATCATTGCAAATAACTGGCACAATAAATATACTCAAAACAATGTTTATTGTGTCGAAGACACTTCATTTTACACTATAGGGAGTACATCAAATAATGGGAGAATGTCTCCTAAGCAATTATTAACATCAACAGTTACTGACGAATTAAAATCGGCTACCAACAATAAAGGAAAAGTAATTGGCATTTCCATAAAAGATAGAGGTGCTATTTTGCCTGCGGGACATAAAGCTGATGCTGCTTATTGGTTTGATGGAGATAACATTGGTCAGTGGATAACGAGTTCTTACTACTGCCAATCTTTACCCAATTGGCTCGTAGAATTAAATAAAACCAACCCCGCTGAACAATATTTAACTAAACCATGGAACACCCTATTCCCTATCAATCAATACATTGAAAGCCTGCCAGATAGTAATCCTTATGAGGGATTATTTATCGGAGAAAAAGCTCCTGTTTTTCCTCATGATTTGCCATCATTAAGAATAAATAATCGCAACTACAATTTAATTAAAACTACTCCCTTTGGAAATACCATTTTAAAAGAATTGGCTTTAGTAATTTTAAAAGAAGAAGAATTTGGTAAAGATGATTATACAGATTTTTTAACTATCAGTTTTTCTTCTACAGATTACATTGGTCACCAATATGGCCCAATGTCTGTAGAAATAGAAGATACCTACTTGCGGTTAGATATAGAAATTGCTGAATTACTCAATTACATCGAAAACCACTACCAAAAGGAAGATGTATTGATCTTCTTAACTGCTGACCATGGTGTGGTGGATGTTCCTCAATATTTAATGGACAATAATCTGTCTGGAGGATATTTTAATGTCAAAAAAATGGGTCTAGAATTAAATACTCACCTCATTAAAGAATACCAAACTGACAAATTGATTGCTAATATTTCGAATTCACAAATCTTCCTGAACCATTCACTGATTAAAAAAAACAACCTAGACCTAGGGTCTATAGAAACTAGTATCTCCAAATTTTTACTGCTAAAGAAAGGAATTAGTAAAGTTTTTACTTCTACTGAATTAACATCAAACACTTACACCGACACAATATCCTTAAGTATTCAAAAAGGGTTTCACCATAGCAGGTCAGGAGACATCCTCTATCTTCTTCATTCAGGATGGATAGAACATGAAAAACATACTATTACAACCCATGGTTCTCCTTATAATTACGACACTCATGTTCCATTAATATGGTTTGGAGCAGCTGTTAAAGCTAATGAAATAA
The DNA here is from genome assembly GCA_024103385.1 of Vicingus serpentipes. GTDB lineage: Bacteria > Bacteroidota > Bacteroidia > Flavobacteriales_E > Vicingaceae. The sequence goes on from JAGFIT010000072.1 coordinate 17,693, forward strand.
ATAACTTTATTACAATTCCTGACATTTCTGCTACGCTTTTCAAGGTATTAAACATTCAACAACCCAAAAGTTGTACAGGAAAGCCTATTTCAACGATTTTTTAACATTATTTTTGTTAATTTCTATGTTAATAAATAGGTGCTTTTACTTATTTAAAAAACCTATATAAGAAGCTCATTTCAGTATATTTGTTTTGCTGTAAAAAAGGCACAAATTAAAGAGACATTATGAGCGAAGAACAAAAGAAAAATTACTCAGCGGACAGTATTCAGGCATTAGAAGGAATGGAACATGTAAGAATGCGTCCATCCATGTATATTGGTGATGTTGGAGTGAGAGGGTTACACCATTTAGTATACGAAGTAATTGACAACTCTATTGATGAAGCGCTAGCTGGTCATTGTGATACGATTACTATCTGGATTAATGAAGATAATTCCATTGGTGTTAAAGATAACGGTAGAGGTATTCCTGTTGATATGCACAAAAAAGAAGGTGTTTCTGCTTTAGAAGTAGTGATGACCAAAATTGGTGCTGGTGGTAAATTTGATAAAGATTCTTATAAAGTTTCCGGTGGTTTACATGGCGTTGGTGTTTCTTGTGTTAATGCACTATCAGAACACCTCCATGCTATCGTTTATCGAGATGGAAAAACCTACGAACAAGAATATTCTAGAGGAAAATCACTATACCCTGTAAAAGAAACAGGTACTACTGAGCACAGAGGAACTCAGGTTACCTTTTTACCAGACAAATCCATTTTTGATTCCACTATCTACAATTACGATACTTTAGCTAATCGTATGCGTGAACTATCCTTCTTAAACAAAGGAATTACAATTACATTAACGGATAAAAGAGAGAAAAATGATGATGGATCCTACAAAGAAGAGGTTTTCCGTTCTGATGAAGGATTAGCAGAATTTGTAAGGTATATTGATGAAACGCGTGAACCATTAATTGGAGATGTTATTAGCATGGAAGGCGAAAAAAATGGAATTCCTGTAGAGGTAGCTATGATTTACAATACTTCTTACGCTGAGAACATTCATGCTTATGTAAACAACATTAATACACATGAAGGAGGAACCCATCTTTCAGGATTCAGAAGAGGCTTAACCAATACCCTAAAAAAATATGCTGATTCATCAGGAATGTTAGAAAAACTAAAATTTGAAATTTCTGGAGATGATTTTAGAGAGGGATTAACAGCAATAGTATCCGTTAAGGTGCAAGAACCTCAATTTGAAGGGCAGACCAAAACCAAGCTAGGGAACAGAGAAGTAACAGCCCCTGTTAGTCAGGCGGTTAGTGAAATGTTGGAAAACTATCTAGAGGAACATCCTAATGATGCTAGAGCAATTGTTCAAAAAGTAATTTTAGCTGCTACTGCTCGTCATGCTGCTCGTAAAGCACGGGAAATGGTGCAACGTAAAAACGTATTGACTGGCTCTGGTTTACCAGGAAAATTGTCTGACTGCGCCTCGAAAGATCCGGCAGAATGTGAGCTTTACCTAGTGGAGGGTGATTCTGCAGGAGGGACAGCTAAACAAGGGAGAGATCGTCATTTTCAAGCTATTATGCCTTTAAGAGGTAAAATTTTGAACGTTGAAAAAGCGATGCATCATAAGATATTCGATAATGAAGAGATTAAAAATATTTATACTGCCTTAGGTGTTAGGGTTGGAACAGAAGAAGACCAAAGGGCTTTAAATACCGAAAAATTAAGGTATCACAAAGTTATCATTATGTGTGATGCCGATGTAGATGGCTCTCACATTGAAACATTGATATTAACCTTCTTTTTCCGACACATGCATGAATTGGTGGAAAGTGGATACATCTACATCGCTACACCTCCTCTTTATTTAGTTAAAAAAGGAAAAGAACAAAAATATTGCTGGAGCGATGACGATAGAGACCGAGCAATACAAGAAATGAAAGGCTCAGGAAAAGAAGCCAGTGTGCACGTTCAACGATACAAAGGATTAGGAGAAATGAATGCTGAACAACTATGGTCTACAACCATGAATCCTGAATATAGAACACTAAGACAAATTACCATAGAAAGTGCGGCATCAGCAGATCATACTTTCTCTATGTTAATGGGTGACGATGTCCCCCCTCGAAGAGAATTTATTGAGAAAAATGCGAAATACGCCAAAATTGATTCTTAATTAAAAATCCTAATTTCTAAAAACAGCTCTATAAATAATTATAGGGCTGTTTTTTTATGTTTGTACTCTAGATTAATTACTTTTACTCCTCTCAAAATAAAAAGAAATGCAAAACGAAAAAGAAATGAAATTTGCCACCAAAGCAATTCATGCAGGATTAGAGCCTGACCCAGCCACAGGAGCTATTATGACTCCCATTTACCAAACTTCCACTTATGTTCAAGAAGAAGTTGGAGTTCATAAAGGATACGAATATTCAAGAACTTTAAACCCAACAAGACATGCTTTAGAAAAAAATTTAGCAGCAATTGAAAATGGAAAGTTTGGGGCTTGTTTTGGCTCTGGTTTAGCAGCCATGGATTGTATTCTGAAAATGTTTAACCCTGGCGATGAAATCATATCTACTAATGATTTGTATGGAGGATCATATCGAATTTTTACCACTATATTTCAAAAATATGGCATAAAATTTCATTTTGTTTCGATGCATGATACGCATGAAATAAAAGAAAAAATAAATGCGAATACCAAAATGATTTGGGTAGAAACCCCTACTAACCCAATGATGAATATTATTGACATAGAAGCTGTCAGTAAAGTTGCAAAAACGAGTAATTGCTTATTAGCTGTTGATAATACATTTGCTACTCCTTACTTACAAACACCCCTAGATTTAGGTGCTGATATTGTAATGCATTCTGCTACGAAATATTTAGGAGGACACTCAGATGTAGTGATGGGAGCTTTAATTGTGAAGGATGAAAAATTGGCAAAAGAAATTTATCGAATTCAAAACAGTAGTGGTGCTGTTTGTGGTCCGCAAGATTCTTTTTTGGTTTTACGAGGGATTAAAACTTTACACTTAAGGGTACAACGTCACTGTGAAAATGGAAAAACTATTGCCAATTTCTTAAAAAATCACCCAAAAGTAGATAATGTATATTGGCCAGGGTTGGAATCTCACCCAAACCATGAAGTAGCTAAAAAGCAAATGCGCGATTTTGGAGGAATGGTTTCTTTTACCCTAAAAGGAAATAAATTGGCTGATGCCTTAAACGTAGTAAAAAAAGTAGAAATATTTGCTTTAGCAGAATCCTTAGGTGGAGTAGAATCATTAATTGGACACCCCGCAACTATGACACATGCAGCCATTCCAAAAGAGAAACGAGAAAAAACAGGGGTTGTTGACTCTCTAATTCGATTGAGTGTTGGTGTAGAAGACGCTGAAGATCTTATTGAAGACTTAAAAAATGCATTGAACTAAATTATTGTAATATGAATTACTTTTTTATAACAGGATCAAGTAAAGGGCTAGGAAAAGCCTTAAGTGAATTGCTTTTAAAAGATAATTCAAATTATGTGTATGGCTTTGCTAGAAACTGTTCTATAGAACACGTTAACTACCATCATACCACCATTGATTTTAACAATTTAGATGCCGTACAAAACTATAGTTTCCCTGAATTAGATAATGTAGAAAAACTAGTTTTAGTTAATAATGCTGGTTTAGTTGGAGACGTAAAACATGTAGGAAAAATCGATCCTAAACAAATTATACTATGTTACAATGTTAACTTAGTAGCTCCTGCAATTATTACCAATAACTTTATTTCTACTTATGGCGACAATACCCTTGAAAAGTTAATTATCAACATTAGTTCAGGTGCTGGAAGATCTGCTATTGATGGATGGAATGTTTATTGTTCTGCAAAATCGGGAATCGACATGTTTAGCCAAGTGCTCAATGAAGAAATAAAAATTGATAACAGCAACATTAAAGTATTGAGTCTAGCCCCTGGAATCATTGATACTGATATGCAAGTGCAAATTAGAGCTGCCGACCAAACTAACTTCTCTAATATTGCAAAATTCATTGAATACAAAAAAGGAGGAGACCTTTCCAGTCCAGAAGCTACTGCTAGTTTAGTACATCAAATTATTGAAACCCCTACCTTATTAACCAACGTACTTTGCTCAGTTAGGGATATTTCATCCTAAAGCAGAAAGCATTTATTTACAACAAATTGGAATTCTATAATCTATTGAAAAACTGATTGTTACTAATATTTTTCTGTCTTATTTTAACAACAAACACAACCGTTAATCGAAACATCAACAAATACTTTGTTTTCTTTTCATTAAATTTGATTGTATTTGTCTTGTAATGTTATCTAATTGTGACATTAGTTTTATATCTATACTAAACTACTAACTAAACTTACTATATAGCATGAAATCTATTCTATTATCTCTATCGGTAGCGATATCCGTGTTGATTTTTATATCAACTACAAACGCTCAAAATCCTGAACAAGGTAATTGGTGTTATACCGATGAACACCAAAAACACTTAATAGAACAGGATCCTTCATTAATTCAACAGCATCAAGAATTAGAAGACTATATCTTAAATTTTAAAAAAAACTATAACGCTTCTGATAAAAAAGCTGCAACAATCATTATACCTGTAGTTATACACAACATTACTCATGATGGTGGTATTGCGTATGTTTCAAAAGCTACTATTGATGCTCAAATACAAGCCATGAACGATGATTTTCAACGCTTAAATGCGGATGCGATAAACACTCGATCACTTTTTCTTCCTTACGTAGCTGATTTAGATATTGAATTCAGATTAGCTCATCTTGATCCTAATGGAGAATGTACGGAAGGTATCGTAAGAAAAGAATCTCCGTACAGCTATAATACCTCTAAAAGTGCTGCAGAAAATGTTAAAGGCGTGAGTTATTGGGACAGTAAAAAATACTTAAATATATGGGTGATTGATGAAATTGAAGATAACGGTGATGGGACTTATATTGCTGGATATGCTCAATTCCCTGGGAATGGAATTAATAGCACATATGGGATAGTAATCGTAGATCAAAATTTCGGTGGAGGAAGTCGTACATTAACCCATGAGGTAGGTCATTGCTTTAACTTATACCACACTTTTCAAAGTGGCTGTAGTTCAAATTGTGATGGAGGTGGAGATCGTTGTTGTGACACCCCGCCCGTATTCGAATCTTCTTTTAATTGTGACAATAACAGAAACACTTGTTCGACCGATGCTGTAGATGTTTTAAGTCCATATAGTAGCGATGTAGTAGATCAATATGAAAACTACATGAGTTATTCCAATTGCCAGAACATGTTTAGCCTCGATCAAAAAACAAGAATGTTGGCTACTTTAAATAATACAAGTACTAGTACTGGATTAGCTCAACTATCTACTTCAGGAAATTTAGCTTTTACAGGAACAGCGGATCCATACACCACTCCTATTTGTAAACCTATTGCAGATTTCTCTTACAATAAAGAATACATCTGTGAAGGAGGTAACGTAACTTTTACAGATGAATCATACAACGCTACTCCTACGGGTTGGGCTTGGACATTTACAGGTGGTTCTCCTGGAGCTTCTGGAGCTTCCTCTCCAACAATTACTTACAACAATGCCGGAACGTACGGAGTAACTTACTCCTCTTCAACGAGTGCTGGTAGCTCTGCTCCTATTACTAAAAATAACATTATTACAGTAAGTTCGTTAACTGCGGATTACCCTGGACCTATCACCTATGAAAGTTTTGAAAATACTACCACTTTTAATAATGAATGGATCATTGAAAACCCTGAGGGGCTAGCTTGGGAATCAACTACTGCAGCAGCCACTACTGGAAGCAGATCTGTAAGAATCAGAAATTATTTTACTTCTGAAGTGGGAGAAGAAGATGCTCTAATTAGTCCTTCTTATGATTTATCTACTGCTGTTTCAAAAACCATGCGTTTTAAAGTGGCTTTTGCTAAAAAAGTTTCTACTGATACTGACAGGATGATTGTCTATTATTCTACCAATTGTGGAGAATCTTGGTCTCTTAAATCTGTATTGTCTAATGCAAATTTAACAACAGTCGCCAACCAGACTAGTAACTTTACCCCTACATTATCTTCGCATTGGGATGAAAAAGTAGTTGATTTATCTTCTATCGGAACTGCTACCAATGTTCGTTTTAAATTCTTATTTAAGTCTGGCGGAGGAAATAACATCTATCTTGATGACATTAACGTTGGTGGCTTTAGTGTGGGGATTGATGAATTTAACAATGTTGGTGCATTTAACATCTACCCTAATCCAGCCCACTCTAATGCAAAAATTTCATTTAGCTTATTTAAAAATGTAGAAAATTTAAGCGTGAATGTGAAAAATGCACTAGGACAAAACGTAACAAGTATCATTAATGGGCAAGCTTTTACTTCAGGACAATATACATTGAGTATTGACGAGCAAAGAAAATTACCTGCTGGTATCTACTTTATCGAATTTAATGCTGATGAAGTAAGTAGAGTTCAAAAATTGATTATTCAATAACTAAAAAAGAGTGCTTGACATATCTGTCAAGCACTCTTTTTTAGTTATTTGTTGAAGATATTTTTTACCCTGAGTGATTTTTATTCAGCTCATCCTGTAATTTTCGCATCAACTCTTGCTCTTTTTTAAGTGCTTTCTTTTTTGTTTGATCCAACTCATCTTCTAGTTTATTAAGCTCATCCTTAGTTTTCTTTGTAGTTGCGTAATTATTTTTAAACTGTAAAACAAAAAATATCAAAGCAATTGTCAATACCACAATAATAGACCATACCATCGAATTATAGGTTGATTTAGTACAAGAACCTCCTAAAAAAGTGAACTCATCCTTGACCTGAACAACCCCGTCTAATTTATTTTGTAATGAAGTTACTTTGTTTTTTAAATCTTCTACCGTTGCTTCTTGGTTACTCTTATAAGAATTAGAAGCATTCAACTCTTTTCGAACTATTTTTAAAGAATCCAACGCATGTTTTTTTACTTTTAAAATAGATTCCCGCCTAATTAATTGGAATTCTTTGAAAGAGGAAGACTTAGTAATGATATAATCAAACTGATTCTCTATACTTCCAGTATCTAATTCTGGCTGAACTATACCTCCTTGATTCTCTTCTTGCGCAACAGTAAAAAAGGCAATAAATAATAATATAAGTAAAGTAGGATATTTCATAATAATTATTTTTTTCGCATAAATATTTGAATTGGGACACCTGTAAAATTAAAATTTTCTCGCAACTTATTTTCTAAGAAACGTTTATAGGGTTCTTTTACATACTGAGGCAAGTTACAAAAAAATGCAAATGCAGGCGCATAAGTGGGTAATTGAGTAACAAATTTGATCTTTATCCACTTTCCTTTTAGTGCCGGAGGTGGGTTTTTAGCAATCACGTCCAACATAGTTTCATTTAATTTTGATGTAGGTATTTTTCGCCTTCTATTCTCACAAACAGCTATCACTTCCTCCAATGCTTTTAAAACTCTTTGTTTATTGATAACCGATGTAAAAATGATAGGGACATCCGTAAATGGAGCAATCTTTCTACGAATAATTTCTTCATATTGCTTTGCAGTATTGGTGTCCTTTTCAACTAAGTCCCATTTATTTACCACAATAGCTATCCCCTTTTTATTTTTTATAGCTAACCCAAAAATATTCATATCCTGTGCACCCATGCCATCCTGAGCATCAATCATCAATACACAAACATCTGAATTTTCTATCGCCCGAACTGACCGCATTATCGAATAAAATTCAATATCTTCATTCACTTTTCCTTTTTTTCGAATACCAGCTGTATCAATCAATTTAAAATCGAACCCAAAAGAAGTATAGTGAGTGGTAATTGTATCTCTAGTAGTTCCTGGAATATCTGTAACGATGTTTCGCTCTTTACCAATTAATGCATTTAATAATGATGATTTTCCTACATTAGGTTTTCCTACTATCGCCAATTTTGGAATACCATCATCTTCCTCCTCCTTCGTATCTTCTAAATGCAAAGTAACTTCATCCAATAACTCACCAGAACCACTTCCACTCACAGAAGAAACATTAAAAATTTCACCTGGCATACCCAATCCATAAAATTCTGCAGAATCTAATAGCCTGGAAGAATTATCTACTTTATTGGCTACTAATATGATTTTTTTATTGGTTCTTCTCAACAAGTTTGCAACAGCTTGATCTAAATCCGTAATTCCAACCGTTACATCCACCACAAAAATAATGATATCTGCTTCTTCTATTGCTATGATAACTTGTTTACGTATCTCCCCCTCAAAAACATCCTCCGATCCTTTTACGTATCCACCAGTATCAATTAACGTAAATTCTTTACCATTCCAATTTACTTTACCATAGTGGCGATCTCTTGTTACTCCACTAGCTTCATCAACTATTGCACTCCTGCTCTCTGTTAATCGATTAAATAATGTTGATTTTCCTACATTGGGTCTTCCTACTATCGCTACAATATTGCTCATTTCTAATTATTTAAATACCCAAATCGTTTTAATTGAGCCTCATTATTTCTCCAATCTTTATTCACTTTTACATACAGCTCCAAAAATACTTTTTTATCAAAGAATTTTTCAATGTCTTTTCTTGCCATTGTTCCTACTTTCTTCAGCTCTTTTCCTTGATGCCCTATCAATATTCCTTTTTGAGAATCTCTTATAACCATTATTACAGCTCTAATTCGAATAATGGTTGGTTCTTCTTTAAACTCTTCAATTTCTACTTCACAAGAGTAAGGAATCTCTTTTTTGTAGTTCAATAATATTTTTTCTCGAATAATTTCAGACACAAAAAACTTTTCTGGCTTATCTGTCAATTGCTCTTTATCGTAAAAAGGCGGACATTCTGGGAGCAAGGCTTTAATTTCTAGCACAACCTGATCTACATTAAAATTATGCAAAGCAGAAATCGGATAAATTTTAGCTTTAGGCAATAACTCTTTCCAGTGGTTTACTTTTTCTTCTAAAAAACTTTGATCTACCTCATCAATTTTATTCAGCAATAAAATGATAGGTACTTCTGTTTTTTGTAATCTCTTTAAAATGTCTTGATTTTTAAACTGTTTTTCTCTTACCTCTACCATCAACAAAATAACATCTGCATCCGTTAATGCAGATTTCACAAAACCCATCATCCCTTCATGCATCTTATATGCTGGATCAACAATACCCGGAGTATCAGAAAAAACAATTTGATGCTCCTCATCGTTTACTATTCCTAAAATGCGATGCCGAGTAGTTTGAGCCTTAGATGTAATAATAGATAATCGCTCTCCCACCAAAATATTCATTAATGTTGATTTTCCAACATTAGGATGACCAATAATATTGACAAAGCCCGATTTATGCATTATTTTATGAATAATTTGTGCTGCAAAGAAACAAAATATTATATTTGCATCCGCATTTAGAGAGAATAGTTACTAAAATATATCGCGGGGTAGAGCAGTTGGTAGCTCATCGGGCTCATAACCCGAAGGTCGTCCGTTCGAGTCGGGCCCCCGCTACTAAGAAAAACCCACATTTAAACCTGTGGGTTTTTTTATTACTAGAATAATGTTCACAGTTTACGCGCTATATTCTCAGAAACACAATAAAATCTATATTGGGTATACCAGTAATATAGTACAACGCTTACTCTCCCATAATAAATTAGGAACAAAAGGATATACAATAAAATATAGACCTTGGGAAGTCGTTTTTACCGAAGATTATAAAACTAAAGAAGAAGCTATACTCAGAGAAAAAAACTTAAAAAGTGCTATAGGAAGAGAATTTGTATGGAATAAAATTAAAAATAGAGGGCTCTTATCCGCCTAAGGCGGACGTCCGTTCGAGTCGGGCCCCCGCTACTAAGAAAAAAGCTTCAGCAAATTGCTGGAGTTTTTTTGTTTTATCTAAAAGGCTTTTTATGAAAAAAATAAATACTTTTCTTCCATAAGAAACGTAACTTTTAATTCTGTTTCTTGATCATTTGAAACACAGCCAACAAACTCACTTTTAGAAATTTTAATTCTCTATAAATCAATGTAAAAGAGAGTTTATACAGTGAATAAATAACGAAAAAACATCAAAAATAAACCTTTGTAAAGGTTAAAATAAGTAATTATAAATTATTTGGAAATGTTACTTTTCGGTATTTTTACCTAATGATTATTTTGAATAATGAATATTATTTACATATAAAGACAACCTTTAGTGATTTTTAACGTCTATAGGGAAAGTATTATTACGTTAATACAGCTATGAAACTTATCTTCCAAATACTATCCAAGTCGATTTTAACTATATCGCTTTTTTCATTATTTATTATTCAAATGAATGGGCAAACCACTCTTTATTCTGAACCCTTTGGAACAAATGATATTACTAATGATTGCCCTAGCTGGAGCACCCAATATTCTACTGTAGGTAAATCTGATTATTTTGAAGTTGTTTCTGGTGCAATGACGGGTATGGATCTCGACAACAACACAACTAATGGCATGGCTTTGTGGTATTCTGAAGTCATTACCACTACTGGCAATGCGACATTCGATCTTGCCGGAGATTTTTATGAATGTGGGTTTATGGGGCCAACTGATTACATCCGGGCATATTACAAAATTGATGGGGGAGCAGAAACATTGTGGTTTGATCAAACAGATGATAATGGAATAGATTGTGCACTACAAGCAGGTTCAGCAACTACTATCGCAGCAGGAACTAATGTGCAAATAATAATTAAAATGAGAAATACTAGTAGTAGATACCACAAGTTTGATAATATTACAATTACTGGGGATGTAAGTGGTGTATTGTACTCCGAAACTTTTGGAACCAATACACTTAGTAGTGATTGTCCTTCTTGGCATGGTGAATGGTGGGATGATGAGCCTCAATATTTTAAGGTGACTAGTGGGGTCATGGAAGGTAAAAACTTGGACTATGAAGCCATTTGGTATTCAGAAACAGTAGATATCACTGGCTACAACGTCAACTTTTCTGCAGATTTTGGCTATGGTGGCTCCATGAATGGAACGGAATATATTAAAGCCTATTACAAGTTAGATGGCGGAGCAGAAACATTGTGGTTTGACGGTACTGACGATACTTGGACAGCAGGAAATAAAACAGCTGTAGCAGCAGGTGTTAGTTGTTTAAGCGGAACCTCATTACAAATAGTTATACGCGTTTATAACACAGGAACTACAGATACTTATACCTTTGACAATGTATTAATTGAAGGAACTTCTACTGCACTAGCCAACTTCACCTTTGCTAGCCCGAGTATCTCTTTGTGTAACGATATAGCTGGAAGCACTTCTGATTATACGTTTACACAGTCAACCACTTCCGATTGTAGAAGTCAAATTAATACGGGAGTGACGGTTACGGTTAATTTCCCTGCTCCAACTAATGTGTCTGGATGCACGGGTGGAACATTTAATGGTGTTACCATTGCAAGTTATACGGTGGTTACTCCAACTCAAATTACGTTTACCACACCTACCTCTGTAGGAATGTCTGAAACATTTGATATTGTATTTTATGACATCAGCAATGGATCCATCACAGGAGGAAACGCGAATGTATCAGCTCCTAACATTTCTGGAGGCGTTGATGCATATACTACCTACACCTTCTCTACATCTGCGGTAGGAGGAAGTACAGACTATACTTTCACTTCTCCTGAGGTTACTTTAAGTTCTATTTTAGGAGACTGTGTATCAGACTATACTTTTACGCAAGTTTTCCCTAACTCTAGAGCTTCTATCAATGCAGGAGAGACTGTTACCGTAAACTTCATAGCTGGAACAGATGCTACCACCATGACGGCCGGAACTTTTAATGGCACAGCCATTAATATGGGAACTGTTACTACCACTGCAACCCAAGTAACATTTACAGCACCGGCAATAGCTACAACTTGTCCTACTGATACCTTTACAATAATATTAAACGACATTACCAACCCAACATGGGGAAGTAGTGGAAACGCCACAATTGGTGTAGACAACATTACCACAGGTAGAGATACAGGAACCTACCCTTATGCAATAGCTTTTAACAATGCCGATTTTGTAGATTTTGACAGAGCAACTACTCCAGATTTAGCTACTCAAGATGCCTTAGGAAACTGTTATACTGGATTAGTTGCAGGAACACATTGCTTCCGTTACACACAACCTACCTCTGGAGATGCGCAGATGGTGGTGATAACTGATTGTGCCGGTATGGGGGGTGGCTCTTCTTCTGCCTACACCAGTGATGTTACAAGTGGTTGCGCATCAATAGGAGGTAATTGGAGTCCTCAAATGTATGAAGGCTGTACTTACAACAGCGCCTCTGCTGTAAAAATAGGAGGATGTCTCACCCCCGGAGAAATTTATACCGCTTGTGTTACTGTTACTCCAGCTTGTGCTGCCGCAGGAGCAAGCTTCTGCCCGTTATTGGATTGTTCTGTTGGGGTTTGTGGGTCAGCCTCTTTACCTATTGAACTACTGTATTTTAATGCTATAATGGATGGAAAGGTTGTAAAACTAAACTGGACAACTACTGCTGAGATTAATAACGATTATTTTACCATTCAACGTACACAGGACGGATTTATTTACACAGAAATTGGAACAATTGCAGGTGCAGGAAATAGTAACACCATTCTTAACTACCGTGAAGTTGATCAATATCCATTATCAGGAATTTCTTATTATCGTTTAAAACAAACTGATTTTGATGGAAATTATACATACAGCAAGTTGGTTGCTGTAGAATTGGCTCCTAAAGGCTCCTTGTTTATAGACTACGTTTACCTAGATCATGACAACAACAATTTAGAATATTATTTTAGCTATAATCACAATAAACCCCTTAGTGTTGATATTCTTGATGTTTCCGGAAAGGTAATTTATTCTGAAACAATCTCCACTAATAATAGCAACAATGTGAAAGCCATCTCTTTAAGCAATATCAGTCAAGGTGTTTATTTATTAAGGCTTTCTGATGGTGTTAACTCTAAAGTGAAAAAATTCATTTACTAGAAACCACCCTCATCATACTCTCAAAAAAGTAATTTATCAGAAAAAAGAAGTTTTAAGAGTCGTAAATAGCAAGTATTTTTACTTACGTTGAGTAAAGAAAACTAGAAAAAAACGCTATTTATTCCCGTACTTATGAAACTGATAACTACTTTTTTAAAATTATCCCCAATACTACTAAACACAACTCTAGTATTAGTCTTCTGTGTGTTATCTACAACCAATTTAGTTGCACAAACCACGCTTTATTCTGAAACTTTCGGAACTGATGATATTACCAATGATTGTCCTAGTTGGAGCACACAATATTCAACTGCACATACTGGCGATTATTTCGAAGTAGTGGGTGGCATGATGGAAGCAACAGATCTTGATGGTAGTGGAGAAGCTGTTTGGTACTCTCAAGTAGTAAATACATCTGCTGAAGCAACATTAACTTTTTCAGGAGATTTTTATGAATGTGGAACTATGGAAGTTGCTGATTACATTAGAGCCTACTATGTAATTGACGGTGGAGCCGAAGTGCTTTTCTTTGACCAAACTGATGACAATGGAGTAAACTGTGTACTGCAAGCAGGCTCTGCAGCCGCTATAGCAGCAGGTACAACTGCACAAATTGTGGTAAGAATCTCAAATGGTGCGAGCGAAATCCATAAATTTGATAATGTTTCCATTACTGGAAATGTGAGCGGTTCATTGTATTCCGAAACTTTTGGAACAGCTAACTTAACCAGTGACTGTCCTTCTTGGTCTTCAGAATGGTACGATACAGGAGAATGGTTTAAAGTAACTAGCGGAGCAATGGAAGCTAGAAATCTAGATGTTGAAGCCATTTGGTATTCTGAAGTTGTTACCATTACTGGTTATAGTACTTCCATCTCTGCAGACTTTGATTATCCAGATGGATCCGTGCTTGGTGGAGATTACATTAAAGCTTACTATATATTAGATGGAGGAGCAGAAACTTTATGGTTTGATGGTACTGGTGATACTTGGGCAACGGGAACTCAAAATTCAGCTACTTTGGCGGGCTGTTTAACAGGATCTACGCTACAAATAGTAATTAGAGTTTATAATTCATGGGTTCGGAGATATACCTTCGACAATGTGCTTATTCAAGGATTTACAGTACCTGTACCAGGAGCTGCAACAGACTACACCTTTACATCTCCTTCTGTTGCTCTGAGTGCTCCATTAGGAAATTGCCTCTCGGACTATACCTTTACACAGACCCTCCCTAGTGATCAAGCAAATATTAATTCAGGAGAGACAGTTACCGTTAATTTTATAGCGGGGACAGATGCCACCACCATGACTGGTGGAACATTTAATGGTACAGCTATTAATATGGGAACGGTGACCACAACTGCTACTTCTGTTACTTTTACAACTCCTACAGGAGCTGGCGAATGTTCCTCTTTATTATCATTCGTGCTTAATGACATCACTAATCCAACCTGGGGATCTTCGGGGAATGCTACAGTTGGCGTGGATAACATTACCACAGGTAGAGATACAGGTACCTATGCTTATGAAATAGCCGTTAATGACCATGACTTTGTAGATTATGATGGTACTACTGCTGGTAATTATGCAACTCAAAATGGCTTGGGAAATTGCCACAATGGTTTATCTGCAGGGGTAAATTGTTTTCGCTTCACGAATCAACATTCAGGGAGTATGCAACTACTACTGATTAGTGATTGTGGTGGAACGGGGAACACCTCTAGTATTACAATAAGTGGTGGAAGTACTACAGTATCACAAGGTGGAGGTATCGCTTCTCTAGGAACTTATGATGGATGTAGTACAATTAGTAGTGGTTTAAGTATAGGTACTGCTTATCCTGCAGGAGTGCTAACCTACTGCGTAACGGTAACCCCGGCATGTGCTGCTGCCGGTGCTAGTTTTTGTCCAGAGTTTGATTGTTCTGCTGGTGATTGTGGATCAGCTTCTTTACCTATTGAATTACTTTACTTTAATGCCGTAAGAGATGGAGAAGTAGTAAAATTAAATTGGACAACAACCGCTGAAATTAATAACAACTATTTTACCATTGAACGTTCTCTCAATGGATCCTTGTTTGAAGAGGTATCAATAATCCCTGGCGCAGGAAATAGTAATACATTAATCAACTATCATGATGTTGACAAAAACCCACTAGTTGGAACTTCATATTACCGTTTAAAACAAACCGATTTTGATGGGCAATATGCTTATAGCAAAATAGTGGCTGTTCAACCAGCACCTGATAGTCCTTTAAAATTAAATTATATATATGTTAACCCAACTAACAATAATTTACAATATCAATTTAGCTATGATCAAAACAAACCGCTTTCTGTTGATTTACTTGATATTACAGGTAAAATAATTTATTCTGAAGAAGTTTCTGCAGAAGAAAATGGTCAAGTAGTTAGCTTAGGAACTCGCAACATCAATAAAGGCATTTACCTCTTAAGAATATCGGATGGAGTTTATTCTGAAGTAAAAAAATTCGTTTACTAAAAATTTAAGCTTACTATTTAAAACAAAAAAGCTTTAGCAAATTGCTAAAGCTTTTTTGTTTTCTTAACTCTTTCTTTATTGCTTTAATACCTTCTGAGTGATTCGATTGCTTCCATCTATTACTTGAACAAAGTAAACCCCATTCGCTTGATTGCTTAAGTCAATTAAAGTTGTTTTTTGTTGAACAGCTTGCTGAATTACTTCTTCTCCTATTATATTGTACACACTTATTGTTGCGTCTTCATTTTTCAATTCATAAACTACTGCAAATTGGTTATGAAAAGGGTTAGGATAAACTAATAGTGAGTTATTTGCTTTTTTGTTTTTACTCACACTCAATGCACCTCCACAAACTGAAGCAAAACCGTTAGTATAATAACTTCTAATCGAGTCTACTCTTTCCTGCATTACTACTACCCCAGCATCTGCACCAGGAGTTTGATAATCTCTTCCAAACACAAAAGCTAAGGTAATTTCATCAACTTCTCCTGGCTCAAAAGTAAAAGGACCTGTAGAACCTAATCCTCTTCTATCTAAAGGCACATTTCCTTCCGTTTTTTCTGACCAAAGAGAAGGACTTGGTGCTCCGCTTACAGAAGGTGTACTCCAACCGATAGGGTCTGAAATTCCTGGGAACATGTAATTGCTTGGAATAGTCCCTCCCGATGAAAAATGCGCATTTCCTCCCCAAACCATTTGAGTACCATCTCTCCAACGCCCTCTTAAATAGCTATAATAATCTAAAGGTGACTGAGGGTCTCCTTGTACAGATGAAACGCTGTTATTATAATAAACAAAATGACTCATCCCTAATTGTTCGTTATCAACTATGCCATCTCCATAACCCAACCCTAATCCTGCATACGGAATACCGTTAGAATCCAATGCATCTTGTTTTACCATAGTTAACGGATTATCTATTCCATCATAGTCTTTATACGGTCCTCCTAAAAAAGTAACCCCTTGAGCAGGGGGATACCATCCATAACCTATACCTGCACCGTCATCTGAATCAAAATCATCTCCATTGTACCCATAAAAAGTACCTCTTTGTACATCACAACCAATATAATCATCATTATGTCCTCCAATATCAATATCTACCCATGCTCCAACATAAGTGTTATTGTAAGTATAGGCAGAGCGATTAAAAATCGTATAATCTACAAATACGGTGTTGTTAATTGCTGAATCAAGAGAACAATTATAGGCGTAAGCCATTATATGTAATTCGGTTCCCATAGAAGACATTCCCGTAATTGTATTTGTATCTCTAATGTCATTAGTAATAAAGAAAATGGCTTGTTGTCCTTTTATTTTAGGGTAATCTCCATCGTATGGATCATAAATCCCATCATTATTGCGATCTACAAAAGGGGCTAAATGACTATATTCTCCTTTAGAAGTATCTGGGTTTGCTGGCCAACTCTCAATTACTTCAATGGGTTGATAGCCTCCATTATTCCAATTGTTTTGATGGTAAATAATGTCCGTATGGTTAATTTTCCATACCCTATCCCATTTCTCTTCATAAGTTTTGTATTGATTCGTAGTCCTGAATGGTCCAGCAAAGTTTCTTCCCCCACTATTATATGTTTCAACATTTCCTTTAAGTTGCCCATTTACATCTAATCCTGCCACCCATAAATTAGCAGCATAAATAGTATGTGCACCACTTCCTTTAGGAACCTCAAAACCAGCATATGCGTTTTTATCATCATGAAACAACGCATTTATTCCCACTCGAGCTTTAATATTATTTAAGTCTATATAATCATAAGTTTTCCTTTTCACTATAAAATAAATAGTAGAGGTATCATAGCGCACTGGCACTCCATCATCTTTAATGACAAACTTCGCACTATCTAAACCATAAAAATCCAACTCTGGTTTATAGTCTATAAAAAATAGATTTGAAATTTTTCTAATGTTAAAATCTCCTAACCCACTATAATAAGCTGTGTCAGAAAAAATATTATCTCCATCAGGATCAGAATCATTATTTGTTAATATACTGTTAGCATTAATTGTAATGGAATCATTAAAACCTACATAAATAGTGTCATTCAGTGCTACTGGAGCGTTTTGACTAAACATATGCCCTGCAAAGCACAAAAATGTTAAAAGAGGTAAAATTGTTTTCATAATGTAAATATTAGATTAATTATTGTTTTCAATTATATACACGTAAAAAATATAGTTTAGGGGGGGCAAAAATATTTTTCATAATAATAAAGCTTCAGAAAAATCTGTCAACCTATTTTAGGACAACACAAAGCATAAACAACTATATCCTTATATTTGTTAAAATTTTAATTTGTGTACTGCAACAGTTTAACCAAATATCAACGTTTACAAACTCGAGAAGTTAAAATCGGTAATATTGCTGTTGGAGGAAATAATCCCATTCGTGTGCAATCCATGACTACTACTGACACCATGGATACGCAGGCAACTGTGGAACAGTCTATCAGAATGATAGATGCGGGTTGTGAGATTGTACGGATCACTGCTCCAAGTAAAAAAGAAGCGGAAAATTTAGCGAACATTAAAAATGAGCTCAGAAAGAGAGGATATAACACTCCTCTAGTAGCTGACATCCATTTTACCCCCAATGCTGCTGAAATTGCTGCCACTATTGTAGAGAAAGTTCGTATTAATCCAGGGAATTATGCCGATAAAAAGAAATTTGAAGAAATTGAATACACGGATGCTTCTTACCAAAAAGAATTGGAACGAATCCGAGAACGTTTTATTCCACTGATTAAAATATGTAAAGAACACGGAACAGCTCTACGAATAGGAACCAATCATGGTTCTTTATCAGATCGAATTATGAGTAGGTATGGAGATTCCCCTAAAGGAATGGTAGAATCTGCCATGGAGTTTTTACGCATCTGCAGAGATGAAGATTTTCATGAGATTGTACTTTCTATGAAATCAAGTAATACCCAAGTAGTAGTTCAGGCCTATCGTTTATTGGTTAGTAAAATGTTGGAAGAAGGGATGAATTACCCTTTACACCTAGGTGTAACTGAAGCAGGTGATGGAGAAGATGGCAGAATAAAGTCTGCGGTAGGCATTGGCACTCTTTTAGAAGATGGATTGGGAGATACCATTCGTGTTTCTTTAACTGAAGAGCCTGAATTAGAAATTCCAGTAGCGCAAGAATTGGTAAAGCGATATCAAAACCGAAATAGACATGATGTCATTGAAGAAATTGAAAAAAATCCTTTAACCCCATACGAATACAACAAAAGATTATCCAATGAAGTCTTAAATATTGGAGATAAAAATGTTCCAATTGTAGTAGCTGATTTTTGTTTAAAAGAAAAGATTACTCCCGCTTCGTTTTTTGCTTTAGGCTACAATTATTCTGTGCCACTTGATAAATGGAATATTGCTGATTCCGCTTGTGATTATGTTTTTTTGGGTGATAAAGTCATTGATTTTGAAGTACCTGGCACATTAGGAATTATTTACAATTACAAAACGTGGCTAAATCATCAAGCAAAAAGTTTTCCTTTTTTAACTACTAAAGAATATTTAAGTGTTAGTGTTATTTCAGATAAATTAAATATCATTTACACCACTTATAAAGAACTAACTGATGAATTGATTAGTAATCTAAAAACCGATGCTACTGCTGTTTTAATGATTGACACCTACAATAAGCACGGAATGGCCGAACAAAGAAGGTTATTTATTAAACTAATTAATAATAGTTGCAATACCCCTGTTATTATTGGAAGAGCTTATGGCGATTTAACTTCCACTCAATTACAATTACAAGCTGCCACTGATATGGGCGGGTTGTTGATTGATGGGTTAGGTAATGGAATATTTATTGCTGCAGAAAATTGTGGTGGAGATCAGTTGATCAATTCAACCGCTTTCGGTATTTTACAAGCCACCCGAACACGTATTTCAAAAACAGAATACATTTCTTGCCCTAGCTGTGGAAGAACCTTATTTGACCTACAAGAGACCACTGCTAAAATTAGAGCTGTAACCTCTCACTTAAAGGGGGTTAAAATAGGAATAATGGGATGTATTGTAAATGGACCCGGAGAAATGGCTGATGCTGATTATGGATATGTAGGAACGGGTGTTGGAAAAATAACCCTCTATAAAGAAAAAGAAGTAGTACAACGAAATATCCCTGAAGCAAAAGCTGTGGATTCTTTAATAAGTCTCATCAAAGATCATGGAGATTGGATAGAGCCTAAATAAATTTAAAAAAATGACCATTCAAGAAGCACAAGAAACAGTTGATCAATGGATTAAAGAAAATGGTGTTCGCTATTTTAATGAATTAACAAATATGGCAATGTTAACCGAGGAAGTAGGAGAAGTTGCGAGAATTATTGCTAGAAGATATGGTGAACAATCAGAAAAAGAAAGCGATAAAAACAAAGACTTAGGGGAAGAAATGGCTGATGTGCTTTTTGTTCTAATCTGTCTAGCCAATCAAACTGGTGTTGATTTAACCAAAGCTCTTGAAAAAAATTTAGCAAAAAAAACACAGCGAGATAAAGAAAGACACCATAACAACCCTAAATTAGGATAACTTCTTTCTAAAAAGTCATATAATCTTCAGGATTAATAGGAATACCATTATACCAAAATTCAAAATGCAAATGAGGACCCGTGGAAAGTTCTCCTGAATTACCCACAATAGCAATCACTTCTCCTGCTTTTACATGATTTCCTACTTCTTTATGTAGTACTGAATTGTGCTTATATACAGAAATTAAATTATTACTGTGCTGTAATTGGATTACATATCCTGTTTTTGCTGTCCATTCTGCAAAAATAACTGTTCCATCTAATGTTGCTTTTATCGCCTCATTTTTTGGAGCAACCACATCAATTCCAAAATGCTGTTTTTTTACATTAAAACGGTTGGTAACAATTCCTTTTAGTGGTTTGAAAAAAGTAAAACTGCTAATATTATTTCCTGAAGTACTTCCCGCAACACTAAATAAATTGTATTTTTCTTCTGTCTCGACCATATTCCTCAATAAAGAATCTTCTTCTACCGGAATATTGGTTATCAACCCATAGTTTACGGATGTATCCACTATCGTAGTTTGATCAAATTGAATCGGGTTACCCTGTATAATGTGCCTAATGTTTTCAATGTACATTTCTTGTTGCTTCAAAACAGTAGTTAAAGAATCTAATTTTAACGTGTTTTCTACCCCTTGTTTTCTAATCATAACGTTAGCATAACCAGGTATAAATTCTCTTAATGGAGTAAATGCAATCAATAACGTTACTAAAACAATCAAAACCAATGAACTTAGTCCTGCGGCCACAAAAACATTTAACCGAGAAAGCCGAAAAGAAATTTTTTCCTCAAAAGTATCATCGTTTAATATCACCAACCGATACTTATTCTTCAGCTTTTGAAACTTCTTTGGTTTTTCTTTAAAGTTAGACATAACAGATAAAATCTGTACAAAGGTAACAAATCAACCTATAAGTTTATTGCTGAGCATTTTTTCTTAACGCTTATGCTTGCCTTTTTTATTTTATTTTACAACTAATAAGTATTTTAGCAAATTGTATAATAAAACAAGGGCTTTAACAGTTAAGTAACCACTTGAAAAAAAATCTATCTATACTATTTATTGTAACTGTAATTATTACAGGATTTTTGGGCTGTTCAAGAAAAAAAAACAGTTTTACCCGCAGAGCATACCATAATACGACAGCCAGATACAATGGTTATTTTAATGCTCGAGAAATTAAAAAGGAAAACGTAGCCACTTTATATAATGAGTATAAAGATGATTACTCCGAAATTCTTCCCTTATTTATTTACCCCGATGAGGTTAAATCCAAGAGCATGTACCCTGACATGGATAAAATCATCGAAAAATGTTCAGAAGTTATTGACCGGCACTCTATGTACATTAAAAAGGAAGAACACAACCGTTGGATAGACGATTGTTATCTTTTAATAGGTCAAGCCCGGTTTTACAAACAAGAATATTTCGTAGGAGAGGAAATATTTATTTATGTTGCTAAAACATTTAAAAATAACCCTAGCAAATACGAAGGCTTAATGTGGTTAATTCGTACTTATATGGAAGTAGGTGAAATGCAAAAAGCAGAATCTTACTTAGATGTTATTGATCAAGAAGGTATCCCAAAGCAATACAGTAGTGAATATCATGCTTTATATGCTGAATATTATATCAGAAAAAAAAATTACGATGAAGCCATTAATAAATTAACCAAAGCACTAGAAACCACTCGAAAAAAATCAGATCAACGGAGGTTCAATTATGTGTTAGCTCAACTTTGGTTAAAGAAAAAAGAATATGGACAAGCTTCAGCGTTATTTACGAAAGTTATCAAACTAAAACCTGAATACAGCATGATGTTTCATGCTAAAATTAATCGTGCCCTATCTTATGATGTTGGTGGTGAAGATAACAAAGCCATCAAAAAAATGTTAACCAAAATGGTGCGCGACACAAAAAACGCAGAATACTTAGACCAGATTTATTACGCTCTTGCAGACATTGCTTTCAAAGAAAACGATGAAGATCTAGGAATTGAATATCTTCAAAAATCGGCCGCTGCAAGTACTTCAAACACCAAACAAAAAGCCCTATCTTATTTAAGGTTAGGAGAACTTTTTTACGAAAAACCTCAATACGTTTTAGCACAATCTTATTATGATAGCTGTTTAACTGTTTTACCGAAAGATTATAGTGATTATGATAAAATTTATGAACGGAATAATGCATTAACAAAATTGGTAACTAATATAAAAATTGTAGAAGAACAAGACAGTTTATTGAAAATGAGTACTGACGAAGAATACCGAAAAAAAGTAATCAACCAGTTAGTACAAAAAGCAATTGACGAAGAAGCCAAATTAAAACAGCAAGCCAATACAATTAACACCCCTACTGGTGTTAACCTCCCTACAAATACGACTAAAGGGGGGTGGTACTTTTATAATAAAACCACTTTGGGTTTTGGGTTTACCGATTTTAGAAAAAAATGGGGAGATAGAAAACTAGAAGACGACTGGCGAAGGAAAGACAAACAATCTGTTGCAACATTTAATGAAGAGGCAGCAAAAATAGATTCCTCTTCCACAGACAGTACTGTTGTTAATGAAAAAACCAACCCTGATTATTATTTGCAATTTATTCCAACAACAGATGCGGATATCATTGCATCACATAATAAAATTATTGAAGCTTTATACGCTTTGGGTAATATTTATCGAGAAGATTTTCAAAATTACCCCGGGGCCATCAATTCATTTGAAGAATTAATAACCAGATACGATACCTCCCACTACAAACTACCATCATGGTACAACCTTTACCGAATAAGTTTGTTAATTGAAAATGACGAAATGAAAACGAAATATAGGAACTTGATATTGAACAATTATCCGGAAAGTGAATATGCCAAAATAATACAAGACCCTACTTATAATAAAGTAACACGAGAAAATAGGAAAAGAGTAGATAATTATTACAGCCGTGTTTTTGAATTATACACTGAAAAATACTACGATAACGTATTAATTCGGTGTGAAAAAGCAAAAGCCATTTTTGCAGACAACCACATTCAAGATAAATTTGATTTTTTAGCCGCAATGTCTATTGGACATACCAACACACTGGATTCTTTTAAGCTAGCCTTAGAAGATATCATCATTAAACATCCAAAATCTGATGTTAGTGATGAAGCAAAAAGAATTTTAACCTTAATTGAAAAAGACCCTCGTGCGTTATCTTCAGGAAAAACAAGCTTTTACCAACATGACCCTACTGATGATTTTGTTTTTGTTGCTGTTATTCCTACTACCGACAATAAAACCCCTAAGTATAAAATTGCTATTTCTGACTTCAACCAAAAATATTATAGTGCTAACTCTTTTGAGCCTATACAAAGTATTTTATTAAATAAAGACAGGCAAATAATTACTGTTAAAAAATTTAAAGGAAATGCTGATGCTATAGACTACTACAAATCTTTCGTTTTAAATAAAGATAATTTAAAAGAACTCAACGAGAAAAAGTACGACTACTTCTTAATTTCAGAAAAGAATTTTGTTCACTTTTATGGAGATAAGGATGTGGCTGCTTATCTTGAGTTTTTTCGTAAAAACTTTGATATAAAGCTATAATTCGTTAAAATCACTATATTTGTTACCTATTTAACTTTAATATGCTTAAGAAAAAAAGATTCCCTATGGCAAAAAACCAAGAAATAGAAACTCCAGAAATTAACATTATCCGAAAAGGAACAGAAATAAAAGGTGATATCACCTGTGCTGGAGATATACGAATAGACGGAATTTTACAAGGCTCTTTAATTTCTGAAGGAAAATTAGTGGTTGGTACCACTGGTGTTATTGATGGAAAGGTAACTTGTAAAAATGCGGATGTATCTGGAAAAATTAAAGCTAAATTGGTGGTGAAGGAGTTATTACAACTCAAAGCTTCTGCTAATATTTTGGGTGACATCAATACCAACAAGTTATCAATAGAACCTGGTGCTAATTTCACTGGAACTTGTAATATGGGTTCTGTAGTTAAAGATATGCATCATGGAGAAAAAAGAGAAATCTTCGAAGAAGAAGCCCAAGCAGTTTAATAATTTTGCTCGATTTTCAGGTATTGCTTTTCAAATGGGCGCTACCATTTTTTTAGCCGCTTATGTGGGAAAATGGTTAGATCAAAAATATCCTAGTGAAAAAAAGTGGTTCACTATTGGGTTAACCCTTTTGGGTGTTGGAATTGCTTTGTTCAATGTGCTTCGACAAATCAATAAGAATAATGAAGAATGATTTGGTAAAGTATACCATTCAGTTTACATTCCTTTTAGCGTTAATTACCGTTACCATTTGCCTACTACATTTTTTAGTGCTGCATTTTATAGCAGCCCCATTATTTGACAATAATATAATAGGAGCTTATGTAGCAAATTATGCTTTAGCAATAGTTATTTTTGGTTCTCTTGTTCTCCTAAAAAAGAAATTTTCAGACTCATTAGGTTTTATTTTTATGGGAGGTAGCATACTAAAATTTGCCTGCTTTTTTATCTTTTTTTACCCCTCTTATAAGTTAGATGGAAAAATAAGTCCACTAGAATTTTCTGCCTTTTTTATTCCCTATACAATTTGCTTAATTACAGAGGTGATTTTCCTCATAAAATTGCTCAAAGATTAAGGCGAAATTTGCCAAAAATTTCAATAATAAAATAGTGTGAATAAAACCTGTAAATTGTTTTTCCTATTTAATATAAATACCTATTTTTGCACCGATTTTAAAGCACCTTTATTATTCGTGTAGTATGCAAGTGAAAAAATTGATGAAGATCCTATTGTTATTGCTTTTTGTGAGCCCATTAACTATTTTGGCTAATGCTGACACTGAGCACGTTTCCGAAGAACATGGAGTAAAATCTGAAGAATTATCTGAGGAAGATCAAAAAAGTAAGAAAAGAAAAGAATACATCAATCATCATTTATTAGATGCACATAGTTTTACTATCTGGCACGCTAAAGGTTGGGAATTTCCACTTCCTATTATTTTATGGGATGAAGGTCTACATGTTTTTTCATCCTCAAAATTTCATCATGGGGAAGCAGTAGCTGAATCTAAAGGAAACTACTATAAATTACATCACGAAAAAATTTACAAAACAGATGCTGAAGGCACCTTAGTGATGGATGAACATCACCACCCCACCAATGCTAAGCCACTAGATTTTTCTATCACTAAAAATGTGTTTACAATAATGCTAATGTCATTATTTATCTTTTTCCTATTTACTCGTTTTGCAAAAACATATACCAACAACTTAGTTCCTCAAAAAGGCGGAAAATTTCTAGAGCCTTTAGTTATTTTTATTAGAGACGAAATTGCCAAACCAAACATTGGAGAAAAACATTATAAAAAATACATGAGTTATTTATTAACAGTTTTCTTTTTTATCTGGTTTTTAAACTTAGCAGGAATGACTCCTTTAGGAATTGGAGTGACAAACAATATTGCTGTGACTTTTGGATTGGCATTAATCACGTTTATTATCACTCAATTCACTTCTAACAAAAATTATTGGGGACATATTTTTTGGATGCCAGGAGTTCCTTCCCCAATGAAAATTATTTTAGCCCCAATAGAATTATTAGGTGTTTTCATTAAACCCTTTGCATTAATGATTCGTCTGTACGCGAACATGACTGCTGGGCATATTGTTTTAATGAGTTTAATTGGTCTATTGTATGTATTTACTAACTGGTTCGCTAAAGGAGCATTCCTTGGGTTAACCTTGTTTTTATCTATAATAGAACTATTAGTTGCCTTTTTACAGGCATATATATTCACCATGTTAACTGCCCTTTATTTTGGAGGTGCTGTTGCAGAGCATGATGAACACTAGATAAGTAATTTATTAACCTTGTCTGCCGATAGGCAGGCTATAAAATTTTATATTATGGAAATTCCAGCGATTGTAGGAGCAGGATTAGTTGTTATCGGTGCAGGTATCGGTATTGGTAGAATAGGTGGTTCAGCAATGGACGCTATTGCACGTCAACCAGAAGCAACTAACAAAATTCAAACAGCGATGTTGATTGCAGCAGCGTTAATTGAAGGTATTGGATTTGCTGCATTATTTGCAGTTTAAACAATCAATTTTAAGAAAGCTGTAACGGTTGGTTACAGCTTTCTTTTAAAAATTATAAAATTAAAAAGGAATGGAAAAGTTATTAAATGATTTCTCAGTTGGTTTGTTCTTCTGGCAAACGCTTTTGTTTGTAGTATTATTATTCTTGTTAAGAAAATATGCTTGGAAACCTATTTTGAATGCGGTTAATGAAAGAGAAGACTCTATCAAGGATGCTTTAAATTCTGCAGAAGAAGCTAAAAGAGCAATGGCAGAGCTAAAATCCAGCAATGAAACGTTGTTGAATGAGGCAAGAGCCGAAAGAGATGCGATGCTAAAAGAAGCTAGAACAGTTAAAGAAAAAATGATTGCTGATGCTAAATCAAAAGCCAGCGAAGACGCTGAAAAAATCATTACTGCAGCAAAAGAGAGTATTCAACACGAAAAGATGGCTGCATTAACTGAGTTAAAAAATCAGGTAGCAGTATTGTCTATTGAAATTGCTGAAAAAATCTTAAAAGATGAACTATCTTCTGCTGATAAGCAAAAAGCAATTATTGATAATGTGGTAAAAGATATTAATCTAAATTAAACTTAGATGAGAGATATTAAAGTAGCTTCACGGTACGCTAAATCATTACTTAAAATTGCTATTGAAGAAAAAGCATTAGAAGAGCTTTATGCAGATATGCAATTTATTAATAAGATATGTACTGAAAATCGTGAGTTAATGGTCGTATTAAAAAGCCCTGTGATAAAAAACGATAAAAAACAGGCGATTTTAAATGCCATTTTTGATAAAAATATCTCTAAGATAGCTTCTATCTTCACAGCACTTATTACCAGTAAAAAAAGAGCAGGAATCATTGGAGATATTGCAGCATCGTTTATTGAGGTTTACAAACAACATAAAAACATCAAAACGGCTCAGGTAACTTCTGCTGTAACACTATCTAAATCACAAAAAGAGGCTATCGCTGCCATTTTAAATAGCACTAAATCTGCTGATAGTATTGAATTACATGAAATAATTAACAAAGATATTATTGGAGGATTGATAGTCCGAATTGGTGATAAACAAGTGGATGAAAGTATAAAACGAAAATTAAAGAACCTTGCAATGGAGTTTGATGAAAACCCATATGTTAGGGAATATTAAAATAATAAAAATAGTTAGAAGGTTAACAGTTTAGAAGGTTAGCAATAATCAAATTAAACTTTAAACCAAATAAACACATAAACTTAAAAAAACATGGCCGAAGTAAAACCCGCAGAAGTTTCAGCAATTTTAAAGCAGCAATTAGCTGGATTTAAAACAGAAGCACAACTAGAAGAAGTTGGTACAGTTCTTCAAATTGGTGATGGTATTGCCCGTATTTACGGATTATCAGAAGTACAAGCTGGAGAGTTAATTGAATTTGAAAACGGATTAACTGCAATTGTATTGAACCTTGAAGAAGACAATGTTGGAGCCGTACTTTTAGGTTCTTCAAAAGGAATTAAAGAAGGTGATACCGTAAAAAGAACAAACAAAATTGCTTCACTAAAAGTAGGTGAAGGGTTGGTTGGTAGAGTAGTAGATACACTAGGTGATCCTATTGATGGAAAAGGTCCTATCCAAGGTGAACTGTACGATATGCCTTTAGAACGAAAAGCACCAGGTGTTGTTTTTAGAGAGCCCGTAACTGAACCTTTACAAAGTGGAATCAAAGCAATTGATTCTATGATTCCTGTAGGAAGAGGTCAAAGAGAGTTGATTATTGGAGATAGACAAACAGGAAAGACAACTGTTGCTATTGATACCATTATTAATCAAAAAGAATTTTATGATAGAGGAGAACCTGTATTTTGTATTTATGTGGCAACAGGACAAAAAGCCTCTACCGTTGCAGGGATAGTGCAAACATTAGAAAATGCTGGAGCAATGGCTTATACAGTTGTTGTAGCGGCAAATGCTTCTGACCCTGCGCCAATGCAATTTTACTCTCCCTTTGCTGGAGCAGCTATTGGTGAGTACTTCAGAGATACTGGTCGACCAGCATTAATTGTATATGATGATTTATCAAAACAAGCTGTTGCTTATCGTGAGGTTTCCTTATTATTAAGAAGACCTCCAGGACGTGAAGCTTACCCTGGAGACGTATTTTACTTACATTCAAGATTATTAGAAAGAGCTGCAAAAATTATTAATGTTGACAGTATTGCTCAAAACATGAATGATTTACCAGAATCTATTAGACCTTTAGTAAAAGGCGGTGGGTCATTAACTGCTCTTCCAATTATTGAAACACAAGCAGGTGACGTTTCTGCATATATTCCAACCAACGTAATTTCTATTACTGATGGACAAATTTTCTTAGATGGTGACTTGTTTAACCAAGGGGTAAGACCAGCAATTAACGTAGGTATTTCTGTATCTCGTGTTGGGGGTAATGCTCAAATTAAATCCATGAAAAAAGTAGCAGGAACACTAAAATTAGATCAAGCACAATTTAGAGAGCTAGAAGCTTTTGCTAAGTTTGGTTCTGATTTGGATGCTGCTACTATGGGCGTAATTAATAAAGGTAAACGAAATGTCGAAATCTTAAAACAAGGTCAAAATGCACCTTTACCAGTAGAGCAACAAGTAGCTATTATCTATTTGGGAGCTAGAGGGTTAATCAATAGCATCCCTGTTGATAAAGTACGAGAGTTTGAAACAGAATACTTAAGTTTCTTAGTCAATACGCACCAAGAAGCACTAGATGCTTTAAGAGCAGGAAAATTAGACGAAGACACTACTGACACCTTGGAAAAAGTAGCAAAAGAATTAACAGCAAAATACAAAAACTAAGTTCAAAGTTGAAAGAGAAAAGTTGAAAGTGATTCTTAATTCGTACACTTTCAACTTTTAAACTTTTCACTTTTAAACTCAAAAAAATGGCGAACTTAAAAGAAATACGTAACCGGATTGTTTCCATTTCATCAACGATGCAAATTACATCTGCGATGAAAATGGTGTCTGCAGCTAAATTACGTAAAGCTCAAAATGCAGTTACACAAATACGCCCTTATACTAGTAAGTTAAAAGAGATTTTATCCAATTTAACAGCTAATCTAGATGGAATTGATGGAGTATATTCAGCTCCAAGAGAAGTCAAAAATGTTCTAATAGTAAGTGTAACTTCCAATAGAGGACTGTGTGGGGGATTTAATAACAATGTTATAAAAACGGTAAAACGATTAGCATTAAAGGAATATAAAGATGCTCGTGTAACTGTTTTATCAATTGGTAAAAAAAGTAATGACGCTTTTAAAAATACAGAGTGGGGGATAAAAGGAACTTTACTTCCTCGTCATGCTGAAAACATTTGGGACGAACTTACATTTGAAAATTCTTCTGATATTGCTCAAGTTTTAATGGAGCAATATGCTGATATGCATCAGGATAAAATTATTTTGGTGTATAACCAATTTAAAAATGCTGCTGTTCAAGAAGTAATAACAGAACAATTTTTACCTGTATTACCGCCAAGTAATAATGACGAAAATACAAACGCTGTTGATTATATTTTTGAACCCAACAAAGAGTTTATTTTAGAGGAGTTGATTCCAAAATCATTAAAAACACAATTATTTAAAGCCTTATTAGATTCTCAAGCTTCTGAACATGGTGCGCGTATGACAGCAATGCATAAAGCAACCGATAACGCAAAAGAATTACAAGATGATCTTAAATTGGTTTACAATAAAGCACGACAAGCAGCCATCACAAATGAAATATTAGAAATTGTTGCTGGAGCCGAAGCTTTAGATGGATGATAAAATCCTAAAATCAAAAGTTTATAAAAGCTTCACAAGATTGTGAAGCTTTTTTTATTAATGCAACAATTTTGTTTTTCGTAAATTCACAGCATTAAGGGTAAAAAAATGAAAAACATTATTCGAAATTTATGGTTGCATTTAGGAGCTGGAGGTTGCTTAATTATTTCTCTTTTTATCCAACCCGAATTTTTTTTCACTACCTCCTTCTCTCCCCTGCAATTCAATAAAGTACTTCATGAGAAAGAAACATTGGCGAGTAAAGAATTACATCGTTTAATCACTACTCTTGACTTAGAAAAAGAATTTAATACTTCATCCCATTTTAATAAGTTAGCACACAGCGGAATTACATTTTATATTTTCGAAAACAATCAACCCATTTATTGGAGCAGTCGAAATACTTCTTTCTTAAATTCATTAACGGAATTTGAGAAAGATAAAAATATCGTTCTTCTTAAAAATGGCTGGTATCAATACCTCATCAAAAAGAAAAATAAAAAAACGTATCTCGCATTAATCCATATAAAACAGCAATACTCCATTGAAAATAAATACCTCAAGAACCATTTTCATGAAAGCTTTAATACTCCTTCTAACTATACCATCCAATTAACCCCTTCAAAAAACGCATCCCTTATCAAATTCATCAGCGGAACCCCTCTATTTTATTTATCTTCAAATAAAAAAAATACTACTTCTTCCAACACCAACTGGATAATTATCGCATTCTTCTTTTGTGGAATTGGTCTTATTATTTCTTTCATTAACCAATTCTTTCAAAAATTAAATTTCATTCAAAAATATACTCCTTTATTAGTTTCTCTATTTATTAGCCTCTTGTGGTTAGCTACCTTCTTACTTAAACTGCCTAAAATCGTTTTTCAGCAAGAGTTATTTAGCCCAACTATTTATGCTCAATCTGCTATTTTACCCTCCCTCGGACATTTTTTAATGTTTGCTTTCTTTTTTACGCTACTGATTTACCAAATCAAAAAAGCCATAAAAAATATTAACCCTTATAACAAAAGTATTGCAAGTGCAGCAATTGTATTTATTGCCTTTTTCCCTCTTATTTTCTCTAATTGGATAGAAGGATTGGTTAAGAACTCTACCATTATTTTTGATACCAACTTCCTTTTTGAGTTAACTCCGTATAGCTTTATTGCTCTTTTCATCATTATACTACTCTGTATCTCTTTCCTTATTTTTATTCAACTGATATTAGATACTTTCTCTAATAAAGCATTTAAGGATTATCATCTTAATACTTTACTCATTATTACATCCATATTCTTTATTATTATTGGTGCTTTCTTCTACGACACCTACATTCTTCTTAGTTTGTGGGGTATTGCTTATATACTAACAAACATGGGTTTAAAAAGTAACAAAAACCCTTTCTATAAAAGTATTATAACAGTCATCATTATTGCCCTCACTTTTTCATATGGATTTATCCATTTTGGCGAAGAAAAAGAACTCTTAAAAAAAGAGTTTTTAGCAAAAAAGTTGGCCAAAGAGAAAGACCCTGTCGCAGAATATTTATTTAAAGAATTAAAGCAAAAAATTGAGACTGACACCCTTCTTAAAAGTAACATTTCTTCTTATTGGCAGAAAAAAAACATTCTCGATAAGCACCTGATAGATAAATATTTTGGAGGGTACTGGAATAAGTATGATGTGAATATTATTACTGCGTGCCAAAATCAAGATAGTTTGTTGATAGAGGATAAAGGCATCAATGTAAACTGCCTTTCCTTTTTTAAAGAAAAAGTTGAGAATGAAACAGAACATCCTTTTAATATTGATCCTAATATTAATTTTTTGTATTCAGAAGAAGGAATTAGTAGTTACTTAGCTCAATTAAAAATTGAGCTCCCCAACCAAAAACCCTACTTTTTATTCATTGAATTTTTTCCCAAAGTTTTTTCTAAAACAGAAGGCTATCCAGAATTGCTACTCAATCAAAAAGAAATTGAAACCATCGTTAACCTCAATCAATATTCATTTGCAAAATATAAAAATGGTAAGCTGGTTAACAACTCGGGTAACTTTATATATACCCTATCCCTCTATGATAAATCACTCTTTAATGAAGCTGGTTTTTCATCTCTTAATTTTGATCAGCACAACCACTTGTTTTACCAAAGTGATAAGAATACTGTTGTGATTGTTAGCTCTCCTCAAAAAACCATTTTTAACTACATCACTACTTTTTCTTACTTATTCCTATTTTGTTTTATAGCAGTTTTGCTCTTTGGCTTAACATTAAAAACGAGTCCTTTTGATTGGCATATTGCCTATACTGATTTTAGCACTAAAATTCAGTTGTTTATTATTTCCTCTATTTTTTTATCCTTCATTCTTTTTGGATGGGGAACTTCCTACTATATCAAAAAGCAACACCTTGAAAAAAATAAAAAGAACATTACCGAAAAAGTTCAATCTGTACTCATTGAATTAGAACATAAATTAGGCAACAAAAACAAACTAACTCTTTCGGATTATGATGAGATGACTTATTATTTAATTAAGTTTTCTAATGTGTTTTATACCGATATTAATTTATATGATACAACTGGAATGTTATTAGCCTCATCCCGATCTGAAATATTTAATATTGGATTAGTAGGTGAAAAGATGGAACCGAATGCTTATCGTGAATTGCATTTAAATAGCAAATCTTCATTCATTCATCAAGAAAACATTGGAGGCTTAAATTATTTATCTGCTTATGTGCCATTTAGGAACGAGAATAATAAAATACTGGCCTACATGAATTTGCCCTATTTTGCTAAACAAAATGAATTAGAAAATGACCTATCTTCCTTTTATACAGCTCTTTTGAATATATACGGATTGTTATTCTTAATATCAGCCATTATTGCTGTTTTCTTTGCCAACTACATTTCTGAACCTTTACGAATGATTAAAGATAAAATTAGCGCATTACAACTAGGAAAATCCTACGAGCAAATCGATTGGGAATCCAACGATGAAATTGGCTCTTTGGTGTTAGAGTACAATCAAAAAGTACTAGAATTAGAACGAAGTGCACAATTACTCATTAAATCTGAACGAGAAAGTGCTTGGCGAGAAATGGCAAAACAAGTGGCTCATGAAATAAAAAACCCACTAACTCCCATGAAACTAAGTATTCAGCAGTTACAACGTGTTGTTACGGATAACCCTAATGATTTAAATGAGCGTATTGATAGAACTGCTAAAACATTAATAGAGCAAATTGAAACCTTGACTAAAATTGCTGACGAGTTTTCTAGCTTTGCCAAAATGCCCAAAGCTGACGAATCGAAAATTGCTTTATTACCTATTATAGAAACGACTATTGACCTATTCAATCAAGCAACAACTAGCATAACATTAACAAACAAATGTGCTTCTCCTCCAACAATAGTTGCTGATAAAGATCAACTATCAAGAGTATTTAATAACTTGATTAAAAATGCTTTACAAGCTATCCCTGAAAATAAGAAAGGAATAATCAATATTACCATTCAAGATAAAAATGAAATGGTGCTCATCAGCATTCAAGATAATGGAACAGGCATACCTGAAGATAAAAAAGATAAAATATTTGTTCCCAACTTCACGACCAAAACAACAGGAATGGGATTAGGATTAGCTATTGTAAAAAATATTATCGAAGCAGCTCAAGGAAGTATCCGATTTGAAACACAAGAGGATGTGGGAACTATTTTCTTTATCGAATTACCTATTACAGAATCTAATTAGAATACATCTCTCTAATAATCACTTTCTGCAACTCTCTTTTTAAAATGAGGTCTGTTATCACCTCATCTGTATCCGCATTTGCTGTAGTTTTTAATTGACGATTTAAAAATTCCTCGTCAATATCTATGCGATACAGCATGGACATTAATTTGGGGTAGTCATCATTCAATAATTCTTCAATGAGTGGTAATATCTGCGAATATAATTCTTGATATGGGGATTCCGCATTTCCAACAAATGTAATTTCGTAACTGAACCAATTGAAATCTTTTTTAACCTGTTCCACTACTTTTTCTAGTAAATCTACCCGATGATAATAAGGTGCTAATTCACTTAATCTAGGAAAATTCATCTTAGTTGAATTTTAAGCGTAAACGTTCTACTGGCCGATTGTTCAAAATATGTTCTTCAAAAATTTCCGCCACATCACTTAATTGTACGTTTCCATAAAATACGCCTTCAGGATACACGACCATTGTTGGTCCTTGTTCACAAATATCTAAGCAACTTGTGCGCTGGGCTCTTACCTTAGTTCTTAATTTATTTTCCTGAATCAACTCCTTGAATTGAGCAGCTATTGCTTCTCCATGCTCCTTCCCACAACTTCTTCTTGAAGCTCCTTCTTCCCTCTCATTGATACAAATGAATATGTGTTTGGCATACTTCATTCTCTAACTCTCTCTATTCATTAACTTCTTAGCAAAATTCTCAAAAACCCGTTTTTTATCTGCAGGGGCATCAATACTATCTAAATTAGATAATGCGGTGTTATAGAACAAATCCATCTCTTCCGTAGCTAATTGTTTAACCCCCAACTCATCAAAAATAGCTTTCACCTTTTCTACTTTCTTAGTGTCAGTTAGTGCCGTTGATGATAACGCAAATTCTAACTCTTTCTTAACATTCCCTGTAGCCAACTCTTGTGCTTTGAGTAATAAGTAAGTCTTTTTATTACTAACTACATCCCCCCCTACCCTTTTTCCTACTTTTTTAGGGTCTCCATATAGATCCAATATGTCATCCATTAACTGAAAAGCTATTCCTAAGTTTTTGCCAAATTCATAAATATGATTGGCTTCAGCAGGTTTTGCATTAGCAAGCAATGCTCCTATTTTCAAACTACAAGCTAATAATACAGCTGTTTTCAGTTCAACCATCGTTAAGTAATCATCTATTGAAACATTAGCTAGTATTTCAAAATTCATATCGTATTGCTGTCCTTCACAAACCTGAACAGCGGTGGTATTAAATAATTCTAATATCGTTTGCAATTGTGCTGGTTTATCTTTACTCAACAATTGAATAGCCTGAATCAACATAACATCTCCTGAAAGGATAGCAATATTTTCATTCCATTTTTTATACACAGTAGATTTACCTCTTCTTAAAGGCGCTTTGTCCATGATATCATCATGCACCAACGTAAAGTTGTGAAAAACCTCAATGGCTAAAGCAGTATTTATCGCTTGCTCTTTGGTTCCTCCAAACAAATCATTTGCTAACAATAATAAAGCAGGTCGAATACGTTTTCCTCCTAATCCTAAGGTATATTTAATTGGGGCATATAATTCTTTGGGTTCTTTTTTTAAAGCGATGTTTTCCAACGCGTCATCTACTAAAGCAATGTAACCTAGAATTTTATCCATCCAATTATTATAAAATGAAAGAGGTGTCTTTTAAAATTTCCTTAATCCCATCTTCTAAAGAAATCAAGTCTTCCTTTAGTAATGTTTTCATTTTGGTGATGTCTGGATGTCTTCTTGTCATGTCCCCCTCTTCCAGCGCAGGTAAATGTTGTATCTCTGATTTTGAGTCCGTAAGTGATATGATTGTTGTTGCTAGATCTAAAATAGTCGTTTCAATATTATTCCCAATGTTTATTGTTTGGTTGACATAGTTTTCATCAAATGCAGCATTAATACATGCCTCTACATTGTTTTTTACAAAACAAAATGTTCTGGTCTGATCTCCTTTTCCGTAAACAGTTATTGGTTCATTGTTGAGTGCTGCATTTAAAAACTTAGAAATCACAAAATCTTTACTCTGCTTTGGCCCGTAAGTATTAAAAAATCGAAATATGGTATAATCTAATCCATATTCTTGTTTATATGATTTCAAAAATGCTTCTCCTACATTTTTTACAATCGCATAAGGTAAACGAGAATTTAACGGTGTTGTTTCTTCATTTTGAGGATATTCTACTGGCTCTCCATAAACTTCCGAAGAAGATGCATAAATAACTCGTTTTACCCCTGTATTTTTTGAAAGATTTAACACATTCTTAATTCCAGTGATATCATTCAATACTTTAACAGGGTTATCTAAAGTTCTTTTAACTCCTACTAATGCCGCATAATGAAAAACATAATCAAACGAAAAAGTATGAAATACACTGGTTATTTCATCTTCTTTATTCACATCACATTGGATAAACTTAAGGTTTCCATGCTGAGCTACGGGAAGTTTTTCTTTAGATCCTGTTTGCAAATTATCCACCACCACCACAAAGTTATTTTCGTCATTAATTAATCCTTCTACCAACGAGCTTCCTACAAAACCCGCTCCACCTGTGACTAATATGTTGTTTTTATTCTTCATTTACAATTTCCATTAAATAACTACCATAACCACTTTTTAATAGGGGTTTTGCTAATTTTTCTAAATCCGACTTAGTAATAAACCCTTTTCTGTAAGCTATTTCTTCCAAACAACCTATTTTTAACCCTTGGCGTTCTTCTATCACCTGAACATACTGTGATGCTTGCATTAAAGAAGCGTGTGTTCCCGTATCTAACCACGCTGTACCTCGATCTAAAATACCCACTTTAAGCTGCTTCCTTTGCAAATAGATACTATTAATATCCGTGATTTCATACTCTCCACGTTCACTTGGTTGAAGCGTTTTAGCAATTTCTACTACTGAATTATCATAAAAGTATAACCCAGGAACGGCATAATGTGATTTAGGTTTCAACGGTTTTTCCTCTATAGAAATGGCATTGTGATTTTTATCAAACTCTACCACCCCATATCGTTCAGGATCTGAAACGTGGTAAGCAAAAACCATCCCTCCAGTTGGAGATGTGTTTTGCATCAATAATTCTTCCAATCCTGTTCCATAAAATATATTATCTCCTAAAACTAAAGACACCGCATCATTTCCAATAAATTCTTCTCCTATTACAAAAGCCTGTGCTAATCCATTAGGAACATCTTGTATGGCATACTGAAATGAACATCCAAATTGCGAACCATCACCTAATAACCTTTTAAAAGCTGCATTATCTTCTGGGGTGGTGATAATTAAAATTTCATTTATCCCTGCTTGCATTAAAATAGAAATAGGGTAATAAATCATCGGCTTATCATACACAGGCATTAATTGTTTGCTAACAGCTAACGTTAATGGATGTAAGCGTGTTCCTGATCCTCCAGCAAGTACAATTCCTTTCATAGTTATATCACTTTTTCTTCTGTTAAATCTTGTATTTCTAATTCATCCAAATCGATGTCTTCCTCTTCATCAATTATCTGTATAAGAGGCTCTTTCTTAAACGCTTTTGTAGTTAACGCTTTATCTAACGATAATAAAAGAGATGGCAATAAAATTAAATCAGCCAACATAGCAACTACTAATGTCAAAGATACCAATACTCCCAAAGCAACAGTTCCTCCAAAACTAGAAACTGTAAAAACACCAAACCCAAAAAACAATATAATAGAAGTGTAAATCATACTCACGCCTGTTTCTCTTAGCGCAATGTGAGCCGCTTCTTTAATGTTCCATTGATGGTGCTTTAATTCTTGCCTGTATTTCGCTAGAAAATGAATAGTATCGTCAACCGTAATTCCAAAGGCAATACTAAATATCAAGATGGTAGAAGGTTTTATAGGAATATCGAAAAAGCCCATTAATCCTGCTGTTGTTAATAGCGGTAATAAATTAGGGATTAGCGAAACCAATACCATTCTGACAGAAGAAAACAAAACAGACATCAATGAAGCTATTAAAACAATCGCCAAGGTTAAACTCGTAAATAAGTTATCGACTAAATAGTCGGTTCCTTTTAAAAAGATGACACTTGTTCCTGTAAGTGTTACTTTATAATCTTGTGGAGGAAAAATAGTATCCACTTTAGATCTGATGTCTTTTAACAGCCTATCCATTTCTTGTGTTCCAATGTCTGCCATTTGAAAACTAATTCGAGTGCGTTGATTGGTACTATCAATAAAGGAATTAAACTTATTCTTCTTGTCATCTTCTTGAATGTACTTTTTTAATTTATTTAGCTCTGTTGCTGGAGGTAGAATGTAAAATTTAGGATTCCCATTTTTATAAGCTTGGTAAGAAAATTTTATTGCCTCAACAATAGATAAAGGTTTAGAGAATTCAGGATGATTAGCAAATTCTTTTTGTAGCTTCTGAATTTTATACAATACTTTCCCATTGTTAGCAAAAACTCCTCCACTCTTTTTTGTATCAACAATCACCTCAAAAGGCATCACACCATTAAAAGAATGCTCAAAAAACTTTAAATCTTCTACTATTGGGTCATCTTTAGGTAAATCGTCAATAATATTTCCTGTAGTGGTCATCAACGACATTCCATAAACACTTAATACAACAACCATTACCGTAACAATATATATCCATTTTCTGTGATAAGTTACTAAATAGCCCATCTTACTTACCACAGCAACCATTATTTTATTTTCTAAATGCTTAGTATGTCGTTCTTTAGGGGGAGCTAAAAAGCTAAAAATAATGGGTATCAATAAAATAGAAAGAAGAAAGACAACAAATATATCAATGGCAGCTACTATTCCAAACTCTACCAAAATAGCGCTTTGAGTAAAGATAAAAGTAGCAAAACCCAATGCAGTTGTTGTATTTGTTAAAAATATGGCATTTCCTATTTTCTGAATCACACGACTCAATGCCTTTATTTGATTGCCATGATTTTTGTACTCTGAATGGTATTTGTTAAGCAAAAAAATACAATTCGGAATACCGATAACGATTAGCAAAGGAGGAATTAACCCGGTTAAAATAGTAATCTCAAAATCAAATAAAGACAATATACCTATAGACCATATTACCCCGATACTCACTACTAGCATAGAGTAAAAAGTTACTTTAAAGGACCTAAAGAATAGATATAGAATAAAAGAAGTAATTAAAATAGAGAGGATTAAAAAAATCTTAATTTCAGCTGCAACTTTAGTAGTAGAGTTAGCTCGAATATAGGGCAGCCCTGACTTATGTACTTTGATACCCGTTTTATCTTGAAAGTCGGCTACTTCTGAATCAATTTTATCGAATAACTGAATTCTGTATTTTGAATCCAACACTTCTCGATGAAGTGTAACTACCATCAACGTGGCTGCAGAAGAATCAGCATATAAAAACCTTTCATAAAAAGGATGTTGAAATAAAAGTTGTTTTAAACTATCAACCTCTGCTTGCGTTTGTGGTTTTTGCTTGATAATCTGCTCAAAATTAAATCTTTTTTGTGCTTTATTTTTATGCAGAGTGTAAGCATTGGCAATAGATAAGGCTTCTGTCACCCCCTTCACCATCACTTTCTCTCCGTCTTTAAGAAATGGGGTTTCTATTTTTTTGATGTTATGTGCTAAATCATACCAAGCATTAAAATTAGCTAGTTCATATAATCGTTCATCATCAATGCCTACCACCACAACACTACCATCTTCTCCAAAAGTATTTTTAAACTCTTTGTATTCAATATAAGTGCTATCCGATTCTGGAAGCATTTGAGCCAATTGATAACTCATTCGTACAAACTGAGCCTGATAAGCCATAAATAGGGTAACCAATGCCAATATAATAATAATGACCAATCGGTTTCTAAGTACTATTCTGAAAAATTTAAACCACATTTACTAAAGGTACATTGTTTGCTGGTCAGCAAATATCGTTATTAATACGTAATAGCCGAAAATTGCCATCACATATTTTGAAAAGTTAGGGAGTTAAATTACGGAGATTAAAATTTAATCATGCACCATGAATCGAAATCCTATCCCATGAACATTCATAATTTCAATATGCTCATCCTGGTTTAAATGCTTGCGAAGTTTAGCAATATATACATCCATACTTCTTGCATTAAAATAATTATCATCTTCCCAAATAGCTTTTAAGGCATATGTTCTTTCTAATACTTTTCCTTCACTAATAATCAATAAACGAAGTAATTCATTTTCTTTTGAGGTTAATTTTTGCTCTGTCCCATTAATCGACAAAATACGTTTTTGAGCATCAAAATGATACTTTCCAATCTTAAACTTAGTCTCTATTTGTTTTTCATTATCTCCTTTTGATCTTCTTAAAACTGCATTGATTCGAGCCAACAATTCTTCCATGCTAAATGGTTTTGGAATATAATCATCCGCTCCTACTTTAAACCCTTGCAAAGTATCTTCTTTCATGGATTTTGCTGTTAAAAAAATAATTGGAATATCCTCATTAATTTTTCTAATCTCTTTAGCGAGTGTAAATCCATCCTTAACGGGCATCATCACATCCAACAAACACAAGTTATAAACCCCTTTCACAAAAAGTTTAAACGCTTCTTCTCCATTAGAAGCTAACACAGTATTATACCCTTTGGCTTTCAAGTAATCACATAATAAGTTTCCTAAATTAGTGTCGTCTTCTGCTAATAATATTTTGATGTTCTTATTCATAGTTTTAAGTTAATTGGATTGAAATGGAAGATATACACTAAACTTTGTCCCTTTGCCGTATTCACTAACAACAGAGATCTCTCCATTATGTTTTTCTATTAATGCTTTAACGTAATTTAATCCTAACCCAAACCCCTTAACGTTGTGTACATTTCCTGTTGGAACACGATAGAATTTATCAAAAATTTTATTCAAGTTTTCCTTTTTAATCCCTAATCCGTTATCTGAAACCGTTAACATAATCCCTTCTCTGATATTTTCAGTTGTTATAACAATACTTGGTGTTGTTGGGCTATATTTATTAGCATTATCTAATAAGTTGTAAACCATATTGGTTATATGCACTTTATCTGCAAAAAGAACTTGATTTTCTGCTCCTAGTTCTTTCTTAATTTGTCCTTTCTTACTAGAGACTTGAATAGAGATATTCGCCACCACCTCATTAATAATTTGGTGTAAGTTTAAGCTCTCTTTTTTTAGTTTTAAATCTTCATTATTCCATGTTGCACTTTTTAGCACTCGTTCCACAAGCACCCCTAGTCTTTTATTCTCTTGATAAATCATATTGACATAATTTGCCTTTACTTCTTTATTATCCGAGATATCTTTATCGTTAAGTGCTTCACACGCTAAAGAAATGGTAGATATTGGTGTTTTTAACTCATGTGTCATGTTGCTTATAAAATCATTCTTTACTTCTGAAAGTTTCTTTTGCTTAAAGATTGTTTGAATGGTATATGTAAATCCGAAAACAATAGAAATTAGGAGCAAAACTGAAGTCAACAACATGGCCCACATTGTTTTAAGCAAATAGCCTTTTTGATGTGGAAAATAAACACTTAAAAAATGAGGGTTTTCTAAAAGGTCATTAGGAAATAACTGGGCAAAATATCCTGACTGCCTAATTTTATCCACATTAGCAATTGAATCAATTAAAAGCTCCTGTCCATTATAATCAAAAACACCGTATTGAAATTTGGTTTTGATTCCTCTGTTTAAAAACTCCACTTTCAATAATGAATCTAAAATGTTTTTATTCAATCGTTCTAATACGGTTTTATACTTATTTGCTTCAAATAAACTCTCTAACACCTCATTCACCATCAATGATTTTTCATTTTGCCTGTAATAGTACAATGAATCTTTTTTTCTCTTAGAAAAAGAATGTATCCCATTCCCTTGTATACTTAGTTGAAAAGCCATACCTCCATTGGGAGAAATGGATTGTATGGATTGCTCATAAATTTCTTCTCCCGACAAATTATTTTGTTGCCGCTCAGAAATTTTATATTGTACTCCATTTTCCTCATAAACAGCTGTTGTATCATAGTCTAAATCTTTAAATTGGTTATTAATTTGTCCCATTCTCTTATTGAATAGTGCCTGCCCTTTTTGGTGAGCTTTAATCCGATTAATCGCCTCTATTTTTTCTAATCGGTTTGTAACAGAATAGATGGCTGATGTCACATCTCTTTTAAATTCTTCTTCTTTGAGTGTAACCGCATTATTAATCCAATAAATTTGGATAGCCACTAACCCTATGAGTGATAGAGTAATTATTCCTATTAAAATATAGATATAATTTTTTTTCATTGAAAAACAAAAATACGCTTAATGGCCTTAGACTTCTGATGATTAACACTTTTTAACATTTGTTAACTATGTTTTAACAAAGTGATCACTATTTTCCCTTTACCTTTGAATTGTTTTTGAAGAAAAACTACCACCTTAATTAATCCCGATATTCCGATAGCTATCGGAACCGGTACCCACCTGTTTAGTTAGTGCAAAAGAACTCCTCCGATGAAAAGGGAGGAGTTCGCTTTTTTATGCTGATGAAAAAGCAATAGCTGCAACATAAATTGTACAGTTGTATTCTTGTAAAACCGATGCACAAGCTTCTATTGTTGATCCTGTAGTAATTACATCATCCACCAATAGGATTGATTTATTCCTAAGCATTTCGCCATCCTTTACTTCAAAAACTGCTCGTACATTTTCCCAACGAGGATACCGACCTTTATTGGTTTGTGTATCAGAATTAATCTTTCTATACAAACAATTGGTATTCATAGTAACTCCTAATTGAGTTGCCAACCCTTTAGCAAAAAATTCACTTTGATTATATCCTCTTTTTTTTAATTTCTTTCCATGTAAAGGAACAGGTATAATTAGGTCGATATTCGTATAATGAATTGATTCTTTTAACTCCATACCGTACAACTCCCCTATTTTTACTCCCACTTCTTTATGTCCTTTGTATTTTAACTGGTGCAATAAGTGTTGTACACTACTTTTTTTATCAAATTGGTAATATGCCCCAGCCATTTCAATAGTAATTCGCCCCCAAAAAATCTGATTTAATGAATTTGTTTTATCTAGATGATGATTGGT
Source organism: Vicingus serpentipes (assembly GCA_024103385.1). Lineage (GTDB taxonomy): Bacteria > Bacteroidota > Bacteroidia > Flavobacteriales_E > Vicingaceae. The sequence continues at coordinate 60,595 of JAGFIT010000072.1, forward strand.
TTTAGGTAAATTGATTTGACATGCAGTACATATAACCTGTTCATTTTTAAGTAATGCTTCATTACAAGCAGCACACAAATGAGGAAATATTAAATTAAAAAAATCGTTGAACATGAATGTGTTACTTGTTATACACAAATAAATATGCATAACTTTTAATTCAAAAAAAATTGACCATTTCAAATAAAACTAATTTTGGTTGAATAAAATATTTTTAAGGATGGAAAATAAAGAAACGACAACTATTCCGACAGAAAAGAAAAAAAACAATCCCAATAAATTAATGGTTGTTGTGATTATCCTTTTACTAGGATTTTGTAGCTATCTAATATGGCAAAACATGCAATTACAAGAATTAATTGTAAATAATGAGATAGTTATTACTGATGTTTCTTCTGAAAGAGATCAAGTACAGGCAGACTTAGAAGAGATGCTTGCTCAATATAATACTATGGAGACCACCAATGAGAAATTAAGTGCCGAATTGGCTGCTGAGAAAGCAAAAATAGAGGAGTTGATTAAAAAAACGAAAGGCAAAGATTGGTCGATATACAAATTAAAAAAAGAAACCGAAACCCTACGAAAAATAATGAAAGGCCTTTACGTTCAGTTAGATTCTCTCCAGCAAGCAAATGGGGCCCTCGAAGAAGAAAACTATACTGTAAAAACGGAACTGAACAATGAAAAAAATGTGACTAAAAATTTAACCGAAAGAAATGAAGATTTATCCGATTTAGTAACTGTTGCTTCTTACCTTAAAACAAGCGACTTAAAATCTTATGGTGTTAAGATAAAAAACGATAATACTGGAAAAATGACGGATAAAGCTAAACGAACAGGAAAAATTAGAACCGAGTTCACTATTCTTAAAAACAGTATTACAATTCCTGGTAAAAAATGGATTTATGTTCGTATTTTAACTCCTGACGGAAAAGTATTATCAGAAAAAACAGACGACAGTAATAAATTTGATTTTAATGGAGTAAGAGGCTTGTATTCTTCAAAAAAACAAATTGATTATAAAAATCAAGCATTATCCTTAACCATTGATTGGCAAAAAACAGAAGATTTTCCAATAGGAGAATACAACGTAGAAGTTTATGCTGACGGTGTTGATATAGGAAAAACAAAATTCTTTTTAGAATAATTTTCATTTTCTAAGCCTTTTTTAATAAATGAAAAAAATATTTGTCCTCTTAGCTTCAATTTTAATTATTGGAAATACTTCTGCTCAGCCAATTGAAGCAGATAAAGTTTTAGAAGCCGAAGAAATAATAAAAAATGAAAACAAAGATACACTTGATGGATGGTCAACTGGAGGTGTTTTTGGTATCAATTTTACTCAAGTTAGTTTAACAAATTGGTCGGCAGGTGGTGAAAATTCTATTTCATTAAATACTTTTTTAAGTGTTTTTGCCAACTACCAAAAAGGGAACACTTCTTTTGATAATTCGCTAGACGTTGGTTATGGTTTTCTAAAATCAGGAAACGCCAATACTCGAAAAACAGATGACAAAGTTGATTTTACTTCTAAATTTGGACACAAAGCTTCTAAAGGTTGGTATTATGCTGGGTTAGCTAACTTTAAAACTCAAATGATGCCTGGATATAATTACCCTGATGACTCAACTAAAATATCTGATTTCATGGCTCCTGCTTATATTTTAGGAGCCATTGGAATGGATTATAAGCCTAATAAATATTTTACAATGTTCATCTCTCCCTTCACTACTAAAATTACCATTGTAAATAATCAAAATTTGGCTAATGCAGGAGCTTATGGTGTTGATGCTGCCGTACTAGACACACTAAATAATATTATCACCAAAGGAAAATCAATTCGTTCTGAATATGGAGGATACTTAAGAACGATCTTTAAAAAGAGTGTAATGAAAAATGTTAACCTTCAAACAAAGCTAGAATTATTTTCTAATTATGGAAAAAACCCTTCGAATATTGATGTTAACTGGGAAACATTAATTACTATGAAAGTGAATAAATACATCAAAGCTTCTATCTCTACACTACTCTTTTATGATGATGATATCAAAATTGCTATTGATAAAAACAATGATGGTATAATTGATAAGGTTGGCCCGCGAGTTCAATTCAAAGAAATTTTAGGAATAGGTATTTCTTTTGATTTATAGCTTATCCATAAGAAATCCAATTTTATATAAGAAATAGCTCAACTCATCGCCAATTTCCTTTTACTATATTAAAAGAATTAATTACTTTCACTATAAAAATTAAGGTATAGAGGCAACCTTAATTCTTATCTTACGTCTATAGTAAAAATAATGGATCAAAAAGATCAGCATATTTTAGATGACATTGTAAAAAGATGTGTCAAAGGTGATCGAAAGGCCCAGCGGGAACTGTATAAATGTTTTTACAGTAAAATGATGGGAGTTTGTTATAGGTACTCTAATAATGCTGAAGATGCAAAAGATTTATTACAAGATGGGTTTGTGAAGGTATTTTCTAATTTAAAGAAATACAATTTTGATGGTTCTTTAGAAGGTTGGATTAGACGAATAATGGTAAATACAGCTATTGATTATTATCGGAAAAATAAAGATGTTTTTTTCGTGGATAGTAATGACGACTATATTTTAGAGAATAATAATACAGTTAGTGCTAATAGTATTTACAGTCAATTTGGAGTTAATGATATTATGGAAGCAATTCAATCATTAAGTCCTGCTTATAAAGCCGTTTTTAACTTAAGCGTAATTGAGGGTTACCCGCATAAAGACATCGCTAAAAAACTAAATATAAGTGAAGGCGCATCTAAATCAAACTTAGCTAAAGCCAAACAAAATTTAAAAAACCTGTTAAAACAAAAAGAAATTAACCATAGCAATGGATAACTTAATAAAAGAAAAATTAGAGCAATTCAATGTTCCTTACAACGAATCCCACTGGGCTGAGATGGAAGGAAGATTAAATACCATACGTACCAACAAAATAAAGCGAAATGTGATGAGTACCATTGGTGTGTCTGCGTTAATTGCCATTTCTAGTTATTTTTATTATGCTAATGACAATAACCAACTTACCGAAACTAAAAATACAGATACAACGGAAATTATTTCGGCAGAAAACAATACCCCTCAAAAAGAAACTACTTTAAATATAAAACAAACTGAACAAAAAAATAGCTCAGATAGTCCTACTGTAAATTTATCACAAAACAACACTACCGTAACGGATAAGAATGTTATTGAAGAAAAAGACATCGACAAAACAATTTCTTCTCCTGTTAATGTGACTGAAAATACCAATAATACAAATCCTAAAGAGACTATTTTGAGTGCCGAATTTATAATATTCAACAATTATGTATGTATGGGGGAAGAAGTAAGTTTTGAAACACAAGAAAAAACTGTTCCTGTTTCCTATCATTGGGATTTTGGAGATGGAACTACCTCTGTAAAACAAAACCCTACACATCGTTATAATGAAAGCGGAAAATTTGATGTTACTTTAACATTAATTAATCGGCAAACAGGTGTTGAAACTAAACATACCGAAAGAAATGCAGTAACCATTTTACCTCAACCCCAGGCAGATTTTAGCTACAATGAAACGGCTTTAAAACATGATGATAATAAATTGAAATACCCTTATACTACATTTTACAATAAAGATGTCAGCAACGATAACACTTACGTATGGAACTTTGGAAATGGAGAAACCACTACTTCTCCAAATCCACAAACAATTTATAATCAAAAAGGAAAATATACTGTTTTTCTAACCGTTAAGAATAGCTATGGGTGTTATAGCTCTACTTCTAAAAACATAACTATTCAACACTCATTTAACCTCTATGCCCCTAATGCTTTTACTCCTGACGGAGATGGAGAAAATGATGCTTTTATTCCTAAAGCACTATTAGGGTGGGATGTTCAATTTGAAATGATTATTACAGATAAAACAGGAAAAGTAGTATTCCAATCTTCAGATAAAAATGAACCTTGGAAAGGGAAATTAAATAATATTGGAGCTTCATTACCTGCTGGAATTTATTTGTGGAAAGTAATCACCTATGATGCCGATAAAAACCCTCATCAACACATGGGTAAAATCAACTTGCTCAATTAGAAAAATTACCCACATTTATACCTTATAAAGAAAACTGTTAAAAGTTAGTACCTGATTGATTAACAATCAACTGTTAACACTTACTCCTTCTATTCGTAAAGATAATTAAGTCAAAATTCTAGTTTTGTGCTGATATATCCTTTATATGCACAACAAATCAACATACTATAATGATTGCTCTTTTATTAAAAGTTTTATTAGCATTAATGATTTGCGAGAATTAGAATACAAAGACTTAGATTTAAAACCTAATGAAAGGCTTGCTTTAAAGAATTTTGATAGATACAGAATAGTTGAATTAAACAAACAAAAAACAGAGGAGCAATTTCATAATAAGTATATGCAACTTCAAGTAATGGCCAATTTAAGTCCATTTGAAGAATTCTTAAAGGAAGAGTACTTTTTGTAATATTTATAACTCGTCTTCTAAAAATTTATTATCTTTATTAGCTTATTTATTGAACTCTATTCTATGAAAAGATTAATACTACACCTTCTATTGATACTATCCTCGTCATTATTAATTGCCCAACCAATATTAACGAATAGTAATTTTACTCCTGTTGCAGGAGAAAGTCAACTTTATTTCGTTGCTGACACCAATAGCGTAATTGATAACACAACAGGAGCTAACGTTATTTTTAATTACACTCAACTTAGAGATTACGGACAAACTCAAACTCAGTATTTTGTAGATCCTACGACAACAGCTAACACATCCGATTATCCTTCCGCAACATATACGGATACTACTGGAGGTTTCGCAGGCAACATGAAATACAACCAAAGTTTTACTACCGACAGCCTTAATATTATTGGATTAGTACTTGATATCAATTCTTTTGGAAGGGTTGTTGCTAAGTATGATGACGATCCAGAAATTATTATGAAGTTTCCTTTTGGTTATGGAGATACCTATACAGATGATTATGGAGGAACATTTACTTCAGCAGCTGCACCACTCCCTACAAAAGGAAGAGGCTCTGTTACAGTAACAGCGGATGCTTGGGGCACTCTTGAATTACCTATGTCCGTAACTATTGATAGTGTATTGCGTGTTGTACGAGTAGAAGATTTATTAACGGATACTATTTTTTTACAGCCGATACTACCTAATATTTTACCTATTCAAGTTAGTGCTATTCAAACTAGCTATTATAAACCTAGCTTAAGTAAAAACCCTCTCTTATCGTTTATAGAAACATATATTGCTGGTGATACTATTATTACCGTTGTTTCGCAATACGATATGTTTGGTGTTGGAATAGAAGAATTTAAAGAAAACATTCAACTAAATATATTTCCCAACCCAACAAGTAGTGTTACATCTGTTTCTTTTAATTTAGAAACCGCTACATTTGTTACAGCTCAATTAATGAACAGTGTAGGACAAAAAGTTGCTTTAATATATAATGGTCAGCTACAAAAAGGAAGTAATAAGCTAAACATTGATACTTCTAACTTAAGCAAAGGTATTTACCTGATTAATTTAACCTTTGGAAACAAAACAATTACCGCAAAGCTGTTGGTTGAATAGCAACCACATATTTGTTGTTAAAGTATAAAAAAAGGAATCTTTGTTGGATTCCTTTTTTTATGGTATGGCGTTTCATTTTTAACCTAATTTTAATGTAAAAGGTATTGTAAGCTGAAAACTCTACCTTCATTACAGCCCTGTTTTTTTTAAATTTACTACTAATTTTTTTCATATATAGTTTTTTATATGTATATTTGTATCTATAAATATAGATAACTATATATTATGATAGAATTAAAGAAATTAGAAACCGCTACTGAAATGCTTAAAGCAATAGCTCACCCCATTCGTATCTCCATAGTAGGAATGTTGGATAGCGACAAAAAATTAAGCGTTACAGAAATTCATGAAGCATTAAATATTGAGCAAGCTGTTGCTTCCCATCATTTAAGTATTTTAAAAAATAAAGGCGTATTATTTTCTGAACGAGTGGGAAAAAATTGTTTTTATACTTTAAAACATCAACGATTATCACAAATAGTAGACTGCATAGATAAATGTCAGCAATAAATTAATGGAAGTTTTAGGTTACATATTAGCAATTTTATCAGGAGTTTCATTAGGATTAATTGGTGGCGGAGGATCTATTTTAACGATTCCCATCTTAGTATATATTTTTGGAATTGAAGCAGCGGAAACCGCCCCTGCATATTCTCTATTTATAGTTGGAATAGCTAGCTTGATTGGTGTTTTTGTAAAAGCTAGAAAAAATGAAGTAGATTTTAAAGCCGCTGCCTATTTTGGTGTTCCAACTGTTATTGCCATTTTTGTTACAAGGCAATATCTAGTTCCCATTATTCCTGCAACTATTTTAACTATTGAAAGTTTCAAACTAAGCAAACGATTTTTTATCATGGGTTTTTTTGCTATCATAATGATTGCTGCAGCATTTATCATGATAAAAGGTGAAAAAAAAATAAATAAAATCCCTTTAAAGAAAAAAGCTCCCGTACTTAACTTTTTTGGAGGATTGGGTATTGGAGGCCTAACAGGATTAATTGGTGCAGGAGGTGGTTTCATTATTATTCCCGCTCTTATAAAGATTGGTAATTTAACAATGAAAACTGCTATAGGAACTTCTCTAGCAATCATCACAATGAATTCTTTTTTTGGTTTTTTAGGCAGTATTAGCCAAACCACTATTGATTGGACACTTTTAATCCTTTTTACTTTATTAGCTTCTGTGGGAATTTTCATAGGCGCTTTTTTTTCAAAGAAAATAGATAATGCTGCCCTCAAGAAAGGGTTTGGCTACTTTGTATTAATTATGGGGTTATTCATTCTCATAAAAGAAATATTAACTAATTAAAAAAACACATTATGTACATACAACAATTATTTACAGGGTGCTTAGCAGAAATGGCATATTATATTGAATCCAACGGAGAAGCTGCCATTATTGACCCGCTAAGAGAAACAACTCCTTATATAGAAATGGCTAAGGACAGAAATGCCAAAATTAAATTCATTTTTTTAACTCATTTTCATGCTGATTTTGTCTCTGGCCACCTAGATTTAGCCAAAGAAACAGGCGCTACTATTGTCTTCGGCCCCAACGCAAAAACAGCGTTTGATTTTCACCAAGGAAAAGATGAAGAATTATTTGAGTTAGGAGATATTAAAATCAAATTACTTCATACACCTGGTCATACAATGGAGTCTTCTTCGTATCTTTTAATAGATAATAAAGGAAATACTCCCTACATATTTACAGGGGATACTTTATTTATTGGGGATGTAGGAAGGCCTGATTTAGCCGTAAAGTCTGATTTAACAGAAGCCGACTTAGCAGCTCATTTATTTGATTCTTTACGTAATAAAATCATGTCTTTACCCGATACCACTATAGTTTATCCAGCACACGGGGCTGGGTCTGCTTGCGGAAAAAACATGAGCAAAGAAACTTACGACACATTAGGGAACCAAAAGGCAACCAATTATACGCTAAGAGCTGACATGACTAAAGAAGAATTTATTAAAGAGGTAACTACTGGGTTGACTACTCCACCTCAATATTTTCCTAAAAATGTGGCTATGAATAAAGGCATCAATAAAAGTTATGATGAAATTCTAGCAGATGCCAACACCCCTTTATCTGTGGAAGAGTTTAAGACTATTCTCTCAAATGAAAATTCGCTAATTATAGATGTAAGGCATGAGAACGATTTCGTTAAATCACATATTCCTGGATCTTTATTTTTTGGGTTAGATGGAGGTTTTGCTCCATGGGTAGGCACCTTAATTGAAGACCTTAATACTTCAATTCTATTAATTACCCCAAAAGGAAGAGAGGAAGAAACCATCACTCGGCTATCAAGGGTTGGTTACGATAACGTAAAAGGATACCTAAAAGGAGGAATTAAAACTTGGATAGCTGCAGGAGAAAATGTAGCTTCTATTGATAGTATTTCAGCTGAAACATTTGCAGAAGAATTTGCTAAAAAACCATGTTCCGTTTTAGATGTAAGAAAAGAATCTGAATTTTATTCTGAACACATTATTCATGATGATGTTACTAATTCTAGTCTGGATAAATTAATGAAAGAATATCCACAATTGGATAAAAACAAAACCTACTACACGCATTGTGCTGGTGGTTATCGTTCTGTAATTGCCCTATCTATATTGAAAGCAAAAGGATTTAATAAACTCATTAATATTGAAGGTGGATTTAATAAAATCAAAGAATATTCAACGGTTCAAACATCACCGTATGTTTGTCCAACAACTATGTTATAAATTATAAAACTAAAAATGATGAGTTACGAAAATATAAATTTAAAAGAAGCAACTATTATTGATGTTAGAGAACCAGGAGAGTTTGCTATGGGGTGTGTTGAAGGATCAACAAACATCCCCTTGGGACAAGTTCCACTTAAAGTAGAAGAATTTAAAAATATGAAAAAACCGCTAGTGCTTTGTTGTGCATCAGGCAACAGAAGCGGGCAAGCTGTCCAATTTTTAGCTGCTAATGGAGTTGAAGACATATACAATGGTGGTGGATGGCATGAAGTCGTATCAAAAATGTAAAACCATATGCAATTAAAAAAATGGGTCCTCCATAAAAAAATAACTCTTGCAATTGCATTGATAGGTGCAATAGCGGGTTTTTTGTACTGGAAATTTGTTGGTTGTGCTTCGGGTAGTTGTGCCATTACGGCTAAATGGTATACCAGCACTATTTATGGATTAATTCTAGGTTGGCTATTTGGTGATATTCTTCATGAAAAAATCAATTCACCACAAAAGCATAGAAAAGACTAACGTTCCTGAAGCTTCTCTTTTTCTTTAGTAAAATCAAGAAAAGGGTACTTTTTTGTTAGTTCATCCATTTGATGGATTTGCTTTTGAATAAACTGTTGGTGTTTTTCACTGCTATAATCAAATGGGCGATGCTGCACCGCTTGTTGAATTTTATTGACTTCTTCTATTAGTTTCTGCGTGCTTTCATCACAATACACTTCCATAAATTTTCCCCACACGTAATTAATTGCTTTACCTGTTGGGTGAACCAAATCATCTTTAAAAAATCGATAATCTCGTAATTCATCCACAACAATTTCATAAGCTGGAAAGTAATGACAATGGTTATATTGTTCTACTAAGTTTTTTATTACCAAGTGCAGTACTGATTTGCTTAAACTGTTTTCATGTAAGCCATCTTTAATATGACGAACAGGACTTACAGTAAAAACGATCTCAATTGTTGGGTTAAAACGTTTAAAAGCGTCTATCAAATCTTGATACACATCCAATACTTCTTTTACAGAAAGGAGTCTTTTTATAAATTCCTTCCCCGGCAATTTATGACAATTAGCTACTATCCCAAACTCAGAATGTTCATAAACCCATGCTGATCCGAATGTAATAAAAATTACCTTACTCTTTTTAATATGTTGATGAGAACTCGATATTGAACTATTCATTCTTTCCAAACCTTTCTCTTTATCATACGAAGAAAAGCTACCGTGATGATTAAAACTAACCCACTTATTATCAAAGTGAAAAAGACTCTTTTCACTATACTGATCATTTTGAAGAACTCTTTTTAGATTGTTGGCTATAGCTATTGGGTTATAAATTATCCCATTTGGATTGATACTTATATCAAACTTTGCTGCATTTAGTTTTTCACCTATTTGCTGAGCAAAACAAGAGCCTATCATAAAAACCGAAGACTCATAATTAACAACTACTGTTTTTTTGGGGAGAACTACTCTAGTAAAAAATGCTTCATCCGTCATAATGGGTTAAAATTACAAACTAGAACTTAAATTATTTCGCAATTATTTTACAAAATAATAAACGCTATTAATTATTCCTTAGTTTATTTTTAATTAACTCATCGATTTTTTCTTGTTTTCAAAAACCCTTAGAGTCCATATTCTAATAAAATTTATTTGCTTGATATTTAAATGATTACGTTTATTACTAATAAGGGTAGAAACAATTATTTATTACATTTTTAGGGTTGCCTATAGCTAAACAAGAAATTACCTTTGGAGAGAGGTAGCTCAAAGGGTTTAGTGTGAAAAATTGTTGTGTGTTTATTCGACACCTAATTAAATAAACAGTCTAAGCTCATTTATTTTTGTGGTAAGAAAACTTTTTTTGAATTCAACTCCTAATTGATTTGGGTTTTTAATTTTTGAACGAAAAAAGTGTTTTTTAGTTTTATCCCATTAAAATGTTAAAAATAGGTTGCCAAAAAAATAAAACGTTTATAATATAGAAACCATCAACTAAATAATATTTTTTTAACGAGAATGCAACTATTAGTTAAAATTTTTCGTCATCAAGCTGTATTAACATTTTAAACTTAAAGATTATGAATAATTTTCTACCAAAAACGGGAACATTTATACTAAAATCACTTTTTGGTATCACCCTATTAATTGGAGCAAACAATATTTTAGCACAAAATACTTGTGCTAGTCCTGTCTCCTTAACAATTGGTGTAGACGACAATGATTGTAATAGTGTTAGCTTTGGTAGTTTAGGTCAGGATTTAGATAATATCCCTGTAGCAGTATCAGGATCCACGTGTGGAGTAGGAGCAGACCATGCAGCAAGTTGGTACACATTTACTGGAGATGGAAATACCATCAGAGTTAAATTATTTGGACAAACTAATCTTTCTAGAATACTAGTTTTTGAAAACCAAGCTTGTAGTGGAACCATGACTGCCATGACGTGCGGTGGTCAATTCCCAGATGATGATTTACCTCACACTGTTGATGTTAATACAACTAATGGCGCTACTTATTTAGTAGCTGTTTTTCGTGGTAGTGGAAGTGCTACAATGAGTGGAAATATTTGTGCTTATAACACCAATGGAAATCCTTATTCTACTGTTTGTGATTTTTTATGGAACATCCCTCCAACAGATATTACCGTACAAACAGATGACTTAGATTGCTTTACCAACTATACAACTGTTATCACTTCTGATGATGATTTAGCTGGTAATAATGGAGATAGACCAGGCCCTGTTACTGGTTGTAATACTAATGTAGAATATTGGTGGGGGAAATTTACTGCCGTAAGTAACTTAACCAAATTTTACCTATGGGGTAAAGATGACCCAAATGCTGACTTCATTGTAACAAATGGGCCATGTATGGATAACATGCCTAACCTTCTTTGCCAAACTACTGGAGCAGATGACGCTCCTTCTTACTATGAGTTGGCAACGGTTATTGGTCAGGAGTATTATACCATTGTGAGAGGACCAATGGATTATGCACGTTTATGTGTATATAGTGAAGACTCTACAGAAACGGACAAGCCTTTTTGTAATGGAGGGCTCTCTTTTGAGGATGGAACAGGAACAGGTTGGAATGCCGCTTATGGCTCTTACCACTTAGTTTCTGCTCCTGGTAACACATGGATATGGGACAATAGCGTTGTTGGGTACCCTCTACCTGCTAATCAGGGAGCTATTACTTCAGGTACAGGATTTGACCCCTCAGTTGGAGGAATGCTTCCTGTAGTCGCACCAGGAGGAGGTAATAATTCATTTAGATTGGGAAGTGTAGCCACAGTTGACGCTTTTGGGCCCGTAACTATACCAGGAATGCCTGACGGACTTCATTCTGCTTCTGCAGAAATGTCCTTTTGTTTTACCGTAGATCCAAATAATGCCGCTTTTGGCTACAAATATGCAGTAATTATGGATTATGTGGCACATGAACCCGTAATTCAACCTAAATTTGAAGTATTTATCGAGGATGCATGTACAGGAGGTGCTATTATTGGTTGTGGTGATCACGAACATTATCCAAATGATGGTGTATCTCCTTTCCAATTTGTTGGAGATGATGCGGACGTGTTGAATGAAGACGATGGAATTATCTTTACCCCATGGACAGATGTTGCTACTGATTTAACTGCTTATATTGGTCAGCAAGTAAAAGTTACCTTTAGAGTAAAAGATTGCGAAGGAAACAATAACACTAAAGACGTTAATGGAGACTGGATTTCTCCATATAATGGAAGCCACTGGGCTTATGCTTATTTTGACACTTATTGTTTCCCTTTAGGAATAGCTGTTCCTGAATTTTGTGCTGGAGATTCTGCGCTCACCATTTGCGCTCCAGAAGGATTTTTGAGCTACAGTTGGCCAGCTGGTCAACCAGGCATCGTAGGCTCTCCAACTACACGTTGTGTAACTATTGCAAACCCAATTTCAGGAACAGAATATACCGTAAATATGGTGTCTATCACTGGTTGTCCTACTACTACTACGGTAAAATTAAAATCCTTTCCAGTAATAAGCACAGGAGATACTTCAATGTGTGTGGGAACAGGTCCTATCAACCTGTCAGCTGTCGTTGAAGATCCAGTAGACCCTCCTTACACTTATACCTGGTCTACAGGAGCAAGTGGAATTAATGTCTCTTCTGTTTCCGTTAACCCAGGAACAACCACTACTTACTGGGTAGAAATTGCTAATGGAAGTGGCTGTAGAGTTACAGATACAATGGAAGTGAGTGTAATTCCTTGTTTACCTGAAGTAACTTTAGTCGGGGACACTATTTGTGTGGGAGAAACAGGAACTTTAACCGCTACCGTTACAGGAGGACTTCCAAACTATACTTTTGTTTATACTGGAGGATCTAATCCTGGGCCAGGACTTGGAACAACAGACCCTTCTACTGACATTCAAACAGACAACCCTGCAACAACAACAACTTATACCGTAGTAATAACTGATGGTAATGGTGATAAAGATACTGCAACTGCAGACATTGTTGTCCTCCCTACAGCAACAGGAACAGATGTGCAAACAGCTTGTGATTCCTTAACCTGGATAGATGGGAACACCTATACTTCCAATAACACTACTGCTACTTTTAACATTGTTGGTGGCTCCGTAACAGGGTGTGATAGTTTAGTAACACTTAATTTAACCATTAGTAGTGCTACAACAGGAACGGATGTGCAAACATCTTGTGATTCTTTGGTTTGGATAGATGGGAATACATACACCTCAAACAACACTACTGCTCAACACCTTATCCCTAATGGTGCAGCAAACGGTTGTGATAGTATCGTAACGTTAAATTTAACTATTACTCCTTCTGCAACAGGAACGGATACCAGAACATCTTGTGATTCTTTGGTTTGGATAGATGGGAATACTTACACCTCAAACAATACTACTGCTCAACACCTTATCCCTAATGGTGCAGCAAACGGATGTGATAGTACAGTAACGCTTAATCTTACCATTAACCCTTCTGCTACAGGAACAGACACAAGATCAGCCTGTAATTCATTGCTTTGGATAGATGGAAATACATACACAACAAACAACACTACCGCTCAACATGTTATTCCTAATGGTGCAGCAAATGGCTGTGATAGTGTCGTGACACTTAACTTAACCATTACTTCTATAGCGACAGGAACGGATACAAGAACAGTTTGTGACACATTGGTCTGGATAGATGGGAACACATACACATCTAATAACACTACTGCTACATTTAATATAGTAGGTGGTTCTTTTCAAGGCTGTGATAGTTTGGTAACACTTAACCTTACCGTAACTGGAACTGTACAAGGAACAGATGTACAAGCTGCTTGTAATTCACTGCTTTGGATAGATGGAAATACCTATACATCAAACAACACTACTGCTCAACACCTTATCCCTAATGGTTCAATGGCTGGTTGTGATAGTTTAGTTACGCTCAACTTAACAATCGTTTTACCTCCTGATGCAGGGTTAGATGGAAACACTACTTTATGTCAAGGAGATCCTGATATTGATTTGTTTACAGTGTTGAACGGCACACCTGATATTGGTGGTGTTTGGTCTCCAGCATTAACATCAGGGACAGGAATATTTGATCCATCTGTCGATATAGCAGGAGTTTACACCTATACGGTAACCAACGCTCCTTGTCCACCAGCTTCAGCAACAGTAACCATATCCCTTACTCCAAGCCCAACTATAGGCTCAATAATTACCACTGATGATAATTGTAGTAATGGAAATGGACGCATTGTATTAAATTCATTTACGGGAACCCCTCCATTCTCATTGCTATGGAATACAGGTGCAACAGATAGTATCCTTGCCAACTTAACTATGGGTACTTATACAGTAACTATTACTGATTTAACTGGTTGTAGCGCTTCATATTCTCCAATTATTGGAGACCCGAAAATAGATTGTGACTCTATTTTTATTCCAAATGTCTTTACTCCATACAATAGAGATGGCAACAATGATGTCTTCACTATTGCAGTATTAGGAGTCTCCAAATTATCCGCAGTTGTTTATAACAGATGGGGACAAAAAGTTTCAAATGAATATACTATGGCTGGTGTTCCGGATGATATACTAACTAAATTACTAATCTGGGATGGAAGAACACCTTCAGGAGCAGAAGTACCAGAAGGAACTTACTACTGTATAGTTAATTACACTACCAATGGAGGTATTGATAAAGAACATACAGGATATATTACTTTATTTAGGTAGTGTTTTGTTAGGAACCATAATCTGAAAAATATATTTAACTGATTTTTAAGTGTTTAATTCGCTTAACAGAACATAGAAGGCTTATTTTACGTATTATTTAGGTAAAAAAATAGAAAGAAACAAGGCAACCGTGCTATTTAATGTTTCGTCTTTTGTAACAGACTAACATTTTATTATTATGAAAAATATTCCTCTCTTCAAAGCTAGTATCATACTGAAAGTATGTTTTGGTTTGTTATTATTTGTCGGAGCTCAAAACATATTGGCTCAAAACACCTGTGCAAGCCCTGTTGCTTTAACTATTGGTGTAGATGACAGTGATTGTAATAGTAATAGTTTTGGTAGTTTAGGTCAAGATCTAGACAATATCCCTGTAGCTGTATCAGGATCTACTTGTGGTGTAGGAGCAGATCATGCTGCTCGATGGTATTCCTTTACTGGTAATGGAAATTTAATTCGTATTAAATTATTCGATCAAACGAATACAACAAGAATTTTGGTTTTTGAAAACCAAGCCTGTAGTGGAACCATGAATGCAATGCAATGCGGTGGGGTTTTTCCTGATGATGACCTACCTCATACTGTTGATGTTGCTACCACCAATGGAGCCAATTATTTAGTGGCCATTCTTCGTGGAAGTGGAAGCGCTACTTTAAGCGGAAAGGTGTGCGCTTATAATACCAATGGGATTCCTTACACTCCGGTTTGTGATTTTGGAAGTAACATAGCGCCTACGGACATTACCGTTCAAACAGCTGATATAGATTGTTTTTCTAATTATACCACTGTAATTACCTCAGATGATGATGCTAATGGCAACAATGGTGACAGGCCAGGACCTGTAACTGGATGCAATACCAATGTAGAATATTGGTGGGGAAAATTTACAGCAATAAGCACCTTAACTAAATTTTACATGTATGGAAAAGACGATGCCAATGCTCAATTTATTGTAACAAATGGACCTTGTTCAGGAAACATGCCTAATTTGCTTTGTCAATCTACCGGATCTCCTGATGTTCCTTCTTATTATGAGCTAGCTACAGTTGTAGGACAAGAATATTATACCATTGTAAGAGGAGCTATGGACTACGCTCGTTTATGTGTTTATAGCGAGGATATCAATGAGCCAGACAAACCATTTTGTATAGGAGGAATGTCGTTTGAAGATGGGTCAGGTGCAGGATGGAATGGCTCTTATGGTTCTTACCATTTGGTCTCAGCACCTAGTAACAATTGGATATGGGACAACAGCGTGGCAGGAATGCCAGCAGCTAAGGGAGCTGTTACAGCAGGTGCTGGATTTGACCCCAACGTAGGAGGAATGCTTCCTGTAGTGGCTCCTGGTGGAGGTAACAATTCTTTCCGAATAGGAACTCTAGGAACCGCTGAAGGATTTGGGCCTGTAACCATTCCCGGTATGGCAGACGGGAATCACTGCGCGAGCGTAGAAATGTCTTTTTGCTGGACAGTAAGTGCAGCCAATGCAGGGTTCGGTTACAAATATGCCGTGGTAATGGATTATGTTGCCCATGAACAGGTCATACAACCAGAATTTGAAGTGTTTATCGAAGAAGGTTGTGGTGGTGGTGCTATTATTGCCTGTGGTGATTTTGAGCATTTCCCAAATGATGGAAACTCTCCCTTCAAATTCGTAGGTAATGACACAGATGTGCAAAGCGAAACAGATGGAACGATATTTACTCCATGGACAGATGTCGCAACAGACCTCACAGGATATATTGGGCAACAAGTTAAGGTTACCTTTAGAGTAAAAGATTGTGAAGGAAACAACAGTAATAAAGACGGTAGTGGGAACTGGATTGCTCCTTACAATGGTAGCCACTGGGCATATGCTTATTTTGACACTTATTGTTTCCCTTTAGAGATAGAAGTTCCTGAATTTTGTGCAGGGGCATCAGACATTACCATTTGTGCTCCAGAAGGGTTTAAAAGTTATAGCTGGCCAGCGGGTCAACCAGGATTAGCGGGTTCTCCAACTACAAGATGCGTAACCATTACTAACCCGCAACCAGGAACAGAATACACCGTAAACATGATGTCTATTACTAACTGTCCTACCACCACAAAAGTAATTTTGAACTCATTCCCAGTAACTAGTACTGGAGACGTTACCATGTGTAATGGTGCAGGACCGATTGACTTGATTGTTACAGTAGATGACCCTGTAGATCCGCCCTATACTTTTAACTGGTCAACAGGAAATAGTGGAGTTAACCTAACAACTCAATCAGTAAATCCTGGAGTAACCACAGAATATTGGGTACAAATTACCAATGGTAGCGGCTGTACTTCTACCGATACGATGGAAGTAACCGTAGAAACATGTGGACCAGAAGTTACCTTAGTTGGAGATACAATCTGTGAAGGTGAAACAGGAACAATAACTGCGACAGGCTCAGGAGGTTTCTTAAATTATACTTTCGATTATACTGGAGGAGGTATTACAGGAAACTCTGCCAATGGAACAACAGATCCTTATACAGATTCTCAAACAGATAATCCTGTTGTAACAACTACTTACACCGTAGTAATAACTGATAATAATGGAGATAAAGATACTGCGTATGCAGATATCGTAGTAAACCCTTTACCAACAGCGACAGCAACAGACCAAAGTTTTTGTGTAGGAGGAAATGTTACCCTCAACGGTGGAGGTGGGGGCACTTATTTATGGACGCCAAGCACAGGCTTGAGTAATCCAAATATAGCCAATCCAGTAGCTAGCCCAGCAGCAACAACTAACTATCAATTATTAGTGACTAACGCTAATGGATGTAAAGACAGTATTACCATAACTGTAACGGTTAATCCTTTACCAGCAACAGCTCCAGCCACTATTAACTTATGTGATAATGGAACAGGGCAAGCTACTTTTGATTTAACTTCAGTTAATGGAACTGTTGATGTGGGAGGAGGAAATACCGTAACTTGGTTCAGTAACCCTGCTACCACTGTTGCTATAGGAACGCCTACAGCGCACACTACTGGCTCTACTACCGTTTATGCCGTAATAGATGATGGTACATGTAGCGATACCACTTCTGTTTACTTAGTTGTAGACCCTCTTCCTGTAGCTGATCCAACAACTATTGAGTTGTGTGATGACGGAACAGGGCAAGCTACTTTTGATTTAACAGCAGTTAATGGAACCGTAAATGGAGGAACAGGAAATACCGTAACTTGGTTCAGTAATCCTGCAACAACTATTGCTATAGGAACACCTAATGCACATTTAACAGGTTCAACTACCGTATATGCTTCTATAACTGATGGAACATGTACAGATACTACTTCTGTTTATTTAGTAGTGAATCCTCTTCCTGCTGCCAATGATCAAACACCAGCAGCATTATGTGAAGACACTCCAGGAAGTGGAACAACGACAGGAGTAGATTTAACCGCTAATGAAGCAGGGGTTAATGGAGGGGCTGTAACTTATAATTGGTTCAGTGCCGTACCTCCAGCATCGCCTATTGGCACACCAACTAGTGTTTCTGTTAACAATGGAGATGTATTCTATGTATTGGTAACCGATAACGCGACAGGTTGTATTGACACTGCCGAAGTAACATACACAGTTAATCCTTTACCTATAATTACTGCACCTGATGCTACTATATGTAAGGATGATCCGATTACGATAAGTGGAACAGCCCCTGGAGCAACAGGACATGTGTGGGTTTCTCTAGATGGTGGACTCATTAATTCTGGTGGAACAACTGCTACTCCTGAAGTAGCTACCAATGAACCAGGAGCAGTAGTAGATGTTACTAAAAGATTTGAAGTGACCGTAACTGGTGCTAATGGATGTACCAACAAAGATACGGCAGAAGTAACTTTTGAGGCCGTTTGTGGTCCTACAGTAAATGCCACAGGAGAGACCATTTGTATTGGTGATACTGCTCAATTGACTACGACAATCAATAATACTACAGGAACTGTATTTTATGCATGGACTCCAACAACAGGTTTAGATGACCCAACTATTGCTAACCCTACAGTAACAGGGTTAGGTACTACAACAATATATCAAGTGATTATTACTGATGATTTAGGTGCAGATACTGCCACTGCTGATATTGTTATTAATCCGTTGCCTGTTTTAGTAAACCAAACAGAAGCCTTTTGTGAAGACACTCCTGGAAGTGGAACAGCTGCGAACAAAGATTTAACTATTCATCAAGCAGCCATCAATGGTGGAGCAGTAACTTATTCTTGGTTTAGTGATGCAGGGTTAACTGCACCAGTACCTACACCAACCAATGTAACAGTTAGTAATGGACAAATTTTTTATGTACTAGTTACCGATAATGGAACCGGATGTGAAGATACTGCAACGGTAACTTACACTATTAATCCGTTACCAATCATTACAGCACCAGACGCAAGTGTTTGTAAGGACGACCCTATTACCATTAGTGGAACGGCTCCTGGAGCAGCAACTTACAGCTGGGTAGCTATAGATGGAGGAAACATTAATTCTGGAGGAACAACTGCTACTCCTGAAGTAGAAACCGACCAACCAGGAGCATTAGTAGATATTATCAGAAACTACGAAGTAACCATAACCGATGGTAATGGCTGTAGTAATAAAGACACCGTGGAAGTTACCTTTGAAGCCATTTGTGGACCAACAGTAGTAGCTACAGGTGACACCATTTGTATTGGGGCTATTGCTCAATTAACCACTGTTATTAGTAACACTACTGGAACCGTATTTTATGCATGGACTCCAACAACAGGTTTAGATGACCCAACTATTGCTAACCCTACAGTAACAGGATTAGGCGTAACTACCACTTATCAAGTGATTATAAACGATGATTTAGGAGCAGATACCACCACGGCAAATGTTGTAGTGAATCCGTTACCAGCTGTCAACGATCAAACAGAAACATTCTGTGAGGATACTCAAGGAAGTGGTACTGCAGCAGGAAAAGACTTAACCACTCACCAAGCAGCTATTAATGGTGGAGCGGTAACTTATTCTTGGTTCAGTGATGCTGGATTAACTACCGCTGTTCCAACACCAAGCAATGTAACAGTGAGTAACGGACAAATCTTCTACGTATTGATAGTGGATAATGTGACTAACTGTCAAGATACTGCAACAGTGACTTATACAGTTAACCCTTTACCAATCATCACAGCACCTGATGCTATCATATGTAAAGATCTTCCTATTACGATTACTGCTAATGCTCCTGGAGCAACAGGATATGTATGGGCTTCCTTAGATGGAGGACTGATTAATTCAGGAGGTTCAACTGCTACTCCAGAAGTGCAAACCAATGAACCAGCAGCTGTAGTAGATGTAATTAAGAGATATGAAGTTACCGTAACTGGTCCTAATGGTTGTGTCAACAAAGATACCGTAGAAGTAACTTTTGAAATCAACTGTGGACCAAGAGTGACTTTGATTGGAAGTACCATTTGTGCTGGAGAAACAGGAACAATAACTGCTACTGCGAATGCAGGAGACGGAAACTATACTTTTGAATACACCGGTGGAGGAATTACTGGCAACACAGGAGTAGGGTCTCCTAATGTGCAAAATGATAACCCTGTAGTTACTACTACTTACACGGTAATCGTTACTGATGGTAATGGAGATAAAGATACTACCACAGCTGATATTACTGTTAACCCGCTACCTGTATTAGTAGATCAAACAGAGACTTTCTGTGAAGATACTCAGGGAAGTGGTACTGTAGCAGGGAAAAATTTAACTATTCATCAGGCAGCTATCAATAATACTCCTGGAATGACATTTTCTTGGTTTAGTGATGCTGGCTTAACAATTCCTGTTCCTACTCCTACTAGTGTAACTGTAAGTAAT
>JAGFIT010000075.1 GCA_024103385.1 Vicingus serpentipes
CCACCAAATAAGTCCCGAAAGCCACATCCTCCAGGTCGGCAGCTAACTTTTTAGCATTCTCCGGAGCAATATTAACAAATAATGCTTCTATGTGGTGCTTTTTTCCGGGATATTTTGAGAGTATCCGATCAAAACTTTCCTGAGTCAGGTTAAGGAGGCCGGAGGCGTTTTTATTGGGGTGAAATTATGGGATTTAAGGCCGGGAGACGTTGATATTAGGGAATTTCTGGGAAGGGTGAAGGTTGTTTTAATTTTTGGTATCGGGGTGATTTTTGCGATAATAATCCACCAGATCTTTGGGGTAATATGGATTATCCCGAAAGCTACTGTCGTCTATGTTAAGAGTAGTTGCTACACATAAACATTGCCTTTGATAAAAAGACTGTCTCAAAACTTCATGAGATTCAAAGCATGGATTCTAAGGCTAAAGACAACCCATTCAATTTTAATGATGCGGCTATCCTAGATAATGAAACCCAGAAAGCTTATGCCGGATGAGATCCTTTCTGAAAAATATGTAGTGTGTGTTTATTATCTATTACGTACAGCCTTTCATTGAATAATTTTAGCTCTCTTCCAAACCGTGGATTATCTGATTGGTCATGATCTTGTGGAAAATCATAAATCCAATCTATCTTTAATGTTTTGCGGTTTAATGATCCGAGTTTGTAATGATGATAATCAGAAAAATAAATAAAATCATCATCGAATACAAATTTTGAATAGTTTTCAAGATTTAATGATTTCATATCTTCTATAGGCGTTAAAGTAACTGTATAGTTGTTATGCAAATCAACTTCAATCAAATCCTGATTGGCTAGCTGTATCAATTTTCCATTATTAGGATCTAATTCTATACTATCGCCAAAATTATCAAACTTTGGGTGTTTATCGTTTTTAAGAATTGTGATTTTGTCTCCTGACTTGATATCTAATATTAATATCTTGCCACTGTTTAGTAATATATAAATCTTATCTTCATATATTCCTAAGATCTTGTTAACTTGTGTTTGTTTTTCACTGCCGTCATAATCAGACCAACATCCAATTTCTGCTGTGTCAAACTTCCATTCTATATTTCCATTATCGTCGATTAAAGATATATTGTTTTTAATTCCACTTAAAAGATATTCTCCATCAATATATAATGGTAAATCATCAAATTTTTTTTCCCATTTCACACTAAATGGTAATTGAATACAGAATGTATTAGTTGAATAATCAGAGTTATATTTTAAAGCTATTACAAAACCTTCAATTGACACACTCCTTACCATATACCTCTCCAAACCACTATTTATTACATCTCCTGTATCTAAATTTAACGAAATAGTTTTCTCAAACCCAGATTCTTTATCTATAAACTCAATGAATGCAAAATCCCTAAAAACTTTGCAACCAATACTTTTACCAGGAATTATTTTTTCCCATATTAAGTTCTGACTTAAATCAAAACATTTAATAATATTTTTAAACAACACAACAAGGGCATGTTGAATTAAATAACATCCATTTACTTCATCAATTGACTGTATATATTTCATTTATAATTTATTGATAAAATTATACAGGTCATGGTCATGACCTGTTTTGTTAACTGCTTGAATAAACTGGCCTTTTGTATTGATACCAATGGAACTGAATACAGTTGAATTCGGATTGGCTTTCAATATGTCATCATAAATCTTATAATTATCTTGCTGAAACAATTCCTTAAATTTTGATTTTATAAAATTTAAATCATTTACTTTCTTACTATTAAAAATATATTCAAAACTATTCATATTATTGGCATCCGCCAAATATGCTTTGAATTGATTCTTGAACTTTGTGGAGAAGAGAATATTATTAATAGTGCTTTGTGAATAGCTTTTTAGTTCGAGTTTCTTTATTAAACCGGGACCTGCTTCGTATTCAATATCAAACAAACAATTTTCACAAATTCCATCAAGATTATCTGCATCTAATATTTTTCCTTCAAGCTTCCTGACCTTACTTGGATCTATTGTTTTCAGTTTAGTAAGCATATGACTTACCCCATCCTGGGCATAAAAATTGGTGTTTTTTAAAGCAGCAACTACTTTGCTAAAACCATCCACTTCATTTAAATTAACTGCTAGATATTTTACATCATCTAAATGGTCAGCGACATTTTTTAAGAAAGGATGTGTTCCTCCTGTTTGAGGATGAACTAAAGCAGCAATTATGTTATCTATATCTGTTTGTCCGTTGGGAAACTTATTGACCACAGAAGGTTCCATGAGTTCTGACAACTTGGATAAATAATTGACATCCTTTCTATAAATTGGTCTAGCAATGGATTTCTCCCACGCCTTCACCCCCTCCACCTTATCCACCAAATAAGTCCCGAAAGCCACATCCTCCAGGTCGGCAGCTAACTTTTTAGCATTCTCCGGAGCAATATTAACAAATAATGCTTCTATGTGGTGCTTTTTTCCGGGATATTTTGAGAGTATCCG
>JAGFIT010000076.1 GCA_024103385.1 Vicingus serpentipes
CGTGGATGTTTTTAAAAAGCCGTCTCATTTCTTTCATTTGTACCCCAACACAGATTCGAACTGTGGCCTTCTCCGTGTAAAAGAGAGATGCTGAACCACTACACCATCGGGGCATTTAAGTTCCCCCAGAGGTGCTCGAAACCTCACTTCACGGTTTAAAAGACCGTTGCTCTTCCTCTTAAGCTACAGGGGATAATATACTAAGCCACCTTCACGTCCTTGACGTGAATTCTAACTTGTTTATATTTTCCTCTTGTAGTCATTTTATTTAAATTTTTTTAGCAGACCCATAGGGACTCGAACCCCAATCTGAAGAATCGTACTCTTCTATCCTTCCAATTAAACGATAGGTCTATTTGCGCTCCGGGTCGGAATCGAACCGACCGCCCTCTGGTTAACAGCCAGCCGCATACACCTTGTCAGCTTCCGAAGCATATTAGTGGAAGATACGGGCTTCGAACCCGTGACTGATGGGTGCAAACCACCGATTTTAGCCAGCTAAACTAATCTCCCAATATTGTAGGGGATACAGGAATTGAACCTGTCACCTTCGAGATATAAGCTCGCTGCTCTAAACCGATGAGCTAATCCCCCATATAAAATTTTTCAGAAATATCTTCTGTTTAAGTAGGGGTTAACGGACTTGAACCATTATTTCTAGCTTATCAGGCTAGTATCCTAACCAATTAGATGAAACCCCCGTCTTTACGGGGATAATAAACCTATCATTTTATATATACCATCCCCGTTTACCTTTAGGTATTAATCGCTATCGCGATACGATTGATGATATTAATATTTGTCATTTTATTTTTTGTGGGATCCATCACAAAATGGACCGTTTCCTGTTTTACCGCATCTACAAATTGCTACAGGTGTGTTTGTTTTTTCAATTCTTCCGTTAGAGAACTCAATTTCAATTTCAGATTCAGAACTTAATACTGCTGGACCTTTATCGTTTATTTTTACTTTCATGGTGCAAATATAATAAATAAAATTTAAATGGTGCTTGTTTTATATTAAATTTCAAACTTTTTATTTAATTTATGTTTTTCTTTTCTTGAATATCTTTCAAATGTGCATAGGTCGCAACTGCACGGCTTTCCGGTAGTTCTAAAAACATGTTGATTATCTTTTTCGGTTAACCCATATTTTATCAACCGTCTTTGATAATACTTCATTTTAAGCCTATGTCTTTCCGCTTTATTCATTCAAAAGAAATATTTATTTTTTGCGGAGGAAGGGGGGATCGAACCCAACCACATCCCTTTCGAGACTTCAAGCTTTTCAAGAGCCATAAGCACGCCAGCCTTGCGTTCCTCCAATTTAGCGGAGAGCGGCGTACTCGAAACGCATCCGATTAATCGAGCGACAGGTTTAGCAGACCGTCCCTATTCCCTGACAGGTTCACTCTCCAAAATTTACTCGATGAACTATCGGATTCTTCCATTGTGTTTTTCTAAATTTTTTCCAATTTCGTTGCATTCTTTTTATCCTTAGATTGCAACCCTTATTTGGGGGGCAATACGAACAATAAAGGTTATAATGTCTTATTAATAAATTATATTCTCTTCTATCTTTTGTCTGATTAATTATATCTTTTCTTTTCATGGTACTGAGTATTAAACTCAGTAACCCTCTAATATTAAATTTGCGGCGAATACGAACATTATTCTCCGCAAATCACAATCTTGGATATTATTACAAATTGTCATAATTCTACTTATATTCTATAGTAGCCCTGTTGAGAATCGAACTCAAGTTACCTGATAGAAAGTCAGGTTGCCTACCACTAGCAGACAGGGCCATGCATTCCTCACATTCTATTTCAACTTTGTCACTCATCTGTTTTTTATTTTGTACCCCGACCAAGATTCGAACTTGGAACTTCAGATCCTAAATCTGACGCCTCTACCAATTTGACCACCGGGGCTTTTTAGTACTCCCGGTGGAACTCGAATCCACACCTTTACGCTTTTTAAGAACGTTGCCTCTACCTATTGGGCTACGGGAGCATTACAGCTCCTGTATGGGCAGGAGCAACCCTAACTTAAGAGTTGCAATGTTAATAGTATGTTATTAGTATTTACCATTTAAATTTATTTCCGAATTAATGTTACATCTTCCGAATCTATATCTGTAACTATATAACCTAAAGTATTCAATCTATCTATGAGTTTATTATATTTAGGACCCATAGATTTATTTGTACCCTCAATATGTTTATGTTCAAACCTTATCTCTTTTGGTTTCACGGCATTAAAATCTAAACCTTCAAGAGCCTCAAAATCATGACCTTCCGTATCAATAGCTAAATAATCAACATCCGTGACTGCAAACTTATTAAATATTTCATTAAGAGTCATACAAGGAACCACTTTTAACTTAGAATTAACATTTATATGATGATCCTGTACATGATTGGGATATACCGATGTTAACTGATCTACCCAATTAGGAAGCACCTTTTCTATGTACCAAGGTTCGGTTTCTCTTGAAAAGGTAACTATATCCGGTACATATAATTCTAGGTTCCCGGAATGATCACTACATGCTACATTTAGAAAATTAAATCTGTTCCGGGGAAATTTTTTACGATAGTTCTCCTTAAGCAGGGAGAAATATTCAACTATAGGTTCAATAAATAAAGCTTTTGAATTCTCTCTAATTCTTGTTAAAATGTGATCATCATTTAAAGTAGTCCCGACATGAGCACCTACTTGTATAATATCATACTTCATACTTAAATATAAGAGTTCCCACGGTGGGAACTCTTTTTCAGTGGAGGCAGCGGGAGTCGAACCCGCGTCCAGTTTAGTCTTAAATTAAACAGTTTACCTTAGTTAGCCCTTTCAGGACTTGAAAAAAAAATTGCTATACTAACGCAATAGCTTCGGTCCTAAGTTCCGCAAACGGTTCCCCGCACATAACGTCTTCAAATTCTGTTACTAGGAGTGAAGAACTCCCTAGAAGGTTATTGCTTAACGCATTTAACACTTCAGCATGTGCTTGTTCAGCACTTAAACTAACGTTTCCGTCTAAAATTGTGTAACACTTTCGTTACCGTCACTAAGGAAATTTAACTCAGTTTCTACCTGTCGATTCCTTTTCGCCCCCTTAAGTAATGTACCAACATTTGGTAAAATGGTACATTAGTGCATCAATATAGGACAAAATGGGACATTAGTGCACCAATATTTGACAATATTGGGTTTAATTCTACTTTAATGCACCAAAATTTGACCTAATTATCTGTAAATTCTATTTCAAGTTGTTCCGGCTCTGATCCTGAAGAAAGAACTTCTTCTACGAAAATTTTTAATGACGCTGGATTATAACCTCTTATTGCTTTAACAATTTCACCATTGGATATCATAACTGTAAATGGTACTCCCGTAACTTTCATTTCCCTTGCAAAATCCCTAACCATTAAAGCTTCAGGAGTTAAATCATCCTTATCATATAAAAAATAAGTGAATTTGTCGTCATCCAATTCGGGATATTGACTTACTATTAATTGTTCAAGCATTTTGCAATAACCACATCTGGTTGTTGCGAGTGTAAATATTTTTTTACTCATTTATAATGTATAATCATGTATGTTAGGAATTCCTTTTCCATTATTAAATGTTATTGCAAAACCTGCATACCCGGCATATCCTAAACTTTCTGAATAAAAATTACCGGTAAATATAGGAGGTAAAACCATTTTTCTGTACTTCTGTTCGTCCATAGACACATACTCAATGGTTGAATATTCAGCTAACTTACTTTTTAAAACTTTAGTATATGTTCTGGTATGTAAATGTCCTTCTGTCCACAGATTAAACAACTTACTATCGCCATAATCCGCTACAATTTTAGAAACGTCTCTTTTGCTTATGCCGTGCTGACCATGTGTCATTATATGGTTTATACCATCTATCTTTCTTACTAAAATAAGTTTATCGTAATTAATAACTATCCCCGGAAAATCTTTAGTAAATAACCAAGCCAATAACCTAGCAGCCTCTCCGTATGTATCCACTGTGTTTTTTGCTGACATCCGGTCATGGTTCCCGGCAACTATATTTATTTCTGATAAATTATTTATTCCCGATAATAAAGAATTAGCTAAAAGTTCATTGGCTAATATTATAACCTTGGCACCGTACATGCCGGGACCTATGCTTTTCCAAGTATCATCATGATTTAATCCCGTAATGGATTCTATGAAGTCCCCGTGAAAATTAACTACGACACGTTCTGCACCATAACTATTTACAACATTGACTATAGTTCGAAGATAATCTTCTAAAATTCCAATATTAAAATCAGGAGTTCTTAAAAGATCTCTCACGTCTGCCCCAATATGAAAATCAGCAAGTTCAACTGTTATTATCCCCGATCCCCTAGTTATATTCAAGGGTTTAGGTATATAGCTTTCTAGAGCATGTAGAAGATCATCACTAACCTCATCTAATGTTACTTGTTTAGGTTTTAACCAAACTTTAACTTGATAATTTGTCTTCTTACCAATAGCCCCACTTACATCCCACGAATTGATAACAAACCTTTCAACTTCCCATTTGTTAATATCAATCTCAAAAAATGCAATAGCTTCCTCTAAGCTAGTAATAGATTTTTCAGTTTTAGCTGTGAGAATGGCTGAATCTCCTTGATAATCATAACTTTTAAATCCTTCAGAGACAGGTTCTGATTTATCAGGCTCGTCTTCTAAAACCCACCTGTACCCGCCATGTTTGGATCTTCGTCCTTTTATACACTTTATTATGTGGGAAGGATCAAGATTCAATGCCTTAGCTGCTTCTCCCGGAGTGTCCCATATGTTAACAGTTACACCTCTGCGGTCAATTTGTAATATTTTCAAAATTACTGTTTTACTTAGGAACTGCAAATATAAGAAGAAAAATCTAAATGGTCGGGGTAAAATGTAGAAATTTTCCCGTATTGTTAAGGAATTTAACTATTTACCTTATCATTTAACTGATCGTAAAGAGTTTCTAACATCTTAACCTTATCCTCTTGAACCTTTATCTTATCCGCTTGTGTGTTTATGAGTATAGATTGAGCGTTTATTTGCTTTTGTAACGAATCCAATGAGCTATCCAAATCAGAGGTATCAGCCATATCTTTCTTTATGGTATCAATTTGATTCCTTATGTCACTAAAAATAGAATTAAATCCTACTTTACCATTAGAATTGACATTTTCTATACTTTTAATTAGATTTCTAACCGAACTCACTTGTTTATCCAAATACTCATTCACTTCAGATTGAGAGGTCATAGATACCTTCTGCATGTCATTGATCATAAAGAATTCGTCAGAAGAAACCTTTGCGTTGTTAAGGGTTTTCTGAAATTTCATTATGTTTTGTCCCGCATCTGTAAATTTAGTAGTTTCTATTGAGACAGTTACAGGAAAGTTCTCAGGGGTCGCTGAAAAAGACCCCACATCTGATGACGAACTATATATTCTGGTAGATCTATTATTAGCCGTGCCAAACACTTCAACCTTAGTTAAAGATTGACCTGATCCTAATTCTTTAATAGCGTTTTGAGCATCGTATTGTATAGTAGTATTAGTGATCCCCGGCTCAATTATCAATTTAATAGGTGTTAACCCAACTCTAGCAGCAGACGAATTAATGCCTACATTTCCTAAATTAGAGGTAGCCGCACTAGCCGTAACAGTAGAGGTTGTTGCCGCTCCTGCACAATCATTACACGGGTCACATATACCTTTACGAAGGCTTATAAGATCCTCTACAATCTTAACAAGTGCAGTTTTAAGGGAATCCACACCTCCCTCAATATCCAGATCTGAATTAGAAAAGGTTATTGCAATACAATTATCCTCTTCATGTTCAAAACATTTGTTGCTACAATTTATACACTTGTAACTCATTAGTTATTTTTTTATCACTTTGGCAACTTCCAAGTAGTATGGATATAATGTACTTTCGTTTTTATCTTTTTTAGGTATAACAAAAATTCTAATATTGTGATTAACTTTGTCTTCCTTTTTATTAACCCATGATCTTAAAATATCCTCTTTGTCATATTCATCTATAATAGCTCTAAGATCTTCAATACATATATCTACATAAACACCGGTATCTCCCGAGGGAAGAGTTAAATCCCTTCCCCCTGAATTTAAAAAAATCTTGTTATCAATCATGTAATTGCTGTTTAATATGGTAAATCTTTTATAATATCTTCCCCATACCATCCTTTAGAAGGGCTATGTCTTCTAAATATCCATTTCTTTGCTAAATTTCCTTTAGGTAAATGGCCCGTTATTGCTCTGGTAACAGGGAGATATTCTCCTTTTATTGTTGAATTTGTTGTACTTTCGTGTAATATGTTTTCTAGTTCAGGTCTAAAATAATATTCCATATGTAAGATAGTACAGTCTTGAGAAACTACCGCTAAAATCCAAAGATCATCATCTTTCATTTCGCGAATATATTCCCTATTAAAACTGAAATATTCTTTAAAATGATTTATCCATTCAGAATCGTTAGGCTCCGGTGGATAACTGTTATTTAGAGTATATTCCTGTACTTCTCGGGTTCTAAAATTAATTCCAGCATATGCTTCATAATCTTCAATGGTTCTTACGGATCCAAAACCACATTTACCAAAATCTATATCATTAGGGGTATTATCTATTCTTAATAATTTTCGATTTCTTAAATGACATTCCTGATTTTTAACCCACCACTCGTTATCATCCCCCCATACTTTAGCTCTACCATTTCTATGGTATTCATGCCAAATATAAGTATCGGCAGGATGAAACAAATCATATCCCCAAGTATAAGATCTAACCGCTATGGATATCTCTTCACCATGAAAATAATATTCGGGATCATGAGGTACTTCTGTACAAAATTGACCTAATGTGAAAGTCATATGTGCAGAATAGAATCGCGAAGGTATAGGTTCAGTAGGTTTATACATCAATACACTAGGAATCATGAACACAACCCCTTCCGGTATAAACCTGTCAAAATGCATAACCCATACTTCATCCTTCTTTTCGTTGGTTTCGGCATCATACGAAGGAGCATAAGCTGTCAATAGTGGTTTGGGATATCCTTTGGCTTGTAGTTCTTTTATCTGATTTATGAAGTAACTATCCCACCCTTCTTTAAATCTCATATGAGAATCTAATTGAAGAGTGTAGTCTTCTCCCCCATATAGACGTGTCTGTATTTGATTTCTTGCCCAACATACTCCCGGAGACGTTTCCTCAAATACATTAAGATTAATTATCCTTAACTGATCACCAAGAGATCTCAAATATTTCTCTTCCTCTCTATCAAAAGAATCCTCAAATGGGTTGTATTGCCTACAAACACCTAAAACAATTCTATTTGGAAAATTAGCCTTTTCTAAAAGGTCCTTAATAGTGACCATTAATTGTGGATCCCTATATGATGCTATTTGTACAAATATTGTTTTGTCTTTATTAGGATCAACAATCACCTTAGCTTGTTGAGATTTAGATACCTCATGTTCTAATGCATCACCTGTAAAACTATCAATAGGTAAATTTTCGCGTTTTACTGTTTTATTCTTTTTGCATGGACACTCATAAGTGAAAAATTTATAATATTCTCTCCAATCACATACATTAATATAAGAATCTGCCGGTGAATATATAAAATCTAAAATCTTTTCATCACTAGACATATATCCGTGTTTAAACGATCTATATACCTCATGAATGAATCGTGTAAGCAACTTATCTATCTTATCATCAGGAACCATGAAACAACCTCCTTGGATAAATCTCCATTGCCCTAATGCATGTAACTTCCTGTCTTCTATCTTAATTTTGTCTACAAATCCAAAATATTGGATCTTATCTAACTTTTCTATGTGGGGCCAGTCAACTAAATTTAAGCCTTCTTCCCGAAAAGCAGCGGCATCTAACCACACATAAACATCCGATTTTATAATATCCCGCGCCTCTTTTAACCAAAACACCTTATTGTACATTAGTACATTATACAAAGGTTTTGTCATTTCAGGTACAGTTGGGTACATAACGCTTCGTTGAAACTCCTCATTATCTAGAAGAGCTGTCATGTAACCATAAAATCTTTTGTATGATTCTAACTGAGTTACTTTAGTTATTACTATTTTAGTAAAATCTAAATTAGGATCATATACTCGTCTTTCCTTTTCAATATAATCGGCAAACTTTTCTTCGGTGAAAATAACCATGTCGGTTAATATCGACAATGTATTCTTCATCCACTTTAAATAGGTGCCATATGAACTGTTATAATGATCCCAATTTTCCCGATCAATATCAAATAATGCTGTTACAATTGTTGTTTTTAAAGCCATTTCCAATCTATTTTAATATGTTTATGTGTTAACTTAACTTCATCTAAAATGGATTCATCTGAATCCCTAAATATGGTGTTAATTCTAAAACCTTCGTTCGCTAAAACTGTAGGTACAAACCCTTCACTGTATCCGTAATATCCTTTACTTAAATAGTCTTTTAATATAAGAAGACTTTCCCGGGAATGTCTAATCACAGGATAAAATGACCCATACAAATCTGTAATCATTGAGGGTAAAATATCCCCATCTCCCGGAAACCTTTTTAACCAATGATAATTTTCATCATGAAAGGATGTCATTTCTGAATTTACCTTTGGTATATGAGGATTACTTTCTACATTTAAATCTTTAAATAAGTAGTAACTTATAAAATCATCATCGTAGTCAAATTTAGAAAAAAACTTATGCCAATCAGAGCATTGAACATCATCATCAAAAAACCAATAATAATCAGCATCAATATGCTCTAATGCATAAATCATTCTAAAATGAGGATAGAACCATATTATGTTTCTATTACCATATGGGTTCCAATAATGATTTTTAGATACTTCTCCCCAAAAATTTAATTTAACCCTTAACGCTTTTTCAGAATAAGCCAGTACATTGAATTCTCCTATATTTTTTACATAATGTAAAAATTTTAAAAATTCATCATCGTCCTCAATTTTACTATTGTCTATTAGAAGATATGTATCAGATATATTCCACCCGCTCCAATGGGGTAACCACGCAGAATAATCTTTAATTGTTGTGCATATTACTTTACATTCTTTCATAATTATATTCGCTGTTTAAAACATTATACCATTCTGGTATTCTGTTATGCTGATGAACTATACTATATAATTCTCCTTTACTATTTAATAACCGACCATTTTCTAATTTAGGTAAACCATAACGAGATTCTATATGATGTTTAAATCCCCATCCTTCAAA